>CAWGSV010000015.1:0-226118 GCA_963825365.1 uncultured Acidobacteriota bacterium | reverse complement strand
TCATCATGGGCTGGTGTGCCGCGCTCTTGCTGCCCGTGGCCTGCGCGGAAAGGATAAACATTCCCAGCCCCGTCAGACCGAAAAGGAAGCCAAGCAGAATCGGCGCGACCAGCACGACCCAATGCAGGCGCGTTTCGTAGACGATCGTCTCTCCCTCGATGAGGTGCTTTTCAACGTAGCTCATGGCGCTCCTTGCCGATATATTGATTCAACATTAGTACCACATGCGGCCCTGCCAATGCTGCTTGAGCGAAATAGCTGGCTGGGAACAGGAAGCTGGATTTCAGCTACAATGGCTCATCGGCGCGCCGAGCAAAACCAATCTTGGTGGAAACCTCAATGAAAATCGGAAGAAAACCCGGTAAGCAGAATGACCGGAGCGAGACTGTTTCGGCGCCACACAAGAATGCCTCGAGTTTGAGCCGCCGCATATTGCTGAAGCGCGCAGGCTGGGCTGTTGCGGCTGTGGGACTTTCGCGCGTTTCAGCGCTGGCCGAGGATTCCGTCAGCCCGGTGATGACGCGGCTCAGCACTTACATGAGCGATGCGCACAATCGCGCGCTGCCAGCGGACGTTTCCGAAATTGCCAAGCACCACATCCTGGACACTTTTGCCGCCATGGTTTCCGGCTCGCAATTGCTGCCGGGGCAAGCGGCGCTAAAATTTGCCAGGAATTACGGTGGCGAGAAAATCTCCACGGTCGTGGCATCCAATATTTTGTGCGGCCCGATGGAAGCGGCCCTCGTGAATGGCGTGCTCGGACATTCCGACGAGACGGACGACGCGCATGCGGCGACGCTCTCGCATCCCGGCGTGGCCATAGTTCCAGCAGCGCTGGCGACTGGTGAAAAGTTTGGCATCAGCGGCGCCGAGTTTCTGCGCGCCATCACGCTTGGCTACGACGTGGGCACGCGTTTCGTGATGACCATGGGCGGCCCGTCCATTCAGAGCGAGGAACACAGAAGCACGCATTCCATCGTCGGAATTTTTGGCGCCGCGTCCGCTGCCGCCAGCGCCGCCGGCTTGAACGTGCAACAAATGCGCTGGGTGCTTGACTACACCGCGCAGCAATCCTCGGGCACCGCAGCATGGCAGCGCGATACGCAGCACATCGAAAAAGGCTTTGTGTATGCGGGCATGCCGGCGCGCGGCGGCGTCACTTCGGCGCTGCTCGTGCAATCGGGCTGGACCGGAGTGGACGATGTGCTGTCCGGCGCCGACAATTTTTTCATGGCCTACGCGCCGCAAGCGAATCCGGCAAACCTCGTGGACAAGCTGGGCGAGCGTTTCGCGGTGACCGAAACGGATATCAAGAAGTGGACTGTAGGAGCGCCGATTCAGGCGCCGCTAGACGCACTGGAAATTTTGATGAAGCGGCGCGCTTTCAAGACCGGACGACGTGCAGCAGGTAATCGTGCGCGTCGCCAGGACGCAGGGCTCCGTGGTGGATAACCGCGAGATGCCGGACATTTGCCTGCAGCACATGGTTGCGGTCATGCTGATTGACGGAACTGCGTCGTTCAAATCGGCACACGACAAGCCCAGGATGCAGGATCCTGCTGTCCTGCGCGTGCGCGCCAAGGTGAATCTCATGCTCGACGACGATGAACTGCAGCGCGCGCTGCCGCGCCGTGAAGCAATTGTCGAAATCGCTCTCAACGATGGAACAAAATTGAGCGAGCATGTCAGGGCCGTGCGCGGCACTCCCGCAAATCCGATGACGCGCGAGGAAGTTGTGGCCAAGGCGCGCGAACTGATGGTGCCCGTTCTGGGCGTCGCGAACGCTGCCAGCCTGATTGATAAGATGCTCAGCCTCGAATCCGTTAAGAATATTCGAGATCTGCGGCCGTTGCTGCAGCTGGCTTAAGTGGCACAGGCTTCAGCCTGTGGAATTTAGTCCTCGCAAAGACTAAACCCCACAGGCTGAAGCCTGTGCTACTTGAGAACCTGATTTATCTTTTGGGAATGATGGGCAGCAACACAAAAGGCTGCCGGTCATTTTCGCAGTGAAGCGTGGTCATGCCGGAAAAAATGTGAGCCGGACGATCGGTGGGATCGTCATGCAAGAACGGCCCGCATCCTCGAAGCTCATTCTTGAAGTTGGAAAGTTTTCCTCCGCTGGCATGCGTGCTCGTAATCTTTCCCGCGAATGGTAAGCGCAACCCGATAGCCAGCCGGAACGACGATGCTCGTGGGCCATATTTCCACGTCCAATTCCACCGGCACGCCCGGCTTCAACGGCTGGCGCTCGTCGTGCGTGTGGTAAGGGCGCCACGGCTTGGAAAGCGCCGCATCGAGTTTGCGGTGCGACGCGCGCATCCATCCCTGTCCGATCGGAGTGTGCGGATCGATGGCGCCCTGGAAAACAATTTCCGTCATGTCTGGGACGAGAAAACGCGCAGGACAGCGAAAACATCGGCGTCTTCGTGCTCGACGAAAGAAACAACTTCACCGCTGAAGGGCCGGTAATTTCGGTTTCAACCGCCAGTGGTGCCGTCATGAATGTGACGCCATCGCCCATGGCCTCAAACGAGATGCGCGCCGGCTGCCGCGGGCGGCCCGGTTGTAAGTCCGCCGCTCGCAAAATCGAAATAAAATTTCGTCCATTGCGTGCGGGCCAGCGGCCATTCCTGTTCCACGCGCTCTTCGAAGCGATCCAGATGGCGAACCTGCAGCAGCACGCGCGGCTCGCGCTCCCAGCCGTTCTTCTCGCCCTTTAAAAAATAATCGAAGAAACGTTTCTGCAGATCGCGGCCGTAATCGGTATAGAAATGCGTCCAGTGCTCGATACCGTGCGCTTCCAGCCACTTTTGCGATGAGGCGGCGCGCATAAAACCCTTCGAAATTGCCGCGCGGATGCAATCCCTGGCCGCCCCAATTCGCGGAAGATAAGTAAAGGCACAGTGACTTTGGACCAGTCCGGCGAGCGATCTTTGCTGTACTGGTCATCGAGGGAATGAGCCAAAAGATCGGCGCCGAAATTGCAACGGTTGGCGGCGAGCTCCGCGTCGGTCAGCGTTTCCGGCCCGCACACCAGGTCGCCACGTGGCGCGGCTGAGCGGCCCTCGCGTTCCCAATCCGTGCTGCACGCTTTTCACCTGCATGTCATACCAGTTCGCCCAAAATGTGCAGTAGATCCCGCCGTGATGCGACGTATCGCGATACCATTCCGCAGCGCCTTCCCATACGCACATGGCCGCCAGATGCGGCGGTTGCTGCGAGGCCACCTGCCACTGGTTGATCGCGTAATAAGAAATGCCGTTGAGGCCCACTTTGCCGTTGCTCCAAGCTTGCTCCCCGCCCATTCAATACATGCAGCGAAGTCGCGAGTCTCGCGCGGCGAAAAAGGATCGACGTAACCGGGCGAACGCCCGCAACCGCGGCTATCCACGCGCACGCAAACGTAGCCGTGTGGCACCCATTTTTCAGGGTCCACCACTTCCCAGTTTTGATACAGGTTGCTGGAACCCGCGGCACATCGGGATGCTCGCGCACCATGGTTTCCCAGGCATCGGGATAACCATCCTGAAACGCGAGGCCTTTTGCGTAGGGTCCGTAGGTGAGCAGCACGGGGTAGCGACCTTCGTTCACCGGACGGAAAACATCGGCGCGCAGCACGACGCCGTCGTCCATGGGAATTGCGGAACGTCCCAATCGATTTTCATGGCGCTCGCTGCTCGCGGATTTCCTTGTCACAGGTTTCCGCCAATTGGTGTGATCAGTTTCGTCAAAGTCATGTTCAGCCTATTGTCCCCATACAAAAACTAAGAGGGCAGCGGCTTTCCTTTGGTCTCCACTCCAAATGGCAGCAGCAAAAGCCCCACAAGGAATGCCACGGCCGTCCAGGCCACGGGAATTCCCAGCGTCTGGAAGTGGCGAATTCCCGCTCCCACCAAAAACGTAGCGCCCGCGCCGGCAAATCGTCCCACATTTTGCGCGAAGGCCAGGGCGCTGGCGCGGCACTCGGTTTCATACTGTTCCGGCAACCAGAAAGAATATACGGTGTAGTTCGCGCCGCCAATCCCGAGAAAGAAACAGGCAAACTAAAAACCATTTCAGCGCGTCGGTCTGCAGATAGAAAACGTAGCCGAAGGTAACCACGATGACCGCGAACATCAGCGAATAAAAAATGGCCTGATTAATTTTGCGTCCCAGCCGGTCAGCGATGAACGGAACGCTCAGCGCGCCCAGAATCGTGCCGACGGAAAGAATCGCCGTGCCATAGGACGCAAGTCGCGCCGATTGAAATGGGTTGTGTCCTGCTTTGGCCGCGAGATACGTGATTGCCGCGGGCACATAGACCGAGCCTGCCCACAAGCCGATGGTGGAGACCAGCTGGTACATGAGATTCATCATTGTGCGCAGGCGGTATCGCACCGAGAAAATTCTCCAGAAACGAGCGCCGCAAGCTCCATTGTTGGCCGAGCGCTCCGCGCTTGCTTTCCCAACGCTCCGGTTCCTTCATGCCCCTGCGAATCAAGACCACTAGCAGCGCCGGGACGCCGCCCACCACGAACATCCATCTCCACCCGAAACGGCTGCCGACGAAATAATTTGCCAGCGCCGCCAGAAAAAATCCAAAGTAATAGCCCGTGTGCATCATGCCCGCGCCCATGGTTCGCCGGTCTTCCGGCCACTCCTCCGAAATCAGCGTGGCGCCGATGCCCCATTCTCCGCCGATGCCGATTCCGGCCAGCAGTCGAAGCGCGGCCAGCATCCAGATGTTTGTGGCAAAGGCGCTCAGCAGAGTAAAAAGAGAAAAGCAAAGAATGGTGAACATCAGCGTGCGCACGCGGCCAAATCGGTCGGCCACCGGTCCCCACAGCAGCGCCATTCCCCAGCCAACCAGGAACAAGGCGAAAAGAATTCCGCCGTAATAGCCGATGTTAGCGGTGGTGGCGGGAATTCCCGATCGAGGCAGCAAGTCACGCAACGCCGGAACCAGAACGAGTGCATAGATGAAGGAGTCCATTCCGTCGAGCACCCATCCGCCCCATGCCGCCCAGAATCCGCGGACTTGATTGGATGTCAGAGGGACTCGGCTTGCGGTCATCGCGCGCCGGAGAAAATAAAGTTGGGATGGCGGGGAGAGCAGGAATGGCAATCGCAACGCCGCAGAAAAGTCAGCAGGCGGAGGCGGGCGCTTCGATTCGGCTTCATGGCGACTGGCATATTACCACTGCGCGCATTGGATTCCGTCCGCAGAAGCGATCTGCATTTTCTTTGGAGGCCGCACACTTTCATTCACAAAATGGAATTGCTTCCAGCGAGCCTCGCGCTGGAAAGTCGGATACAATGACGCAACGTAGGAATGCGTACGGCATCGCATTGCGATAAAAATCAAAGGTACGGGGGACGAGCCATGGGACGTGATCGAGGCGCGAATTTACCGGCCAAAAATATTGCAACGAGCCTTACTCGGCGCGATTTGGTGCAGCGCGCGGCGTGGGTCCTTGCGGCTGCGGCAATTCCCGGCGGCGCGCGGCTTGCCGCTCAGGATGCCGCTGCAAATGTCAGCCCCATGATGCTGAAGCTCAGCACCTACATGAGCGAAGCGCGCAACCGCGCTGCCCGATAAAGTGCTGCAGGAAACCAAGCACCACATTCTGGACACCTTTGCCGCCATGATTTCCGGCTCTGAGCTTCCACCGGGACGCATGGCCCTGAAGTTCGCACACGCTTATGGCGGCCCGAGATATTTGCACGGTGGTGGCTTCGGACGTTCTGTTGGGCCCGATCGAAGCGGCCATGGTAAACGGGGAGCTGGCGCATTCGGATGAAACCGACGACGACTACACCGGCGGTGGAGCGCATCCGGGCAGCGCCGTCGTTCCTGCCACTCTGGCGCTCGGCGAAAAAGTCGGCATCAGCGGGCAGCATTTCACGCGCGCTGTGGCGCTCGGATACGACATTGGAATGCGCGCGTTCAAGACCGTTGGTACGGCGGGATCCTCAAGGATACGCACATTCTGGTCGGAACATTCGGCGCAGCCGCCGCCGCCGGATGCGCGCTGAGCCTGAACGCCGCAGCAGATGCGCTGGCTGCTGGATTACGCGGCGCAACAGGCAGGAGCGGGTTTTGCTTCCTGGCGGCGCGATACCGATCACATCGAGAAGGGTTTTGTTTTCGGCGGCAGGCAGCGCGCGCAACGGCGTGAACGCCGCGCTGGTGGTTCGATCTTGGGCTGGACCGCCGTGAACGACGTGATGTCCGGCCCGGACAATTTCGTCGATGTCCTACAATCCCAAAGGCGATCCCGCAAAGTTGGTCGACGGCGCTGGGCGAGCGCTACGAAGTGACGCATGACCACGCTCAAGAGATGGACCACCGGAGCGGCCCCATCCAATCGCCGCTGGACGCGCTGCAACTCATTCTGAAAAAGCATCCTTTCGAGCCGGAGCAGGTGAAGCAAGTCGTGGTGCGCGCTGCCACCAGCGCGGCCTACACCGTGAACAATCGCGAGATGCCGGACATTTGCCTGCAACACATGATCGCCGTGATGATCCTCGACAAGACCGCTTCCTTCAAAGCGGCGCACGACAAGCCGCGCATGCAGGATCCCGCCGTTTTGCGCGATGCGCGCCAAGGTGCAACTGATTCGGCGACGAAGACCTCGAGAAACTGATTCCGAAGCGCGTGGCCATCGTGGAGGTCACGCTGAACGACGGAACCAAGCTACAGCGAACGTGTCGAATCCGTGCGCGGCACTCCGGAAAATCCCATGAGACCGCGAAGAAGTTGTGGCCAAGGCGCGCGATCTGATCACTCCCGTCCTCGGGCAAAAAAGTGCGATACGCTCATCGAAAAATTGCTGAACCTGGAAAATGTGAAGGACATCCGCGAATTGCGGCCTTTGCTGCAACGTGCGTAAGAGCGAGCCGAACTTGGGCATTTAATAAGGAGGGAACATGAAACTTGCCGTGAAAATCGTGAGTGCGATTTTGGCAGTTATCGGCTGCGTATGGATTCTGCAGGGGATCAATGTGTTGCCGGGAAGCTTCATGACTGGGCAAACGCGCTGGGCGGTGCGTGGCGGGATTTTGGTGTTTGCGGGGATCGCTGGGTGGGTGACGGCGAATCGCAAACAGCAGCGCGCAAACTAATCGCGCATCATATGTAGTGTAGCGCTCGTCCGCCGCGGCGGACGAGCATCTGAGTGGATCAACAGTGCCCGCCTGAAGGCGGCCTCTACAGCAATACGAAATTCACCTGCCAACAGGGCTTAGCGCCTGTCGTGACCTCCGCCGCGATGTTCTTCAGGTGCTCTGCGTCCTTCTCGTGCGGCGCCACGCTCGCGCTCTGAGCGCTCCTCCAGCTGGTGATGCTCTTGGACGCGTTCGGCTGGTGCATATCGATGAACGCCTTCGTAAGGATGGACGTATCCTCCGCGGTTGACCCAGGTGCGCCCCCAGCGGGCATTGTTGATGAACACGGCGTGGCCACCCCAGTCAAAGCGGCCGAAGCCCGGTCCCCAACCCCACGGCCTGAAGAAAAGCCCCAGCGAAACGCCAAATCCGAATCGGATTCCGCCGCCGACAAAGAAGCCAGGACGCGGCGCGAAGAAAACGACGCCAGGGTCGTAGTACGGCACCACGACGTAGCCGGGGTTTGTAGGCATAATGGTGATGTAGGGTCCCGCACCCACAACAATTTGCGCGTTGCTTCGCAGGTACCCATAATCACGAGCCTTGCGCCGCTCGCGCTGCACTGCGTCCATTACGTCCGATTGTTGCGCAAGGAATGCATTGCCCAAATCCGTGGTCCAATTTATGTCATGGGACATCATTTCCAGGACGGAAGGGAAAGGCAGCAACGCCTGAACGCTTGGATCCCAGGGGAGTTGATCGCCCTGAATGGCGTCGGCTAGTTCTTTTCCGCTGAGGTAATGGTGTTCATCGGCCCATTTAGCGGCGTCCGGGATTTGGTCCGGATACGTGGCGCCTGCCAAAATCTGGGCGATGAGTGGATCGGGATAAAGTGCGATGCGCGCGACTAGTTGATCGAGCTGCGGCTGTTCGTACGACGGTGGCGGAGCCTGTGCAAATGCTGGAGCAGAAGCGAAAACCGATATCAGCAGTAATAATTTTAGGATGCGCACTGTATTCTCCCTTTCATTTTTTCAATAAGAACCGGAAATGTGGCCCATCCTAGCTTGCTTCAAAATGACACTTCCGTGCGAGCAAAAATTCGCCCACAAGTTTCTGAACCCTAAACGTAAAGATGCGGCTGACCCGCATGAAGATGCACAATGTTGCTCAAGGCGCCCTTGACTCTGGGCATACCCTGTCGGAAACTTTGCGCTGCTCTTGCTCACTGAATCTTTGAGCGGGCGAAAGAGGGATTCTTCGCTTCGCTCGGAATGACAAATGGAGGCGGGTTTTCTTGGCATCCTGTTCCGTCCATGGCGCTCTCAGTTGTGGGAAGGCTTTTGTTTGCAATGGAAGACAAAACCAGACAGGCTGAAGCCTGTCCTACGAGGGAACTCCGATGATTCGACGCGATTTTTGCAAGACATCTCTGGCGCTGGCCGGTTTGGCGCTGAGCAAAGGGCCGGGCGAGGCGCTGGCGAATCCCGCGGATGAATTGGCCAAAGCACCGGGGCTCACCAAATATGTCTGCGAATTCATCGTGAATACCAGGTATGAAGATATTCCGGAGAACGTGATTGCGCTGGGCAAGAAAACCATACTGGACGGATTCGGGCTGGCGCTGGCCGGCTCGGCTTCCACGGCGGGCCCGCGCATCCGGCAATACATCGAATCGATCGGCCCGTGCGGCGGCAGCGCCAGCATTATCGGCACAAAAATGAAAGTGCATCCGCGCTTTGCCGCTCTCGCCAACGGCATCTCCATCCACGCCGACGATTTTGACGATACCGGCTCGGCGTTTCACGTCGCGGCGCCCGTTCTTCCGCCATCGTTCGCGCTGTGCGAGGCAAATCGCCGCAGCGGCAAGGACTTGATGCTGGCGTTTCATGTCGGCGTCGAAGTCGGAAACAAAATTGGGGATGCCATGTCTCCGCGGCACCAGCAGGACGGATACCACACAACGGGAACCATCGGAACACTTGGCAGCGCCGCGGCCTGCGCAAAACTGCGCGGATTGGATGCCTCGACAACCGCAATCGCGCTGGCTATCGCAGGCTCCGAAGCCAGCGGCCTGCGCGATAATTTCGGCTCCATGACCAAGCCCTTTCACGCTGGTCACGCTGGAGAAAGCGGCACAGTTGCGGTGGATCTTGCGGCCATCGGCTGGACAGCTGCCAGCGATATTCTGGAAGCGCCGCTGGGATTTTTTGCCGTCGGCGGCGGATTCGATCCGAAAACCATCGTCGATCGCCTGGGAAAACCGTGGATGTTCGCCTCGCCAGGAGACTTGATCAAGCGATTCCCCTGCGGCACGATCCAGCAGCAGGTGATGGACGAAATGCTGCGCCTCATTCAACAAAACAACATCAAGGCCGCGGATGTCGATAAGGTTGAAGTAGGCGGGAACCTCAGCAACTACAGGACGCTCTTCCAGCACCACCCGGTGAACGGCCTGCAAGGAAAATTCAGCATGGAATATGCCATGGCCATTTTGCTGCTTGAGCGCAAGGCCACGCTGAGTTCCTTCACAGATACGGTCGCGCAGCGCGCCGACATGCAGGACATGATCAAGCGTGTGCGTTACTACGTGGATCCGGAATTCAACAAACTGGAACTGCAGGGAGCATCGTTGCAGGCTATGCTCGTCGAGCAGAGCATGCTCAAAATTTACATGAAAGATGGGAAAGTTATAGCAGGGCGCACAGAACCTGCCAAAGGAAGCCCGGAAAATCCCATGACCTTTGAAGAAGTGGCCGACAAGTTCCGTGGCAACGCCGAATTTCTAAAATGGCCAAAGCAAAAGGCCGAGTCGGTCATCGAACTCGTGAAGTCTCTGGAAATCGCGCCAGACATGAGCAGGCTCACCGCGGCGCTCGCGGGCTGAGCCCATGTTGGCTCAGGCCGCCGCAACCACACGCAAGCGACCCTGGCGGCGCGAGCGCGGAGCGGTTTTGACGACAATCTCGACATCGCGGCCAAGCAGCGTCAAGAAATGCATTAGACGTTCCGTGGAGAAGCCCGAAAGGCGGCCACGCAGAAGACGCGAGACCTTTGGCTGATCGATCTTTAGGATACGGGCCGCGTGCGCCTGGGTAAGCCGTCTGGCGCGAATGGCTAGGGCGATACGAATCGCGAGATCGGCCTTTGCAAGTCTCTCCTCCGGTTTCGGCAGGCCGATATCCGCGAAAACATTTCCGCTGCCTTCTGTCACATCGATTTTCTTAGCCATGTCGTGTTGTTCCTTTTCGCAGATTCATCCACGCGTTGTGCTCTTCTTCGGCCCGTTTGAGCCGAGATCGAATTAGATTTATCTCGGCCTTCGGTGTTTTAATTCCAGATTTGGATTTTTTCTGGAATGCGTGCAATACATATACGCGGCCCGCATATCGAACGGTATAGATTGCCCGATATGTATCTCCGTCAAAATCATCTACAATCTCCAGGATTCCCGCTCCGCCAAATCCCCTAAGAGGCTTCGAATCGCGGTGCTTTTCCCCTTGCTGCGCCACGTACAGTGCAAAGCCCAAAGCGTCCTTGATTTCTTCAGGGAAGCGCGAGAGGTCCGCCTTCGAACTTCCGATCCATGCAACAGGCTTAATATTTGGCATCGCAGCCATTCTAATGGTATGCCTAAACAGGCATAAAGGCAATTTAAATTTCAGTCGCAGGAAAGGCCCGATACGCGCACCAACTGAGCGTGCTTACTCCGTTCTGTCTGCTACGCGTTCGATTAAGTTTTCAAATCATCTATGTATTGACGCGCCGTGCCGCCAGTCCATTTGCCGAGGAGAGTTACGGGCGGTGTTCTTTTGCGGGGGTAGAGACCGGCTTGAGCGAGGCGGTCCAGCAGCGTTCGCACACTTCATCGGGATAAACGAAATAGTTGGAAGACTTGCCGCACTTCTTGCATTCCAGCGGGATGGGACGCGCAACGCCGCGCACGCTCAGCCCGCGCGCGCGCGCCTTTCGCTCCACCCACAATACAAATTCCACGGCTACGTTTCGGTCGCGATACGACTCGGAATCTTCAGGTTTGAGAAAGAAGGGCCAGGGACGGAGGAGCAGTGCCATACCCACGATACCCAGAATTGCTACGAGCGCCCAGATCATATGCGTGCCCCGCAACTAGAACCATATTGGTGAAGCTACGATTCCACATTAGCTTCGATGCGCGGGAATGGCCCGAGAGATGTTTTGGCTGCGACTCGTATTGGTTACGGGTGGAGGTGCTAGTTCGAATTTCTCAAAAGCGAGCGTTATATCACTGGATTTGTCGTTAATTGAGTCCACATTTTGCTTGCGTCGAGTTGTAGGGGCACGGCAATGCCGTGCCCCTACACCTTATACGTGCACCAGCAGCTATTTCATTCGTGAAAAATTTGTGTCGGTTACTTCTTGTCTGCCGCGGGAAGGACGGCATTTCCAACCTGTTTGTTGTACTCCGCCATATCGATTGGCGAGCAGAGCATCTCCGCCATATCGAATCCGGCCGGTTGCAAGTGCAGAGGGAATTTGTTGAGGCCTTGCCAGGGTTCCGTATACATCTTGGGATCGTAGATGGTCACCGTGAGTTCCATGTTGTCATGGTCCACGCGGTGGAAGCGTTCTTCCACGCGCAAATCCTCGCTGTGAGGACGCCCCGCGTGATCGAGCCAGCTTCTTGGATTCAACCCAACTGTCTCAACCACGAACGTGTAATCATCCACCCATTTTCCGACGGAATACCCGTTCCATCGCATTTCGGGATCTTTGGGAAGCTCTCTTCCGTCCGTCCAAATGGTGCGCCAGTTCCCGTAGAATTGATTCAAATAAATCATCTTGTTGGCAGTCTGAACCAGTTCGATGGTTCTCAATTCAAAAAGTTCCATGCGAGGGAATCCAACCGGGTCGCATTGATCCACGGGATCGTTCGCAAGCGCGGCAGGCACCTGTCTGACGCTTGGCCCCGAGGGCTTGTTGGCCTTCAGCGCATCCAGCCCCATTGGCAGTGTAATGCAGAGGGCGCATGATGCCCGTTTCATCGGGCCGTCCGCCTTCAACGCCCTGTCCGCGCGGCGCCGTCAGAGCAGGGTGCTCGAGCGCTCCGCTCGGCTGGCGTCCACCATCCTGTTCCGCCGCATCCCAAATCCCCGAAAGGTCACGTCGCGGAGCGGGGGCCGATTTCTTTCCGGCATACGACGGTTTGATAGGCGGAATGCTGTCCCATGTCCTTGGATTCGACTGTTGATCTTCCCCCGCTTTGGATTGCGCGGTTTGCGCGCCCGCAAGAGGAGAAATCATCAATACTGCAAACAGAGCGAATAGCGATACCAATAAGCGCTTTGAAATTCCCAAGATTCCCCCCAGGTGCCTAGACTCAGCTTCTCGAATCTACCCGACAGCTGTACAGACCCACCCTATGGCTGGAATTGCTTGCCGTTGATCACGACGCGCCGTCTCGGCGCGGTTGGGCTGGAACTCCCCAGGAAGCCGACTGGATTGCCATTTCGCGCCGGCATGGCATCGATTTCAACTTCATCACCGGCCTTGAATGTATTTTTAGTCCAGCCAATCTGCATCATGGACACAGGATTTTGCGCTTCCACAATCCAATGGACAATATTCCCGCTATCGTCCTTGACGTCCACTTTCACGAAAACGTGCGGGTTTGACCAAACAAATGCCGTCACTGTTCCCTTCACAATGACCGATTTGTCCGTTTCGTACGTCGCCCCGCCATGATGCGCGAACATCGGAACGGCAACCGCCAAAAACATAATGACTGCGAAGAAAATGACCCCAACCCTTTTTATCATGAAGCACTTCTCCATATTCTTGTCCGGGATAGTGCCCGGTCCAGCACTGCCGCCTGAGGACAGCGCGAATTTAGACAATCTTATTGTGACCGCCAATATTCACATTTTATACACCTTGAATCCCTTTCGGTGAACCTAATTGTTTTCCTCACAATACGTATGCCCTTTGCCCAGCACGGCGCCCGAATGCGAGAAAAAACCGGGAAGTCATGCATGTGATATTTAATCTCGCAAGATTCACAGTTGTGAGCCGGCCTGAGTCTTGGCTGTTGGAAGTTGGGGACCCGCAAGTTAAACTGTGAAGCGGAGGGGTGGGAGAGCGGTTTAATCCGGCGGTCTTGAAAACCGTTGAGCCCGAAAGGGTTCCGGGGGTTCGAATCCCCCCTCCTCCGCCATACTGCAACTCGTTGAAAAAGCGAAGCCGAACTCTTACCGGTCTGCCCGTATCAAACCATTTCCTTTGGAACGAGTGGTACGAGCCGTCCGGTGCATGCATGTCCCCCAACAAGGGCTATCCTTCCTGCGCTTGGCGAGCCTATCGTTGAAACATGCGGGGCGTAAGGGAGCATGGTAGCGCGCTCGCCTCGGGCGCACCGAACCCGACTCCAACAGCTCTATTTATCCCTGCTAACTACTGACGTTTCCAATCAATCGGAGAATCTGCTTTTCGCTTAAAGCAAACCTCAAGGTGAATTCGCTCTCATTTCACCTGGTACAAGAATCCGCGGTCAGGTTGATTTTGAGTGCACCGTTTGGTTCAATCCATGCATCCGATGGGCAACGAATCCAAGCTGGATTGGGAAACCTTGAAAATGGATTCAAAGGGAGGTTGTGTGGTATCAAAGCTGAAAGCAACTCTATTCGTCATTCCTCTTCTTTTTGCGGGCCAGCTGGTTTCGGTCTGCGATGCTCAACAGCAACCGATGTCAACAAAGGCTGTCCAAGTTACGGGCCTGAATGGAGTGAAGAATAATACGAAAGGGAGCCTGAAGGTTGAGAAGGAGAATCTGCGCTTTACTCACTCCGGGAGCACGACCGATCTGACCCCAAGCTCGATGCAAGACGTTATTACTGGAAGCGATAGCCAACGTGTAATTCGAGGAACATTGGGCACGCTGAGCATGTTTGGCCCTTACGGGTCTGATCGTTTCTTGAGCCTGTTTCGGTCCAAACTGGATACTCTGACTATCCAGTACCGCGACGGCGATGGGGGACTTCACGGCGTCATCTTTACCAGCCCGGTCGGCACAGCAGACGTCATAAAAGACGACCTGATCAGGCTGGGGGCACATACAAGCATCCCATTACAAGGAAACCCAATCACGCATACTTCTGCCGCCTCTGACGTGAAAGAACCGACCATTCAAACGCAACACGGGCAGCCGACGAAGATAAACGCTTCCGCGATAACCGTAATGATGATCCAATCGGACGAGGTCACATTGCCCGCGGAATTCCAGGTTTCACTCTATGAAAACCTGATTCAACAACTGCAAAAGAAGAGCGGATTCCAGCATGTGTATCGCGAAGGCGACAGCAATTCCACCGGTGCTGCGAATCGCATTGTTCTCCATAGCACAGTTCGGGGCTTCAAGAAAGGTAGTGAAATGGCGCGTCAGGTAACCACCGTCGCGGGGGCGACCTCGATAACTGTTCACTGCGAGTTCACGGATAAGGACGGCCAGCTGTTGCTGGCGCGCGACGTAAAAGGAAAAGTGCAGTTCTTCGGCGGAAATCTTAGAGCTACTTATGACTTTGCCAAGAAGGCAGCGAAAGTCGCACACGAGAATTTTTCTCCTGCGGCGTGAACTTGAAATGAGGGACCTGAAGCCTCGATTGGGCCGCCTCTGCTTCCTGATGCTCGACATGCTCAAGGACACGCGAGACGCTGACGGAGGGAAGAGACGGGAGCAACTTCGGGGGAGGATCAGAAAATCGCGTAATGCAAGGCGGGTCAAAGAACATTGGAAGGAAGTTGACTGGCATAGTCGAACTTCTCCTGCGGCACAACTGCTCGTTCTTGTTTGCCTGGGTGCTAGCGGACCAAATATGGCTGCACTTGCCGTCAGCACCGCTACGGCTGACGGCGGGTGCACTTGCCGGAGCCCAGCCCCGCCACTATCAGCCCAGCACCGGGCCGTGCTGTATATGAGAGCATCGAAAGTGCGGCGTCTTGTTGGCACACCCCTGGGATCCAATTGGCGACGCGGTGGTCAAATCGCTGCATAGGAATTTCGTGCCTTGACTAAGCCTTCATTTTCAAAGAGGGCACCCGCGCCATAGTTAGTCTGAATTCGCTATTTGGATCGGCAAGAAAATCCATTGCCTAGGGCGCAGATTTGTGTTCATTTGGCACATCGTCGGCATTGTGCGGGATGATCCCGAACGAGAGTTAGGACGGAAATGACTCCAGTCACGGCGAAGCACCCACGAGACACGAAGAAATCCCTGAGGTGGAGTCGCGCCTTTCTGCTAAAGCTCGAACTGCGCAGCCATCCAGCTTTGCTCTGCGTGATCCGCGGAGCTCTCGGCCCCTTAATGGAAACGTTGGAATTCTCCGAGGAACACGTCAGGGAAATCATTCGGGCGGTTGATGAGGCAGTGGCCAATATTATGCGGCACTCCTATCAAGGTCGCTCGGACCAGCCAATCGAAGTTTATTGCAATCGTCTTCACCGTGAATCGAATGGGCAAACCGAGCAGGCCATCGAAATTCTCCTTTTTGATTGTGGACCTGCCGTGGACACAACGAAGCTTGCGGCCCGCCCATTGGACGAAGTTCGACCCGGTGGGTTAGGGTTGCATATTATTCGGGGGAGTATGGACACGGTCGAATATAAGCGCGCCGGGCGGTTGAATCGGCTTCGGCTGGTAAAATACGTGCGTCCTTCCAAGAGCGAGTGCGGGTCAAATAAGGAGAAGCCATCGTGAAGATATCGACTCGCCAAATCCAAACAGCCACGATCCTGGATGTTTCCGGGAACATCGACATGTCGAATTCGACGGAAGTCAGGAAAGCCTTGTTGCATGAGATTCGCGTACAAAAAACAACTCGAGTCGTTGTAAATCTATCCGCCGTGAAGTACATCGATAGTTCGGGTTTGGCATCCCTGGTGGAAGGGCTTAAGGCGTCCCGCGATTTGGGTTCACGCCTTGTCTTGTTTGGACTGAATGATTCGCCGCGTGAACTGTTTAAGATTTCGCACCTGCTGAAGCTTTTTGAAGTGTACGACGACGAAACACAGGCCATGGCATCCCTGGCGCCTTCCACATGACAGGAAGATTGTGTTTGAACAGGCCGCAAAATAGGTGATGGAATTTGTCTCCCAACTCGGTGCCGAAGTCATCGATAGTGTCGCCTACATTGGCAGGCTCGCCATGCTCGGAACCCGCGCTGCATATTTCACCTTTGTCGGACCCTTTCAAGGAAAGCGGCTGCGTCTGCAAAGCGCCGCGTCGCAGGCGATGGAAGTAGGCGTCAGGGCGCTGCCAATTCTTTCCCTAATCACATTTTTTATCGGCTTGATTCTGGCGCTGCAGAGCGCATATGAACTGGGCAAGCTCGGCGCCATGGATCTCGTGGCGAAGGCCGTTGCCATATCCATGTCCAGAGAACTCGGTCCCCTGATCACAGCCATCGTAGTGATTGGCCGCTCGGGCTCCGCATTCGCCGCGGAGATTGGCACCATGAAAGTTACTGAGGAAATTGACGCGCTGGAAGTGATGGCGATTAACCCGGTGCATTTCCTCGTCGCTCCGAAATTCCTGGCCATGATCTTCATGCTGCCATGCCTGACAATTTGGGCAAATACCATGGGCATTTTCGGCGGGGCGCTGTTCGGAGTGACCCAGGCGGATTTCACTTTGAGCCGCTACCTGCAAGCGTCTGTCGAGTCTCTTTACTTGCGGGATATTGTTTCAGGGCTGGTCAAAAGCGTGATGTTTGGCGTTACCATTACCGCGGTTGGATGCCTTGAAGGTTTGTCAACGGGCGGCGGCGCGGAGCAGGTCGGCCGCTCCACAACCAGAGCCGTGGTGGTTTCGATTCTGCTGGTGGTGGTCGTCGATCTGATTTTTACAGGATTATTTTTCTTTTTGGGCAATGGATAGTTCTCTGAGTCGCTTATGGATCAAGAGCACATAAATTTGACTGAGCCGAAGACGGTCATCTCTTTGCGCGACCTCCGCGTCGATTACGGAAAGACGGAGATTTTGCATGGCATTCATTTTGACGTGAAAGAGGGCGAGACTCTTGTCATTCTGGGAGGTTCGGGTTCTGGCAAGAGCACACTGCTGCGCACGCTCGTGGGGCTGGAAAAACCAAAATCGGGGCAGATCTGGATCAACGGACAGGATATTGCCGCCATTTCGAATGACGAGTTGTATGAGATCCGAAAAAGGACAGGGATGTCGTTTCAAGGCGGCGCGCTGTTTGGGTCCATGACGGTCGGGGAGAATGTAGCATTGCCGCTGCGAGAGCATACCAAGCTGGCGGATCCTACAATTGAAATTATGCTACGGCTTAAGCTTGAGCAAGTAGGGCTGGCGGGGTTCGAATATCACATGCCATCCCAGCTCAGCGGCGGCATGAAGAAGCGAGCGGCAGTGGCGCGAGCGCTGGCCATGGATCCGGAGATACTTTTTTTTGATGAGCCTTCGGCGGGACTCGATCCCATTATTGCCGCCGGCATCGATCAGTTGATTCTGGAATTGAAGAAGGCGTTTCATATGACCATTATCGTGGTCACGCACGAACTTGCCAGTGCTTTCCTTATAGCGGACCGCATGATGCTGATTGACAAAGGGAACATCGTGGCCATCGGGACGACCGAGGAAATGCGATCGAGCAGGCACCCGCGGGTCCGGCAATTTCTGGACAGGGTTCCCGAGCCGGACGTGGAAGGAGAACTCGATTACTTGCAAACGCTCACCGAACAATACCGGCGGCACGCATGAGCGGTGCCTGATGACAGTGCGGCCTCATGAATTGCATAACTGAAAAATGATAATAATTGCAGACAATACAATCGGAATGCGAGGCTATAAGCGAAGATTATGAGCCCAAGAACCGAACAGACGCTGGTTGGATTCTTTGTCCTGATCGCTTGCGGGGTTCTCCTGGTTGCGGTGTTTACCATCAACGGCGCCTTCGGCGGCACGGGAAGAACTTACCACGCTCACTTTCTGTTCGCAGGCGGTTTGGAACCCGGCGCGACGGTGCGTTATTCGGGAGGGCCCAAAGTCGGGCGCGTGGAAAGCTTGCGCATCGACCCGCAAGATCCGACGCGTATCGATCTCACATTCACCGTCGCGCCCGATGTGCAGGTGAAAACAGACAGCAAGGTAAAGATCATGAGCTTGAGCCCGCTGGGCGACAATCATCTGGAAATTTATGCGGGGTCCGCGCAGGCCGCCATCGCTCCCGCGGGATCTTTGCTTCCTTCCGATCCCTATGTCGATTTCAATGCCCTGACAGAGCAAATCAATAATCTCACGCCGGCTGCGCAAAAACTCCTTGAATCATTGGACGCGCGGGCGACGGAGCTTAAAGTGACCCTGGATCGAGTCAACGATCTGATGAACACGCAAAATCGGGCCAATCTTTCGGCCACGCTGGCAGAGACGCATGGGCTGATCGCGGATTCGCGGCCGCAGGTGCACGCGGCATTGCAACATGTAAATGATCTGAGCGAAAAACTGGGACCGCTGATCGACAATTTCCGGAAGACCTCCGATCAGGCAAACGAAGTATTGGCGCACGTGGATGAAACGATCGGTGAAGATCGACCGGACATTCACCAGGCGGTCATCGAACTTCGCGGCACTCTGAAGTCCTTGACGGAATTGACCGGGCAGCTCAATCAGACGCTCGACGTGAATTCGGAAAACATCGATCAGCTTCTCGACAATTTGCTGCACGTCACCGAGAACCTGAAACAATTCACGGAAACGATTAAACTGCGTCCCTATACTCTGATTCGGGCCACGAATCCGCGCGAGCACAAGACAGGGGATCAGTAGCACTCAGTGACTGGTGATTCGTAGTATGAATGTCGTGAAATCCTGCGTTGCGGTCACTTGGAAGTTCACGAATTACGACTCGCCAATCACATGTCAGGATGGGGGAGTCCGATGACCAAGAAATTTGCTTTGCTGATTGCGCTGGCGGCCGGACTCTTCACCGGATGCGGAGCCGCGCGCCCCAGCAAATTCTATGAGCTTACTCTTCCCGGCGATTCGACGGGCGCAGGGGAAAGAAATCCTTTTCCCATCACCTTGCTGCTCGGTCCATTAAGGGCTGCGCATTTGTACCGGGAAGATGCAATCGTGTTTAGCTCGGCCGCCCAGACGATGGGCACGTATCAGTATCAGAAATGGGCAGAACCCCCCAACGAAATGTTAGTGGAAATGTTGCTTCGAGAACTGAGGGCATCGGGAAAATTCCGCGCGGTGGATTATCTGCGCAGCAATTCCCGTGGGGATTACATCTTATACGGCCGCCTGTATGATTTTAAGGAGATTTCCGGCGCGCAAGTTTTGGCTCGTGTGACAGTTGATCTGGAATTGCGTGAATCGAAATCAGGCGCAACGGTGTGGACCCACTATTACTCGCATGATGAGCCGGTCAGCGGGAAGGATGTGGCGGCCGTAGTCGCCGCACTGGACCGCAATGCACTTCATGGAATGGCCGAGGTAAGATCAAGCCTTGAGCAATACTTTTCAAATCGTCCGGTGAATTAGGACTGAATCCATGTCAACACCAAACTCAGGCCTGAACCCAGGTCAAAAAAAGGATTCGGCCGCGGGCCAGCCGTCTGCGCAGCGGATGACATGCATGGAGGTCTGGGGCGGTAGCCAACTCACGACGCGCGGCGTGGAAATGGGCGGGCTGGACGCGTGGGTTTACAGCAAGCCATTCGGCGACGCCCAGCGCGGCGGAGACGTGTATTACGCGTCAAGCTGTGCCACGGGGCGTATCACTCGGCTGTTGCTGGCGGATGTGTCTGGACACGGAATTTCCGTGGCTTCCAGTGCCGCAAATCTTCGCACGCTTATGCGGCGATTCGTCAATCGCCTGGACCAGGCGGAATTCGTGCGCATGCTCAATCAGCAGTTTACGGCGCTTTCCGAAGTGGGCACATTCGCAACGGCAGTCGTAGCTACATTTTTTGCGCCGACGCGGCGCATGATCGTGTGTAACGCGGGCCACCCGCGGCCCCTTTTATACCGGTCTGCAAGAAAAGAATGGACGCTGCTTGGCGCCGAGGCGGAAGACGATGGCTCGACGAATAATATGCCTCTCGGGATTCTGGACATGACGGAGTATGAGCAGTTTGACGTGGAACTCAAGAACGGCGACTGTGTGCTTGCCTATACGGATGCGTTAGTTGAATCCAGGGATGCGGACGGGGAATTGATTGGCGAAGCCGGGCTGTTACGAATTATGCGGCTCCTGGGTGATGTGGAGCCTCACCTTTTGACCAAGACTCTATTGCGAGAAATTACGGATCGCCATCCGGATAATCTGACCGAAGACGACGTGACCGTCTTCCTCGTCCGCTCGAACGGGCATAAGCCGCGCCATTCTTTCAAAGATATCCTTTGGGCGCAGGCTCGTTTTGCCGCGTCGCTCATTCGCGCAATCAACCCCTGGGCCGAACGGCCGCCGCTGCCCGACTTGAACGTGGCGAATATCGGCGGCGCAATTATTCCCTCGCTTGAACAGCGGTGGCGCTCCACCGATTCGAGGCATCGGCCGGCCGATCCGGCCAAGTAGGTTTTTGGTTCGCAAAGTTCGATCATGCCTTAGGAACCGTAACTCGGAGAAATGCTGTGGTTGAAGCGGGCAAAACTCTGTTCCTGATTCTCAGTGCACTTTTTCCGATTGTCGACCCATTGGGAGGAAGCCCGATCTTCCTGGCTATGACCAGGGAATATTCACGGAGTACCCGAAGAGCACTGTCTTTACGGATTGCGATGAACAGTTTTTTCTTGCTGGTTGGATCGTACTTCGTCGGGACCCACGTGCTCTCTTTCTTTGGGATTTCGATACCGGTAGTCCAGGTAGGCGGAGGATTGATCGTCGTTTCAACCGGCTGGGCTCTCCTGAAACAGAGCTATGACGACGACCGTCAGGACGTGAAAAAGAGCATTCAACCAAAAGACCCGTTCCACAATGCGTTTTATCCGCTGACCCTTCCTTTGACAGTTGGTCCCGGATCGATTTCCGTGGCGATCACGCTGGGTGCGAATGCTGCCTCATCATCAAGGTTTTAATATCGTGGCCATCTTGACCGCAATAGTCGGGTGTCTTCTGCTCGCGACCAGCATTTTTCTTTGCTACGGATTTTCCGATCGCGTGGGCAGGGTGCTCGGCCGGACAGGGATGACCGTGATCATCCAACTTACATCGTTCCTGCTTGTTTGCATTGGCGTGCAGATTCTCTGGAACGGCCTCAGCGCACTTCTGGCCTCGCTTCCCACGCACATAGGCTAAGCAAATTGGGCAGACCTGCAAACGGGGCCGATCGCCTTTTGATACTCGCGCCGCTGCGAAATGTCAAAATTGATTGGCAAATCGGTTTTCAGCTCAATATCTGCATCAAATTTCCCCCAACGTGTATCCAATGGGCATGTGGACGGTCTGGCCTGAAGGCTGTGCCGAATCTGCCGGACGAGCATTGAGCTTGGCTTTTTGTGGATGATAAGATGGTTAATTGAACTGCACGGAGAAAAGTTTGACAAGTTTATCGCCTTCAACCGAACCGCATCGGCCCTTCATAGATCGTTACTTCGAAGAGCTGCTGGCGCGCGGCATCCAGTATTTCCTCCCTTCCAGCGAACTCACAATCGTGGAACGCACTGAAGAAGGAAAACCTGAACTGCATTTGCACTTGCGGGACGGCGGGGCAGATCTGGAGTGGCTCGGAGCAAAGTATTCTCTCCTCAATCAGGGCAAGGATTTTACTGAGCACGAGCAAAAGCTGTTAAAGAGTATCGGAAAAGTTCTCTCGACGAGGTATCAGTCGCTGTTCAATGCCGAGGTGGTGGCGCTGAGCTCAGAGATCTTCAACGGTTTACCGGAAGATCACTACGTTTCGGGATTTCTCGATCCATATGTTTTCGCCGGTGCGGCATCTCTTGGAAAAGTTACAGATCGTGTTTCCGAGGCGATCGATGTGCTGAGAATCAGTGCGATGAGCACATACGAAAACCGTAGAATCTCGACGGGTGCATTGCTGTTCGGATTTCAACCGGATGCTTGCCACGCACTACCCTCGCAGCCCACGGGAGCTTTACCCTATTCCAGCGAGTTGACGTCGATACGAAGCTTTCATCGGATCTGCGATGGATTGCGCACAGTAGCGTTGGTTGATCGCGCGGGACTCATGGTTGAATTGGTGGACGTCGCAGAGTGGGCGCGACCATTCGCTGATTTCGAACTTCCAGTACCAAGCGCGCGCCGATACGAAGCACATAATCGCGCGACTTTGTGTGGCGGCCACGTCTGCCTGGTTCTGACTCCAAACGGAGAGATCAAGATTTTCGCAGACGGAGCCCAGGTGTTCAGCTTCCTTGACGGCCGCTGGCATTTGACCGATGCCGTTGAGAAGTATCGAGTCTGGGAAGATGCTCTGGAAAACAAGGTTTTGGCGCACCGACTGTTTTCAATCGCGCTCAATCTCGCGGAAGAACGACGTGGAGGATTGTTTGTCATCCTCGACGATCGGAGAAAAGTACGCGATTTGCTAAGCGGTCGCGATCTGCTTCACAAGCAACACGAGTCGCCAAAAGCGGGATCAAAAAATCAGCTCCACTATCTTTTGCGCTGCCAGCGCGTGACGGAGCTTTCGCAGCGCATCCTTGAAACGATTGCGCGAATCGATGGGAGCATCGTGCTGGACCGTGATGGGAATCTCCTGGCATTCGGTGCGATTCTCCGGCATACCCCGGTGGTCCTCACGCCGGACGAAGTCGCGGAGGGCAGTCGCACGGCGGCAGCGATCGCGGCCTCGCAGTTCGGAAGTGTCCTGAAGGTGAGCGAGGACGGGCGCCTATCGTTTTACAAGGGCGGACATTGCGTTTGGGATTTTTGAGATACGACCGCTCCCCTTTGAAAATTGCAATGTCTACCCTGTTCATTGAGAATTAATTCTCCGTTCCGATTGCGTACTTCTCCGTAATTCTTCGATGTAAATGCCGCAAAATTCTCGTTTCGAAATATCCAGCCCGGCAATATTAAGAGAGACGCCAAGACGGAGTTGGGCACCGGCGTTTAGAGTAATTATTATGTGGACTGTCAACTGTTGACAGTATACGATTCACTGTATGAATTGGGGTTTGCAATGAAAAACGAAGATGCGCTGACGCAGCTTCGCGCGCGCCGCTCGAAATCGCTGTCCTCCCTGGCCGCCGAGGAGCTGGAGCGCATGATCATCAACGGAGAGCTTCAGTCCGGCGATCGCATCAATGAAAGCACGCTGGCGCAGATGTTTGGCATCAGCCGCGGGCCGATCCGCGAGGCTTGCCGCAGCCTGGAAAAAAGTGGGCTGGTCAGGGTGGTTACCAATCGCGGCGTATTTGTGCGCGAAATGAGCGTCGCGCAAGCCGCCGAGATTTATGACGTGCGCGCGCACATCTTTGGCTTGGCTGGCAGGCTGGCGGCAAATCGCGCCACCAAACGCGATCTCACCGAACTTGCGAGCGATGGCTGATGAAATGGAGCGCGCTAAGGATATCGACGAGTATTACCCGCTGAATGTGGCGTTTCACGCGCGGCTGGTGGAACTGTCCGGCAACAGCCGTCTCGCGGAACTCTACAAATCCCTGAGCAAGGAGCTTCACCTGTTTCGCCGGCGAGGACTTGTGCAGGGCGAGTCAATGACTTTCCTCGAATCGCGAACACGTACGCATGATCGAAGCGCTGAGAAGTCGTAACGCCGATTTGGCCGAGCGCGAAATGGTCCGCCACATTCAGGCCGGGAAAGCGCGATTGCTGAAAGGCGCGGAACAGCAAAGTTTCAAGGTTTCAAAAATTCGGTCCCGCAAAGGCAAGGGAAATTGATGAAGATAAAAAATATTAAGGCCAGCATTCATTCCACGGCCATCACCGTGCCGTTGCTGGAAGGGAAAGTGCAAGGCTATGGGCGCGAAGAGCAAAAGGAATTCGTTTTTTGCGAAGTGGAAACGGACGACGGACTTACCGGCCTTGCCATCACCGGGCATTTCCTGGCTCGCTCCGTGGTTGTCGCGCTGAAACTCGTATGTGCTGCCGACGGTCCGCGACATGGACGTGCGCGATTTGGAAGCCATTCACCAAAAAGTTTTGCAGAAGCTGAATCCTCGCGCCATGACCGGAGTTGTTTCCAGCGCGCTTTCCTGCCTGGACATTGCGATGTGGGACATTCATGGCAAGGCAACCAACCGCTCGGTGGCCGCCATGCTGGGCAATGCCAGAACATCAGTGCCCGCGTATGTGACCTACGGATTTCCGCAATATGACCGCGAGCAGCTGGTGGAAGCGGCAAAGCTGCAACTATCAAAGGGTTTTAAAGCGCTGAAAATCGTGGTGGCGGTGGATAAGAAAGGCTGGCGCGAAGACGCGGCACGCGTCCGCGCCGTCCGCGACGGGGTCGGTCCCGATATTGACCTGATGATCGACGCCAATTACCTTTTCAATCCGGTCGAGGCCAAGATGTTGTGCCGCGCGATTGAGGATTGCAACATCACCTGGTTTGAAGAACCGCTGCACCAGAACGATGCGCGCGCTCTGGCCGATCTGCGCGCGCATACCAAAATTCCGATCGCCGCGGGGCAGATGGAAGGGCACCGCTGGCGCCTGCGTGAACTCGTGGAGACGCAGGCCGTGGATATTCTCCAGCCCAACGTTTGCTTTTGCGGAGGCTTTACGGAAGCGCGCAAGGCCGCGCACCTGGCGCAGATCTACAATCTGCCCATTGCAAATGGCGGAGGCTGGCCGCTCTTCAACATGCATACCTTCGCGGGAATGATGAACGGCTGGATCGTCGAGTGGCACCTGGGAATGGTGCAAGTCGGAGAAATGCTTTTTGTCGATTCGCCGGAGCCGGTGAATGGAATGCTGACGATTCCCGCCGCTCCGGGCCTCGGACTGAAGCTGAACCGCGATGCGCTGCGCGACAGCGAGGTGCGCGAATGAAGATTGTCGACATCCGCGAAATCGTTGTTCCCATCAAATCGGAAATTCGCAACGCCTACATCGATTTCAGCCAGATGACAGTAAGCGTTCTCGCGCTCATCACGGACGTGGTGCGCGACGGGCGCCCGGTGGTCGGCTTCGGATTTAATTCCAACGGCCGGTATGCCCCCAGCGGACTGTTGCGCGATCGTTTTATTCCCCGGCTGAAGGCCGCGGCTGCAGCGGATGTAGTGGACGAGACCGGCGAAAATCTCGACCCGTTTAAAATCTGGAAAATTGTCATGAAGAACGAAAAGCCCGGCGGGCACGGCGAACGGTCCGTGGCCGTGGGCGTTCTGGACATGGCGGTGTGGGATGCGGTCGCGAAGATTGCGGGCGTTCCTCTCTATCGACTTCTCGCGGATCGTTTTCGCGGCGGCGTTTTTGAACCTAAAGTATTCGTCTACGCGGCCGGCGGATATTACTATCCGGAAAAAGATCACTCCGCCTTGCAGCGAGAGATGCAGAGCTATCTCGACCTCGGCTATTCCGTCGTAAAAATCAAGATTGGCGGGGCTCCGCTTGCGGAAGATCTGCGCCGCATCGAGGCTGTGCTCAAGATTCTGGATCGCAGCGATCAGTTGGCGGTGGACGCCAACGGCCGCTTTGACGTAGAGACCGCGATAGCCTATGCCAAGGCGCTAGCTCCCTACGGACTGCATTGGTACGAAGAGGCGGGCGATCCGCTCGATTATGAATTACAGTCCAAGCTTGCGGAACACTATTCCGGGCCGATGGCAACGGGCGAAAATCTCTTCTCGATGCAGGATGCGCGCAACTTGATTCGATATGGCGGAATGCGTTCCGACCGCGACATTCTGCAATTTGACTGCGCGCTGAGCTACGGACTGGTCGAATACTTGCGAACGTTGGATATGCTGAAAGAGTTTGGATGGTCGCCAAAACGCTGCATTCCTCACGGCGGCCACCAGTTGTCGCTGAATATCGCGGCGGGCCTGGGGCTTGGCGGCAACGAATCCTACCCCGGCATCTTTCAGCCCTTCGGCGGATTTGCGGACGGCATCCCGGTTGAAAAAAGCTATGTGAAGCTGCCGGATATTCCGGGCATTGGCTTCGAATCCAAGAAAGAGTTGTTCAAGGTAATGGACGCGCTTGTAAAAGGTTAGTGGAAAGCGATCACGGGGGCTGCCTTGGAATCAGCGGCGCACGAAATAAAGCACGAAACGCATGGCAAGAAAAAGCGCACCTGGCGGAATAACATTACGCTGCACGTTTTCATCGCCATCGTGGCTGCCATTATTCTGGGAGAGCTTGACCCCAAACTCGCGCTCGAAATGCGGCCGCTGGGCGACCTGTTCATCAAGCTCATCCGCATGGCCATCGCGCCCATTGTGTTTCTGTGCGTTGCCACCGGAGTTGCGCGCATCGGCGACGTCCGCAAAGTGGGACGCATCGGCCTTAAGGCGCTCGTTTATTTTGAGCTGGTGACCACGCTGGCCCTGGCCATCGGTTTAGCATCCGTCATCCTTTTCAAACCTGGAGTCGGCGTCAACGCGCAGCAGCCCGGCGTGGCGTCTGGGGATTACGCTGCTTATGCAGGGAGCGGCAAGAATTTTACTGTGCTGGGTTTTCTTCTAGGAACGGTTCCGGATAATCTTTTGGGAGCGTTTGTAAGAGGCGATTTGCTGCAGGTGGTGGTGATTGCGTTGCTCTTCGGCCTTGCTGTGATCGGCATGGGAGAGCGCGGGCATTCCGTGGTGCGAAGCTTGGACGGCATCATGATGGCGTTCTTTGGAATCATTCGCATCATTATGCGCGTCGCTCCCATTGGCGCATTCGGAGCGATGGCCTTCACGGTGGGCAAGTTTGGAAACGGAGCGCTGCTGGCGCTATCCAAGCTGATTATTTGCACCTACCTCACCGAAGCGTTCTATGTCTTTGTGGTCTTGGGAATCATCTGCCGCGTGTTTGGATTCAGCTTGATGCATTTTATCCGCTACATCTTCGATGAAATTCTTCTGGTGATCGGCACTTCATCGTCAGAGAGTGTGCTGCCGCAACTGATGGTGAAGCTGGAAAAATTTGGCGCTTCGCGCTCCGTGGTCGATCTGGTGTTGCCCACCGGATACGCATTCAACCTGGGCGGCCTTGCTCTGTCGTTGCCGATCAGCACACTTTTTATCGCGCAGGTGTATCACATTCCTCTTTCCTTCGGGCAACTGCTGAGCCTGGTCGCCATCATGCTGGTCACCTCGAAAGGAGCCGCGGGAGTAACAGGAGCCGCATTCATCGTCCTGGCGACGACCATTGGTGCGTCGGGCCTTTTGCCCATCGAGGGTCTGGCGCTGCTCTTCGCGGTAGACAATTTCCTTTCCATGGCGCGCGCGCTCGCCAACGTCATCGGGAACGGAGTCGCTACAGTAGTGATCGCCAAGTGGGAAAACGATTTTGATGCCAGCAAGCAAGCCGCGTTGTAATGCTTTGAGTAGCGCGGGCTTCAGCCTGCGGGGTTTGGTCCGCGCAAGGACTAACCCCCGCAGGCTGAAGCCCGCGCTACCTAAGACAGGCTAACTTCCATCGCGAATGATTCTGCAGGACTCGATGTCGAAGCTGACATTTCCCACTGCCAGTTGCGTCTGATCCCGAAATCCGGCGATGAATCGCAGGAAGCGCCATACATCCCAAAAATTTGTGGCAAGGCCGATGGAAGCGCGGATGGCTCCGGCGCTCTTGTGGCCGCGCTCCTGCATCATTTTGACGAAACTGAGCAGGTTGATTTCCTCGCCCAGGGTGAACCCCGCGCGCATGTCTTCTTCAGTTAAACCTTCCGCAATTTCTCCCGCGCCGGGATTGCAAAAACATCCCGTGCGCAGCGAAATATTTTCTGCGCCCGCAAGTTCCTCAACGCGCCGGTAGTCGAGAAGATGTCCCTGCGGATCGTACAGATTAAGTGTCACCGTTCCCCCACGCGCCTGCATGTTTGCCGGGCCGTAAATTCGCACCATGGCGCGGTCATTGCTGTGCCGCAACTCCAGCAACTCTTCGAGCAGCCATCCCGTCAGGCAGCGCACACGTTCCGCGATAGTCTCAATGCCAATCGATTGCAAGTGGAGCAATCCAATATCCACGGCCGGAATGGATAGATAATTCAGCGTGCCATCCTCGAACGCGGCTTCGTTCGGCGACAGCATGTGCGCTTGACCCTGAACTGACGCAAAATTCACGGTGCCGCCGGCGAACCATGGCCGTTTCATGCTGGCCAGCGCGGATCGCCGAATGAGCAGTGCGCCGACACCGGTTGGATAGCCAAACATTTTGTAAAACGACAGCGTCACGAAATCCGGCTGCGCCGCAGTCAGATCCAGGCGGCTCGTGGGCACAAAAGCGGCCGCATCCAGCAGCACGCGCCAGCCTTTGCTCTGCGCTTTAGCGATCAGATCCAGCGGATGTTTTACGCCAGAAAAATTCGACTGCGCGGGATACGCAAATAAATTGGGGCGAGCTGGATCGGCCTGGCCCAGTAAGGTGTCGACGCGCGCAACGTCCAGCCGCAGATCGGGCATGGCGAGCGGCGCGTAATGAATGGTTGCACCCTTGGCGCGCGCGAATTCACGAATACCATTCACGGAATTGTGATTGTCAAAAGTAAGCAGGTAGCGGCTTCCCGCAGCGAAGGGAAACGATTCGCCCACCAGCTTGAGCGCTGCCGTGGCGTTAGCGGTGAAGACGAGCACATAGTCATTCACGCGCGCGTTGAAAAAATTCAGGATGTGGCGGCGCGTACGCTCCACGTGCTCTGTCATCGCAACAGAAGCAGGGCTCGCCGAGTGCGGATTGCCCAGAACGCTGGATTGCAATAGCTCGTGATGCTTTTGCAGTTGTGATTCCGCGTGAAGAGAGCCGCCGGTGTAATCGAGGTAGACCTGACCGCTTTCGTCCAGGCGGCGATATTCCGTTGCCCGCAGATCGTCCAGTGCGGCCGTCTTTTCATATTCCGGGAAACGCGCAAAGAAATCCGCGCGCGCTTCTTCGGCCTGGAGTTTTTCCTGACTGCCGCTTCCCGCCATGTGGCCCATTTTATTCCTTCCGCGCGGGCATTGCGAACGCGGGCCCTCAGCGACTTTCCATCCTCAAAAGTCAGTGCCATCCAGCCGAAGACGGTGTAGGCTCTCGGACGTCTGAGAATGTGTTCTCCTGTTTATAGGACAGCCAAGAATGGCTGCCTTCCGAATAGGCCTCAACGAAGGAGAAACATGAAAAGCAAATTGAACAGGTCGAGGCGCGCAGCTCTTATCCTTTTCGCAGTATCGCTTGGATTTGCATCAGCCGGGTGGGCCTCTCCGCAAGTCGGAGACGGGCCGAAAACACCCGCGAAGCCGGCCAGCGCGAAAGAAACTCAAAGTGGAAAATTGCCGCCACTGGAGATTGCGCGCGAAGGATATGTCTTCGCCGGGGGATCCTATTCAACCGTCAAAGACGCGAAAGTCATGAGCGGGCAAATCTACGCGGAATTTCAAATTCCAGCGCATCGCAAATCGCCCTATCCAATTGTCATGGTCCATGGAGGAAGCCAGTCCGGGACGAATTTCACGGGGACGCCGGACGGCCGCGAAGGTTGGGCCCAATATTTCCTGCGCCAAGGCTACGCCGTATACGTCGTGGACCAGGTGGGTCGCGGCCGCAGCGCATATCAGGACGAAACCTACGGACCAGCAACTCCGGCGGACTTTGTAGCCACGCAGAAACGGTTCACGGCGGTGGAACGCTACAACCTGTGGCCGCAAGCGCATCTGCACACGCAATGGCCCGGAACAGGAGCGCCGGGCGACCCGATTTTCGACCAATTTTTCGCTTCACAATTGCCGTCCATCGCCAACTACACGTTGCAGCAAGGGCTGAACAAGGACGCCATCTTGGCACTGCTTGAGAAAATTGGTCCCGCGATTCTGCTGACGCATTCGCAATCCGGTGCTTTCGGATGGCCCGTGGCGGACACGCGCCCCGACCTGGTGAAAGCAATCGTTGCGGTTGAGCCCAACGGGCCGCCGTTTTACAACGTGGACAACATTGGCTCGCCCGATTGGTTTCGCGATTCCGCCGACCAGCAGCGCCCCTGGGGACCGACTGCCGACCCGCTCACTTACGACCCTCCGGTCTCTAGCGCTTCGGACCTGGCGATCGTCCGCCAGGAGCAGCCTGACGACCCGGATGTGAGCCGCTGCTGGATCCAAAAATTGCCGGCTCGCCAGCTCCCTAACCTTAAGAAAATGCCGATCCTTGTGGTCACGTCGGAATCGTCCTATCACAGGGCCTATGACCACTGCACAGTAAAGTACCTGGAGCAGGCCGGAGTCCACGTGAATTGGATCAAGCTCTCGGACGTCGGTATTCACGGCAATGGGCACATGATGATGCTGGAAAAGAACAACATGGAAATCGCGGCGGTAATGTCCAAGTGGGTTTCAAAAGTGCTTCCAGCGGCGCCAGGGCCAAAGGGCGGCAAAGCGGCAAATTAGAACTAGAAGCCATCTCATAAATCGTCGAGCGGGGGTTTTTTGATGTTGGAATCCTTGCCATTCTTTCGCGCCAACGGCGCGGAGGTGACTAGCCCGGGGCAACGCCCCGGGTGTGGCACCCAATTCCTCTCTTCGCCCTGAAGGGGCGGAGAGCCCTTGCGCCCTTACAGGGCGCACCGCAAACGACGGATTATGATCCCCGGGGCGTTGCCCCGGGCTAGTCACCGGAGGCGCCTTCAGCGCCTGAAAGGATCAGCTGCATTAAACTTTGGGATTTCCGTTTCATGCGGTTTTTCGGTGCTGCACGGTAAGGGCATTTATGAGATGACTTCTACTAATCAAATTTTATGGACTGCCCGCGATCTTTTTCGAACCACTGCCGACTCTATTCCATTTCATTCTCAAGTGGTGGTGCATCAGTGAAGTAAGCTCGGCCAGGGCCCTGGGCGCGTTGTTATGTTTTGGTCATACCTGTACCTCACCGAGCGCAACCATTTCTGTGGTTACGATAAGATGAACAATCAGTCGGACCATGAATTCTACTCTCAGACGGCATTGGATTACGGCAACTGCCTGGCTTCTTCTGCTGGCAGCGTACCTTGCTGTCTGCGAATTGGTTCCGGTGGGCCCCACCCGGACATCGCTCGCGGACGTCCTTCTTTGTCTAATGCCTCTTCTCGTCAACGGAGCTTTCCTAATCAACACCGTTACACCCGACTGGCGCAAGAAGGCATTCTGGATGTTGCTTGCGTCCAGCTGCACGCTTTGGCTGGTAGGACAAGTCTTCTGGACCTATCTTGAGGTCTACCAGCGCCGGCACGCGCCGTACCTGCTCTACGGATCTCATTTCGTCTTGAATATTATTTTTTATCTGCCTGCTATTCCGTTGATTGCGGCGCTCGCGGTACGGCCTGACAAACGTCACAGCGACCGTCAGACGATTTACAGCTACGTGGATTTTGGTCTGATCCTATGCTGGTGGCTCTACTTTTATGTTTTTGCGGTGATTCCATGGCAATACGTTTCCCAGGACAGCCAGCGTTATATCCAGGCTTTTAGCGCCCTCTCGTTCCTTCAGCATTTTGTGTTTCTGATCGGGGCGATATATTTGGTCACGCAAACCGTGGGGTACTGGCGCCGGATCTACGCGCATCTGGCAGCCGCCAGGGCACTCTACGTCATTCGATTGCTGGCGATTCAATCGATTGTTGGACGGGGCAGCTATGCGCGCGGGAATCTATACGATTTGCCGTTGATGATTTCGTTTCTGTGGATGGGCTGGGCCGGAATTCTTGCGTACCAGCATCGTGCTGAGGAGTCGCTTTCCCCCTTAAGATTCGATGCGGAACGGTCGCGAGAAAATGATTCCTCCGGCGGAACACCCTGGGAGTCGCACCTGGCGCGTCTGGCGCTTCTCTCGCTTCCCTTCATTGGCTTCTGGTGCATAAAGATCAGCCAAGCGCCCCCCGCAGTGCGCGAGTTTCGTATCCTGGTCACTTTTGCAGCCGGTCTTCCATTGGGTTATCTGGCATTCCTGCGCAATGGTTTGGTGAATCGCGAACGTCTCCGGCTGCTTCGCGCCTCACAGGAATCCATCGACAATTTGAAGCGCCTTCAAATGCAATTCGTGCAATCGGAAAAGCTGGCATCCATCGGGCAGCTGGTGGGGGGCGCAGCGCACGAAATCAACAATCCGCTCACCGCAATCCTGGGATATTCCGAATTGCTTGCGGACGATCCCTCCTTGGGGGAAAAGACCAGGAATTTGGCTGAAAAAATTCGCGAACAAGCTCGGCGCACAAGGGCGCTGGTTAACAATCTGCTTAGCTTCGCCAGGCAATCGCCCAGCGAGCATCGCTCGGCGATCGATATCAACACCATTGTGAACACATCCGCGCAGTTTCGCCGCTTCGACCTCCGCGGCCAGAATATTCGCATCGAAGTGCAAACCGGCGCCGGCATCCCGGAAGTTCGCGCCGACATGAACCAAATTCTTCAAGTTTTCACCAACATTATCAATAACGCCGTGTATGCCATGCAGGAAGCGGGTGGGGGAACTCTTATCGTTCGGACCTTGTTTGAAAACGGCAAAGTGGTCATCTTATTCTCCGACACCGGTCCAGGTATGCGCGATCCCAACAAAGTGTTTGATCCCTTTTACACCACCAAGCCCGTTGGAAAGGGGACAGGGCTTGGGCTGAGCATTTGCTATGGCGTGATCGCCGATGAAGGCGGACAAATCTCCTGCTACAATCGTCCGGAAGGCGGCGCAACTTTCCGCATTGAGCTTCCGGCTGCTCCCGCCGCGTTCCCGTTTTCGCCTCGCAGTGTCGCTCCAGCTTCGCAGAACAATCCCGCAAAGCTGGCCTGACCGTCTTCCATTGCCGAAACTAATGCGGGCACCCGCAATCGCGCATCTTTCGGCTATAATTCCCGGCCATGCCGCAATCATCATCCGCCGCCCCGCAGCCGGTTCCCGCTTTCGAGCCGCCGCGTTCCATTGCCATCGAAGGGCCAATCCGCGTTGGCAAATCCACGCTGTCTCGCATACTGGCCGATCGCCTGCATGCCCGGCGCGTGTTCGATCCGGAGGACAATCCCTTCCTGGCCGATTTCTACAGGGAAAAACCCGGCTCCGCATTTCGCGCTCAAATGTATTTCCTGATCGAGCGGCAGCGGCGCCTGATGGAAGCGCAGCAGGGCGATGCGGCCCCGCTGGTTTCCGATTTTCTATTCGAGAAGGACAAGATTTTCGCCTACATCAATCTGGACAACGAAGAGTTGAAGCTTTACGAGCGCTACTTTGAAATGTTCGCGGCGGCGCTGAAGCCCCCGGACCTGGTGATCTATCTCCAGGCCACTCCCGAAGTGCTGCGTGACCGCATCGCCAAGAAAAAATCGCCCGCCGAAAAACAAATCTCGCACGCCTACCTGGAGGAAGTCGTCCGCGCGTACGAACATTTCTTTTTCCGCTACTCCGCTTCGGACCTGCTGGTCATCAATACCTCGGAAATCGATTTCGTAGAGCGCAATGCCGACCTGCAGCAACTCCTGCGCCGCTTGCAGGACCCGGTCAAAGGCACGCAATATTTCCTTCCACTGGGCGCAACCGAGTAAAACAAGTTCGCCTGCGTTGCCGATTCATTTTCGATGGAATTGTCGAGCGAGCGCGACCGAACGGCGCGGACGTTTCTCGCTGCGTCCTTGAATTTCATGCGAATAGCGAGCCTGTCGCATAAAGATTTTATTAAGTATAAATAGAAGTGCCAGGACCATCACGCGTCACTAGCCAAGCCCCTTTTCAACCATATGCTTAATTTACGAAAAAATTACAAGAGGCAGACAATAATAAGACTTGACAGTAAAAGTCTTTAGATTTAAGTATTTGCTTAGTTATGAGTGGTGTTGGCCCCGTCCTTTGTTTGCATTGCTAGTTCAACAGTAAAGATTGTCGATTGCAAATCGGTTTTCTTTGCTGGAGGCGGTCACCGGTAAGGTGTGACGGCGGGCAATTCACGATCTATTCCTTATCGTGATTGTTCCTTCCTCCAATGCGATCGGATTGATGCTTTGAACGGGCCTCGCACAGAAGTTCGCTAGAAAACACCACAAAAGTTGAGCGGTGTCGGAATTCATTGAGCCGCACGTCAGGAATGCCAATTCTCTCGGCATTTCCGGCGCATTGGCATTTGCGATCTGGGACAGGTGGGGTAAAGGGCCAAATACTGAAGTGACACATTGGGCAGTCTTTGGACTGGAGGTCCAGACATGAATTCAGTCATGACCGGGTGGAGTAAGAGCTGGCAAACGCGTGGCATGAAAAGCGCGCGGTTGCTGGTAACTGTGTTTGCTGTGCTCCTGATTAGCCTGCCGGCGTTTTCGCAGGGCAGCTTCGGGCGCATTCTTGGAACAGTCACCGACCAAAGCGGCGGCGTGATATCCGGCGCAGCGGTCACAGTTATGGATACGGAGAGAGGCATTAATCGAGCGCTGGTCACGGATGACGCGGGCGCCTACAACGCTCCCAACCTGACCGCGGGCAACTACACGGTTCGCGTGGAAGCCAAAGGTTTTAAACGGCTGGAGCGCCAAAGCATTACGATTGAAGTGGGGCATGAAGTCCGCGTCGACTTGATCGTTCAGCCCGGCGAACAAAATCAAACTGTTACCGTCACCGAGGCGGTCCCGCTGGTGGAAACAACCAACGCCAGCTTGACCAGCACACTGGAGAACGCCGACATTATCGATCTGCCCCTCAACGGCCGCGACTATCAGAATTTGCTCGGCCTTCGCCCCGGCGTCATGCTGCAGCCCGGCGGCGGTCCCTGGACGCAGAGCACCAACGGTGCACGTCCTGACGAATCCGTGTGGCTCATCGAAGGCATCATCAACGCAAATTTCTTTGACGGTCGACCGGTCATCAACATGCCAAGCCCATTCACCGACGGTGCGACGATCCTCCCCGTGGACGCCATTCAAGAATTTAACCTCCAGGAAAACCCCAAGGCGGAATACGGTTGGAAGTCCGGGGCGATCGTTAACGTGGGTATCAAGTCCGGAACCAACACCCTCCATGGCGACGCATATGCGTTTGGTCGATACCAGGGTTGGGACGCCCGCAACTACTTCAACGTCGCTAGCCCCGCTTCAGGTTGCGCAATCGTAATAAGTGGGTCCTGCAAACAGACCGACGCACAGCTGAAACAGTTTGGCGGCGTGGCAGGTGGCCCAATCATTAAGGACAAACTCTTTTTCTTCGGCGGCTATGAAGGGCTGCGCTCCTTGATCGGCTTTGTTGGCGGAATACAGGTTCCAACTCTCCAAACCGTGGGTGATCCATCGAAGAGCATGGTGGATGCAATTAGTGCACTTAAGGCCGCTGGTATCCCTGTGAGCGCTGTCAGCCTTGGGCTGACAGGTTGCACGGCCACGGGAACTCCGGTCTGCACTGGCATCGACAAGGGTGTTCAACTGTTTCCGAATACTGGAACTTCGAACAGCTTTCTGAGTACTTTCCCGACGGTCAACACCAGCGACAACGGTGTAGGAAAGCTCGATTACCACCCCAACGACAAGAACTCATTCAATGGAATGTTCTTCTACGGTCATTACAATGCCTCAGGAGAAGATCACTCCTTCGTCTCGCAAGCGGCCACGGACAATGCGCCGATCCGCGCAACTTCAATTACCGCGAGCTGGGTCTACACTCCCAGTTCCAACGTGGTAAACGAAATGCGGTTTGGATATGACCGAGCCACGTTCGACTTTGTCAATGTCGACGTCGGCGCGACTGCCAACACTGCCTATGGTGTAAACACCGGCGTAACGAATCCTTTGGCTGGCGGCCTTCCAAGTATCGTCATCCAGGGCTTTGGGAATGGCGGCACCCCGGTTGTAGGCACCGCGTTTAACCGGCCCCAATACTTCACCCCCAATCCATATTGGGATCTTCAGGACTCGGTCTCCCTCCTCAAGGGCAAGCACTCCATCAAGATCGGCGGCGAATTCGCGCACGTCGAGGCCGACGCGGCGGTGTTTAACAACGGTCGCGGTCGTTTCAACTTCTTTGGAAATCAGCTCCTCGGGGGTACTTCGACTTCCTTGGAGGACTTCTTCGCAGGAGCCCTTTCAGGTGCAACCCTCTTGTCCGGCCAGCCGCAATCCAAGCTGACCGCCTTTAACTACTCGGCATACGCCCAGGATGATTGGCGTATGAACCAGAGATTGATCGTCAATCTGGGGCTCCGCTATATGATGTTCACACCGTTTAAAGACGCTTTTAGTAACATCGGCAATTTCGATCCAGCGTCCCCGACCGGCATGGTTCAACAAGGTCAGCCTGGTTATGGCACGATATGGAAGCCCGATCCATTTGACTTCGAGCCACGCTTTGGGTTGGCTTGGGACGTCAAGGGCAATGGGACTACCGTCGTCCGCATGGGCGCCGGCCTCATCCACGAAACCTGGACGCTTGAAACATTCGAAGGACAATTCAACATGCAGGGGGACGGTTCCACAGCAATTAATGCCATCCCCACGGCTGCCACAATTTCCTGCGGAATTTCTGGCGCTGCATTTATTCCCGGGATCGTCTGCCCAGGATCGGGAGGTGGCACAAACAATCTCGGCTCCGCAGGTTTCGCGCCTTCTACGCTCTGCTGGGATCCCGGCGTAACTACTGGGCCGGCATTCGCCCTATCGGGTTGCGGCACCGGCCAGAAGACCGTATTGCCAGGCTCAACGGGAGGACCCAAGTGCGGAGATGGCGTAGCAGGAGCTCCGTCACCTTGCGACCTCATGTCCGTGAACCCAAATCTCAAACTGCCTTTGGTTATCAATTACAACTTGGGAGTGACGCATGCTTTCGGTTCCAATCTTTCGCTGGAAGTGGAATACGTTGGCAATCACGGCTACAGGCTCCTGAGCTTTACGGACATCAATCAGGCGCCACTAGGTGCGGCGTATTGTATGAATGCTCCAACTCTAGCACAGACCAAGGACGCTTGCGGCGGCGGCACTGGCGGTGGTTCACCCATCCAGGAAGCCCGCCCGTACTTCAACAAGTTCCCGTATTTGGGATATATCTACCAAATAGGGAACAGCGCTTATTCCAATTACAACAGTCTTCAAGTCAGCCTGAACAAGCGTTTGTCCCACGGTGTGCTGTTTAACGTGGGATACACCTACGGCCACGGGCTGGATAACGGATCGCTGAATCGCTTTGGCTTAAACCCCGAGAATAGCAACAATCTCGGCCAAGACTACGCCGCCAGCGATTTTGACGTCCGTCATCGCCTGACTGCTACTGCCTCCTACAACATTCCCGGCGTCAAGGGATTCGGACAATTGCTGGAAGGATGGCAGATCAATACCATCGTTACATTCGCTACCGCGCAACCGTGGCAAACATACGATCCTGCCGACAACTTCAGTGGAACCGGTGAAAATACCGACCGCTGGAACCTGTCCGGCAGCCCATCTGACTTCTCGTCTGGCAAGACCAGCTTCCCGGACTGCACAGTGGCCCAGCCAGCTGCGCCTGCACCGGCGTTGCCCTTTGCAACGGGCAACGTGTTTTGTACTGTTACCAACCCTTATGGTGGCCGTGTCCACTCTGGCAACATCAGCTCAGGTCAGCGCTTGCCAAACACATTCCGGGCAATCTGGCGCTGTGGGCACTCCGTTAGAGATCGCGGGTTGCTACATATCACCGAATGGCAAATCGTTCATTACCCCTCCGGCTTTCGGAAGCTACGGCAACATGGGCCGGAACATCCTGCGTGATCAGGGCTTTAAAGACTGGGACCTCTCTGTCTTTAAAAACTTCACGTTCAAGGAGCGTTTTGGTGTTCAGGCGCGCTGGGAAATCTTCAACGTTCTCAACCATCCCATCGCGGCTAATCCTTCCGGTGCGTCCAGTTCCGTCAATACTGGCAACGCTCCCGGGCCCAACACAGCGTTCGGGGCTTCTTTCCTGACGCCGGACTTCGCGGCCGGCAATCCGCTCATCGGTTCGGGAAGCCAGCGGGTTATGCAAGTTGGATTGAAGCTCACCTTCTAGTTGGTTAGGCCGGTGCGGAGAATAGTTTTCCTCGCACCGGCCACTGACTTGAAACAAATTAAAGGTCATCTCCATATGCTTGTGGCGGTGACGGATGGAAATAAAAAACGGGCGCGGCAGCCTTGCATTCAAGTCGCGCCCGTTTTTGTTTTTTAGGATATTTCGTTCGAAATTCCTAAACCAAAGCGGTGGGTGAAAATTTCAGTAGGTCGAGGATGTGCGTCGCTCGATGGCCACAATCCAAACAAGGCTCTCGACTCTCTCCAGTCGGTAAAAAATTCTCCAACTCCCGACGCGGCGGCGGAGCAGCCCCTGCCCTTTAAGATGTTTGATGTCACCGGAAAAGGGATCTATTTCCATCTCGTCAATCGCGGTCCGAATGCGGGCGCGGTCCCGAGCCGGAATCCGTTCAAGAGACCTTTGCGCGGGTCCTGCGAGAACGACGCGCCATAACTTCTTGTCTTCGAAGGTCATCGAGGGTCATCGAGTCCCCGCGCTTGAGCGCAGCCTCGCCCGAGCGGATGGCACGCAACTCAGCCTGAGTGGGAATTTCCTCGGGTATACGGCTCAGAGTAAAATATTGCTCGATCGCTTCCACGGCGACATCGGACGGTCGCCGTCTTTGTTTCCGAGCGGTTCGGTTCACTTGTCTCCCAATCGTGGGAGGAAGCTGAATGATGTATTGTTGCTTGCTCATACTTTTATCAGGCTATCACTGGGCCGTTGGAAGTCAAGCTGAACCATCCCGTCTGGTTCAAATTGCGATCGATATCCTTGTTGTTTTTTTACTTCAAATCATTGCGAATTACCGCGCCGCCCTTCATCACGAATTTCACGCGCTCCATTTCGGTGATGTCCTCGAGCGGATTGCCGGAAACAGCCACAATGTCCGCGAATCTGCCTTTTTCCACGTAGCCGATCTGTTTGCCCAAATCATAGTTGATGCCAACGGTGGCGTCGCTGGTGGCCATCTGCAAAGCCTTTGCCGGCGACAATCCCCACTTCACATAGATCGCGAATTGGTAGGCCTGCACGCCGTGCCCTGCCAGGTATGCGCCGCTCCCGAACGTTTCCGTCACTCCCGCCGCTACCAGCCTCTTGAAGCTTAGTTCCGTCAAGGCGAAGCGCGAAGCTTTTCCGCCGCTGACCTTCATATCCGCCTGATAAAGAGGCCCTGCCAAATCCCAAATGGTCTGATTCACGGGGCGAAGCGTGCCATCCGCCAGAGGCACTTTGAAGAGGCGAATCGTTTCATCGTCCAGCCCCGGCGCGCCAGTCACGCCGACAATCACGTGAATGGGCATATCAACGCCCGCCACCAGGCAATTGCGCAATCCCTCGCCGCCGTAGGCATGGCAGGCAACTTTCAATCCTCTGCTGTGCGCCTCCGCCACGATGGCCTGATTTTCCTCCAGCGTGATGGACGGCACGCTGATCATTTTGCCGTCCGGCATAAACGCGCCCGCGCCCGACGGCTCCGGATATCCGCTGCCCTCGTAGTCTTCGGTGTCATACACCTTGATCCAGTCGACCCCGTAGTGCGAATGTTCGCGCACAGCCGCGCGCGCCAGCCACGGTGAATTCACGTTCTGCGAGTTCTGCCAGACCGGCATGCCGGGAACTACGCCGAACGGCCCCGGCTCGGACGGCGCCGCGTAATACGTCGCGCCCCGCGGAGTAAGCCCCGGCCCCGAGACCTGCATCCGCGGGCCGACAATCAAGCCTTTATCGATCGCATCCCGCAATTCCACCGTGGCGTAGGTAAACGGCGAATTCAAATCCTGCACGGTCGTGAATCCTGCGTACAAATCCGCCAAAGCATAATGCTGCCCCACGATCAGAGCGCGCGCGTCGTTGGGCTCCTGATTCTGCATCAGGTGCACGTGCCGGTCGATCAAGCCCGGCAGCACGGTGGCGCTGCTCAGATCGATCACTCGCGCGCCCGCGGGAATCTTCACCCGGTCCGCTGGGCCAACCTCCGTGATGCGCTCGCCTTGAATCACGATGACCTGGTTCGCCAGGTTCGTGCCCGTCCGCGGATCGAACAATCGTCCGGCGCGAATCGCCACACCCTCTGCGGGCGCGGGCTGCATGGTGATGCGGTTTGCGTCAAAAGCTGGCGCCTCAGGCCGTGTTTGCGCTTGCGCAGCAAGGAAATTTCCGGCCAGCAAGACAATCGCCGCGAACGCAAGGGCAGCCTTCCACCAAGATTTCCAAATCATCGCAATCCTCCAAAGTGTTCGTGCATTTGAATGGCTATTCGGGCAAGGAATATTTCTACACCCTGGCGCGTGCGTTTGAAACTGGAAATGCGTCTCGAACCAATCTTTTTGCACATCGCCCGCTTGCCTCTTGCCTCCCGTTTCAAATCATCTATGCTGTTTCCCGTGGACCGCGCAAACATTGTCATCATCGGCGGCGGTGTGGTGGGCTGCGCGGTGGCTCGCGCGGTTTCGCGGCGCTGGAACGATGTGTTTCTTGTCGAGCAAATGCCCAAGCTGGGCATGGGCGCTAGCACGCGCAACAGCGGCGTGATCCATTCAGGCATCTACTATCCGCCCGGCTCGCTTAAGGCGCAGCTGTGCGTATCGGGCAACCGAATGCTTCACGAATTTTGCGCCGAGCACAATGTGCCGCACCGAAATTGCGGCAAACTGGTGGTGGCTCATGACTTGAAGCAGGAAGCCGAGCTCGAACACCTGGCCTCAAATGGCCGCGCCAACGGCGTGCCGGGTTTGCGCATTGTGGACCGCGCCGCGGTGCGTGCACGTGAGCCTCACATCGAAGCCGCCTTCGCGCTGGAAGTTCCCTCCACCGGCATCATTTCCGCCGAAGACCTGATCAAAACGCTGGCGCGCATGGCCGTCGATCAAGGAGCAAGCCTGCTGACGCGTGCGCGCGTCGTGCGCCTCGACCCGCGCGCCGATTCCATTGCCGTCACGCTCGTCGAGGGCGATGCCGCCGAAGGCGCGCAGCCATCCGAGGAAACAATCGAAGCGCGCTGCGTCATCAATTGCGCGGGACTCTATGCCGATGAAATCGCCGCGATGCTTGGCAATCACGATCATCGCATCTACCCGGTGCGCGGAGAATACTGCGAACTGGTCCGCGCCAAATCCTACCTCGTCAACAACCTGGTGTACCCGCTACCACACGCTGGCGGCCTTACCCTGGGCGTACATTTGACGCGAACTCTCTGGGGAACCGTGCTTGTGGGCCCCACGGCGGATTATGTGGAGGAGAAAAACGATTACGAAAGAAACCGCCTGCCCATCGAGGAATTCGTGCGACGCGCAAAATCGTTGCTGCCTGAAATCGAAGCCGCTGACTTGCAGCTGGCCTACTCGGGCATTCGCGCAAAGCTTGCTGCTCCCGGGCACGAAGGCATCGTCGATTTCGTGATCGAGCGCGACGCCCGCGTGCCGCTTGCCATTCAATTGATTGGTATTGAGTCGCCCGGCCTCACATCGAGCCTGGCCATCGCCGAGCGCGTAGTATCGCTGGCAACGGAAATTCTGCAGTAGCGCGCCTCTCGAAACATTATGGCTTTTGAATGGGAGCAGGCGGTGCATCCAGCCGGCGCAGGACATCCATGCCCATCAGATTGGTGCGATTGAGGCTCAGGGACTTTTCCGCGTCGGCGCGCGCTTCCTTAAGTTCACCCTTGCTAAGATGAAGAACGGCGCGTGCCGACCAGGCAGGGGAGTATTCAGGAACTTCCGAAATTTCGCGGTTCAGGCATTCCAGGGCCAGGTCCGTGTGATTCGTTTTCAAAAGAATCGCCGCATACATCACCACCATGGAATCGTAGTCGAGGTGGTTTCTTCCGCTCAAGCTCAGCGCCTTTTCCATATCCACTTTGGCCTCTTGGTAGCGGCCCAGCCGCGATTCAAGCGTCGAATACGTTGACAATGTTTCGGGAGAATCAGGAAAGATGCGCAGCGAAGCTTGGAATTCCTTGTCGGCTAGTTCCATCTGATCGCTGTTGAGGTACGCTGTTGCAAGATTGGCATGCATTCTGGCGCTGTTCGGAGAGGCCCGCACTCCCGAGGAATACAGCGTAAGAGCGTTCTTCCAATCCCGATTCCGCTCGAACGTTCGAGCGGATAAAACCAAAACAATCGCGGCGAGCACTCCCCAGGCGAGTTTTTCTTTTTTCTGCCGCAGCCAGTTCCAGCTGAGCGCCAGCAACAGGCAAAATCCAGCGGACGGGAGATAGGCGAGCCTGTCGCCCATAATTGTTCCCGTGGGCACCAGAATATTTGCGGTGGTCGCGAAGCCCGCGAAATAAATGCTGTCCCGCCAGCGCCCAGCCCACCTGCCGCTTTCGCATTGCCCAGATCCACATGCCGGCAACCGCCGCCGCCGCAAGCGCCGCAGGTAGCGTGTGCCGCCAATCCATGTAGACTGGGATTTGGTTGAAGGAATAATCCACGGAAAGCGCCTTGGGATAGATTTGCAGCGCGGCATATTTCCATGCCACGCGCAAAGCGTTCAGAATTCTCCACCCGGCCGGGAGACTCGCGAGAGGGTTGTCAGTCGCGGTGATATCAGGCTGGCCAAATCTGCCTCCCTGCATTTTCCACAACAACGCGAGGTAGGCCACAGTGAGGCCGCCCGCCAGCGCGTAGCGGATTCGCGGCTTCCATTTGCCGATGGCGTAATCGCCCAGAATCAGCAGCGGAAAAAACGCCACCGCCGATTCTTTCGATAGCAATGCAATCGCAAAGCAGGCCAGCGATGCCACAGTGTAATTGCGCAAATGCAGGATCCATCCGGCGAATATGAATCCGGCGGCAAGCAGCTCGGCGCGCCCCACGGCCCAATCCACGGCCTCAGTATGAATAGGATGCACGGCGTAAAGCAGCGCTGCGGCAAAAGCCACGGTTTTCGCTTCGGGAGATCCACCCAGAAGCTCTTGCAACAAAATGTAAAGCAAGCAGGCCACAGCGGCATGCAGAACGAGATTAAACAAATGGTATTCGATCGGTTCCGGCCCACTGTGTTTCCAATTCAGGGCAAATGTGGCAAACGTGAAGGGCCGGTACACGGAGCTGAACAATGTTTGGTGAAAACAATCCGCGCAAGGTTGGGTCAACCACCTGTGCGTTGCGAACGATGTACAGTTCATCGTCCATCACGAACTGGTTCACCAATATGTTGCCGTAGATCATGGCAACAATAGCCAGCAGCAAACCGATTCTGAGGCGATCCTTCATGTAACTACAATCATGCCGTGAAAGCGCGGCGATTTCGCGGGCCATGTTGAAGGAGGTTGTCTTTCCGTTACTTGCGGGTCATGCAAGGAGATGAGGGACAGTATCTAGGACACCGCGTCAGGTAAATCCGTCTTCACTACGAAGTGGTACAGCCACATCAGTAGTGTCGTGCCGATCCCTATTCCGGTGATAGCCCACCAGACTTGCGCGGGCCGCTGCACCACCTCCCCATAGTGATGCATCAGCCGCCCGCCCAGCCAGCCTCCGACGAGCGATCCGATCCCAATGGGCATAAACGCGAAGCCCATGTATGTCCCTTGCTGGCCCGGGGGAGCAAGACGAGATACGTATTCGTAATAGCGCGGCGAAAGAACGATTTCGCCGAGCGCCACCACGAAATATCGACAGCACCACAGCCCACACCGCCGGATGGAAAGCCACAATCAGCCAGCCCAGCGCGGAGATCAATATCCCGATGGTGATGGCCCGGAAGGCCGGAATTTTTTGGGTCAGGTAAGTCACCAGAAATTGCAGGCAAATTACGGTCGCGGCGTCGGTGATCAGAATCAATTCCACGTCGGCATGCGGATCGATGTACCCGTGGATGTAAATGGGCAACACGATGTATTGCTGCCAGAAAACGATCCAGTAGCCTGAAAAAATCAGCAGAAAAAGCATGAAGCGCGGATTGGTCATCACCTTGAAAAGATTGCGCGCCGTCTCCGCCAGGCTGGCGGTTTGCACTTCGCCGGAACTTCGTGGCTCCTTGAAGAACAGCAGCACGGCGAAAAACATCAGCAGAACGCTGAGCGCGGAAACGCGAAATACATTTTCAACTCCCAGATGCCGGTGCGCCCACGAAGCAATGTATGGCCCCGCCGCTCCGCCGATATTCACCAGCGTGTAGTAAATCGAATACCCGATCGAGCGCACATTTTCGCGCGACGCGCGCGCCGTGGTTCCCACCACGCTCGGCTTGACCATAGATATGCCCAGCGCGGGCAGAACCAGAACAAATGCCACCAGGCCCAGCAGCGGCACGGAACTTCGCACCGGCGCCATCCATGCTGCTCCCAGCGATCCCAGCAGAAAATAGGCGCATGCCAGGATCAGGTAGGCCAGCGAAAGCGCGCGCCGGAAACCCAGCCGGTCCGCCACCGCTCCTCCCAAAATTGCCAGGAACCACACCATCCCGCCAAAGAGGCCCGCGAGCGAGCCGGTCTGCTCGGTGGGAATATTCAGCGATTCGTGCAGGTAGTTGGCCAGCGAGGAAAACGCGCCGTAGTAGGAAAGCCGCTCGAAAATCTCGCTGATATTGGCAACCCAAAAAGCGGGCTCGAACCCATCGCGAATTTCCTCCAGGCGCTGGCTAAAGCTCAAAGGGGACTCCCGTCGCGGTGCGCGCAGAGTGGAGCGGTGGCGACTTGCGCGATTGTATCGGATACGCAGAGTGTCCGCCATAACGGGGGGTGTTGGCGGAGGGGACTCTTTGATGCTAGCCGAAGTTGACATGAGACACTTGTCACTGTACACTCTTTCCAGAATGATCCTGAGCTTTAAGCACAGGGGCCTGAAAAGGCTTTTCGAACGTGGCGACCGCAGTCTGATCAGTGCCGATATCCTTCACCGAGTCGAGAATATTTTGTCTGCTCTCGACGCCGCGGAAGCGCCACAAGCGCTTGACCTTCCCGGCTATCGCCTCCATCAGCTAAAGGGCGATCGCAGGGGATTCTGGTCCGTCACCGTTCGCGCCAATTGGCGAATCATTTTCCGTTGCGAGAATGGAGACGCCCTTGATGTTGAGTTGGTTGATTATCATTAAAGATTGGAGCAAATCATGCCTATGAAGAATCCGCCTCATCCGGGCCGAATCGTTCGCGAGGATTGCCTTGAGCCGCTCGGATTGACAGTAACTTCGGGAGCAAGGATTCTCGGTGTTTCCCGGCAAGCGCTGAACAATATCGTCAACCAACGTGCCGGCATTAGCCCCGAAATGGCAATTCGCCTGGCCAAAGCTTTTGGCAGCACCGCGCAGACTTGGTTGCGATTGCAATCAAACTACGATTTGGCTCAGGCGCTCAAATCTGAAAGCAAGATTCGAGTTCGCCGCTATCACCGCGCGGAAGTTGCTGCCTGAAAGGCATTCTCGTCATGGGTCCCTCATTCTCGCGTATTTGAAAATCGGCGGAACATCGCTGCTATCGCTACTACATTGTAGATAAGAAATCCCACAAGCACGAAAACGATAGGGCTGGTGGCAAGCTGGGGCGGAGAATCGAAATTTGCTCGCATGGCCAGGCTCATCGCGGACACCATCACGATTAGAAAAGCGCAGCCGTACCAGGCAAAGAAGCTTTCAAAATATGCGAATGTTTTCGCGCGGCGCTCGGGGGCCAGCCAAAACTCCTTGTTCGGCAGATTGATTCTGGCTCCGGGTGTTTTTTCGATTTTGCGCATGCAACCAGAATTCCACGAAAAGCGCGGGCAGAAACACGATGGCAAAAACGATGAAAAATTGGATCTTGGTCATCCAGCCGTTTGGGGCCCCGGAGGCAGCAAAGTGCGATGCCATGCGATCTGGCAGCAGCGGAAAATCATGAATACATTGCGCAATCGCCATCAAGGCGATAGCGAAAAATAGGCCTCTGGCTATGACCTTGCTGGACATTGGTTACTCCCACCTAAAAGCCTACTGGGCGGCATGAGCGGAAACAATAGGACGTGTCCAAAAGCGGAAGGCGTCGGAAGCGGTTGGCCTTGGCCCGCCGCTTGTGTAATGCTATAGCGCCTCACCGCAGTGGATTCCGACAGGGGGAGTGGGCGCGCGCGGTGAATTTGTTTGACCCATTTTCTATAACTATGAAACTACATTCAGGACTTTTCCGATGGTGACGCTTGGCGTCGATCAAGGATGCGCGGGAACGCATTCGGGGCTCGATTGTGGTCACGCCCTTTGTGCACTCCGAAAAATTTTCGCAGCAGACGGGAAATTCGGTTTTCCTGAAGCTCGAAAATCTGCAGATGACCGGCGCGTTCAAGGAGCGCGGCGCGCTGAACAAAATTCTGCTGCTCTCGGAAGAAGAGCGCCGCCGCGGCGTGATCGCGGCTTCGGCGGGAAATCACGCGCAGGCAGTGGCGTATCACGCGACCAAGCGCGGCATCAAAGCGCAAATCTGCATGCCGCTGACCACGCCGCTGGTGAAAGTATCCGCAACGCGCGGCTACGGCGCGGAAGTGATCCTGGCCGGCGCGAATTACGACGAAGCCTGCGAAGAAGCGCTGCGCCGCTGCAAGGAATTCGGCCTGACGTTCATTCATCCGTTCGACGACGAAGCCGTGATCGCCGGCCAGGGAACGCTCGGAATCGAAATGCTCGAGCAGCATGGCGACCTCGACGCGCTGGTCATTCCCGTGGGCGGCGGCGGATTGATCGCCGGCGTGGCCTGCGCGGTGAAAGAAACCAATCCCAAAATTCAAATGATCGGTGTGCAATCGTCCAAGCTCGCCTCGATGAAGGCGGCGATCGAAAAAAATGAGACTGGTCACTTTGCCGGCGAACAAGACCATCGCGGACGGAATCGCCGTGCGCTCCGCGGGAACGCTGACGTTTCCCCTGGTCCGGAAATATGTGGACGAAATCGTGACCGTGGACGAGGAAGAAATCGCCAGCGCCATTCTGCAGCTTGCTCGAAAAAGAAAAAATGCTCGCCGAGGGCGCGGGCGCGGCCGCCACGGCGGCCGTGCTGAACAAGAAAATTCCGAATCACGGAAAGAAGCTCGGCGTTCTGGTCAGCGCGGGAAACATCGACGTGTCGCTGCTTTCGCTGATTATCGACGAGGGCTGGTCAAGGATGGCCGCCTGGTCCGCCTGCGAATTCATCTGCCGGACCATCCCGGCGCGCTGCAAGAGCTTGCCGGCGTGATCGCCGATCAGAAGGCCAACATCGTGGAAACCATGTATGACCGCGCCTATTACGGCGTGGTGCTGGGCGACACCGTCATCGACATCACCATGGAAACGCGCGGGCCGGAGCACGTCGCGGACTTGACCGCCGCGCTCGATGCGGCAGGCTATCCCTTCGAGCGCGTACAATAGTTCTTGTGGCGCCGGCGTCCCGCCGGCGGGTTTGTGCGAAATTCAGAATAAGAAGCCGCCGGCGAGGCGCCGGCGCCATCAAACGCGCAGGTCGAAATTGCCGCAAAATGAAACAGGGAACTCCGATGACCTCCAATCCGCTTTCCTATCTGCACGATCAACTCGCGGAAATGGAGGCCAAAGGCCTGCATTTCCGCCTGCGCGTGCTCGACGGCGAGCAAAAGCCGGTCGCGCATTTCGACGGCAAAGACGTCATCAACCTCAGCTCCAATAATTATCTCGGGCTGACCACGCACAAAACGCTGCGCCGCGCGGCGATCGAAGCGATCCGCACGCACGGCGTCGGCGCCGGAGCGGTGCGCACCATCGCCGGCACCATGGACCTGCACATGGCGCTCGAAGAAGCAGATCGCAAAATTCAAGGGAACCGAAGCGTGCGTCGTTTTTCAATCCGGCTTCACGGCAAATGCCGGAACGGTCGCGGCAATTCTCGGCAAAGACGATCTGATTCTTTCCGATGAACTGAATCACGCTTCCATCATCGATGGCTGCCGCCTTTCGCGCGCCACGATCAAGGTGTTCAAGCACACGGATGTTGCCGATTGCGAGCGCCTCTGCAAGGAAACCGAAAATTGGCCCGGCCACAAACTGCTGATCACCGACGGCGTGTTTTCCATGGACGGCGACATCGCGCCGCTCCCGGAGCTGTGCAGCCTCGCGGAAAAATATCAATTGCATCATGATGGTGGACGACGCGCATTCTTCCGGCGTGCTCGGGCCGCAACGGGCGCGGCACCGTGGACCACCTCGGCTGCCACGGCCGCGTGCACATTCAGGTCGGCACGCTCAGCAAGGCCATCGGCGCGATGGGCGGATACGTTTGCGGCTCGCGCGAACTGATCGATTTTCTCTACCATCGCGCGCGGCCCTTTCTTTATTCCACCGGCCATCCGCCGTCGGTGATCGCCACGTGCCAGGCCGCGTTTCACTCTGCTCGATTCCGCGGACGGCGAAAAGCTGATCAAGAAACTTTGGGCGAACACGAAATTTTTTCAGCGCCGCCTGAAAAAGCTCGGTTTTTCCATCGGCGCGACCAAAACGCCCATCACTCCGATTCACGTGGGAGAGGCCGCAAAGGCATTTGAATTCTCCCGCCGCCTGTATGAAGCGGGCGTGTACGTTCCCGCCGTCGGTTTTCCCACGGTCGCCGAAGGCAAAGCGCGGCTGCGCGCCATCGTCACGGCGACGCACAAGCGCGCGGACCTGGAGCGCGCCTGCGAAATCATCGCAGAGGTAGGGCACTCGCTGGGAATCGTCTAGCTCTTCAAATGCTTGCACTTTTGTCTCAAACGGGTGCGCACGGCGCTGGCACGGCTGACTTTGCCGTCGCTTCCTCTTATCCAAGAATAGCCGGAATCCGAATCGTGGCTGCCCTTAGGGACAGCAAACTCTTTGCTCACCTCCCGCTTTGATTTTCGCTTGCTAAGTCTTGCTTTATGCTAGCTTTAATGTGGCGTTAAGGGTTTAGCGAAATGAGCATAGAAGGGGTTGATTTTCTCATCCCCTGCGGGGTCTTTCTCGGGTTCAAATGAATCGAAACCAATCGATCTGGCCAATTTTAGCGATGTTTTTCTGCGCCGCGCTTGCGGGCTGCGGCGGCAGCGGGCAATTTGGCTCGCAGACGCAGAACAATGGAAACTCGTCCGTGGTTCTGGCCATGACGGATACTCCTCCTTCGACTGTGAGCATTCTTTCAGCCCATGTAACGCTGACCGGCGTGACGCTGTCCCCCGGAAACATCTCCCTGTTTTCCGGATCGACGACAGTGGAATTGACACGGCTTCAAACTGACGTCGCCTATATCGCCACTGCCGCGAATATTCCCGCGGGAAATTTCACCTCAGTGATTCTTACTTTCGCGAACCCATCGCTCACGATTGAGAATGATACGGCGAGCCCCATAGGAACTTGCGGCGTGGGTTCTATCTGCACTATGGCCCCCACCACAACCGCAAATTTATCGACGACCATTCCTCTGACGGCGTTTACCATCGCGCCTTCCAGCGCCGCGGGACTCCTGATTGACGTGAATCTGGAAAATTTGCTGAGCCCAACGCTGGGCGCGGATTTCAGCGCCACTACGGTTACTTCATTTGTGCCGGCCGGCAGCGGAGCGCCGCCGGTCGGAGCGGAAGATGTCGTAGGCCACGTGGCGAGCGTCAATGCGTCGAGCAACACATTTACGCTGACAAATGCGACGGGTTCCTATTCCTTGAAGGCCAACAATACGTCTACCTTCTTTCAATTTCCCAACGGTGCCTGCACAACGCCCGGCTTTGCGTGCCTGCAGAATAATCAAATTATCAGCGTGGATATCGGCATTCAGTCAGACGGATCGGTCCTCGCCCGTAACATCGTTTTCGAGGATGCGGATACCAGCGATGTCGAAGTCGAAGGCATGGTCACCAGCACGAATGTGGCGTCACAACAATTCAATATGGTTGTACTCACCGCTTCGTCATCCGTAACTGGGCTGAGCATCGGAGCGCCCGCTACGGTGCAGTATGCCAATACTCCGCAGACCCCTTTCGCAATCGACTTCATTCACGTGGATAGCTCTCAAGTTAGTACTTCTTCTTTTTCTTCCTCTTTCACCGGCCCCGCCGACCTTGTTCCGGGCCAGCAGGTTTCGATTCGGAGGAACAGTTCATCGACGAGCACAATCGTTGCCGATCGCGTATTGCTCAGGTCGTCGCGCATAACGGCCACAGTTCAGTCGGTTGGCGCACCCAACATTACCTTTGCGAGTTTGCCATCCTTATTTTTCGGCCATGGCGGCGTTACGCAGATTGTGGCGCAGACTTCCATAACTCCGCCCACGATCTACTATGAAATCAACGGCTCTGTCAGCGCTGGCACGAATATTCTTGGTGATCTGGTGTCCGTGCGAGGCCCACTTTTTAATACCGGCGGCATAAATCGCACATTGGTCGCGACTAAAGTCGTTGTGAAGCCCTAAGTTTCCAATCCCTACACATCTGCAATTGGTTTTCATGGCATAGGCTTCAGCCTGTGGATTTTAGACTCTGCAAGGACCAACCCTCACAGGCTGAAGCCTATGCCACGAAAGGCCGAGCCCCGGTCTTGCTGTTTCCGACAAGATTTACGTGGCGAGAGGCGCGCTCTCCACGCGAGACATGCGGTAGAAGGCAAGCAGCACCGCACCGGTGCCCCAGAGCAGAACCGCCAGCCACACAAGCCCACCGAGCACGGGAACCAATTCCACGAGGCGAATGATCAGCAGCCCCAGAGCCATTCGCCCAATCACCGCGCCAGTGTTGTCAGGCGATTCGCCGCGAATCCTGTTGCCGAGCCACGCGCCCACGAACACTTGCGCGATGTACAAAATCGGCGCGTAGGCCATCATGCCCGCCACTCCCGCGCTCACGCCGACAAATAACAGGAGTATTCCCAATATCAACAGGAACGCTCCAGTGATCAGCGCCAGTGACCCGATCCCGATGGGCAGGCCAATGCTTCCCGCCTCGCGCAAAGTCGCGCGAAAGAATCCGGGGAACACAATCAGAAGCAAAATCCCAACTCCCACCGCAGCCGCATAGCCGAAAACCGCGCGCACCGCAACGCGTACAGCCGACCCGCGGTTCCGCCGAACCTCCTGCGTAATTTCCGTTCGAATAGGGCTTGCCAGCTTGGCTCCCGTTTCCACAATGGGTTGTTGAGGGCCTTCGAAAGTGGCTGGTCCGCGAATTTCCGCCGTGGAAGCTACTTCGAGACTCCCTCCGCGTATCCAGGCCTCCCCGCCGATTAAGCCGTCGAGGTCCCCTCTGCCAAGCAATCCCAGCAAGTCGCGTTGAATCTTGCCATCGATGTCCGCATCGGTAGCCAAAACGAGTGCTTCGCCGCCCACATTTCCTTTGGAGCCAAGTTCCAGCGTGTTTGCGATGACTGAAATATTTTTCCCGATGGTGCCTTGCAGAATCAGGCTGTGGGAAATCACACGCACATTTCCGTCTACAGTTCCGTCGATCGTTGCCCCCCCTGCGAAGGCGATTACGTCGCCTGTAACATGCCCGGTCACGGTGAGGCTTCGCGTGAATGCGATTACGTCACCTTCCACCGTGCCGTCAATTCGCACGGATGGACCCGCGACGATCAGATCGTTGTGCACCACTTCGCCAGCCGGAATCAGAATGGCTCGCCCGCGCCGCACGTCCGCCGCGGAAGCCTTCTGCGGCAGCGCCAGCGCAATGAGCAGCGCCGACATGACCACGGCAATGGCCGCCGAACCGCGCACCCGCCTCCGAATCCATGCGATGGCCACGATCGCCACCAATATCAACGCGCCAATTTGAATTGCGTCAATCATGTCGCTCCATCCTTCCCAAAAAGCTCCGCTAAAAATAATCATGCTGAATAAATCCGTTCCGCCGAAACCCGCGCTGCTCAATTGATCGAACCAGGGTCCGATTCCGTCGGCCCAAATCCAGTATGCGCCGGCCGCAAACACTCCAAATGCCAGCGTCCACACCCACGAAGGCAGACGGCGCGCTTGTTCGCCGATCAGGCGCGCGGGCATGGGTTCGTTGTCTTCGGTCAGCGCGCTGGAAAGCAGAGCCGTTTCGTGTTGCAGTGCGTGAAGCAGTTCCCGGCAGGATGCGCACCCTTGGACATGCGCGGCCAGTTCCCGCGAGCGCGCCGCATCGAGTTGCCCTTCGAGGTACAGCAGGCACGCCATTTCATCAAAATGAATCATGCCGCACCTCCCGTGGCGAGTTTTCCCTGGCCGCCCCCATCGAGGATTTCGCGCAACTGGTGCCGCGCGCGCAACAGCACGACGCCCACGAATGTGCGGCGCACTCCCAGCGTCGCTGCGATGTCGTCATAGCTCATGTCCGAGTAGTAGCGCAGCACCAGCGCCATTCGCGAGCGCGCCGGCAGCTTGTCCAGCGCGCGGCGCACTTCCTGGCTGCTGCGGCGCTCGATGAGCTGTTCGAGCTGGCCGGGATCGGGATGCTCAAGAGGCATGTTTTCCACTTCGCCAGTCTCCAGGTCCTGCCGCAGTTTTCGCCGCCGCAAGCAGGTCCCAGCAATGATTGGCGGCCACGGTGTACAGCCATGCGCTGAATGGGCGCGTGGCGTCATACTGCGAAAGTTTTTGCCGCACTTTAACGAAAATATCCATGGTGGCGTCTTCGGCGTCCTCGCGCGTGGGCATGGTCCGGCGGCAGAAACGGAAAATCGCGGGCGCGTGCTCGCGATACAGTTCGCCCCAGGCCTCGGCGTTGCCGGCCTTGGCTCGGGCGATCCTCTCCTGGGCGGCGGCCTGTTCCGCGGGGTTCATCCCCTCGGGATGTCTCCTCGCATCCATCAAGTAGTACGCGGCAATGGGGTGAAATATTTCATCGCTGAAACGATTTGGGCCGATTGCGCGTCGCACAAAGCAGCGGCTGAGAGCACTGTATCAGACTCGAAGTTGTGTGTGGAAACGCGTATCAGGTGTACACTTTCAGCCCGGGAAACCCAGGCGGGAACCAGGAAATTCCAAAATTTCAATAAGGCCGCGCGGACCCTCGCGCATATCCAGCCACGGTTCGCTGCAGATTCGAAATGGGAGGAAACATGTTCAGAAAAACTCGCGCGCGAAATACAAGGGCAATCGTTTTTACGCTGGGAATTTTTCTTGCCGGGTATGCAGCCGTCACCGCGGTCGCTCAAAGCAAGCCTGAGAGCAAGAATATGGAGCTCGCTTGGCTACAACGATTTGCAGGGGCGCAGCGCCTACCAGCCGACCATTCACAAGCAGGGCAATCGCTGGATTGCGTATATCGGCCATCACGGCGGCTCGGCGATGAATCCGCTGACCGGCAAGATGGAAGACAACGGCACCTCCGTCGTGGACGTGACCGATCCAAAAAATCCGAAATATCTGGCGCACATTCCCGGCGATCCGCGCATTGAGGGACCGGGCGAAACGGGCGGAGCGCAAATGGCCCGCGTGTGCGACGGCAGCGAATTGCCGCGCGCCGAGAAGAACAAAGTATATTTGCTGCGCACGCGCGGCACTGCCTCCCACGAAATGTGGGACGTAACCGATCCTGCAAAGCCGAGCCGATTGACGGTGGTGGAAAGCGGCTTGCGCGATACTCACAAAAGTTGGTGGGAGTGCGATACCGGCATTGCCTACCTTGTTTCCGGCGCGCCCGGCTGGCGCACCAAGCGCATGGGGCAAGTTTACGATTTGAGCGATCCATCGGAGCCGCAACTCATTCGCGACTTCGGACTGCCCGGCCAGCAGCCTGGCGCGACCGGCCCAGTGCCTACCGACATGCACGGCGTGATCTCCACTGGCCCCAAGGGCAATCGCGTTTACGCGGGCTACGGCACGAACGGCAAGGGCATGATCGAAATTCTGGACCGCGATAAACTCATCCATGGTCCGAAGGAACCGACCGACGCAAACCTTGAATCGCCCATGGTCGCGCGGCTCGATTTGCCGCCGGATGTAGGGGCGCACACAACTTTCCCGATGCTGGGTGTGGACGTGCCCGAATTTCAAGGCATGGGGTCCGGCTATCAGCAAGCGGGACTTCCTCGTGATCGTCGGCGAAACCACGGACAATGAGTGCCGCGCGCCGGAAGAAATGATGCACATCTTCGACATCACCACGGAATCGAAAATTTTCGGTGTCTCCACGTTGGTACGTGCCCGAGCCCAGCGGCAATTTCTGCAGCCGCGGCGGACGCTTCGGCACGCACTCCACGAACGAAAGCATGACGCCGGTCTTCTACAAGCGCATCATCTTCGTCGCCTACTTCAACGCCGGCGTGCGCGCCGTCGATGTGCGCGATCCCTACAATCCCAGGGAAATCGCCTACTACATTCCCGCCATCACCGACGACACCGACAAACGCTGCGTCGGCCAGGGCGACGCCCAGAAGTGCAAGATCGCCATCCAGACCAACAACGTGGAAGTGGACGACCGCGGCTACGTCTACATCGTCGACCGCGCCAACACCGGCATGCACATCCTGCAACTTACCGGCGACGCGCGCAAAATTGAGAATCTGCCGTAGTCATTTGCAAAAAGTTTCCGCGTTTTGTCATTCCGAGCGGAGCGAGGAATCTCTCCTGGTTCGTGCTCCAAAACGATGAGAGATTCCTCGCTCCGCTCGGAATGACAGTTTGGGCTGTTCGGTGTTGATGTTATGCTTGACGTAACGCGTATTGAGGCTGCAAGGCAATGACGAGAAGTTCAATTCATCCCGGCGAGCACTTATCAGAAGAGCTTCATACGCTTGGCATGAGCGCCGCGGAGCTTGCGCGGCAACTCGATGTGCCCACAAATCGAGTTACGCAAATTCTGAACGGGCAGCGCGCCATTACCGGTGACACTGCCTTGCGCCTCGCCCATTTTTTTGGCACCAGCCCGGAATTTTGGCTCAATCTTCAGAACATTTATGAATTGCGCGTCGCAAGACAAGAGGCCGGAAAAATAATCAAAGGCCTTCCCACCCTGAGGCGTTCGTAATTTATCCGTGCCGGCTGATTAGAATTTCGGGGACTTCCGTGCTCCGTGCCAAAAGTGAAGCACTTCGACGATGTGTTTATTTTCGCGGATTCGGTAATAAACAACAACGGGGCTATGGTGAAGTTTTCGAACGCGGGAGCGCTTCCGGATTGTGCCACTCATGCGCGGGAACCGGCTGAGCAAATCCACGTGGCTTAGCAGTGCACTACCAAAACGTCTGGCTGCCTCGCCGTCATCCTCGGCAATGTAGCCGATGATTTCGGCGAGGTCGGTTTAGCGCTCTTTGCGAGAAGAAGAGGCGGTAATCCACGTGTGCATGAGCTTGCGAACTTCTTCAATCGGAGTGGTGCGGCCAGCGTCAGCGTCGCGGATGCCTTCATCAATTGCCGCGAGCGTCGCTTCGTCTTCATCCTCGATAGCGGGTGCAGGCCTGTCGAGGTCGAATTCCTTCACCTTTGCCATAACTCAATGATAATCCTCATGCAGGTGCAGACGCAACGCTTCTGTTTCCGCGCCCGGTAGGATAGAATAGATGCTTCCGAGCCTCCCTTTTAGGGTTCGTCGTGTCCCCAGCGACGAAATAATGACTGAAAAATTGCCATCGGTAGTAATTGTTGGCCGCCCCAATGTCGGCAAATCCACGATTTTCAATCGGCTGACGGCACGCGGCGCTCGATTGTCACCGAACGAGCCGGGAATCACGCGCGACCGCATCTACGGCACGGCCACCTGGCAGGACCGTTCGTTCGAAGTCGTCGACACCGGCGGGATCGTGCCGGACGACAAGGCCGCCATTCCGCGCGAAATTCTGCATCAGGCGCAAGTGGCCATCGAGGGCGCCTCGCAGCTGCTGCTGGTCGTGGACGTGCGCGCGGGTCTGACGCCGCTCGATAGCGAGCTGGCGCGCCTGCTGCGGCGCACAGGGAAGCCGCTGGCGATCCTTGCCAACAAAGTCGACACGCAGATGCAGGAATCGCTGGCCGCGCCGTTCTACGAGCTTTCGAACGATGTGTTTCCCGTTTCGGCGGAGCACGGCTACGGTTTTGACAATCTGCTGGAAGCCATCACCGCCCGCCTGGGCGACGCCAAGCCCCAGGAGGAGGGATCGCCCGCCTCCGAGCCCGAGAAAAAAGACGAAAAGCAAATCAACGTGGCGATCATCGGACGGCCCAACGTCGGGAAATCGACGATGCTCAATCGGCTCGCGGGCGCGGAGCGCTCCATCGTCTCCGACATGCCGGGAACGACGCGCGATGCCGTGGACACCGTCGTGCAGCGCGGAGAGCGCACCTATCGCTTCGTGGACACGGCCGGAATTCGCCGCAAGGGCAAAACGAAACTCGTCGCCGAAAAATTGAGCGTGATCATGGCGCGGCGGCATCTGGAACAGGCCGACGTCGCGCTGCTGATCGTGGACGCCAGCATTGGAGTGACGGCGGGCGACGCCAACATCGCGGGCTACGCCGAGGAGTCCGGCCGCTCCGTAATCATCGTGATGAACAAGTGGGACCTGGCGCTCGAAGCCGCGGCGGAAAAGGCCGCGCGCGAACTGGAACATCAGGGAACGCAAGCCGCACGTGGTGGAAGCGCGCACGCGCAAGCACACTTCGGTGGTGCGCAAGAAAGCGGTGACCGGAAAAGTCAATCCCGCGCAGTTGCTCGAGGACTACGAAAAAATTGTGCGCACGCGATTTAAATTTCTGGACTACGCGCCGATTGTGTTTGTTTCCGCGATGACCGGCGAACGCACCGAAAAATTATTCGCTTTGATCGATCGCATTGCCGACGCGCGGCGCCGGCGCATCTCCACCGGCGAACTGAATCGCTGGCTTTCCGAAGTCGATCTGGACCGCGGAACTTCGCCCGCCGCGCGCCAGGTGAAAATTTACTACGTCACGCAGGCCGCCACCTCGCCGCCGACATTTATTCTGTTCACCAATCAATCCAAGCGCCTGCATTTCAGCTATGAGCGGTTCCTGGAAAATCAGCTGCGCAAAAGTTTCGATTTTGCAGGGCGCGCCCATTCGCTTCCTGCAGCGCATGAAGGAAAGGCGCGACTGGACCAAGTCAACGTCCAGGCGAACCCCGGAGCCCAAGCATCCCGGCATGAGCCACAATCGGGTGAAAAAGCCTCGGCGTGAAGAGGATTAGGCTGTAGTTCCGGGAAGTTTTTGGTAGCACAGCCACTCTTGGCTGTGTGGTTTTCGCGATTTATAGCGTTATCGATAGGCAAAATTTGAGAAAACCGCACAGGCAAGAGTGCCTGTGCTACTCGGGCGTTGACACCGGCCAGAATCGGATTAGGATTAGGGCCTGAGCTGGACGAGGACCAATGGCGATGGAAGAAATCGAAAGCAACGGCAACGGACATTCCGAATCGGCCATTCCGGACAAGAATCTGTTCCGGATCGGCGAAGTCAGCCGCCTGACTGCCACCAAGCCGTTTGTGCTGCGCTATTGGGAGACGGAGTTCCCCATGCTGCAGCCGGTGAAAAGCCCCAAGGGGCACCGCCTGTATCGCCGCGAGGATATCGACACCGTCTTCGTCATCAAGCGCCTGCTGTACGACGAAGGCTTTACGATCGCCGGCGCGCGACGCCACCTGCGCGATCAAGCTCGGGGCTCTCGGGGCGCTCGGAGCAAACGCAGCGGACGGGACGAATGGCAGTTCGCTGGCCGACGCAGTCGATACAGGGGCCGAGGGGAACGGCGGGGAATCCGCGCCACAATCGGCGGCGCAAGCAACACAGCAAGCAGGGGGACACTCACCGCAACTTGCCCTGCTCAACCGCAAGACCTTGCTCGACCTGCGAGACTCGCTCCGCTCATTGTTGACGGCTTCTAGAATCCGAGTGATACGCTGACATGGCAAGAAAATCGACGTCGCCCTTGCTGTAGCTCGCCTCTCTTGTCCTGAGCAATGCGAAGGATCAGAGGCGGGGTTTTTCTTGCAACTAGGGCAAAGTCTCTGCCGCTGATCCTTCGTATAGCTCAGGACAAGAGAAGCGGGCTACGGCAAAAACTTTGCAAGCAGACAGTCGGGACGTAGCGCAGCCTGGTAGCGCGCACGCTTGGGGTGCGTGAGGTCGCTGGTTCAAATCCAGTCGTCCCGACCATTTCTTCATCAATTTCCACATTATTTCATAGCGTGCCAGCGCTCTTGCGCATCCTAGGAAACTCCACCTCTCCCTGCGGCTTGTTAGGCCCCAATCACGATTGCTGTAAACTATTAGCAGGGCAGGATAGAGACTCCCGCCGGAATATTTGTGACCATGTATGGAATGGCTACGCAGTCAGTAGGACAGGCTTCAGCCTGTCTTCCGTTTTGAGCCACCGAACATCTAAACCAGACAGTCCGCCACGGCGGACTGTCCTACTGGAATTTCGATGGCACACATTCTGATTACCAACGACGACGGCATTCAAGCGGAAGGCTTGCGCGCGCTGGTCCATGCGGTCGAAGGGCTGGGCACGATCAGCGTGGTCGCGCCGAGCCACGAGCGCAGCGCGGCCGCGCAGTCGCTGACGCTGCGGCAGCCGATTTTCTGGGAGCAGGTGGCCGAGCGCGAATGGGCGGTGGAGGGCACGCCGGCGGATTCGGTGATTCTGGCGCTGAATAAATTGCTGCCCAACCGGCCGGACCTGGTGATTTCAGGCGTCAATCGCGGCGGCAATCTGGGCGAAAACATTTTTTATTCCGGGACGGTCGGCGCGGCCATGGAAGCGGCCATCAATCACATTCCGGCGATCGCGGTTTCGGTGGCGCACAAGGGCAGGGGATTCCGCTTCGAGCATGCCGCGAAGTTCGCGCGCGATCTGGCGCAAATGGTGCTGGCGGAGGGCATGCCGCAGGGCGTGCTGCTGAACGTGAATGTGCCGCTGGTCTGGAACGGCGGCGTGCGCTTCACGCGCCAATCCAAAAAAGTTACGCGCAACGTTTTGCAGGAAGGCACCGACCCGCGCGGGCGCAGTTTTTATCTGGCTCCTCGAGCAGGAACACATCGAAGGGCTCGATCCGAAAAGCGATTACGCAGCGGTCTTCGATGGCGCGGTTTCCATCACGCCGCTGCATCTCGATCGCACGCATGAAAGTTCTCTAGAATCATCTGTCTCAATGGGCCGCCAAGCTGGATTCCAGCGTTGAAAATGCTGAACCTGTGGCGGTTGTGCGCAAGAGCCCCAAATAAATCAAGCAAAGTGTTCCGTATTGAATTTCAGCATAATCCATTCGGTTGAAATGCCTCGGTTCAAGTCGTAACTCATTTTGGACGATAGAAACATCGGGCGTGTGTGCCGGTTGATACATGCGACTCAGTGGCTTCGGCTCAGAACACACAAAAGGGAATCAAGTGAATCATCGGATTCTTGTAGTGGATGACGATCCCCTCTCTCGCGACCTCTTGAAGAGTTGGTTGGAGGCGGAAGGCCACGAAGTAATCCTTGCGGCCACTCTGGAAGAGGGCTTTGTGGGGATTGCGTCGACGCCTTTGCCGGACATCGTTCTACTGGATATTCTATTGGGGAATCAGAATGGCCTCACGCTCGCTCATTGGGCGCGCAGGCAGCGGCATTTGGAGCATCTTCCAATTGCCGCCGTGACGGGGCTTGCTACTTTTAAGGAGCTGAAAAGTATCGGGGAATCCGGTTGCAATACCTGTTTCACCAAGCCTATCGATTTCAGGGCGCTGCGCGAATACCTCGCAGGCTTGCCCGTTTCTTCAGGAAGTAAAATCACCGTTTGATCCGGTGCGTCCCTCAAAATTTCATTTGCAGAGCCGGCTCCTCTGCCTGGCAAAATCAGCGTGAAAACTTCGCGTTGGTTTTTGTAGCGCCCGCCTTCAGGCGGGGATCTGCGTGATCCCAAAGTGCCCGCCTGAAGGCGGGCGCTACATAAATATTGCCAAGCGGGGTTCTCACGCAGACTCTAACAAGCTACCGTCGGTAGCCGCGAAACCTGCCAAATCCTCCGTAATATCCAAAGCCAAAGAAAGGAGTCGGATATATACCGTAGGGATAGCCATACGCGTACGGATAGCCATACGCGTATGGATACGAGTAGTAAGACGGCGGAGGCGGCCCAGGCCTGACCATGCGCGGGCGGCCACGGGACTGGCCAGAATCGAGATCCGATTGCGTCACCGGTTGAAATGCAAACTGGCTATTCGTCGTTGAAATAGTTAGAGGCGCCTGCAAGCGGAACGAAAGCACTGTCTCCGGAGGAATCGCGGTTGGCCTGCCAGGCGTGGACATCACGCCGATGATTCCCGCGGTTGCGCCCACTCCAGCGCCAATCGCTGCGCCGGTGCCGCCGCCGGCAATCGCCCCAATTACGGCGCCAAGCCCAGTCGTAGTTCCCACAGTAGCGGCGTTGCGGCCTGTCGAACTTCCGCCGGAAGCTTGATACAGCTGCGTCTGAAGCGGCATTTGCTGGCCGTCAACCAGGGTCAAATCAGAAAGATCGACCCCCAATTGCGAAGGATTGCCATGCCCGCCCTTCTTGATGACGGAAACGCGACCGGTTTGGGCCTGTCCGCGACGGGCCACCACCCATCCGTTCACAACTATGGGCTGATCGAGGACGGCGCTGAAACTATCGCCGACAGAATTGCGATCACTGGAAATCCATTCATCGACGCGCACACGAATGATGGTCCCCTCGGGCAAGGTCAAAGTCTGCGGAGGCGCCGGCTGATTGGGTTGCCCTTGAGCTTGAGGATCCAGCTGTCCCTGGGGCTCTGCGTTCTGCTGTTGTTCCACAGGAGCTTCCTGTGGTCCCTGGGCCTGCCCCTGGATCTGGGGATCAGGTTGCACGTCATTTGGCTGATTCTGTTGTGCGCGGGTTGGCAGCGCGCTGGCTGAAAGAAGAAAAACTAAACTTAACGGCACCAGGTACTTCGAGTGTGCCTGGCGTAAATTGGCTTTCAAGTTGGAGATCATGGTTCTCGCTCCTAGGCGGTCTGGGCACGGCCCCCGACAGCCGCGGCTACAACGATATAAGGGATTGCAAACCTTACACGCTAATTATGATGGTCTCGCCATGGATAAAGTTGCATAGCGAAAATTCATGTGCGAAAACGATAAACGCCGCAAACTACGCTTGGCAAAGAATTTGGCCGAGTAATGTACTTGTAACATTTAGGGAGTAGCTTTGGCGGTCTAGGGGAAATACAGATGCGCCGTGCCTCGCTGGAGGATCCGCGTTACTTTCTGAATCGCCATCTTTCCTGGTTGCAATTTAACCGCCGCGTGCTTGAGGAAGCCATGGACCCGGGCAATCCTCTGCTCGAACGCGTTAAATATTTGGCGATTACGGCCAGCAATCTGGATGAATTTGTGGAAGTCCGCGTGGCCGGGCTCCTGCAACAGGCCGAGCAGAAACGCGGAGAAATCGGACCTGACGGGATCCCTCCCGGCGAATTGCTTCCGCGGCTTACCGCTGAATTGCAGGAATTCGCAAGAGACCAATACACATGCTGGAGAGAGGAACTCTTTCCGGGGCTTGCCGCCGAATCCATTCACGTGCGCAAAGTCGACGGGCTCCATCCGGACGCCAGGAAATTTGTGGAGAAATTTTATTCGGAGCAAGTCGAGCCGCTGCTGACTCCAGTGACGGTGGACCCCGCCCATCCCTTCCCGCGCGTGCTGAACAAAGCTCTTTGCGTTGCGTTTCTGTTGAGGCGGCGAAAAAAAGCATCCGAAGTTTATCTGGGCGTTGTGACCGTCCCGCGCGCGCTTTCCAGGCTTTTGCGCCTGCCCGCTGCCGATGGCGCGATTGAATTCACTTTCCTGCACGACATCGTGCACGCCTATTCGCAGCGCCTCTATCACGGCTACGAAATTCTCTCCGCCGCCCCGTTCCGCGTCACGCGCAACAGCAACCTTTATCTTGCGGAGGAGGAATCACGCAGCATCCTGGATTCGGTGGACACCCAACTCCATCTGCGCAGAAAAGGAGCCGCTGTCCGCCTGGAAATCGAGCAAGGCGCGGACCCTGAAATCATCGAGCGATTGCGATCGAACTTCGCTCTGGCTCCGTGGCAGGTGTTTCAGGTCCATGGGCCCATCAATTTGTCGCGGCTGTTCAATCTTTACGATCAGACTCCGCGGCCGGATCTCAAGTTCCGCCCATTCACGCCAAAAGACTTTCATCTCAAGCGTGGTTTCGGCAATATGTTTGACCAATTACGGAAACACGACGTACTGCTTCATCACCCCTACGATTCCTATTCCACCGTGGTGCAGTTCATCGAAAGCGCGGTTCACGATCCCGACGTGCTCTCCATCAAGCAAACCTTGTACCGAACCAGCGAGGATTCGCCGATTGTGCGTGCGCTCATGCAGGCGGCCGCCAAGAAGGAAGTAACCGTGGTGGTCGAGCTCAAGGCCCGCTTCGATGAAGCATCCAACATCCGCTGGGCCAGAAATTTGCAGGAAGCGGGGGTGCAGGTGTACCACGGCCTGGTGGGGCTGAAAACACACTGCAAATTGGCGCTGCTGGTTCGCCGCGGAAAAGACGGCAAGGCCCGGCGATTCGCGCACCTGGGCACGGGCAACTACAATCCATCGACGGCCCGCTTCTACACGGACTTGAGCCTGCTTACGCACGACGCCAGGATCACGGAAGCCGTGCACCACGTATTTAATTACCTGACTGCGTATTCCGAGCGTTCGCAATACGGCCCGTTGTCCGTGGCGCCGCTCGATATGGCGAAGAACTGCATCCATCTGATCGAACGGGAAGCTGCAAATGCGCGAGCGGGCCGCCCCGCGCTTATCGTGGCGAAAGTCAATTCGCTGCTTGATAAGAAAATCATTCAGGCGCTCTACGCGGCCTCGCAGGCCGGAGTCGATATCGAATTGATCGTTCGTGGCGGCTGCGCCTTGCGGCCCGGAATCCGGGGAATCAGCAGCCGGATTCATGTGCGCAGTCTCGTGGGACGTTTCCTGGAGCACAGCCGAATTTTCTTTTTTGCGAATGGCGGCCAGCCCGAAGTGTATTTGGGCAGCGCCGATTGGATGCCGCGGAATCTCTACGAGCGCGTGGAAGTGATGTTCCGGCTAAAAGATTCGGGGCTTTGCCAGCAAGTTTGCGGCACTATTCTTGCCCACTACCTGGCCGACACGGAAAAATCCCGGCTCTTGCAATCCGATGGAACCTATGTCCGGGCCTACAAGTCTGGTGGAAGCTCACGTCCGAGAAAGGGCACCCGGTTTAGCGTCCAGGAATATCTGATGGGCATGGCTGAAAAACCGGAGGAGATGGGGGATCTCCGGGAATTGCCACATTCAAAAAAATTGCTTTCCTCTGCTGCGTTCGAAATCCTCACGAGAAATTGGCATGAGAGCAGTGATTCCTAGCCTTCCATGCATGCCAATCGATTCATTTAACTAAGGGCGTGCGGCACTAGAAAAGTCGGGGGGCGCCGAATATTTTCTAATTTTCAGGTTGGAAAACTGAATGTGGGACGCAAATCATTTAACGCCTTCCCATGCGGGTTGCGCAGGAACATGCGCTAAATCAAGTGGAGCTATAATTAAGAGCTCGGCAGCCCATCGACCCGCATGCGCCTCGCTGCCTCGGCAATCTCACGAACGATGCGGCCGCGGATCGGTGGGCTACTTTGCGACTACGTTTTTACTTTCTTCGGTTTTTTCTTTTCGCGTTTTGGTGCGTTTTTGTTTCCCATTTTTACAGTTTGCCACGAATTGCCGCCCTTGGCCAGAGCCAATCAATCTCAACCCCGACGTTTCCAGGATTGTGACTCGGCTTGAATTATCGCGAGACAAAAACTGCCCGCCCGAAAACCGGGCGGCCGCTTGTATCTACAAAACCAACCGCCCCGATGTGTCGCTGTTTTCGTAGCGGCCTCTCCGTCCCATGCTCTTCGGGACGGAGAGGGCACGTTCTACCGGTAAGTGATTCACTTCAGCATCGAGAGAGTCGTAGCCATTGCTTGGACAGCTCGGGTAAGATGGCCTCTCCGGTTTCATCCCAGTAAGAACCCCGACGTGGAGGTCCATGCTTTCCAAGTGGTCGATTGCCGCAGCAACCCTTTGCCTGTTTTCGGCTGCGTTTATCGCCGCGCGGGCCGCGTCCCAGACCCAGGCAACGACGCCTGCGGCGGCTGCGCCGTCCGCGCAACAATCAGGCGCGCCGGACCCTGGGGCCGGGCAATCGGGATACGTGCTGAAGGTGACCACACGGCTAGTTACTCTCGACGTGATGGCCACGGATTCGCATGGCAATGCGGTGCGCGACCTCAAACCCGAGGACCTGCAAATATTTGAGGACCGCAAATCGACGCAAAAGATTGAGCACTTTGAATATTTTGAAACACTGAAACGCGCAGGCATGCAGGACAATTCCGAAATCGCACGTCGCAAAGCGGCGGGCGTCATATCCAATCAATTGCCGCTTGACCAGTTGAAGATTCCGCCGACCGTATTGTTGATGGACAGCTTGAACACGCAGACGCCCAACCAGCAGCAGGGGCACGCGCGCATGATCCAATTGTTGAGGAGCCTTCCGCCGGATACTCCCATTGCTGTTTTTCTCTTGGGAAGTTCGCTGCGAATTTTGCAGGGCTTCACCAGCGACGGAAAGCTTTTGCGCGCCGCGCTCGATCAATCGGTGACTGGGTCCCCCATTCAGCAGGATCCGCGCAACGACCTCAGCGACACATCCAACTACTTGCTGAACCAAACCGCCGGCACGGGCGCGAGCCTGGGCCTCGAGGCGCAGGTGGGCGAGATTCAAAATTTTGAGAAGGAAGAATATTCGCTGACGGTCGACCTCCGCATGAAGGAAACTCTTGCAGCGCTGTCACAGATTGGGCAGTACCTCGGTGGAATTCCTGGGCGCAAGAATCTGATCTGGGTTTCGGAATCTTTCCCGATCACCATTGTCCCCGATCCAGACACGGGAAATAATCCATTTGGCGGAACTCGCGAATACGGAGACCAAATCAAAAATATCGGCAATATGCTCACGGATGCGCAAGTCGCCGTGTACCCCATGGACGTTCGCGGGCTGCAGGCTCAGCAGTCGTTGTCGGCATCGCAGAACATAAATCTTCCTGACACGCGGATCAACGGGCCAGCAATCGCCAATCGGCTGAATGTTGAGGACACGGACTTGGTGCAGGCCCAGGGCACCATGGATGAGATTGCACAGGACACAGGCGGCAAGGCCTGCAAAAACGGCAATGATCTTGCCGGGTGCGTCATGACGGCCTTGAAGGACAGTTCTTCGTATTACGAAATGTCGTTCTATCCGCGCAGCGTCAAATGGGACGGCAGGTTTCACAAGCTTGTGGTGAAGACTTCTCGGCCTGGAGTGAAGCTCGTGTATCGCCGCGGATACTACGCGCTGGATGCATCCTCGCTGGCCAAGCAGCAACAGCCGGAGGATCGAATGCGCCAGGCCTGCGCCGACCAACTGCCTTCGACGGCCATTCCCTTGACCGTTCAGCCTCTACCTCCAGCGCAGCAAGGAAATGCGCGTGCCGGCTTGCAATATATGCTCCTGATTTCCACGGCTGGGCTGAGTTCCACTCAACAGGGCGATTCGCACAGTTTGAATATTCGCCTGGCTGACTGCGAGTTTGCCCAGAAGACCACAGTGTTTCGTTTCAACGAACGGGAAATGCCGAAGACGGTCTCCAACGAAATTTTTCAAAGTTGGCAGTCCAGCGGAATTCCCAATCACATTGCACTTGATGCCGGCCGCTGATACGCGAAGAATTCGCATGGTGGTCCTGGATGTTTCCTCGGGCCTGACTGGCGCAATCGACATACCGGTGCTCCCTTCGGAAATCGCCAAAGCCGTTGCGCCCGTTGTGCCGCCAGAGCCTGTGGTAACCACTCCGTATGTGGAATTTCCGGATAAAGTCAAAGGCCCTTCACAACCCAGAGTGATGGAGTCTCTGACATTTCATTTGAATCCAACCGTATCGGGAACTCTCGATTGGAAGGGCGACAGTTTGGTTTATCAGCAGACGGGAGACATGCCGATGGATAAGTCCGCAGGGGGATTTTTCGGTTACGCTTTCGGCGGCAGATTTCATTGCCAGGATGGACATTTTGTTGCCGTGGATCCAGCGGATGCAGAGCCGGCTTTGCATTTCACGTTTCACAATCACAGCGGAAAAGTTGTCCTGGTGGATGTGAAGGGTGAGCAGCCCGTCTATTTGGGCGATCTCCCCGTCGATCCCAGCGCGCAATCGTTCTTCGATCAGGTGTGGAAGTCCAGCCATTGCCAGCCGTAATAGATTTCAGCGCAATCAGCAATGAATCATCCTCGCGCAGTAAAGTTCCCCGGGTCTGAAGACCCTGGCTACGGCATTGGTTTGCCGACAACTATGCGCGCATGAATGCAGATTCTTGTAGCCCGCCTCTTCAGAGGCGGGGAATTCTTCTCCCAGCCACAAATTCAAGCTAGAATCGCCATCCATGGTTTCCGAATTCAAAGCCGAAATCCGATTGGGCACATCCGCGTTCACTGCGGCCGGGTGGGAGGGCAGCTTCTACCCTGAGGGGATGAAGCCCGCTGATTTTTTGAGTTACTACGCCACAAAATTTGACACCGTGGAAGTGGACAGCACCTTTTACCGCACGCCTGCAATTTCCACCGTGAAGGGCTGGTACGCCAAGACTCCTGCCGGATTTTTATTTGCGGCCAAAGTGCCGCAACTCATCACGCACGAAAAAATGCTGGTGGACTGCGACCAGGATTTCCGCGATTTTCTGAAGGCCATGGATTGCCTCGGCGAAAAGCTGGGGCCGTTGCTTCTGCAATTTGGTTACTTCAACAAGGGCGCATTCGCTGGCGTGAACGAATTTTTGGCGCGCCTCAGGCCGTTCCTCAAAAAAATTCCCCAGGGCTATCGTTTCGCCGTGGAAATCCGCAACAAAAATTGGCTGGTGCCCGCGTTTGCGGATGCGCTGCGCGAGCGCCACGTCGCTCTCGCGCTTGTGGACCACGCATGGATGTCGCGCCCCAAGCAGCAATTCGAGCGTTTCGACCCCATCACCGCGGATTTCACCTATGTGCGCTGGCTGGGAGACCGCAAAGGGATCGAGGAAAAAACCAAGACGTGGAACAAAATTATCGTGGATCGAACGGCGGACCTCGTCGAATGGGTTGAAGTTTTGAAAAAAGTTCAGAAGCGAAAAATTCAGATTCTGGCCTTCGCCAACAATCACTACGCGGGAAACGGCCCCGGTACGATCGAAGAGTTCCGCGGGATGTGGCGGCGTGCCATCGCCGAGAAAGATTAGCGGCGAACTAATATTCAGTCGAAGGGCTGCGGTATGCAGGCTTTTTGTGGCGCCGGCGTCCCGCCGGCGGTTTTTCGGATCGTCCACCTGCGTGAAAAAGCCGCCGGCGAGACGCCGGCGCCACGAGATTCCGGCTAATGCGAAAGTGCCGTCTCTTCCGCGACGCCTGCGCCTTTTTGATCTTCGGCCGAATGGCTGCGCAGGCGCAGGCTTGCAAAGGTTGCCGCCGCGGCGCACAGCGCGGGGATCGATCCTGCCAGCAATATTTCGCGCGGGGTCCAATCCAGTTTCAGCATGAGGCCCCCAATCATGGGCCCAACGATTGAGCCGATGCGGCCGACGCCCAGGCACCAGCCGATTCCCGTGGATCGTATGGAAGTCGGATAGAAGGTGGCGGCCACCGCGGAAAGCCCTCCCTGCGCTCCCTGCACCACAAATCCCAAAACGAATGTGATTGTCATGGTAAGCAAGAACGAAGTCGAGTAGGCCAGCGAGGCGATTAGAAGTGTTGTGCACACGAACTCGATCAGCAGGACCGTGAACGCGCCCCAGCGATTCATCAAATTTCCCTCGATGAACGATCCGGCAATGCCGCTAAGGCTGAACAGCATGATCGCCGTGGCGCCCGAGGAAACCGGATAACCGGTTTGGCGAAGCAACGCGGGCAGCCAGAACACCACAAAATAAAGAATCAGAAGGTTCATGAAGAAGGGAATCCACAGCAAAATCGTTCCGGCCGCGCGGCCTTCCGTGAAAAGGTTGACCACCGGCGCTTTTCTTCGCAGATCTTGCTGCTCGGATCGAGAGATCGGGGCATCTGCAAGTTCGGGCGCGAGCCGCGCCAGAATCTTTGAGATTTTTCGCTGGTTCGCGCCGGACACTTCCAAGTAGCGCACAGATTCCGGAAGAATTGCGATCAGCAGCACGGTCAGCGTGAGCGGCAGAACTCCTCCCGCGTAAAAGACCGATTGCCAGCCCCATCGCGGCAGCATCACCGCGCTCACGCGAGTCGCGAGGACGGCGCCGGTGGGCATTCCGCAAAACATGATGCTCACAATCACGGCCAGCAGACGTTTCGGCGCGTACTCTGACATCAGCGCCACGGAATTGGAGAGCGCGCCGCCCAGACCAAGGCCGGTCAGGAATCGGCACGCGAGCAGTTCATTGAACGTGGTGCATCGCGCGGTGAGCATGGCGAACAGCCCGAAGATCAGCGTGCAAGCGACGATCGGCCATTTGCGGCCCAGGCGGTCCGCGATCGGGCCGGACAGCATGGAAGAAATCATCAGGCCGATCAACGCGAAAACGAAAATGGGGCCAAAGTTCTTGATGGGGATGTGCAGGGATTCGGCCATGGAGGGAGCCAGAAAGCCGATGCTCTGCGTATCGAACCCATCCAGCACGATGACCGTGCCGCACAGCGCCATGGTCCAAATCTGAAAGCGGCCCATGGATCGCTTGTCGATAATTTCGCTGATGGTTGGAGCGCGTTCCATGCAATCTCCCGGAGCCTGCATTTTGTCAGATTATTTGTGAAGGCAGGATACTACTGTTTCATGGGGGATGGTAGCGAGAGTCTAGCGCTTGGATTTCAGAGGTATTTGAGAAATTGCCGATGTGACAACCCTTTGTTTTCGGATAACAGGGTTCTGTGGCGCCGGCGTCCCGCCGGTGGGTTTTGTAATTGTTTCCACAGTAAAAACCGCCGGCGGGACGCCGGCGCCAAGAAACCTGCAGGATATCGTCTCATTCGGACCAAAGCTATGGAACGATGGTGACTGCTTCCTTCATCATTCCGAAATTGGCGCTTCCTGCATCCATGGAGAGCACTTGCAATTCCATCGGTCCAGTTGCGCTGGCGGGCACATCAGCATGAAAAGTGTTCTGCACCCCCGCGTAGGTCATGGGTATTTCCGATTGCACTTTGCCGTCACGCAATAGCCGCACAACCACGTGGATTTTATTTGCGTCCCACAGGCCGTCGGGATCCGTCGGGCAGCCGCAGGCCATGGTAATCGTGGCTCGAACTTCAAAGGGCGATCCCGCTTTAACCTTGGCGTCAGGCAGCGGCGCAACCGCGGTGACGATTAATCCATGAATCTCCAAAAGAATTCCCTCTCCCAGCACGTCTTCGCCGGGAATCAGTAGAAGAGTTTTTGAGGAGCGTTGCGTGGCTTGCGCGTTTCCAAGCGGTCCTTCCGCCGAAACTTCCACCACGGTCGGTTTGTCCAGGTGCAGCACGGCCAGAAAGCCGGAGGTGTCGCCCGCCCCATAGACGGACATTCCGCGCGTGTGCGGCTTCTTCATGATTACGTCCGTATCGCCCGTGTTGCCTTGCTGCATTCCCTGTGCGAGAACTTCGCCCGTGGCGGCGTCCTTGACGGTGATCCGCGCGCCGCCCACATGCGTGCCAATTACTTTTGCATCGCGCGCCACGGCGCGAATCATGACCTTGGTTTCCTTGACGCCAGTTTGAGCAAATAGCGGCGCGGCAACAACCAGAATGGCAAATACAATCGCACTGAACAGCGATCGAGCTTTCATGTGTATCCTCCGTTGACCTCACAAACGATATCACAATCCTTCTTCCCGGAGTTGTCCGCGTGCCTGCGCATTGGTCGCGGCGCTTGCCTTGCTGTAAGGTGAAGTGCACTGCGGATTCATAATCGTGCAAGAAACAAAATTGACGCGAGCGCGGCAGGAAAGTATAATCCCGCTCATGATCAGCCGTGCTTTTGATACCCGTCGTTGCGCGCCGTGTTGTTGCACGGCCAACGGCTTGTGTCTGGGCGCGGTCCGAATGCCTTTGTAACTGCAATCAAAATTCGGAATAAAGCTCCCGGTCATCGGCGAAACGCCAATGAGCGGGATTTTTTGTTTTTGGGCGGCCTCCCGCAGCGCGTTCGAGAAATGGTCGACGCGGCGGCCAGCCGCCTGAGTCAAAAAGGAGAAACACGGCGATGGACACAACCGAAACAACCAAAGTCGCAGAGAAAGCCGCCGGGCTTGGAATATCGCTCGATGTTTGGGCGGTGGCGCTGGCCCTCGGCCTGGCCTTGCTGGTGTGGCTGGGCTGGATCAAGCAGGTTCCCTGGTAAGGCATGGTTTGAAGAAAATATTTTTGATTCAATTTCATAGGAGAAATTTCTCATGGCAAGTTCGATCGCTTTGCCCGCATCGGATTATCAAACTAATTTCTTTAAGCGAGTCGCACAGCTGCTGCCCGGCCTGCTTCTATTGGCCGTGGTTGGCTGGGCGGGAAAGTTCGTGGAGCAGTCGATCACGCGCTACGGCAAGGCGCATCACTTGACGCTTCCGAACATTGAATATGTTCTGTGGGCCATTTTGATCGGCCTGGTGATCTCCAATACCATCGGCATCGCCGCCGCCTTCCGCCCAGGCCTTGAGACTTATGAATTCTGGCTCAAGGCCGGCATTGTTCTGCAAGGCTCGCGGTTTATTCTGGGAGACATGCTGAAACTCGGTGGCGTCACCGTTGTTCTGGTGCTCATCGAGATTACCGTCTCGCTGCTGTTTATGACAGCGCTGGGAAGAGCCTTTAAGCTGAGCCCCAAGCTCACCGATCTGCTGGCCATCGGCTCTTCGGTCTGCGGCGTCTCCGCGATCATCGCGTCACAAGGCGCAATCGATGCCAATGAAGAAGACACTTCCTACGCCATTGCCGCCGTGCTCGCTTTGGGCGCCGTGGCTCTCTTCACATTTCCATTGATCGGCCATGCGCTTGGCATGAGCGATACAAGCTACGGCATTTGGGCGGGCCTGGGAGTGGATAACACCGCGGAAGCCACCGCCGCCGGAGCGCTGTTCTCCGATGCTGCCGGAAAAGTCGCGGTGTTGGCCAAGACCGCGCGCAACGCCATGATCGGTTTCGTGGTGCTGGGCTACGCCATCCACTGGGCGCGCAAGCAACACACCGCGGGTGTCGGCAATAAGGCTGCATTCCTCTGGAAGAAGTTTCCCAAGTTCGTGCTTGGCTTTATTCTGATCTCCGCGCTGGCCACGGTTAAGGTGTTCAACGGCCCTCAGTTGTTGAGCCTGGCCAATCTTTCGCGCTGGGCCTTTCTGCTGACGTTTGCGGGAGTCGGCCTTCGAACGAACATTTCCGATATGCGCAAGCAGGGGCTGCGCCCGTTTCTGGTTGGAGCGGTGGGAGAAATTGTTATCGCAGGGCTGACGCTGGGGCTGGTGCTTGGTGCTAGCCGGTTTATTCACTAACGGCAGATTGCACCAGTTGAAGTAAGGGCAACGCCTGGGCAACGGCATTTTTAACGTTCGGATGTATTACAGATGATCCTCCCTTCGAACGGGCTACAGCTGGAAACCGAAAGCGGTAGAATATCTGCTGTCCCGATCTCACCCTGCCTGGGGAGGATGTTTATGATTCGAGCAGCGGCCATGCGATTTGCCCTCATTGTCTTGCTGGCCTTTTCCGTCTTCATTTTGCTTTCGACAGGCTCGGCCAGCTTTGGCGCGCCGCGCACTCCACAGACATCTGACACTTCTAAAGCCTGGGTAGCGCCGGATCAGGCGACCATTCCCGCCGGGCCGCTAGGCGACAGCATCCGCCTGGGTCTCCACGTTTTCAACGAGACGCCTAAATACGCGGAGAAATATGTCGGCAATAAATTGAGCTGCACGCATTGCCACATTGACGGCGGCACGGTTTCGCTAGGAATGCCCATGGTTGGGCTGCCCGGAATATTTCCCATGTATCGGGACCGCGAAAAAACGGTCATCACCTTTGAAGAACGCATCGAACAATGCTTCCAGCGCAGCGAAAGCGGGCACCGCATTCCCAACGACGGTCCTGAAATGGCTGGCTTAGTCGCTTATTCGCAGTGGCTTTCCAAGGATCAAGTGACCGGCCGCCCATTCCCCGGGCGCGGGCTGGTCAATATTCCCGAACTGAATGGGGATGCCGCAAAAGGAAGCAAGATTTATACGGAACAATGCGCTGTTTGCCATGGCGCGGATGGCGCGGGAAAACTTCCGTTGGCTCCGGCCCTGTGGGGACCGGATTCGTTCACCGACGGCGCCGGCATGCATCAAATTCCCAAGATGGCCGCCTTCGTGAAGCACAACATGCCGCAGACCGCGCCAGACACGCTCACGCCGCAAGAAGCGTACGACGTTTCTACGTTCATCCACAACAAGCCTCACACCGTGTTTGTCACGAAAGACCACATGTAATCGGCGGCCCGATTTTATCTCGCTCTCGATTAAAGCGTAGCCCTTTGTATGGATAGGAGAGAAGCTACATTTCTGAAATGACAGAGATGAAATATTGGCCTATTGGCAGGGGCTGCGCTAGTTTGCCGCCGAGCAGGTAAAGAATCGCGTTGGTGTCGAGGACTGTTTTCAAGACCATTCTTGCCGGATGCCGGATTGGTATCCGAGCGGGTCTTCCGTGAGTGTAATGACGCCTTCGTAGCCGGCCAAATCGGAATTGAGTGGCTGTTCACCCTCTAGATTCAGGGTGCGTTCAATTTCCAGCCAATCGGAATATTCAATTTGGACCGCTATCGGCTTCTCGGCGTTATCCTTGAGTATCGTTTTTCTGATTTTGCGCATATCAGTCTCTTGATGCCGCATGATCCTCGGAAAACAATGAGAACGCCTGCTTCGCGGCTCATCTAGCATGGGCTTATTCTCAATTATAACGCATTTTTGTGGGACAATTGCGTCGAATCTTGCTGGGCCGTGTACGGCTTCGCCGTGCACTTATCCACGCTTGGAAAAGGGATGAGATGAAAAAGAAATTCGGTTGTGTTCGATTGGCTGCGATGTTTGCGGGGCTAGCCGTTGTCGCTTGGGGCGTTGTGTATCGTGCCGTTGAGTGCGCAAGGCAATGCGCCGAAATTCGAAGTGGATCCTGCCTGGCCTAAGCCGCTGCCGAATCTCTGGGTCACCGGCGGTGTTGGCGGCGTGTGCATCGATTCACGCGACCACGTATTCATTCTGAACCGACGCGATTTGACGGATAACGATCTGGACGCCGGCCATCAGGCGCCCGTGGTGATTGAGTTCGACCCTGAAGGCAACGTTGTGAATTCTTTTGGCGATCCGGACACCACACCAAACACACCTCACGGCTGCGCCGTAGACGTCGATAATAATTTGTGGATCACCGGCACCGGCGACGGCATGGTGCAGAAATATTCGCACGATGGAAGCAAGCTTCTTCTTCAGATCGGCCAGCACGGCGTGATGGATTCTTCGGACGGCTCGGCCAAAGGGAAAGGCCCTGAACTCCAGTCACACCGCATTCTTTAAGCCCGCGGGCATTGCCATCGATCCCAAGAACGGTGATGTTTACGTGGCTGACGGAGAAGCTCCTGGCGGCAACCATCGAATCGCAGTGTTCGACGCGGCGGGAAAATTCCTGCGCCAGTGGGAATTGAACCGCGCCGAAGGCGAGACGGGCGATGCATTTATCCCCGTGCTGCATTGCGTGACCATGGACAACAATGGTTTGGTTTATGTGTGCGACCGGCGCGGGCACCGCATTCAGGTGTTCGACAAAATGGGCAATTTTCAGAAGAACATTCCGGTGGAATTCACGCCAATGTCCAAATTGCCGGCGGGCCCCGATCACGAGCCCGGCGCGCTGGGCTCGGCTGTGTGGATCGGCTTTTCACGCGACCGCGAACAGAAATATATGTACGTGATCAATCAGGACGACGAGAAGATCGACATCCTCGACCGTGTCACGGGGAAGCCACTCGGAAGTTTCGGCCGCGTGGGACGCCAGCTGGGCCAGTTTACTTACGCGCATTTTTTGGCGGTGGATTCCAAGGGCGACATCTACGTCAGCGAAGTGGGCACAGGCAAGCGAATCCAAAAATTCAAGCTGGTAAGCGGCCGATAGCGAGCGGGTTTAGGTAGCACAGGCTTCAGCCTGTGGTTTTTGGAGTCCTTGCCTGACCCAAAGCCACAGGCTGAAGCCTGTGCTACTCAATCTACAGATGCAAAAGTTTGATGGCGTTACCCTTCAAAATCAGGTCGCGCTCCGCCGCCGGAAAATGAAACTGGTCCAGGACTTCGTTGGGATACTCGACGTCGCGAGCGGCAAAAATATCCGTGCCCACCACGATGCGATCGGTTCCCACCATGGTGACCAGGAAGCGGAAGGCCTCCGGATAGTAAATCAGATAGTCGTAGTAGAAGCGCCGCAAATATTCCCTGTACGGGCGCGCAAGATCGACGTGCTGTCCGGGGAAATGGGAAAAGAAATGTTCGATCCTTCCGGCAAGGTAGGGAAACGCGCCTCCTGCGTGCGGCAATACCATTTCCAGCTTGGGGTACTGATCCAGTATCCCTGACATCATTAACTTCATTGCTAGCACGGTGTGATCGATGGGAGCGTCGATGCCAGCGGCGAGATTCGGCGGCCCGGAAACCCTGTCACCTCCATAATTGTTGGGCACTCCATCCATCTGATGAAAAATAATCGGATAGCCCAATTCCTCAATGCGCGCCAGCACCGGCGCGAAATTGGCATCGATAATGTAATCGTGCCGCTCCATGGAGTCCGGCAAGTGCACGGCGTTCACTCCCGGCTTTCCCGCGACTCGATTCAATTCCTTGAGGGCTAGTTGGGGATCACGAATGGGCAGCTCGACGCCCAGGACAAATCGTTTTGGATGCTTCTGGTGGACATCGATTCCCTCGTCATTGATGATCCGCGCCAGTTGCGCGCCCTGCTCCGCCGATGTCCATTGCCACGGCATGGAGCCGGAGAGCGTCAGGCAATGCATTTGCACTTCGTGTTCATCCATCCATTGCAGTCGCTTTTCGATATCGAAATTCAGCGGATAATTGTTGACGATAGGCTGCCCCAGGTCCGCCACGGCTTTGCTGTAGGCATTGGGCGACCAATGCGCGTGGCAGTCAATCGCAACCGGTTTCCCCGCGCCGCCCTTCCCGGGTTTGGCGTCCCACCAATCCACGCCTTTTTCTTTTGTTTGCGCTGCCACCTCGCCGGGAAGCGCGGCCATCATCGCGACGCCAGCTCCGATTTTCATGAAGTCGCGCCTTCCGAATGAGGAAGCGCCCTGTACCGGTGCGTCTAGTTTCTTCATCGTCGATTCTCCTCAGCAGTAAAAGAATCTATTTCAATTTCCCGCGTTGTCCGGCGGCGGTGAGCAAGGATTGCAGCATTTTTCGCTTGTTGCCGTGTTTAATGTCCATAGTTTTCCGCCGCGCGCCGCTGACAGTCAATTTGTCAGGAGCAGTCCCGCGACATCGTGCCCATCTCGCAAGGTGACAAGATTTGTTCGCGGGCAATCGGCCTGACGTTCAAGGATTCCTCACCTCTGCGGGAAACGAAGCGGCGGCGGGCACTGCTTCGATCTCTTCCAGGCGCCGCTTTTTCGGCTCGACGCCCAGCGTGAGGACCACGGCGATTTGCACGATGAGCAGCGCGATCATAAAAGCTAGCACGCCGGCAATCCCATGAGACTTGAAAAGCGCCACGACCACGAAGGGCATGAAAATAATCGCGCCGCGCCCGAAAGTGTTGCAGATGCCCGATGCGCGCAGCCGCACTTCGGTCGGGAAAAGTTCCGGAATGTAAATCGCAAAAAGCAGCGCCACGAGCACGTAAATCGGAACGATCAGCGAGAATCCCACCACCATCAATACCGCGGGATTGGCGATGAACGGATAAAAACTTCCGATTAGTATGGTGATCAGCGAAGCGCCCACGATGGTCGGCTTGCGCCCCCAGTAGTCTGCGGTGAATGCGCCGATTGCCGAGCCGATCGGCGCGCCAAGCGCCATGACCAGCGAATAGCGGAACGATTTGGCGATGCTGAGCCCCTCTTGCACGAAAAATGTGGGCAGCCAGGTCACGAATCCGTAGAGCAGCGTATTGATCACCACAAGTGTGATCGAACCCACAATCATCCGCGGCAGGATTGCGGCATTGAGCAGCGAAGAAAGCTCCCGCGAATGTTTTGCCAGCGGCAAAAGTTTCGGCTCGGGCAGCGGAGAATGTTGCAGCGACACTTCTTTTTCGATCGTCCGCAGCAATGCTTCGGCCTCTTCGTCGCGCCCCACGGATTCCAGCCAGCGCGGCGATTCCGGCAGCGCCTTCCGCAAATACCAGACGATCAGCGCGCCGATTCCACCAATGATGAACATGGCGCGCCAGCCGAAGCGCGGGACGATCAGCGTTCCAAGCAGCGCCGCCACCGGCAAACCAGTGACGACGAATACGGTCATGAATCCCAGCCATTTGCCGCGTGACTGCGGCGGGACGAATTCGGTGAGCGTGGAATATCCCACAACATTTTCCGCTCCAAGCCCAAGCCCGATGATGAACTGAAGCAGGATCAGCACGCGCATGGAAGGCGCAAAAGCGGCGGCGATGGACGCGAAACCGAAGATGGCGAGATTGGCCTGGTAGGTGAAGCGCCGCCCGCGCCGGTCGCCCAAAAAGCCGGTGACGAACGATCCCAGCATCATGCCCACAAAAGTGAGCGAAACGAATTCCGCGTTCTGGCCAAGCGTGGAAAACCCGCTCTTGATCGCCGCGCCCAGAACGGTTGCACCAATATAAATATTGAATCCGTCGAAGAACATGCCCGCGCCAATCAGCCACATGATGCGCCGATGAAAGGAGGAGATCGGCAGCCGGTCCAGCCGCGCTCCCGCGTTTACGGGCATGGCCGGCTCACTTCTGCCTCGAAAGCACGGCCAGGCTGCCCGCCGTCAAAGCCTCCGTGGCCAGCCGGCAATTTTGATCGAAGGAATTCTGCTGCGTGGTCTGAAAGAATTCCTTGCAGTTGCGAGCGGCATTGGCATCCAGGCGCAAGATGCGCTCGATGATGTCATCGACGTCGGATGCGAGCGTGCCCGGCGCACTGACGTGTGAGATGAGGCCAATTTCCCGTGCCGCTCGCGGCGCGATAGGATCACCGAACAGCAGCAGAGGAAACACAAAGCGCGGGAGCGCGTACTCTCCGAGGTAGGCCATAATCGCGGCTGGGGCCAGGCCGAATTTCATCTCGGGAAATCCCAGCGACGCGGTTTCCGCCACGTAGACGAAATCGCAAACGATCGCCAGGCCGAAACCGAAACCAAACGCGTCGCCTTGCACTTCGGCCACGCTGATCAGAGGAGATGTGCGCAGAGCGCGCTTGAATTCAATGAGCCGTGCGGATTCGTGATGAATTGCAGTGGCGTCCCGTCCTGCCCGCTCGCGCCCCGTACAGAAAACATTTCCGTGTGCCCGAATGCGCAAGACCCGCGCGGCTGGATGCGCCGCTTCGCGGCGAAGCTCCGCCAGCATGGCGTCAAACATCGCTCCGGTCACTTCGTTGCCATACTCGGAATTGTTCAGCGTAAAATTCAGGACGTCGTCGGCACGCTCGATCAACACGCCATGCGTGCCGCTCGCGCCTGAAAACTCAACCTGTTTGGATGACATGCGGACACGGTACACAGGGAGAACAAGCCATGTCAACCGGCGCTCAGAGTACCGTTCTGAAATCCATCACGTGAAATGTGTAGCTCTTCAAACGGTTATCGGTGTTCCGTCGAACTTGGTGAACGAGAAGCCCGAAAATGGCTCGTTGAATGTGTGCTTCATGTCATGAAGCATGCTGATTGCGGCGGCCTCGCCCAGCAGATTCGATTCGCTCGCGTCGCTGCGCCAGTGTACGCCCGCCATGTTTCTTCCCTGGGAGACATTGGAGACGACTTTGTTCAGTTCGCCGCCCACGGTCATCGGCGGTTCGCCCGGCGGCGCAACGTATGGGATCAATGTTTGTCCTCCGTCCGCCGGATTTGGCACAACCGGATTCTTGATGAGCTGTGTGTCGTCAAACAGAGCCTTCAGCATCGTGGCGCAGGCGCCCGCCACTGTCGCATGGCCCGAGCCGTAGGAAGTATGATTTGGCGAGCCCTCCGGGAAAGCCATCGGCAACAAGTTCGTTCCATACTTGCTGAACACTGAGTTGAGGACTGTGGATACGTTCAACAAATCGGAATGGATCGGATAGTTGCGCAATCCGAGGCGCTTTACTTCCACGCGCCCACCAAATTCCTCCGGCCGCAGGCGCCGGTGCACCAGCCATTTCTGATACCAAACATCCTTCAATGCCCGCGTGGCAGGCTCGCATGCCAGCGTCAAGACTGCGGGCCCGCCGAAAGTGCCGAAACCGACCTGGGCCTGCGATCCATTTGGATCGATCGCCGAATTGCGCGGGCGGCCGGCGCCACCATCGTAAATGCGGCCGTAAGGATTTCCCGGGTTGGCCAAATACCCCGAGCCCAGCAAATTGATGCACGAGACGAAGTAGGCCTCGAACAAGGCATCGACATTGACATAGTGAGTCAAATCGCGGCCGCTTCTGCAATACGCCACGCCGCTCGTTGGAATTGGCGGAGTATTCACCCCATTCTGCACGGAAAGCCAGGAGGGGAAGTCCGTCATGTAGTCAACGCCCGGGGCGACCGTCACCGTCCGCGTGTCGATGCGCATGGATCCGAAGTTGCACGGCTGCAAAAGATATTGCGAGATATATGGGCCAACCGTGCACCCGGGAAATGGGTCACGGAAGAGCGTTTTGGTGGTTACAGCACCGCCGATTTTCGGCCCGCGGAAGTCCGACATTTTTGATAAGTCCGCGGCAGCCGATTGCGCCAGCGCGCTCGAATCGTAATCCGCAAAATTTGTATCCCGCAGCAGCGCCATCCAGTAAAGCTCCGCCGCTTCCCCCGCTTCCCGCGCACTGGCCAACGCCGGCGCCGGCGGCAGTTTCAGCTGATGCGAGTCCGTCCCTTCCAGATCGAATGCGTACCCAGAGCCCGGGTTGACCAGCCGCCTTTGCACGGTTGGGTCCGCGGACCCGAAGTGGCCGTTTACGGACAGCGCTTCGAAGTCCGCGAACCGGCCGGTAGAGATCGCTGACACCATTGCCTGATAGGCCGCGGGATCGACTTCGCCTGTGGTCGGGTCGTGCTTCAAGTTCTTGGAGTAATTGCCAATCTTAGAGGGATATAGCGCTTCGTCGCCGTTGTCATCATGATTCGGGATGGGTACATTACTTTCTCGCTCTGCAACTTCCTGGCGGATTCTTTCCGACGATTCCGCGCGAGCACGGCCGCCCTGCGGCCCGATATCGCTGGCATAAACGCGCGATCCTGAAAGAATGGAAATTGCAGGCAAGGATGCCGCCACCCCCGCGGAAGCGCCCAAAGTGTTGAGGAATGCGCGCCGGCCGAGGCTAATGGTTTCCTTTTTGCGCTTCATAATAATCCTCCGCAAAATCAGGCGATGTGGTTTGCTCAAATAAAACTAAATATGGGTCTGCAAACGGAACTTCTGCTTGAATTCAATATTGGAGAGCAGTCGCGGGCTGAGGCTACTGTACTAATGGACAGGATTAGTACAGGTACACAAAGCGTAATATATCTCAGGGTTGAAAGAAGCGTTATTTTTTGCGAAATAGCAGGTTTGCGTCCGCGTAGGAAATTGCGCCTTCGGTCATCAATTTAAAACTGCCTTCCTCTCGGAGCTGGCGAGCCATACGCCCCAGAAGACCAAACGTTGCTCTCGCCGGTCCGGAGCCGACGCTGACACGCGCAACACCGAGTTGCTGCAACTCGGCAACAGGAGGCGTCCCCGCCGTTGCCAAAATGTTCAGCGGGCCAGTGACGCCCCGTGCCAATTGCGCGATAGTTTCTTTGTCCTTAACGCCAGGCGCGAAAAGCGATTGAGCTCCCGCCGCGCGATACGCGTTCAGCCGATCGATGGTGCGCGCAAGGCGTGTTTCCGCGGGGCCGATGCTTTCCAGAAAAATATCCGTCCGCGCATTCAACACAAGAGGAATGCCGGTCCCCGCAGCGGCTTCCAGCACGGCGCCGATGATTTCCCTCTGGCGATTTGCGTCGGCAAGCACACCGGGCTTTCCTTCGACCACGTCTTCCATGTTCATTCCAACCGCTCCGGCGGCGATCACGGCGCGCGTCGTCTCGGCGATTTCTTCAGGAGTGTTGCCGAAGCCCGCTGCCATGTCCGCAGTGACCGGGACCTCCACGGCTTCCGCAATGCGCCTCACGAGCAGCGAGCATTTCGTCGCGGGGAATTTTCTCTCCGTCAGGGTAGCCATAGGAAAACGCCACGCCAGCGCTGGAAGTTCCAATGGCCGGAAATCCCGCATCTTCAAAAATGCGCGCACTGGAAACATCCCATGCGTTGGGCAGGACCAGGATTGTCGGGCCGTGGTGCATGTCCAGAAACCGGCGAGCCATTTCACTTGAGTGTTTTTCGCCATAATTAGCGGGCAGTATACAACAGCTGAACTAGGCACCAGGAGCGCCTAATTTTCGGTTGCTGTCCTAATTCGAAATGTTTTGCCTTTAGGAGGGCCGAGTTTCAACTCGGCCGTGGAGATTGCACTTTGTCTCGGGCTTTAGCCCCTGAAGCTTCAGGGGTTAAAACCCCTGACCGCTCGGTCTTCTTTGTCGGGACTGAAGTCCCGACCTCCTACCGAAACTTTGTCTCCACATCGTTTTTCAAATTAGGACACTACTAATTTCTGTGTCCATCGGCAGACAAGGGGTGGGACTCGCGTCCAATCGTGATAAATTACCAACCGAAACCATGCGACATTTTTATGGGAGGATTGAATGATTCGGGCAAAATTCTTGGCCGGTGTATTTCTTGCGACGCTCGCCTTTACAGCGGCGCTTCATTCGCAGGCTTCGCAGCCGGTGGCGGTTCGCGCCGGGCGCTTGTTTGACAGTAAGACGGGACAGATTCTCACCAGGCAGGTCGTGCTGATTCAAGGCCAGCGAATCACGGACGTCGGGCCGGAAGATCGAATCAAGATTCCCGAGGGCGCGCAAATCATCGATCTGAGCCAGGCCACGGTAATGCCCGGCTTGATCGACGCGCACACGCACATCTATGACAGCCTTTCCAACGCCGAGAGAGTTACTACGTCCAAAGAAGCCTGGACCATCCAGGCGGTGAAGGAAGCGCAAGTCGACCTGCGCGCCGGATTCACTTCCGCACGCGATATGGCCACTCACGGTGAAGGCTACGGCGACGTCGACGTTCGCAATGCCATCAACAAAGGAATGATCGAAGGTCCCAGGCTGCAAGTTTCCACGCGGGGAATTGGCGGCTCCGGCTCGGATTACATCGGTGCGCCGGGCATAAATCTCACCGGCGGAAGCCAGAATATCGCCGGGCCTGCACAGGCTCGCGAAGCGGTGCGCGAACAAATTCGTTACGGCGCGGACGTCATCAAGATTTTTCCGGCGGGCGGATATTCCTTCAGCCCCACCGGCGAATTGTACGTTGAGCCGACCATGACACTCGAAGAGGTGCAGGCCATTGTGGACGAAGCGCACCGCCACCGCCGCCGCGTGGCATCGCACGCTTATGGCGGCGAAGGCCTGCGGAATTCCGTGATCGCCGGAGTAGACACGATCGAGCACGGGCAGGCGCTCGATGAATCCGAGTTTGCCATGATGATTCAGAAAGGGATCTATTGGGATGTTACGGGTTATCGCTATTCGCTGCCGGAAATCGTCGAGAAAGATCGCAAAGATACCGGCGGAAAATACGATCTGCCCTCCATCTTTGCGAAGACTTTTCAGATGGGCCTTTCGATGAAAGTCAAAATGATGTTTGGCAGCGGCGTGGATGGAGAACCCTACGCCCACGGAGATCAATACACCGAGTTTGAATGGCTGGTAAGTCACGGAATGGAACCCGCCAAAGTAATTCAGTTGGCCACGGCCGCCGACGCGGAAGGCATGGGTTGGCAGAGCGATGTGGGCTCGCTGGAAAAAGGGAAGTACGCCGATCTGGTGGCCGTGTCGGGAGATCCGCTGAAGGACATTACAGAAATGCGGCGCATCAAATTTGTAATGAAGGGCGGGAAGATTTATCGCAACGACATGAAGTGAAAAACTCTTCGGGTTGTCAAACGGCTCGCTTGTTGCGCGCCGGTGCTATTGCAACGGCTGAACGCCGAGGCGGCCCGCAAGTTCATCTAGAATTTTGCGCTGGCCTTCGCTCAGAGGAACACCGTTTGCCATGCGCTCAAGATAAATTTGCTCTGTGCGCTCCCCGGGCAGGCGAACTTCGTCCACTCCAGGCAGCGTTGGAGACGATTTCATTACGTCCCACACCTCGTCCACATCCCGCTTGAATGTCTGCACATCCGCGAATGCCGCGATGTCCACCGCCATGATGGATTGTCCGGTGTTGCTTGGCGTTTTGGAGTCCACCGTGTAGTCAACCACATCCCGGCCAAACGCCGCGCCGTTCATGGTCCCTGCGAGCAAGCCGATCATCAGCGCCAATCCATATCCCTTCGGGCCGCCGATAGGAACCAGAAAACCTTCGCTCGCGCGTTTCGGATCGGTGAGGGGTTTTCCTTCGCGGTCAATTATCCAGCCTTCCGGCATTGGTTCGTTGCGCTGCGCTTTCAGCCTGATTTTTCCAAACGCGGTGTTGGTCGTGGCCATGTCCAGCACGATGGATTTGTGCTGCAATCCCGGCACGGCAATGGCGATTGGGTTGGTGCTCAGCAACACTTCCGTGCCGCCCCACGGCGGCAGCAGGTTGGCGTTGCCCACACAAAAATAAATTCCGATCATGTCCTGCGCCGCGGCCATCCTGGGATAAAGCTGCGCGGGGCCCGCATGATTGCTGCGCCGCGTGCCCACCCAACCGACGCCGCACGCGCGCGCCTTCTCGATGGCCAGTTCCGCGGCACGCTTCATCACCAAGTGGCCGAGTGCGTTGTCGCCATCCACGAGAGCAGTGCCGGCGCGGCTGTTCACAATTTGAATGTTTGGCCGGGGATTCACGGCGCCGCTTTGAATCTGCTTCACGTACTGCGGCAGGCGGAATACACCGTGGGCGTCGCCGCCACGCGCGTCCGATTCGGCCATGAGAGCGGCCACTTGCGCTGCATCATCGGAAGGAATTCCCACGGCAGTCAGCGCTCGCGCGATGAATTGAACGAGTTGAGGGATTGCGATGAGTCTTGCTTCCGCGGCAGGCTTTGCAATTTCACTCATAATGTCAATTTGTCCAGATCGCATCCGAATAAACGCATTCTCGGCCCTCCTGCACGCGGACCCGCTAGTTCGCTTGTCAAGATACGCGCGGAAAATCCAGACTGCGGCGAACCAACGGGCTCTACTTCAATCCCGCCTGCGCCAGCATTTCAAGAAACTGCCCTCGAGTCCGCATATCGATCGATTGTGCGACCAATTTGCCGTTGCGATCGTAAACAAATGTCTTGGGAATTCCTTCGATCTGGAAGAGCTTATTCACTTTTCGCCCTGGATCAAGCAGGATCGGGTATGTGACTTTCTGCTCGGAAATGAATGGCCGCACCTTGCCCAGGTCTTCATCGGAAATGGCCAGAATCACTAGACCCTGATCCTTGAATTGCCGGTAGAGCGTTTCCAGGTCGGGCATTTCCTTGCGGCAGGGCGGACACCATGTGGCCCAGAAGTTCAACACCACAACCTTGCCGCGCTGCTCCTTCAAAGTCCATTTCGCGCCGCCCAAATCCGCCAAAGTGAAGTCCGCCTTTTCGCGGAGTTGGTTATCTGCATCCATCTTCGAAATGGCCGCGGCGAATTGCGGGTCATCGAGCGAGGCTTGCACGTGCTCGTAGCGCATCAGTTCGGCGAGTTCGACGTAAGGCCGCGGCGGCTGACCCTGCTGCGCCGGAAGCGGCTGCTCAAGTAGCGCGGCAGCAAGCGTGGTGGCCACCTCTTGCAGCATTTCGTGGCCGAAGTCTCCCTCGGTGGACAGCATTGCGAGACTGTTCGCCAGGCGAAGTTTATTGGGCGTTACGGGCAATTTTCTAATTTCAAGCGCTAGATTTTTTGTGGCGCGCGCCCTTACGTCATCCGGCAATGCGCGAAGCCCGCCGATTTGATCCGCGATTGGTTTTTCCTGGCTGCTCCAGACGACCTTCTCTCCCTGTGCGTGCAACAAAGGGGCGCTGATTAAAAGCATTCCCGTTGCAATAAGAGTCAGGCATGCCGCAAGAACTGCCGCTGCGCCCACCTTCGTGCGTGAAGAATCCCGATGGAATTTCATGTGCACCTCGGTTCAAGTTGCGCGCGTCGATCAGAATGACAAAATTAGAGGCTCTTTCCGCAGCCAGCTCAAACCCAATTCACGAAATATTTGTCTGCGCGCTCAAAGCTATTTTCCAGCCGTCCCCGCGATTCAGAAACAATCGCAGATTCCAGCTGGTCGGCTTTGCGGCGGGATCGCGCCCCTGAAACGCCTGCATGATCACTACGTTTCCAAACTCGAACATGCGCATGGATAGAACCGAGGAGCCTCCGGAGCCGCCCTTCTCTCCATACAATTTTCGTTCTTCCGCCAATTCCTGCACGTGCTGCAATTTCGGAACGTCGGCGCGCGGCGTAAGTGTCTCGTGATTGTCGTCGGCATGCGCGGCCCAATCTTCCGGGTTGGGATGCCATTCATCGTTCTTCAAAATGAACCAGGTTTTCATGGCACCATCTTGCGCAGCGGTCTCGGGTTTGTAGGGAAGCGTCTTGCAGGGATTGTCGCATGTTTTGTCCGCCTCGGTGGGCGGGCTTGGCGGCGCCATGTAGTCCGGCCTTTCCGCAGGAATGGGAATGTTGAGATAGACAAAAGCCTGCCAGCCCGCGGGATTTTTTACCCACAGGTGCGCGAATCGTTGGTTGTGATGCATTCCGAGTTCCCGCTCGACCTGCCCGAGAAAATCCACGGTTCGCACGTCCAGCACGCCTTCATTGTCAGCGGCAAATTGTGCCAGATCGTCGAGCACCTGCGCCTTCGTGCGTATCCTGCCGTTGGCCTCGACCCACTGGAAGCGTTCATCCAGTAGAGCGGCGACAGCGATCTTGTCACCCTTTGCGAGGGCATCGGCTAAATTGCGACTCGCCTGGCGGAACGCGGGCGCGTCATCCGCGGCCGTAATCGGGCGGCTCGAGAGCGCAAGCAGCGCCGCGCTGAAAGAGAATGCGGCAATCGCAAGCGTGAAGGTTCGCCTCATTGCAGTTGTCTCCTTGGGGGCCCGGTGGATCGTAGACGTTCCAAAAATCGGACCAATTTCTTCGTTGCGTGCCATTGGGGCCGCTTAGGGCCGGATAATACCACTTCTCCGCGCAGGCATGGACAAGGAGAAGGGGCGATGCTACTTCAATTTGAGAGTACTTCTTGTCATCCCGTTCACGGTGAACGTTCACGGTGAACCGAGCGAAGCGAGGGATCTGCTTTTCTTCTCGGGTCTCAAGAAACAGCAGATTCCTCGGGCAAACCCCGCCCTTCGGAATGACATGGTGGGAGTTTTTCCGCGACCTGTGAAGCCGCGACCTACAAAGATTATTTATGAGATGACTTCCAGTTAAACGGCCGCTGCTCTGCTTTCTTTTTCGATCGTGGAAAAGTCCCGAGCGTCGGGCTGCAGTCCCTGAATCTGAACCAGCTGCAGGGATTGCAAAGGCTTTGCACTCGAATTCTTGGCCTTGAAGTTTTCGCTGGGGATTCCCGTGCGCGCGTAGGATTTTTGGCAATCCTGAATGGAAGGTCCGCGCATGTTTCCCTCAAGGTAAGCCAGGCCCGGGCAACGCGTGCAGGTTGCGCCATGCGTGCACTGCGAACAAGTCGGCATATCGCGCAGCGTGATGGAACGAACTTCCTTGAGCTGCGGCGAATCCCGCCAAATGTCCACGAATTTTGTTTCCCGCACGTTTCCGCTGGGCAATGGAAACTGCACGCACGGATATACATCTCCGTAAGGAGAAACGTAGCAAGCCGTGTGCCCGGCGCTGCAAGGCAACATATCCAGGGCGTCTTCGTCAACGCTTGGCGGGGGAGCGCAAAATTCCTCCACATTGCCGACGAGCGCGCCGTCCCGGAATACTCCCTGCAAGGCGGCCTGATCCACATTCAAATTGAGAATGGACCTATCCCCATCCATCATTGGAGTAATCGTGGGATCGATGAAATATCTCGCATCCAGTTCGGCGGCCAGGGCTTTCACGCTCAGGTAGTCAGTGGCAGTTTTCCGTCATCAACACATTGGCCAGCGTAACCGGCAACCCCTGTTCCCGCAGGAAATGCACGGCCTCAATCGATTGGCGGAACGAGCCGGGCATTTTGGTAATCGCGTCATGCACCTCGGCGCGATGCGAATAGATGCTGATCTGCACGGTCTCCACGCCCAGCTCGCGCAAGCGCCGCGCTTCCTTCTCGCGAATCAAAACTCCGTTGGTCTTGAGCTTTACGCAAAACAGTGCGCAGGCGCGCGTGCTCCAAAATTTCAAAAAAATCCCGGCGCATCAAAATTTCGCCGCCGCTGATGGTGAGATAGAAGACGCCCGCATCGGCCATCTGGTCGAGTAGATCCTTGATCTCGGCCGTGGTCATCTCGCCATGATCGTCATGATCCAGGTAGCAATGGATGCAGCGCTCGTTGCAACGGTAGGTCAAATCCAGTTGCACGCTGAGCGGTATATTCAATTTCAGGGCCTTGGCGGCCATCTCCAGGACAAGTCCACTCATGCGGACTCCTTGCGTGAATCGCTCTTGCCCGCAAACGGCTGGTCGGATAGCAAAAGAATGCCGTGTTCCGCCAGTCCCTGGACTAACGCTTGCGCGTCTTTGAGGGCCACTTCCGGCGAAATTTCATATTGCGCTGCAGACTTTGCTGGCCACGATTTGGTCAAGCGGAGTCACGCCGTCCAACGCCTTCCAAATGGCGGAGGCGACTTCATCCAACGTGAACAGCGTTGAATTGGTCGCGGACATGACCATCGTCTCATCGCCCAACGTGCGGGCTGCGATGGCTTTGCTTCGGGACACGTACTGAACACTTGTCATACAATCAGCTCCCAGACCGAGGAATCGGGCACAAACGTCAGCCGCCGCACCGGCACCTGGGCGACGAATTCAAAGGCCGAATCGAAAACCAGTTTCACAAACTCAGGATCCCTGGCGAAAAACAAAACGTTCTCGAGCAATCCGCGCACGGCGTCCGCGCCTTCGATCGGCTCGATCTTGTTTTCTGGCCCTTTGGCCAGCAGATAAAAAGCGTCAATGGGCGCCTGCAGATTCTCTCCCACACGCGCCAGCTCGCCGAAAAATGGCGTTCCCACCGCCATGTAGCGGCCTTCCTGCCGGGTCACATAGGAAATTTCGTCGGTCAGCAGCGAGGCGTCAGGTGGGGCCAGCCTGGCCATGGTCGTTTTTCCAGCGCCCGAGACTCCTGAAAACAAAAACGCGCGGCCGTTTCGAATGGCGCTGGAAGCGTGCACAAGGAAACCGCCTTTCCTTGCCAGCAACAGCGTATGCACAATGCGCAGCACGGAATCGAGAGAGTAAGGATTGATTGTCTGCTGGATTCGCCCGCGCGCCGTCGAGGGATTCCATTCGGCGCGAAAATCCCCGCGGTCCATCAGCCAGCGCCCGGCCTCCCAGGTGACGTGCAGGTCCTCGTCGCCGGACTCGGTTCCAGGCGGGGCCAGTTCAATTTCAAAATCGAAGGCGGCGTCGATCGAATCGCGCACGTAGCCGGTATAGCGTTCGTGAATCCGGCGCACGAAATTCGCGTTGTCGCAATGCAGCCGTATGGGAAGGCCGCCGATCTCGACCACCACGCTGGAGCTTTGTGCAACCGCGGCTACGCTTGGCACTTTGCTCTCCTTGGAAAAAGGGCGCGCCCATATGCCGCGAGGCGCAAATACAGCGACGTCAAGCGATCGGAAGACTGCAGCATCCGGACCATCGGGCTATTCAATACGTGCGCTTGCATTTCGACTTTTCGGTCGCCGCGCTGGATGGCAGTTACTCGCCCCAGCAGTTCGGACGAAGTCACGGGAGGATCATTGTGGCGCAGCCGATCGCCGCGCGTAATCAGGCAAGGCCCCTGCGCGCCGGCCGCCGCGGCCATTACTTTTCGATCCACAACCCGGTGCACAAACAATCGATCCAGCTGCCGGAAAAGAATGATCTCACCCGGAGAAATTTCATTCAGGCCGGCCCTGTGAATGGAAACAAAATCGCCAGGAAGGATGGAAGGCACCATGCTTGTGCCGAATACGCGCAGGCGCAACTCGCCGAACGTGAGGACTATTTCCTCTGCCAGCCAACTGGCCAACCGGATTGAAGCGTTCTTTTGATAGTCAGCTAGCATCTTGTGTTGCTGGCCAGTCAGCCTTTCCGCTGAAGTGGCAAACGCCCCAAGTTCTGGTAAGTTTTCCGCATGCAAGCGCCGAAAGTTCAAACACAGAATCGAATTTTACAGTCGGCAAATTGTACGGTTTCTTTTCTTCGCCTAAACTTTCGGTGGATTATTTGTAAAACTAAAGGCGTTCAACTTGCCTTCCCCCATTCAAGCCAGCGATTGAAGCAATCGCTGAAATTCCCCTGGCCGCCACGCCGCCGATCTCTGCGGCATAAATCGTCAATGCAAATATTAGTCCGGCAGCGGCAGGCTCAACGGCCGTTTGTCAGGCGCGGTGCTATAAGCGTTAACCTTGGAGAGGCTGCCAAATTGGCACACTAAAATGGCAAGACAGTTATCCTTAAATGATCTATTACGATCTTACTCCGCCAAAGAGACGAGTTCCGCGGTTGGTGCTGACACCGGGGATGGTCCGCTGCGGCGAGCGAGAGTCGAAAGTAATGCAGCCGCATAGAGACCTATTGCAAGCAGATACAGGAAGTGAAAACCAAAGTACATGGAGTTGTATTCGAGGACGCCCCCAACCATCGCGCCCATTATGTTCATCGACATTGCGCTCGAAATCCGCCGTTCAACGGAGAGAAGGGTAGAAAAGACAATTCCGGAGAAGAACAGTGGACATGTGAGAACGAACGCTGTCCCAATTCTGCCCGCAACAGTCGAGGGGAATCCGCCGCCACGGGCTACCCACCAGCCTACGGCAACGCTTGCGATCAACAGCAGATACGCCGGATAGGGATTGCTCAGCCGCAAATAGCGAACCACGTTGTTGGCCAGGAAGGCCATCACAAGGATGCTCGCCACCACGATGCCGATAACCTGCCAAGTATTGCCAAACGTAAGACCCATCTCCGTGATTCCCTTCGTCTCGACCAACATGAATCCCGCCCCGAGAAAGAAAAACGCGAAATGCGATGTTTGGGGACGGCGCTGGCCAAAGCTGGCATGCAGCACGAACGAGAGCAGCAGGATGAGTCCGAGTGCGGTCAGATAAGACGTGGGATAGACGCGTCGGGGCATGTAGAAAAATGGCCAGTCGTCCGTCGACACGTCAACTTTCGCTGCGGGGTTCCGAAAATAGGGCGCGCCATCCGTAAAGGCAGTTTGGCCGACTAGCCATTGTGGAATCTTTAGATCTCCATGCTTAGACTGAACGAAAACAAAGGAGCCGTCGTACACGGAAGAAATGCAAATCGGTTCCTTGCCATCGAAGGCCTCTTGCATCATGCGGTAGATTTTCACTCCAAGATCGTCGCTAACGACAGTGAAGGACAGCGAGAGGACGCCGTCCTCTTTTAGCCTCGCCCGGGCTTCACGGAGTCCTTCGATGGTGTATACGAATGAATCAAGGCGAACGCTGGAGCCCGCACTCAACAAAGTGTGAGAATCAAGCAATCCGTAGACAATCATGTCGTAACGGGCCGTCGTGTTCCGCAAGAACGAGCGCGCATCATTTACGACCGGCCGAACACGGGAGTCTTCATAAGGCTTTTCCGGGTGATTCATTTTGCCCGCGAGCAGAATTGCAGGATCGATCTCGATTGCGTCGACATGCCGTGCTCCCGAGCGCAAAGCTGCGGCTACGTCATTGCCTGCACCCGCCCCAACGACAGCCACTTCGTTGGGTCCCGGGTGAAAGCGATAAGGAAGATCGTAATAATCGCGGATTAGCTGAAGTTTAGGGTCGGAAGTGCCCCCGTCTGCAGCAATGGAAAGGTTTTGCACTCGTTGGTAATAGTGCCCGCCCGCTCGAATAAGCATTTGGCCCGTGTCGCTAAAACCTATTTCCAGCAGCTGATAAGGCGAGTAGACCCGGTTCCAAAGCGGATTGACGGGCCAAGCCAAAATAACAACGGCCACTATTGCAGTGGCTATTCCCACATACAGCGCTTTAGGCCGAGGGCGCAGGAATAGACAAAGCGTCAGGAAACCCACTCCGAACCAGACGACTGGAGGCGTCCAGAGAAGGCTGGCCACAAACATCAGCGACACACCAATCAAGCTGCCGAAAAGGTTCAGTCCGTAGGCAGAGAGTTGGCCTGTATTCTCCATCAGCTTTCCGCACAACTGGCCAATGGGAATAAACGCCAGGGCGGTTAGAAGAAACGTGACAGCAAGCAGAAGATAGACCGCCCGATTCTGGGCTGCCGTGGCGGTTCGCAGGCCCATGTTGAGCTGTTCCCGAAATGGAACTGTGGCGAAGGTGTCGGATGATTCTGGTAAGCCGTAGCGAAGAAATGTGAGAAGGCCAAACTGCCAGGCAAGGAGCACAGGCGTTAAGTTGAGGGGTATCCCGCCCTTATTTCGCGACAGGGCATATCCGAGGCCAAGACCCGCAAAGCACGCCAGCAGTCCATAGTTCTTGTAGAAAGAAAAGAATACGAAGATGGAGCCCTGCCAGCGAATTACCGCCAATTCCAGGAACAAGCTCAGTCCAGCTGAACCAGCGATGACTACTGAAAGGAGCGGTCCCGTAATCGTTTCAAGGTAGGCCCCCTGGTCATACGATTCCTCGACCAGATAGGGTTCAAGTTTGATCAGAAGGAAGTAAAAACCAGGCAGGGCCAACAGGCCAAGCAGCGAATAGAGAACATACGCTTCGTTGCCAGATGGTTGAGAAGTCGTACCGCCAAGGAGCGCCATAGGAAATAGCGCCGCACTCCCGACGAATGCCAGAACAAGAAGATTTCGGAAAGAGCGAATCACCGGAGATACCCACCTGTTAGGACGACTGATCGGATTCAACCGCATGGTCCGATTGATCTAAAACAATCACGCGCGATCGCAATCGAATCATGTCATCTCCCGCAGACACGGTGCAGATATTTTGCATGTAATGTTCGCAACTTGGCACTGCGAAGGGCGCATTGCCTGCGGCGGGCGGCAGACTGTTCGCGATTTTCGAGTGGTCTGTGTTTTGGTGTTTGTGCCTGACTCTGCGGTTCTATCAATACGAGTGGTGACGGAAGAGAGGAAGAAAAAATGGTCGGGGCGAGTGGATTTGAACCACCGGCCTCCTGGTCCCGAACCAGGCGCGCTAGCCAGGCTGCGCTACGCCCCGACGACACGCACTCGGGCGCGTCAAAAAAACGGCCCGAATGGAACATTCAGAATAGCATAGCTCATGGTCCTATCCTAGAGCGCGCTCTGCAAGACCTGAACACTTGTGTGATCCCCCGACCGACTGTGCGAACCACGGGAGAGGTGCAGGAATGCCGCCCTCAGATCCGCATTTGGCGAGGGCGCGGCTAGCTGAGGGTGCTGTGCTATAGTTAAGGTTGCGCAAGCAAAAATTCTCCGTATTGAGCGGCTAATTCCTAAAATCGGGAGAGACGCGAACGTTTATTCGCGCATACCAAGATGGCATTGATGGAGCAAATTCAAAAAGATTTGACCGCGGCGATGATGTCCAAGGACGAGTTGCGCCTGAGCGTGCTGCGCATGGTCAAGTCCGCGCTCAAGTACAAAGAGATTGAGAAAGTTCGCCCGCTGGAAGATGCCGAAGCGCTTCAGGTTTTGCAGACGCTCTTAAAGCAGCGCCGCGAGTCGGTCGAGCAATTTGCCAAGGGCGGCCGCCAGGATCTTGCCGACAAGGAAACCAAGGAAATTGCCATTCTCGGAAGTCTACATGCCGGCCGGCGCTTCCGACGCCGACATGAGCGCTGCGATCGAAGCCGCCATCGTGGAGACGGGCGCGAATTCGCCGAAGTCCATGGGCGCTGTGATCAAAGCCGCAAAGGTGCGCCTCGAAGGCAAGACGGTGGACGGCAAGGTGCTTTCCGATCGAGTGAAAGAGCGCCTGTCCAAGATGGCCTAGGCCCGAGTTGAGTGTTGACAGTTGAGATGCATAGCTGGCGGCTTTTCACGGAATTCCTATAATTATTGCGTCTCTCATATCGACTTTTTAGCGTCTTCCCGCGTATCCTCCCAACGTGCCACTGCCTGAAACTATTTCCGTTCGCTACACGGAGGAGGAAGCCGGATACGTCACCGTGCGTCCTCTGGTGCGGCAGACGTTTCGCATGGATGAACTCCTGGACATGATTCTGAGCGTTGCGGGAAAAGATGCGCAGCGCGTTCACCAACTGCTGCAATCCGGCACGGTCGTCTATCATTTCTTTCGCTATACGTGGACCGGCTTTGACGCCGACGAAGGGGAACTCGCCGCGGCGCTCGCACAGTTTCCCGATGCCGATCCCTCTCGCCCGTTTGCCCCCGCACAATGCACCAATGCTATTTTTGACAGCGCGGGCACGCCCCCCAGGCATTTGCTGGACATGGACCGCGACATGGCTTGCAAGCGCAAACTTTTTCGCGGGCAAAGTTTCTGGGATGGCTTGATGGAAATTGCCTGCGAAGAAAATCTATCCTACGAAAAATATTCCTACGGACGCCGCGCGGACCTTTACCGGCTCGATCTGGACGCGGAAATTACTTCGCGGATTGCCGATGTGGCGGACCGCCTGGCCACAGGAAAGTTGCGCGCCGCGTTGCGCGTGATGCCCATCGCTGCCAGCCTGCTGCTGGTTTGCCCGCGCTCCGCTAAAGCGGCCAAAGCCTAAGCCCGCCCCAGCACGCAGTGTGCCTTGCGGGACGCGCCACTCAAATGTTTCTCGTCGCCAAAACAATTTAGGCCATAATGCCGGAGCGAACGCCGAGGCGCTCGCATAATTAGGCGCGCCTGATCGATTGCAAAGCGAACTCGGTCGCGGAGGTGTTGTTTGGCCAACAAACCCTGGAGTTCCACGGCTCCGCCAGCGGAGTTTCGCCCGTATGTGGAGGCATCCAGCGCGCTGGCGGAATTTAGCTGGCGCGCGGTGATTCTGGGATCCCTCTTCGGAATTTTGTTTGGCGCGGTTTCCGTGTATGTGGGATTGCGCGCGGGGCTCACGGTTTCCGCTTCCATCCCCATTTCCGTTCTGTCCATTTCCATTCTGCGCGCGTTCGGCAAGTCCACCATTCTTGAAAACAACATCGTGCAGACTACCGGCTCGGCGGGCGAATCGGTGGCGGCGGGGGTAATTTTCACGCTTCCCGCGCTGATCTTCCTGGGGTTTTCGCTGAACACCGAATACTGGCGCGTATTTTTTCTTGCGCTGATCGGCGGCTGGCTGGGCGTTCTTCTAATGGTTCCGCTGCGCCGCCAGCTGATCGTCAAAGAGCACGGCAACTTAACGTTTCCGGAAGGCACTGCGTGCGCGGACGTGCTTGTGGCTGGCGAGCGCGGCGGCTCATTTGCCGGACGCGTTTTCTGGGGCCTCGGGCTCGGCGGTGTTTACACATTTTGCATGAATACGCTGGGCATGTGGCCGGGGCAGCCGGAGTACCGCCCGAGTTGGCTTCCCGGCGCATCGTTCCGCGCTGCGGTCACCTCCGAATATCTCGGCGTGGGATACATCATCGGGCCGCGCGTGTCGGGAACTTTGTTTGCCGGCGGCGTAATTTCCTGGCTGGTGCTGATGCCGGCAATCAAATTTTTCGGTTCGCTCTCGCCGACCGTTCCTTTATATCCCAGCACGGTGCCCATTCCCCTGATGACGCCCGACCAGCTCTGGGCAAGTTACATTCGCCCCATGGGAGCTGGCGCCGTTGCCGCTTCCGGATTGATCACCTTGATCAAAACCATGCCCACCATTTTTTCTGCGCTGACTGCCGGGCTGGACGACATGCGAAAAACCCGCGAAGGGGCGGCCGAAACGGATCGCACTGAGCGCGACATTTCCATGCGATTCGTTTTGATCGGGTCCACCGTGCTGCTGGCCATGATGTGGGCTTTGCTTCGCTTCAAGCCAATTCCAGGCGCGGAGACCGGAGCGTTCGCCAATCTGATTGCGGCCGTCTTAGTGATCATCTTCGGCTTTCTTTTCGTGACTGTGGCCTCGCGCATTAGCGGACTGATCGGTAACTCCTCGAATCCGGTCAGCGGCATGACCATTGCCACGCTGATGGCCACCTGCGCCGTCTTTCTGGTGACCCATTGGACGGCCAATTCATACGCCGTGCTGGCACTGACGATTGGCGGCGTGGTCTGCATCGCGGCGGCGATTGCCGGCGCGACCTCGCAGGATTTGAAAACGGGCTATCTCGTCGGCGCGACTCCCTACCGGCAGCAAATCGCGCTGATAATCGGTGTGCTGGTATCCGCGTTTGCGGTTGGCGGCACGCTCATCCTGATGAACATTGGCCTCGCGCAATACAAGTCCATGCAAATTCCGCTCAACATCAATAACCTGCCAACCGGCGTCGAGCGCCAGGACAATTCCTTTCAGCATGCGGGCAAAACATACGTGCTCGTGAACGCCATCGGATCGGCGGAAGTGCCCGACGGAAAATATCTTTTCGATCCCACCACGAATCAAATCGAGGTGCAATGGGTGCAGGGAATTGGCAGCGATCAGGCGGCGGCCCCGCAAGCGCGCCTGATGGCGACGGTGATTAGCGGAATCCTGAATCAGCGCCTGCCGTGGCGCCTGGTATTTCTCGGAGTGTTCCTGGTGATCGCCGTCGAATTGCTGGGCATTCGCTCGCTTCCATTTGCCGTGGGTTCGTACATTTCCATTGCCACCACCATGGCCATGTTCGCAGGCGGGCTCTTACGCTGGATCGTGGAGCGCGGAACTGAACAAAAAAGCGGCGCGGAGAGCGAAGTCAGTCCGGGTTCGCTTTATTCCAGCGGATTGATTGCCGCAGGCGGCGTCTTTGGCCTGCTGGCCATCATTCTGAATTTGTTGCAGGATCCAGAGCTGAGCAAGCGTCTGCCGCATTGGCTGACCAGCCTATTCTTTCTGCCCTGGCCGGCGAAAATTTTTGCGTTTGGCGAGAAATTCATGCCGCAAGCAAGCCAGTCTCCATGGCTCGCCGTGTTGATGTTCCTGCTGCTGGCATCGTCGCTCTTCTTTTTCGCGAAGCGGAAGATGGAGTAGGTATAAGCTTCAGCGCTGTCTGCCTTTGGCCTGCGGGTTCTGGACCGGCAAACACTAACCCCCGACAGGCTGAAGCCCGTCGCTACTAAAACCACCGCATGATAGACTCCCGCCCATGAGCGACAATCAACCCACGCGCCGCGAAATCCTGCTGGGCACGGCTGCCGCAATTTTCGCAAAGGGAATGATCTTGTTGTCGAACTAATGGCCGTGAGCTTTAGAAAAATACTGCAGGGGAAATGCGGAACCTTTTGCTTAACTTCTCTATATGAGTCTTGTTCAGGCCGCGTTTCTTGTGAAGTACTTCGGATACGATGCTTTCTGAGCCAAAGATCGAGACGAGGTCTTTTTGGCGGAGATCATTGGCGTCCATCAATGTGCGAAGAATCTCAATCGGGGATGCGTCCGGGATGGAGTGATGCTCTTCTTCATACGCTGGATCAATGTGATCAAAACTTCGGCATACTTCTCTTCTTCTCTTGTTGGATTCTCTTTGTTGGCCAGTATTGTCCAAAACCGAAAGGTACTCTTCATGTTGTCGCTCGGACGCGATCGGTGTTGGCGAACTCACTTCCAGCGCGTATTTTTCAGAAACTGCAATCATTCTATTTGCCAGCCTCCGTCGTATTCCGCGACCTTCGATACGGTGAACGATGCCCTATCCCATTTGTACTTGATCGTCGCGAATCAGCCTGCAGCGCTGTTGTATACTTATATCGAAGACCACAAAACGCGCCAAGCCGCAGCTTCACCCCGAAGTTCTTCCAACTGTTCCGAACGTCGGCCGGAAACGATTTCCAATCCGCGTCCTGCAATTCTGTACCACGCGTTCAGGGAGGCGCTCCATTCGCTATGGCGGGCAGACGCCTCTTTAATCGCCTTTCGACCGACGACCCGCATAATCAATCTTCGCAGGCTGTGAGAAGTTAGAGTAAGGCACGAAAGTCCGAGTCTGGCTGGCAAGGAATACTGGCAATCTATCGTGGCGAGGCCATCGCAGCGCAATCTCCCGCGCTCCAAAAGGAGTACACCGGCCGGTCGCCTGCATCTTGAAATTGTTCGCAACTACCGCGGAACTCGACGTAAAGCAATCCGGGTTTAAGAATAATTCAAAATCTTCACCGGCTTGCCGGACCATTCTGCGTAGAGCTGTTCGTAGGTGCGGGTGATGCAGAAGCCCCAGGAAAACTGGCGATAGTTTTTGAATTTTTCGGGGACCACGTAACGCTCGGCGGCTTCTTCCACGGGGACGCCAGCTTTGTAGGATTTTTCGGCTTGCTCGGCGACATCGTCGAAGCAGGAGCGCATTTCGGCGACGCCTTCTTGCCCTGTTATCTGGCCGTGGCCCGGAACGAACAGTGTGTCTTTGTCGAAGGTCGCAAATTTTGCCAACGTGGCGCGCCACTTTGACGGGTAGCCGTTGATGTTCACGGGGTACTGGCCGCCCGTTAGCAGATCTCCCGTGTAGATGACGTTTTGATCGGGGACGCGGAAGATCAGGTCGGTGTCGGTGTGGCCGATGTAGTGTTCGACCACCACGGTGAGGCCGCCGAGGTCGATCTGAATGGGCATTTTGGCGGGATCGAGCGAGTGATTGGGCAGCGCCAAAACTGTTTGGCTTACTGGCACGAACATCCCGGAAAGGCCCTCGATGTCGCTCTTGAAGTGTTCGCGCTGGCTGTCGGTCTTGGCTTCGCGCGCGCGTTTTTCCCAGGGCTCGATGTAAGTGGCCAGGTCCTGCGACTGCCACTTGGGGTAATAGGCCGCTATGCGCGCAGGGACGTCGGAGTGCGCCCAGATGGGAATTCCCGCGCCGCCGTAAACCGAATTGCCCAGGGTGTGATCGAAGTGCCAGTGGGTGTTGAGCGCCGCGCGGATGGGCAACTGCGTGACCGAGCGCAGCGTTTCCAATTGAAATGCCGAGCCGATGGTGGTCTGAAATCCTTCGACCAACATGGCGGCGTCGCGGCCGATGATGAATCCGCCGTTGCAGCGCGCCTGCAAACCTTTCGAACGATCGGTAATCGTGGCGTACAGGCCATTGCCAATTTTTCGAACGGAGGCAAACCCCTTGTCGGCGATAGGCTGCGCGGCGATGCGTGAATCGTCAAGCAGCGGCGCGGCCAGCGCGGGCAGAGGCAGCGCAAATTTCGAGGCGGCGTAGAACGCTCCGAGCGACGATGCGCCCGCAAGAAAATTTCGCCGCGAAAGCGAATTCGAAAAATTATTCATGGGATTCTCCAATAATCTTGAGGAAGCATACTGGTTTCATTCTTGCCGGGCAACAGGGTTCTGGGTTGTGGAATTAGTAGCACAGGCTTCAGCCTGTGGATTTTGGGCCTTGCAAGGACTAACCCCCGCAGGCTGAAACCCGCGCTACTTAAACCGCCGCGAAATCTCACTGCTTCACACGACGGTCACACGGGAACTGACGGGGGGAACTCACGGGCTACGATTTCACCGGCTTCTTGATTCCGTCGTAGACGACCACGGAAAGCACCACCAGAATCCACACCGGAAAAATTCCCATGCCGGGGATGGCTTCGGCGACCAGGCCGGGGAGCAGAGCCCATCGGCGGCCGAGGATCATGAAGAGCGCGAAGGCAGTGACCATATCCAGTGCCCACTCGAAGGGCGGAGCAAACGTGAGCCAGAAGGAGGCCGCATCGGAAACCGCGGCCACGCCAAACGCGAGGGCCAATTGCGCGCGGGAGTGGCGCTTTGCGGGCGTGGGGGGTGAGGCAGCTTCAGTCGTCACCGTCGTCGGGGTCAGGGTTATGGTTTTTTCGGTTTCCATGGAGGAGCTCCTGAAACTAGGCGTCAACACACTTTGATGTACAGCCTCGCAATTTTGATGCTCTAAATACCAGCGTGCCACGGTCTCTTGCGATCTGCAAGATAGCAATGGAAATTTAAGGACAAGGCACAAGTTCAAGTAAAATTAAATGTCATCGGGCGGGAAGCCTGATACCATTTTTCTTAACGCCCTCGTCGAATCGGAGGATACATATGAGCTTGAAGACTTTTCATTTCACTCTCTTTCTCGCAGCTGCAATGGTTTTCACAGGATGCAGCAAATCGGAGCCGTCCGTTAACTCCAATACGCCCCCAAATGGGGACGCTGGGAATCCAGCCACCACTTCTGGCGGCACGGAAAGCGCCAACTCACAAAACGGTTCAGCACCTGGACTCTCCAATTTGTTCACTCCCAAGCCCATTGTGATAAGTGCCGGGACGGCGGTGGAGGTTACGGTCGATCAAACGGTCAGCTCGAAGGACAACAATTCCGGAGATCATTTCGACGCATCCCTGGCCGAGCCTGTAGTTGTCGGCGATAAGGTCGTAATTCCAAAGGGAGCCAAGGCGACCGGTACTGTCACGGATGCCAAGTCTGCGGGCCGATTTAAGGGCAACGCGGCGATCAGCGTAACTCTCACCTCGGTCACAATACATGGCAAAGCGTACAAGGTCCGATCCTCGGAAGTGACTGAGGCCGGTAAAGGCCGCGGCAAGCGTACGGCGGAAGGCGCAGGCGGTGGCGCAGTGGTCGGAGCGTTGGTCGGCGCGCTGGCTGGTGGCGGAAAAGGTGCGGCCATAGGAGCCGGTGCGGGTGCCGGAGCAGGCACGGCTGGAACCGCGTTGACTGGATCGCGGGATATCACCATCCCGCCGGAGACGAGGTTGCGTTTCAAGTTAAGGGGCCCGCTGGAGGTTGCAACCAACTAGAAGCCATCTCATAAATCGTCGAGCGGCGGTTTTTTCTGTTGGAATACTTGCCATTCCTTCGCGCCAACGGCGCGGAGGTGACTAGCCCGGGGCAACGCCCCGGGTGTGGCACCCAATTCCTCTCTTCGCCCTGAAGGGGCGGAGAGCCCGTGCGCCCTTACAGGGCGCACCGCAAACGACGGATTATGATCCCCGGGGCGTTGCCCCGGGCTAGTCACAGGAGGCGCCTTCAGCGCCTGAAACGATCAGCTGCATCAAACTTTGGGATTTCCGATTCATGCGGGTTTTCGGTTCTGCACGGTAAGGGCATTTATGAGATGGCTTCTAGTCTAACTTGCTCCCAATCTGTTATTGTTGCGGCGGGAAAGTTTGCATTTTCCCGCCGCCCAAATATATTCTGCAATTCTGCCGGGAAGTGTGGTACACTCCGTTTGCGCTTAATACATCGGTTGTTTGGTGTGGTTCCTCTGGTTAGAGATTGATTCGAGATAACCCCGCCTCTTATATCCTCCGTACGTTTTCAGCGTAATTAAAACTAGGACTGGCCATGCCAGTTGCGTGCCCGCACGGGTGCAGGCTCCATTTGAGCCAAGCTTAATAAACGTGTGTGTGCCGCCACGGCTTCCGCCGGCAGAAAAGACAAAATAGAAACATGCAGAATTTCACGGAACTAAAGATTTCAGATTACACAAAGGAGCGCCTGGCGTTCGCGAAATTTGCGATCCCAACGCCGGTACAGGCCGCGGCCATTCCGGTCGCGCTGGAAGGCAAGGACATTTTGGCGACGGCTCAAACAGGAACCGGCAAGACGCTGGCCTTCCTGATTCCGATCATCGAACGCCTGTTGGAGAGCAAAGCGAAGGGCATCGAAGCCCTGGTGCTGGTTCCCACGCGCGAACTTGCCATGCAGGTAGTGGATCAATATAACGCGTTGCGCGGGAAGCAATTGTCCCCCGCGGCGCTGGTCGTGGGCGGATTGCCCGAGGCCAAGCAGCTTGCCGCGATTCGCGCGGGAGCACGCCTGATTGTTGCCACTCCCGGACGCCTGGAAGATTACCTTGGCCGCAGCCTTTTCAATTTCAAGTCACTTCACATTCTCGTTCTTGACGAGTCCGACCGCATGCTCGACATGGGATTCCTCCCTGCGATTCGCAGAATCGCAGCGGTGCTTCCCAAGGATCGCCAGACGCTCTGCTTCTCGGCGACCCTGGAAGCTTCCGTCGCGAATCTGGTAAAGGACTACATGCGCAGCCCTGTGCGTCTGGCATTCGGAAACATTCTGAAGCCCGCGGAGAACGTCCGCGTCCAGGCTTTTGAAGTTTCCGGAGACCGCAAGCAGGAAGTGCTTCAACACTTGCTCGGAAAAGAAACCGGCCGCTGCCTGATTTTCGCGCGCACCAAGCGCGGAACAGACAAGCTGGCCCGCAACCTCATTCGCGAAGGATTCGCCGCTGCCGTCATTCACGGCGACCGCTCACAATCCCAGCGAACCGCGGCCCTTACCGGCTTTCAGCAGGGACGCTATCGCATCCTGGTCGCCACGGACGTGGCGGCGCGCGGCATTCACGTGCAGGACATCGCACACGTCATCAACTACGATCTTCCGGATATCGCGGAAAACTTCATTCACCGCGTGGGCCGCACAGGCCGCGCCGGCAAGACCGGAGTGGCTTCCACACTCTACGGCCGCGAACAGCGTTCGGAGCTGATGCAACTGGAACGCACGCTTGGCATCCGCATGGAGCGAATGCAGGCCGACGGCAGCAGCATTCCCGAAAAAAAGGAACGCACCACGCCTATCGCGCATCGCTTTCCGTTGGCGTCCGCTTCGGCGGCTATTTCTGGAATGGTTCGCCTGCCCGGCGAAATCATGGAAGTTCAACTGGAAAACTAGCTTCAATCACCGTTTGCCGAAGGACTGTAAATTCGATCAGTCCTTCGGCAAGCAATCCCACTTGACCCAACTCGATTCCCAGATCGAATCCCCTTCCGCATTTAGAAACTTTCGCCTCTGCCATCCTGCTCCTAAATCCACCAGTTTCCGAGAAGAGGACCAAGGCCCTCACAGTGATTCAATTTGTGCAGGGACTGCGCGGGGATTTGCATGTCACGTTGGAGGAAGGAACCTGGGCCGCGTGGCTGTACGACCTGCTGCGGCCGCACGTCAATCAAGTGCTGGTGTGCGATCCGCGCCAGAACGCATTTCTGAAGGTTGGGAACAAGAGTGACCGCATCGATGCACGCAAGCTGGCCGATCTGTTGCGCTCGAATCTTCTGCGCCCTGTGTATCACGGCGAACACGGCGTGCGAACGCTGAAAGAGTTGTCGCGCAGCTATGTGGCGATCAGCGGCGATCTGGCTCGCGTGATGACGCGCCTCAAGGCGGTGTATCGCAGTTGGGCCATTCCTTGTGCCGGCAAGCAAATCTATGCGCCGCGCTGTCGTGCCGAGTGGCTCGGCAAACTCAGCGAGGCGGGGGTGCGCCGCCGCGCGGAGATTTACTACGAGCAACTCGATGCGCTCCGCCCGTTGCGCCAGCAAGTGCGCCGCGAACTGCTGGCCGAGAGCGCCAAGCACAATGCCTCGAAGCTGCTGTGCCAGATCCCTTCGATCGGTCCGATTCGCGCGGCCCTGTTGATCGCCATTCTGCAGACACCGTACCGCTTCCGCGGCAAGAGACAACTGTGGGCCTACGGCGGCCTGGCCATCGAAACGCACAGCAGCGCGGATCATCGCTATGTGAAAGGGCAACTGCAACCATCGAAGAGACAAGTTTCGCTGCGCGGCCTGAACCGCAATCACAATCACGAGCTGAAAAATATTTTCAAGGGAGCAGCCATCATCGCCGCTACGAAGCCAGGACCCTTGCAGGAATTTTACGCCGCTCTGGTGGCCAAGGGAATGCGCCCGGAAATGGCGCGACTGACGCTGGCGCGGAAGATTGCGGCGATCATCCTGATCGTTTGGAAGAAAGGAGTTTCGTTCGACGCCCAACATCTGAAACTACAAACAGCTTGAGTGCCTCTGGAGTCCGCTTCATCCCCTGGAAGATTTCCGGGCGGTGGCTGGTTGGTTCTGGAGACACTCGGGTTCGAGAGCGAGTCTGCACTGATAAGCTAGGCGCTGCGTTCCTCGGACGCAGAGTCTCTTAGAGGACCCTAGGCCCTCTCGGATAACCCGAAACAGCGATAGGCCAAGAGCCTCAGATAGAACCATGGTTGGCACCTGACAACCGCATTGCTTGTGAGTCTCAGAGTTGACTGGCTTTGTCGAGAACACCGGATAAAACCGCTGACAGAGAAAATCCAAACAGCCGTGATCCGCTATGCAACGTACCGAGTCCATGGGGCGGAAGGCAAGAAGCACCCTCGCTCAATCAGGCAGGCTGGAAAGTCAGAACATTCCCGGCGTTGGGCGAAGTGTTTTTCTTGACTTTTCCTTTTATAGAACTTATCGGGACTTGAAGCGTCTCTGAGCTGCCCGTCGATTCTAATTGGGATCATTGTCTAACGGGCAGCGGTGCCTCGTAACAAGTCAGCGAGTTGCACGCGATGGTTCATCGTAGCCCAATCCTCGGCAGTGTGTCTGTCGGCATCCCTGACGGTAATATCGGCACCTTTCGCTAACATTTGCTTAGCTGCAATTTGCACTCTTAGATCGCTGTCATCAAAAGCGGCAAGTAGCATAAGAGGTGTTCTGCCCAGCACGTCACGGGAATTCACGTCAGCGCCATGATCCAATAAGAGTGAGGCACACCCAAAGCTCCCCTTTGCAACTGCAAGTAACAGGGGCATGTTGCCATTTCTATTCTCTTTGTTCGGGTCTGCGTGCGCCGACAGTAAGTCTTGGCAGATTTCGGTTCTGCCACTGGCGGAGGCCACCTCTAAGGCGGAACCGCTAGGCGTAACGGCTACGAATCCAATCCGTTCCTCCGGGTATACCTCCAAGTCAACCTTTGCCCCGGCGAACAAAAGCGCCTTCACCATTGCCGAATCTCCGTTCCAAACAGCCACTCTAAGGGCTGAGTCGCCGTACGTGTCCAATGCATTCGGATCAACTCCCATCCTCACGAGCGCGACAGCAACTCTGTAGTCCCCATTATTCGCAGCATACGCAAATGCTTGCTGCCTGAAAAACAGAAAAAATAAAATGGAAGTTGAACTCGCAATCAAGAAGATTGAACCCATAACAAGCGCATATTTTCTCGAAGGTTGATCTGGAATCCGGTGCCAGCGCAACAGGGATTCGACGAACCAACAGATGACCCAGCCCATTCCAAGGCCGCCGGCAACAAAAACGCCAAACGCAATAGTGGACAGAACTAACAAGTAAAGCAGTCCGACAAAGAAAACTTCGAGGCGATACGATTTGCGGGTTCTAGCTTCCTTTAGATAATAGTAAAGCGGGACAGGCGAAGAAGTAAGCGTTCCAAGGCCCCAAAATCCAAAAATGATTTGAAGGGCTTCGGTTTTTCCTAATCCACCAATGCGCCAATTATAATTATTAAGTAGAACGTACAGCGCAGACGAAAGGACGCAGACTTGCCAAACTAACAACTTCCTTTGATCAGCTACGTAAACCACGATACCGGGTATGACAAGGATAACGTATGGCACAGCAACTACGAGCCAGCCATAGCCAGCTAGGATTGAAAGATACGCGGCACCTGGGCCTACTACGGAGGCAACGAGCAGGGCAATTTTGTCTTTCGATGAAAATATCATGGCAGCGACATATTTGATTGTCTCACCGCCGGGAGTTTACCTGTCATTGCAAGCAATAAAACGGCGACGGTTGTGCCCTAGCGTGCAAGTCCTGATAAACGGCGTTATCGGAATGTGGTGCGGGGCCATATCATTGAGGGTCAAATTCTCTTCACTGCGTATTACGCCAAACGGGTTTAGTCCCTGAGTAAACCAGCCAGCATCCGACTGCTATTATGAGGCCCATTGCAATATTCATCCCCGTTTGTTGGGCCGGATTGTCAGCCTTTAATAAATTTGGCGCGGGATAAAAATGGTTATGGATTTCTATATAAATCATGACCAATCCTAAGATGACTTTCCACCAGATTGGTCTTTGAGACTGGTTTGGCATTTTTCTTCTATCCTTTGGCACCATCAGATGACACAGGGTAAATGAAATGGCCGATATGGACAATTGAGAAGATTAATTTGCAATTTCAAATGAAATTGGCCAAGTCCTGGGAAACGGGGTTCTCGGAAACTGGGAATCCGGCAATTCCCAAATGACGGTAACGTGACTTGGCCTTTGCAAACGCTGGCCCAGTGCCCCAGCTGGGTGACCATCGAAGCGTTATAATTCGTCCTTACCATTTGCGGAGGAATTATGAAGCCTAGCACTGGTAACCACTCTGCGATTCGCATGGCGATGGCGCTCTTAGTCTTGGAAGTCTGCTTCGGAGCATTCGGCTGTGGCGGTTCGAACACTACTTGGTCAGATGAAGCCCGATCACCGGACGGGAAAATGATCGCGGTGGCTCGTACCGTAGTTAGCGGCGGGCCCGGAACCGATGGCTATTCAAGCACTGTGTCCCTGAACTGGACGACAGGATCACAGGACCCAGTGAATATTCTGGTTTTCACTGATGCGCCAGCCGAACCTCCAAATACCCCCGCCGTCGGCATGAAGTGGTTAAGTCCGACCCATCTGGAGTTAACGTATAAGGGACACCGGACTATCGGCTTCCAAGCTGTAAAGGCTGACGATATCGATATCTCCGTGCGAGACATTTCAAGTGAGACACTCGAAACTCCGAAATAGAACCACCCAAAACTGGATAGCGCCTGAGAAACGGCCTTATCGGAATGTGGCCCCAACCTGTCGTTCGTAGGAATGATGATTGCACTTAGTTCCAACCCCGGACTTGTAACGGTGCATTTTCCCTCTTATGCTCCTCCTCACGGACATGTCAAAGCCAGCAGTCAATATCGGGATTGTACTCGCGGGCGCACTGGCTTCAACTTCAACAGTGATCTGGACGATTGCGAAGTACCAGAGGCCGCCGTACGCATTAGATCGCTCGTGGATGTGGTGGGGTACGCTCTTGGCGTCAGGCGGCTTGATATATTGCTGGTCAACGGTCGTTGGCCTGATTTCCCGAACTCGCATCTGGTCGCCGCAATGGACTTTCCTGACAGGCGGGTTGCCATTTTTCTTACTCGCCCTATGGTTTTTTTTCGTTGGTTCGTTTGCCTTTACGTTCTTCGGATTCACGCGAATGATGCTGATGGAGTGCCTAGGAATTGTCTCAGGGCAATTGTCTCGAAAAGGGGCCTATCCACAGTTATCGGACAAAGACGCACCGAATGCAGATTTGCCGCCACCCACGCTTTTTCCGAAGTAGTGGCTTTCCCGCCGCGGCCAAGTCCTGATAAACGGCCTTATCGGAATATGGGATTTTCGCAATTCCGACAAAGCGAGAAACAAATTTGGCCAGATCCAAGTTGGAGTATTATCCACACCAATGAAGATTCGTGTTCCTAAGTTTATCCTTATCAGCATTGCTGCGTTTTGTCTGAGCGCAGGCCTTGCAGCCGTTTCGGGGCTGCCGACTTTCGCGGCATGTCAAATCGAATACAGAATCCACAATGCAATCCAAGATACGTTCAAGTGCCGTCTGGAAACCGCACTCGGAAGTGCGTCAATCTTGTCTTTCGTCGTCGGAAGTGTGACAGGACTCATTGCTCTGAAACGACGGTTGGTAAGGCAATCGCCCAACTCCTGATAAACGCCCTTACCGCTAACTGCGACCTAGCAAATCCCTTACGACGAAATGACTTCACTGGGGGTGGAATGTTTAACGGCGTTCTCTCTCACGACTAGGTGAATTGATTGCTTGCCTGATACTCCCTGTAACTTATCGGCGCAACACCCCTCGAAGTGCCTTACCGGCAGCAGTCCGATCGCCCGTCCTTCGCGTGCGGCCTCTCACAAATTCTGTTGTCATTGCTGGAAAACGCGCCTAGAATTCGCCCAGCTACCTGGAGGGTCTGATGTCTCTTCCCCGCACCCACACGTGTGTCCTGTGTTTGGCTGTCCTCGTTTCGTTCACTGCCGCGTGTTCGCAGCGCGCCGTGCAAGGCGCGCCGGCACCAGCGCCGGCATCGCTCGACGAACTGGCGCACCAGTCGCTGGCGACGATCGATGGAAACCTGAAGGTCCCCGGCTTGAAACAGCCGGTGGACATCATCCGTGACCAGCAGGGTATTCCACACATCTTCGCGCAGAACGACGACGACCTGTTCTTCGCGCAGGGGTACGTGATGGCGCAGGATCGCCTTTGGCAGCTGGAGCTGTGGCGCCGCTGGCGTGAAGGGCGGCTCGCGGAGATCTTCGGCCCGAAGGCATTCGATAACGATGCGCGCGCGCGCCTGATGATGTTCCGGGGCCCGTGGGATGCGAAGGAGTGGACAAGCTATCACCCGGACGCGGAACGCCTGTTCACGGCGTGGGCCAACGGGCACAACGCATACATCGCCACCCACGCTGACAATTTGCCGGTCGAATTCAAGCTGACCGGCATCAAGCCGGAGCCATGGACGGCCAAAACGGTGACTCTGCGTTGGGCGGAAGTTGGCATCGACAGCACCAGCGCTGCTCCCGCCGCCGAGATTCAGCTCGCGCTGAACGTGAAGAAGTTCGGGGCCGAGGAGGCCAACCGGCGCGCTGCACCGGATCCGTATGACGACCTGAAAGTACCCGAGGGTCTGGACCTGAACTGGATCACGGAAGAGGCCCTGGCGGCCGCAAGAAAAGGCGATGACGACCCGTTCTCGCCTGGAAAACTGCCGTCACCTGAGATCGTGGAGCCCTATCGTTCGCTCGTGCCCGCCAAGATGGCGGCGCGCCTGATGCCAGAGCTGCAGGACATGGACGGCAGCAACAACTGGGTGGTCAGCGGCAAGCTCACGGCGAGCGGCTTTCCCATCGTCTCGAACGACCCGCATCGCGCGATCATAATGCCTTCGCTGCGGTACTTCGTGCATCTGGATGCGCCGGGTTGGCACGTGATCGGCGGCGGCGAGCCGCCGTTTGTCGGCGTGGACCTCGGGAACAACGAAAACATGGGGTGGGGTGTAACCTTTGCCGGTATTGACGAAGTGGATACGTACGTCGAGCAGACTAACCCGGCCAATCCGAACGAGACAAAGTTCAAGGACACCTGGGTGCCGATGAAGATCATCCGCGAGGAGATCAAGGTCAAGGGTGAGGACAAGCCTCGAGTGGTGGAGCTGAAGTTCTCCAAGCATGGTCCGGTGTTTTACGAGGACCAGGCGCGGCACATCGCGTTCGCCGCCAGGTCCTCGGACCAGGAGCCGGGCACCGCGCCATTCAGGGGCAGCTTAAAGCTTGCGCAAGCCACCAGCTGCGAGGACTTCTTCGATCGCGCCATGGCCTGGAAGCTGCCGTCGCACAATTTGATTTGTGGCGACAAGAAGGGGAACATCGCGCTGCAGGTCTCCGGCTTTGCGCCCGATCGCGACGGATGGACCGGGCGGCTGCCCGTCCCCGGGACGGGGAATTACGAGTGGAAGGGGTTCCGCAGCGACCTGCCGCGCGAGTACAACCCGGCGCGCGGTTACATCGCGACCGCCAACAACAACACCCACCCGCAGGGTTACAAGGGGCCGCCGGTTTTCTACAACACCACGAGAGATCAGGATATCGCCCGCATCACGCGAATCCGCCAACTGCTCGACAAGCAGATTGCCGAGCACAAGCCGTTCACGATCGATGACATGGAGCGCATCCAGCAGGACACCTACTCGCTACATGCCGAGCGCGACGCGCCACTCTTCAAAGGATGGACGGCCAAGAATCCCGACGCAGAGAAAGCTCGCGCCATGATCGAAGGGTGGGATCGCATTCTCACCAAGGATACGACGCCCGGTGCGATCTACGTCCGGTGGACGACGACGGACGCCGGCCGAAAAGCGGTGGCAGCCGAGGCAGGCCCGGAGCAGCATGCACTCGTCGAGCAGGGCTTATTAGAGGCGCTGGAGCGGGTGACCAAGGACTGGGGTTCCGACCAGTCGCAGTGGCGATACGGCCGCATCAACCAGAGCCCGCTGCAGCACATGTTCATCGACCAGTTCAATCTGAAGCCGGTCGAGCGGCCGGGAGGGTTCAACGACGTTAATGCCACTGGTGCGAATTTCCGTCGCATTATCGATTTGGCGGACGTGAACAAGACGATGGCGACCAACGCGCCCGGTGAATCTGGGCAGCCCGGAAGCCCGTATTACGGGAATGCACGGGAAAAGCTTGCGGACGGCGTCTACTTCAATCTGCCGTTCACGCGCCCTGCGGTCGAGAAGCAGGCCGCGCACAAGCTGACTCTTTCGCCGCAATAGGGGGTTGTTGGCGTAGGTTGAAAGCTTGCGGTTCAAAATAATTTCACGGGGAACCAGCGTAATTGGAGGCCCATTATCCTGCTCCCAAGTCCGCTAGTTTCAAATAAGAGAACGGTCCTTAGACGGCTTCGCCATTTGTGATAATTCTGATTTTTTTCCCACGCACTCAAAAACAAAAAGGAGAATGGCGTTAACCATTCTCCTTTATGAAATTAAATCCGAATCTATATCATCCAATCGGCGTGCTGCTGGACGATGCCGCCGAACCGTTGGTGGTCTGGCGAATCACACCGCTCTGATCCGTGAAGAAATAGCGCTGACCGGTCGAGCTGGACTGAGGGCCGGCGTTGATGGAGTATTGCGAGATGATACCGTTTGAGGCAGTACCTGCCGTGTAGGTGAAGTTGTATCCGCTCTTGCTCGGAGTGGCGATGCCGAGGAGGCTGTCAACCAAGTCCGCTGCAGTGGAAGACGGTGTGGTTGCAGGCCCAAGTTGCGAAAAGTCCGTGCTTGGATCGGTGCCATAAGTCGTCGAGTAAGAAACGATGGCTGTGTTATAAGTGCGCAAGGAAGCTACGGCAGACGCTTCGTTCGCAGCCATCTTGGAACGCAAGAGGTTTGGGATAGCGATCGCCGCGATGATCAGGATGATCGCGACCACGATCAGCAATTCGATAAGTGAAAAACCCTTCTGTTTACTACGCATCAATTGTCGCTCCATTTCTCTCCAGAAATTTAGTTAAGCATTTGCTCAACTCAGATGATGCACGGTTAAGGCCAATCACCAACATGAAATCCGGTTCGGACATCAATTAGTCTAATCAACGGATATCACTGGAGTTAGGAGGGTCTTCCGAAGCGCCCTGACTACCTAAGTCATTTGTTTCGCTCTCACAAATTGTAAATCCTGACAAAATTTGGCTCTTTCAACGCCAAAACGCGGCACTTTGTTTTGCACTCCGTCGCAACATTTGCTTAGGATCGCTAATCAAATCCTCTCGCTTTTTCATCTCCCTCTGACGTAATATTTGGACAATGCAACACGCAGTCGGAGGTTTTTAGTGTTTATTTTCCGCTCCAGATTATTCGAGAGATCATTTCCTACATGTTCGCAGGTACTTTGCTCCTGGCCGGATGCTATGGGATTTTGATCATAGCGGAGTCCTCGAATCGACACGGAAGTTCTGGAGGGAGCGCCCTTCTCTTTATATTCGGGCTCGTCCTGCTTATTTTGTGCACTGCAACTTTCATCATTTGGTTCTTCCATTGGAAGACGCCAAGAACTACTTCGGCAGAAAAGAACCACTGAATAAGAAATGCGGAACCGCAATTGATGTGGGTTCGAAATTCGCTGGAGCGAACTGGTGCCTGCGAAATTAAATTCAATAAATCAAACATCCTCGTTAAGTTCTGATTGTGGCTCGCCGTATAGATTGATTCTCCACTGGATGTATTGCGGTAGCAAAATTGGTTATACATCGACCGGTTGACATGGCAGGGGTTCTCGACGTGTGGCTTTTTGCCCAATTCCCACATTCTGGGATGAACGGCAGGGCTTCATGGGACTTGGCCCAAGTGTCGTTGATCGGCATGCATTTGGCAAAAAACTTCAGATTCATCCCCTACAGTACCATCGGTCCATGGACGCTATCTTGAGTAGAGCGATATCTTCTTTCTAGGGTCAGCCGTGAATACAAGCAGAAAGCACGGGCGGTCCGTCACGAACATTCCGCATTGGAGTGCCAGAATGCATGGCATTAGCCGACAATGAAGACCAAATTAGCGCCGTCTTTGGAAGGTGTGCGTGAACGCCGTCGCAAAGCTCGCGTCAAGCTCTCATGCTTCATCCTTGTGCGACCTCTGGAGCCTGAACCCGAATACTTTGAAAGTATTATCCTGACGGAGGACTCCTGCAGGGATGGGCTTTCTTTCAAGACTGACAACCCACTCTACTCCGACCGTATGCGCCTGCTTATAACATTTCCATATTCCCTACATCCCAATGCCATAAATCAGGATTACATCGCCGAAGTGGTGCGCAGAAAAGATCTTCCTGATGGCCGCTACCGAGTGGCCGTGCGCTTATTGACGACTGCCAGACTTACTATTCCGCCCATCTCTAAGCTGCGTTCGAGCGATCTTTGGAATGTCTTATGGCAAAGGGCAAACGCCAGCACACATGCAACAAAGCTGGATTGCGTTGCTTTGATGAATAGGTCCTGATAAACGGTGTGGTCTCAAAAGTTCAGTGCGACACTTGACCTAAACCCTCTCATAGGTCTCCGCAACGCTGATTTCGTCCGCAGGCGTCAATTCAAACAAATCAAAAGCCGTGGTTAGGTTGTGATTGAGGGCCGCCGTACAGATTGATTTTCACGGGAAGCGTTACCAGATCAGCCAGAAGCCATCTCATAAATCGACGAGCGGCGGTTTTTTCTTTTGGAATACTTGCCATTCCTTAGCGCCAACGGCGCGGAGGTGACTAGCCCGGGGCAACGCCCCGGGTGTTGCATCAAGTTCCTCTCTTCGCCCTGAAGGGGCGGAGAGTCCTTGCGCCCTTACAGGGCGCACCGCAAACGACGGATTGTAATCCCCGGGGCGTTGCCCCGGGCTAGTCACAGGAGGCGCCTTCAGCGCTTGAAACGATCAGCCGCATTAAACTTTGGGATTTCCGTTTCATGCGGGTTTTCGGTTCTGCACGGTAAGGGCATTTATGAGATGACTTCTAGTTGCAAGATGTTCCAACGAGCGGTTGAGTCCGCACTCCGCCTCGGAATTTAGCCGAACTGCGATGCCGAAACTCGGTCCGGGAATGGCTTTCTTTGGTCGATTAGTTGTCGCCGCGTTCATCACCCGCAAAAGGACTTTATAAAGGTTTCAAAACAGCTTTGGGGTAACCTCAATCTTCTGGGTATGATTTCGGAGCAGAATTTGTCGTTTGTTTTGGAAAACGCTGAACCGGAACAACTTTGATTTCCGAGTTCTCGCAACCCACACATAAGAAACGCCATAGGAAGCTCTTGCGGCCCTGGCTCGAAAAGCCATGTTCCGGTAATCTGGCGTCACGAAAGTCGGAAATTGCTGCGTGAGATCGGAAATACCGTTCCTTGGAAGTGTTTTTCCACAATTTTCAGGTCATTTCAGCCTCCTCGTACTACTCAGCATGTCGCTAAATCTCGCAAAATCATTAGGTTAGCATCTCTGGTCAGGCTTGGACTTCAAAGTGCTCCAGAAGCCTCGAATTCATTAATGAATTCGTGTATTTCTTGATCTCCAAGACTTTATGATTACAGCGCAAAATGAAATTGTGTATCGCTCGATCGAGCCAGCCCCGGCAAGCGGCGGCTCTTCGAACTGCCTGCGCGGTCCTCGCGATCCACTCCCTTATGTGGACTCGAATCCATCACTAGCACTCACTCGTACTTCAAATGTCATCAAGTTCTGCTTTCGCTCTAGTCTTTCGATCCTGGTCTTGCTGCTATCATTCTCCATGGCATTTGCGGAATTTTCGGAGTTGGTCTCGCTCCGCGACGATGTTTCCAACGACTTCAGTTATCAGGGATGTGATACTCAAGACCGGCTTAAGAGTGAAGTTGACCAAGCCAGAATATCCGTAGAGGCCATTGGATCGGTTCGAAGATTTGTTGTCGACAGGCACGAATTCTTTTCTTCTTTTTCGGCGCCGATGGCTCATAGGCCCGGCGACCTTCTTCACGTCTTATCCATCCAGCGCACATAGACCCCCTTCCGTGTCGCGAAAATCCTTTAAGTAGATTCGCGGGATATTGAAGGCTGATTTTCACCCAGAATTAAACCGCACAGCGGGTAGGAGAGATGCGCACCATGAACGGCCGGCCTATGATTTCGGGTGAATATATCGCGTTTCTGGATTCGGATGACGCTTGGCTTCCTGAAAAATTGGAATTGCAACGGAAGGCTCTGGAACAGTTCTCGGATGTCAATGGCGCCTGCTATGTCCAATGCATTGAAATACGGCCCGTCTCCGAGATTAATCGCGAAATGGGGGTTGATCCTCTTAGCCCCCGCATTCGCCAAGAAAATTGCTCCAATGCAAATGCTGTCTCTCACGTGACTACGTGAATGCCGGTGCGGCACAGAATTTTTTGCGTGTTTCAATAACGCGGATTGGGACTAATTTTTGCTTATCAATCTATCGCAACCTGCACATAAAAAAAGCCATAGGAAGCTATCGTCGCCCAACTCCGGCTGGACAGTCGAAGTAGACAGTGTCGCGCGCCATGAATGGGATCAGCTGTTGGAGCAGTTCGACGATGCCACAATTTACCAATCGTCCTCTTACGGAAAAGTCCGCTGGGGAGAAAAGAATATTAGTCACCTCGTTCTGAAGCTTGATGGAGAGGCCCTGGGGCTCGCGCAGCTTAGAATATTTCGACCCACAAGACTCAGTTTGGGTATTGCGTATCTAGCCTGGGGTCCTCTCATTGAACGCCGAGGGTATGACCTGTCTCGCGAAGTGGCCTCGCGTATGGCATGTTGTTTGGAAGAGGAATACTGTCGCAAAAGGAAGCTGTTTTTGGGTGTTGTCCCGAATGCTTTTGCCGGATCCCCTCGCTCTATGTCCCTAGAATCCGGCTTTAAGCAATTCAGCCGTGAGCGTCTCTTCCGGGACAGCCCTTACAGGACTTCTATACTGGATCTTTCTCCTTCGCTGGAAGATTTGCGGAGAGGCTTGGATCGAAAATGGCGAAACCACCTCACACAGTCCGAAAAGAATAATCTGAATGTAATCACCGGATGTGGCGTCGAAGAATTTAAGGAGTTTTGCTCAGTTTACGACCAAATGCGGAAGCGCAAGGCTTTCAAGACGAACGTGGATCCAGCCGAGTTTTGCAAAATCCAGCAGGATCTCGATCCATTCCAGCGCATGCGCGTATTCATTTGCAAAGAGAACGCAGTGCCAGTGGCGGGATTAGTGGTTTCGATCATGGGAGGAACTGCAATTTCCATGTTCGGCGCAACAACCGAGGTCGGGTTGCGGCTGAAGGCCTCTTATTTTTTGCAGTGGGCGCTGATTCGATGGCTCAAGGAGCATGGAGTTCAACGGTACGACCTTGGGGGTATCGATCCCGAAGGTAACCGGGGGGGCTACTACTTCAAGAGAGGACTCTCGGGTGTAGAGGTTTCCCAAACGTATCCATTTGCATCCTGCCAAAGCGCCGTCGCGTCTGCCATTACAAGGGCAGCCTTGTATATGTATAGGGTCCGACGCGGTTCCTAGACCAATCACTACCCAAGTCCTTTAGAACGGTGCTGGTTCAACAAGTCGCCATGAGTTGTGTTGACGATACGTACGTGGTGGTAAGCGCGGTGGTTCCCAGATATACAACCGCGCCCTGCGCGAATTGCAACCCGTTCAGCGTAATCGTGAACGCACCTTGCGCAACTTCCAGCGGCGCCACGCTCGTTAATTGCGGCACTGGATTATTCAGCGTGGCGCTGGCATTCCCGAGCCTGCTTGTGTTTGAGGTTTCGACTGCGCTGATGGCGATGGAGTTGGGTGCAGGCGGAAATTCCGGCGCGGTGTACATTCCGCTGGCGCTGATGGTTCCCAATGTCGCATTGCCGCCGGCAATTCCGTTGATCGACCAGTTCACCGCCGGCTTGGACCCGTCACCTGATTTCGCGGTGTACTGTTGCTGCGTTACGCCTGGGATGGACGTGCCCGATGGCGATACGGTCAAGGCTGTCAGCCCCGGTCCACCCGCTGCTCCGGGACCGCTCGGCAGGATTGCCTGGGCTCAACCGCCCAGCAATGACACCAATGCAGCTAGCGTAATCAGTGCGGAACGCTTCACGGATTCTCCCCTAGCTGGCCCCGGATACCAAAAACCGCGCCGTCAATTCCCGTTTTGAACCGCGGCTAGATTGCGTGTGGAAGAGTACGCGGAATGATCGAGTGAAAGCACTGGGCGCATGACCAGATTAGGAGCACCTGTTCCGCCGCGCCAGTAAGGGCTAAATCCTTTTTTGTTTATGGTTTAGAAGGCTGATCAAGCAGATCGATAAAGGCCACTTGGCAGGGCACTTGGCTGACGTCGAGGCGGGCGATGCTTACGGGCAAGTCGAATCGTCGCGGCCCGGCGCTTCCCGGGTTCAGAAACAGCACTCCCTTGTGAAGCATTTGCCCCGGTTTATGGGAATGCCCGCTGATGACGATCTGGAACCCCGCGGCGACAGGGTCAAGATCGAGATCATGAACGTCGTGCAGCACGTAGATCGTCATAGAGGCAGTTTCGACTACTTCTGTTTCGGGCAGGGACCGCGCCCATTCTTGAGTATCCACGTTTCCCCGCACGGCAAATACCGGCGCGATCGTTTTCAGCGTGGCCAGAATTTCCGGATCGCCCACGTCACCGGCGTGAATGATCAAGTCCGAGCCCTCGAGCGCGCGCACGGCCTCTGGACGCAATAGCCCATGTGTGTCCGAGATGACTCCAATGGTTTTGGGTTTTCGGCTCATGATAAAGTGTTTTTCGGCCTGTTGTCCGGCGCCGTCCCTTCGCAAGATGGCCGCAGACACTGGCCGATGGGAGAAGAATGCCAATGCCCACAAGAAAAAGTAAATTAAATTTTGTGCTTGGCGGTTCAGCGATTGTTCTGGCCCTGGTTGCCGGATTCGCTTTGAGGTCTTCCGGCCAATTTAGCCGCTCCAAATACACCAGCCCGCCGGCTAGCGTTTCGACCAGCATTGCGGGCAAGAAAATCAGCGTCGAGTATTACGCGCCCTCGATGCATGGACGGAAAGTTATGGGAGGGCTTGTCCCGTTTGGCGAGGTCTGGTGCACGGGCGCAAATTGGGCCACCAAGATTACTTCCGAAGCGAATTTGCAGATGGGCAATTTGAAACTTCCCGCCGGAAGCTACAGTATCTGGACGATTCCGAACGCAAACGAATGGACTCTAATCATCAACAAACAGACGGGGCAATTCCACCTGGATTACAATTCTTCCACTGACTTCGGCCGCACCAAGATGAATTTGAAAACGATCAGCGGTCCCCCCGTCGAAACCTTCAAAATTGAATTGAGGTCCGACGGCGGAAACCAGGGGACGCTGGCGCTCGTTTGGGAAACGACGGAAGCGTCGATTCCGTTTACGGTGTCACCTTGATTTCATCATTCGACTTGGAGCGCTGGCCGATTATTTATAAGCTGCCAGTTATTTCGTCGCGCCAAAGGTCAGCCGTAAACCAGTAGAAATCAGCAGATCGTTCTTCTTGATTCCGTCCGGTGGATTGCTGAGGAAATTGTCGCTCAAATTAAATTGCCAGCCGAACCACTTGTTGATCGCGGTGGAAAGAACGGTATTGAACGTATATCGGTAGCCGCTCGGTCCTGTGAAGTTTGGGAAGTAATTGAATGTTTCGCTGAAAGTTGAGCGGCTGCCGAGTTTTGTGTCGAATTCCTCGCCAATGGTAGCTTCCGCATTCTTTTGAGTGACGGCTGCAATGGTAATTGTGGGCGGAGGCGGTGTCGGGTTCGTCGAGGGATACGATCCGAAATATTCCTGGTTGTATCCCGCTCCAGCGGAGACATCGAATTGTGTGGTCTTGGTCTTGATTATATGGCTGCCAAATCCGCCATCCACCACATTTTGCAGGTCCAGATGCTGAAGCGCGTTGGAGTTAAAATCCGTCGCCACAAACGCAAACCATCTTTCACTGACATTAATATCCGCGCGCACGCCGCCCGTGATTTGGTGCGCAATTACCTGGCTGGGCGTGGTCGTTTCCGTTTTCCCATACACTGCGGTGGTATAGACGGTGATCTTGTCGCGGTCCGTTGCGCGCACGGCCCTGCCTCCCAGAGTGTAGGAGAGTGTGGATGAATTTCCGCGCGTGACGCTGAGGCCCGTATCGACCGTGCCGCTCCAGAAATCGCCCAGGTGCGGATGTCGCAGCCGTTCGATGGTCGCGTCATAGGCAGCTTGCTCCGCATCGGATCGGATCACCTGCACCGAATCCTTAGAGGCCGAAACGACTCCGGCGGAAGACGTGGTCACCTGAATTTGTCCGTCCTTTCGTCGACCACAGGTCCGTCAACCATTTGGCCGCCAGAGAGTCCCACATGAAGCGGTTGCGTGGAATTGATAGTGTCAACCGCGGACCACTGCAGTGTCACTTCGCCGGCGAATTCAGTCTTGATCACCAGAACTTTGCCGTCGGACTTGACGATGGTTCCCGTCAGGCGGTCGCCGTTTTTCAGGGAAACTGTATCCGCGAAAAGCGCGGGGCAGAGCAGACCCATGGCTATGCATAGGAAAAGCGAATTTCTCAACGTATTTTTCAAGGTAAAACTCTCCTTAGAGCATATTAAGGCTATAAAAAATAGAGGCGTTTCTTAGCCGTGGGTTGTGACCGATGTGCCGCGCAAAAACAATCAACCTGAACTTTATTATCCAGCCGGGATCTTTGTTCCCGTCTCCGGGCCGGCAGGTAATGTATACCGGGCTGCGCCGGAATTCAATCCAGCGAACCGGGTATTTGGCGCGTCGTCACATTATTTGGCGTAGTCATGTGCCGCTGTCACCGCTTTTCGGGCGGGCAGTTTTGTCTTGCTTCAGGTAGCACAGGCACTCTTGCCTGTGTGCATTTTGCAAAAATCGCACAGGCAAGAGTGCCTGTGCTACCTCAAACTGAGTCACAATACAAAATTCCGAGGCTTTGACTCCCGGCCTCTCCCCGCTTACACTGCCACAATGGGTTCAGGCCCTCGTTACCCGCGCTCGTTCGGTCCTCGCATCAGTTGGGGCGGAATGCTGACGCCCGCCATTCGCAACATCATCATTGCCTGCACCGCCGTGTTTTTCCTGCAGTCGATCTTGAAGCTGTTTTTGCCGTTGGATTACACGGCTCTGTTCAACCACTATTTCGGATTGGTTCCCTGGTACGTCACGCGGAAATTTTGCGTTTGGCAGCCGCGACCTATCTTTTTCTGCACGACGGCATCTGGCACATCCTGTTCAACATGCTGTTTCTGTGGATGTTTGGAGCGGACCTGGAGACGCACGTGGGGCACGCATCGATTCTATGTCTATTTTTTTCTGACGGGAATTGGGGCCGGCCTCATCAACGTCCTGGTAAAGACGCATGCTCGATCCGCATGGCACGGGCATTTTCGGTGGCGATTCCCACGATCGGTGCGTCCGGCGCGATTTACGGCGTGTTGCTGGCCGCGGCGATCATGTTTCCCGACCGGCAGATCTGGCTGATCCCGTTTCCCGTCAGATTCCGATGAAGATTCTACGTGGCGGGAGCGATTGCCATCGAATTCTTTTCTGACCCTGGGAACGGGCGGCGACAATGTCAGCCACGTCACGCACCTGGGCGGCGCGCTGGTGGGCTACCTGTATCTTCGGCGGGGATTGTTTCTTTACCGTGTGCGCAACGACTATCTGGATTGGAAACGCCGCCGCACGCGGCGCAAATTTGAAGTCTACATGCGCGACCACAAGAATGAACCGCCGCGCAGTTCCGATGACCGCTGGGTGAATTAGTAATCAACGCGGATCGCCTAGTCAGACGAACTGAGCTGCGTGTCTAGCGCTTGGCTCGGCGGATCTGCTTCGTCCTTGCTGCCAATGACGTGAAATTTCATGAAGTTTGTTGTGCCGCCGACAAAGAGCGGCGTTCCCGCCACGATTCCGACGACGTCGCCGTGCTGCACGAGTCTCTCTTCGAGCAGCCGTTTTTCGGCGGCCTGCACGAGTTCCTCGATATTCTGCACTTCGCCGATCGTTCGCGGCACCACGCCCCAGTAGAGCGAGAGCCGGCGGCGCGTTTCCTGAATCGTCGAAAACGCGATAATCGGGCGGCGCGGGCGATGCTTTGAAATCAAGCGCGCCCGTCGAGCCGGTCTCCGTAAATACGGCGATCACCTTCATCTGCAATTCTTCCGAAGCATGGCAAATCAGTTCGGCGGCGGTCTCCGCGATGTTGAATTGCGCCGGGCGCGGGCCGCAGGACCTGCGGATTGCTGGACTTCGGCTTCGCGGATGATGCGGTCCATCATCTGCACGGCTTCGACGCGGATATGCTCCGGTAGCGGTTTCGGCGGAGAGCATCAGCGCATCGCTGCCGTCGAAGACGGCGTTGGCCACGTCGGAAGCCTCGGCGCGCGTGGGGCGCGGATTCTGCGTCATGGATTCGAGCATTTGCGTCGCGGTGATCACCGGGCAGTCGCGCTTCGCGGGCCTTGGCGATGATCTGCTTCTGCATCACGGGCACTTTTTCGGGACTCATCTCCACGCCCAGATCGCCGCGCGCGACCATCACGCCGTCGGTCACGTCGAGAATCTCGTCCAGATTGTCGATCGCCTCGGGCTTTTCCAGCTTGGCGATGACCGGAACATCCTTCCTGCGCGCGTGCAATGGCGGCCTTGGCCAGCAGCACGTCTTTGGCGCTGCGAACAAAACTCACCGCGACGAAATTCGCGCCATGCTCCAATGCGAATACCAGATCTTCATGGTCTTTCGGAGTCAGCGCGGGAATCTGCAGTTTGACGCCGGGCAAATTGATGCCCTTATGCTCGCCAAGTTCGCCGCCATTGACGACCGTGCACAGCACCGAATTCGACGTCGTCGAAAGCACGCGCAACTCGATCAGTCCGTCGCCCAGCAGAATGCGGTCGCCGCGCGAAACGTCGCGAGGCATGCGCTTGTAGGTCGTGCTCACGCCTTCACTGGTGCCGCGACGATCGATCGAGTGGAAATCGTAAAGCGCTGCCCGGCGCGCAATTGGACGGGCTGCTTGTCGACCAGAGCGCCCGGTGCGGATTTTCGGTCCCTGAAGATCGGCAAGAATGCCGATCGGCTTCGATAGCCGTGCCGGAAACTTCCCGCAGCCGCTTGATCGTCCGCGCGTGGTCCTCATGAGTTCCGTGCGAAAAATTGAGACGCGCCACATCCATTCCGGCGCGCATCAAGCGCTCGATCATTTCCAGCGAATTACTGGCGGGTCCGAGAGTGCATACAATTTTAGCGCTGCGAAAATTCATGGTTTTTGTCCGAGCCCATTCTACCTGGAAGGGGGGTGAGGTTTCTTCGGCCTACTTCGTGGAGGCGAAGTCGCTCACGACATGATATAGGAAGGCGACCCCTTTGTGAAAGCTATCGATAGGAATTCGTTCGTCGTCCCCGTGCACTCGCGAGCGTCGTCGTCTTCGGTGAGAGGAAAGGGTTCGAGTCCATAGGCCTGAACTTTGTGCAGGCGCAGGCTCGCGGAATCGGTGGCCCCGGTGGAAAGAAACGGCAGCGCGATCGCGCCGGGAAATTCCTGCGGCGTGATGCGCTCGATGGTTTGATACAGAGGCGTTGTAATGTCCGAGGGCGGCGCGTTTTCGCCCGGAATCGGGCGCCAGCTTGAAATCGAATTTGCGGATCGTTGACGATCTTTACCGAACTGCCCGATCAGTTCCTCGATGGAATGGCCGGGAAGCATTCGCACATTCAAATTGGCCGTGGCTTCCGAGGGGATCACATTGACCCGCACTCCCGCCTGCAGCATCGTTGGCGCGATCGAATCGCGCAGCATCGAGTTCCACATGGGGCTCTGTTCGGAGAGATGCTTCACCGCCAGATCGGCGCGCTCCGGTTGCTCGAGCGCGCGCATCCATTTGGCGATTTCGTCATCCTCTTCGATCTTTGCGAGCTGCTCGAAGTAGCGCCGCATAATCGTGTTGGGTTGCGCCGGCACCTGATAGGTTCCCAATTTTTGAATGGCGGCCGCCAGATGCACCACCGCGTTGTCCGGCACGCGGCATGGAAGCGTGGCCCGAGGATCCCGTGGCGGTGACCGTGACGTTGTACGACACTTTTTCGCTCGCCTGGATGCCGACGTACTGCACCTTGCCGTCTTTCACCATCACACGGCCGCCTTCGTTCAGCGCAGTAGGCGCAGGCAATCTTGTCCCAGTATTTCTGCGATGACCATCTTGATGCTGGCCGAGCCGCCTTGCTCTTCATCATCGGTGGCCAGAAAAATAACGTCGCGCGCGAGGCGCGCGTTGGTGCGCTTGAGCTGCGACCATGGTCGCGATGTTGGCGGCGAGCATGGCCTTGTCGTCGATCGAGCCTCGGCCGTACAGATAGCCATCACGAATGACCGCGCCGAACGGGTCCACCGTCCACTTTTTTGCGTCCACGCCGACCGTGTCCTGATGCGCGACCAGCAGCAGCGCATTCGCTGGGATCGGGGAGAGGGCCGGCCTGCAAACGTGCGATCACGATGCTCCGGCCAGGCGCCATTTCCAGGACTTCGTTCGAGATGCCTTCTTTTTGAAAAATGGCCGAAATATATTTGGCGACTGCGGCCTCATTTCCGGGAGGGTTCACGGTATTGATGCGGATCAGGTCGCCGAGCCAGCCCTGGGCTTCATCGGCAAGCTTGTTGAGATCGGGCTGTGGCGGCGGGCGCTTGCGCCCGCGCGCTGCCGCTGGCGGCAATATGGCCAATGCCACGGTTAGTATCAATTCGGCCTGCAACGATGCAACATTGCGCGTTCCTCCGAGCGAAAATTCAGCCAAATCCGCGTTTCAATTCATCGTACCATGCGCGTCACGGATGCAAGTCCGCGCATACGGCCTCGTGTGCCGCGATCAAAAACCTGTGCTCGAGACGATTTTGAGCGGATCATGCGTTAACATTTGAACATCCCGCCGGTTCGTGGCAGCATCACATGCGAGGGAATCCCATCCACCCGGACTTGCGGGCTGGATACTGGCATTCTCGAATAAGGAGCAACGCTTTCGGGAGGTTTGACTAAGTCATGCGAACAATTTATTCCGCAGAGTTAGTTCTGAGCGTACTGATGTCTCACGCTTGCTGGTTCCGGCGGGAGAGCTCGCCGCTGTGGGCGCAGTCGAAAGGACAAGACAAGCGCCGCACCGCGCCAGCCGCCAGCAAACGCCCGGATTCTCCATTTCCGTCACCGTGCCCGTGGTGAGCGTGGACGTCGTGGTCACCGACAACAACGGAAATTATCTGACGGGACCTCAAGAAAGAAAATTTCCGGATTACCGAAGACGGCGCAGTCACAAACCATTACGAATTTTGCGCCCTCCGAGGCGCCCATCACGATCGTGCTGCTTTTGGAATTCAGCAGGCTGGGCTACGAGATTTTTACCGACAACGCGCGCAACTGGTCCGCGGCTTTTTTGGGCAATCTCAAGCCGAATGATTGGGTCGCGCTGGAGACGTTCAACATGCGCCCGAACGTGGAAGTGGACTTCACGCACAACCGCGATGAAGTCATGCAGGGGCTTTACTCAACTGGTATTTCCGCCATTCAGCGAATCGAATCTTTTCGATGCGCTCTGCGGATGTGCTGGACCGCATCAAGGACGTCAAGGGCAAGAAAGCCGTCCTGGTGCTTGCCTCCGGGATTGATACGTTCAGCAAGATGAATCTCGATCAAGCGTATGAAGCGGATTCGGGAAACCGACGCCACGATTTTTACCGTCGGCGTGGGCGAGCAGCTTTTACATGCAAGCCGACGCTGCCGGAAGCTTCGGCCAGCAGCAATTGACCTTCCTTCAGGCGGAAAATCAACTGAAAACATTTGCGGCCATGACCGGAGGTCGCGCCTGGTTCCCGCGCTTTGACGGTGAAATCCCCAGCATCATGCAGGATGTGGCCTCGAGCCTGCGCAACCAATACAGCATGGCGTACTCGCCCTCCAATGAGACGCTCGACGGCAAGTACCGCAAGATAAAAGTGGAACTGGTGGCGCCCGATGGCGGGCCGCTGACGGTGCTCAACGAAAAGGGCAAGAAGGTGAAATTTCAGGTCTACGCACGCCAGGGCTATACCGCGCCGAAATCAAACGTGGAAGCCAACTAGTAGCGTTGCCTTTGCAGTTGTAAATTTCTCTCAATTTTCAGCCTAATGTCAGTGATGAGAGCAGACGATTCGCGCGAAATGAATCCTCCATCACTGCGCGTCAAGTTTCTCTGGATAATTCTGGCTTCCATCTTCTTGCTTGTCATTGGAATTTACGCCCTCCGCTATGAGTTGCGCAGTTCCGTTCTTCTGATGCAATTTCTCGATCCTCACGCCTCAGGACTTCTCGTCCGGCTTGAGAGACATGATTTCGATGTGCAGGACTTGGTGCTCTCCACCACGCAAGGGAACGTGCGCGCGCGGCTATACGTGCCGCGCGGAGTCGCGCACCCGCCGGGCATGGTGCTCGTTCACGGGATTCATCACTTGGGGATTGACGAGCCTCGACTGGTGAATTTCGCGCGCGCGGCGGCAAGCGGCGGATATTCCGTGCTGACTCCGGAAATCGCGGCACTCGCGGACTATCACGTCGACGGCGCTTCGATCAGCACCATCGGGGAATCCGCTGGCTGGTTGCAACAGCGCCTCGGGACTGGTCCCGTGACTGTCGTGGGTGTGAGCTTCGCGGGCGGACTTTCATTATTGGCGGATTGCGATCCGCGCTACGCCCCGCACATTCGCGCCCTGGTATTGATGGGCGCCTACGATAATTTGGCGAGGGTTGTGCGTTTTCTGGCCACCAGCGAGGCGGAATTTCCGGATGGCCATACCGAGCCCTACACCGCGCACGATTATGGCGCGTCGGTCTTTGTCTATTCTCATCTGGAACAATTTTTTTCGGCAAGCGATCAGTCCGTAGCGCACGATGCCTTGCGCGATTGGCTCTGGGAACGGCCCAGCGATGCCCAGGCGCTTCTTCCGCATCTTAGCCCTTCGGGCCAAGCCACCATGCAAATTCTCCTCACGCGCCAGATCGCCCAATTGCGCCCGAAATTATTGCAAGCAATTCAGGCGGACGATGCGCAATTGTCCGCGATTTCACCGCAAGGGAAGCTCGCAGCGATTCGCGCCCCTGTTTTTGTTTTGCACGGAGCCACGGACGACATCATTCCTTCCACAGAAAGCCTATGGCTGGAAAAGGAAATTCCCCGCGAGTATTTACGCGCGGCCCTCATTACTCCCGCGTTTTCCCACGTAGACCCGGACCAGCACGCCGGGTGGACAAATCAATTTCGATTGGTAGAGTTTCTGGCAGGAGTTTTGCGCGCTTCGAATTAATCTGCATTACTCGCGGTGGATGCAGCTCAGATTTTGTGGCGCCGGCGTCCCGCCGGCGGGTTTGTGCCGCTACACACGAGAAAAAACCGCCGGCGAGACGCCGGCTCCACAAAACCCGCATTGAATATCAATGCGCCGGGCGCCGCTCGTATAGCGCCGCTGCCGTTTTGACCATTTCCTGGCGGTCGGAAGCAAGCACATAGCCCTGTGCAATCAGCCTATCCAGAGATTCCCCATACAGTTTCAAATAATTGGCTTCGCTGCCATAACGCTTTGTGAGTTCCTCGGCGGAAAACTGTTGCCATCCGCCCAAATTTCCGCAGGTGGCTTCGATCGAGGCCGTGGTCACGGGCGGCAGGGATGGCGGAACGGGGCGGCCAACCGGATGATCCGTATCCGGAAAGCGCACGCCACCCATTGGTTGAGAGTCCTCGTCAATCAAAGGAACAAAGAGGCGCACACCTGGAAGTGGATTGAAGTTGGCCAGCTTCGATGGCGCAGGGTCGGGATCCAGAGTAAATAATTTCGTGGGCGGAAGCCCAGGGGCCTGGCGAGCGGATGCGACGCCGAGCTCATGCTCCAGTTCCAGCGTCACAGCGCGCAGGTAGGCAGAATGCGGAATCGGATTGAGGTCGATCGCCACGCCGCCATTGCAGCGGCCGGCGCGGGCGCTGCTGCCGCTTTGATCGATCGGGGCGGGGGCGTGCGCGCTAGGCCAGTCGTAGCGGCGCATGCGCGGGTTTTTGCTGTCGACGTCGGTCAAGCTGGCGCGCAGGCGATAAAAATCCGTGTAATTGGCGATGTCAATGTAAAAGGGATCGCTCAAGTGGCCGCTCAAAATCTGCGACGTAGCCAGAGGTTTTCCGTCCGGCACGAGGTAGGGAAATTGTTTGGCATCGGCCGCGGCTGCCAGCTCATTCAGCGCCAGCCAGTTGCCCGTGCCGTCCACCGCGATGGCTCCCTGGTAGATCGCGCCGCCATCGCCGGGATCGGCATTGAAACCCTCGGCCAGAAATGTGTCGATAAAAAAGCCGCTGAGGCTGACGCCGCCAAGAACGAGCGTGTGGTAGGTTCCGACATTCACGGCTGGGCTCGCGTCCAGCTTCGAGCGCCCGGCCAGCAGGCGGCCAAAGTCTCGCAGGATGACTTCGCCCACGCCCTCGGCTTGCATCGGCACACTCGCTGCGATTCCGGTTTGCCACTGCACCCGCGCGTAGGATGTTCCGTGCGCGAAAAGAAAACCGTTTCCGGGATCTCCGCCGTTGGTCGTCGCCGAGGGGGGGCCGGTCACGGCAATTTCGTGCAAGGCATTCAGGAAAACCGGCGTGCCGCGATTTTCCACTTCCACCACAATCACGGAATTTGTGCCCAGCTTCTCCGGCTCGACAATTTCAAACTCGGTTTCGTAAACGTAGTTGCCGGCATCGTCATGTTGCAATTGATCGAAGCCTTGTATGGCGTCTCTTGGCGCAACAATTCCAAACGCGGTTCCCCAAACTCTTTGGTAAGCCACTCCCGCAAACGTTCCCGCAGGCTGCGAGCCGGCGATGGCCAAACCTGTGATTCGCGATCCTTCCTTCGTGCCGTCGGCGCGCGCATCGCGAGATGAAATGCCAAGAAACATCGCGCAAGCCACCAGCACCGCCAAACGAATTTGCCTCAACTCCGGAATGGATATCAAAAGCCCCCCCGAATTTCTGTACGCGCGAAGTGTCTTGCCAAGAGAAATCTCAGTTTATACCAAGTTGCATCTTACGTGCGCCTGGACAATGCAAACATGGCGCCTGTTCCAAATTTAACACCCCTCCGTGTCTTCGATTTGCTCTCGCCTCGCAACCCCGTTACAATGCAGGTTCACTCCGCAGCTGCTCAATCCGTCCCGTTTATCGAGAAAGGCAATATGGCTTCCAGAACTGTTTGGCATTTTGCGTATGGCAGCAATATGAATCGCGTTCAAATGCTTTCCCGCGCCGGCAAAATTTTGGAAGAGCACAACGCGTCCCTGCCCGAATTACGAAGTTCGCTTCAATAAGAAAGTTCGCGGCGGCACAGCTGGGGCCAACATTCAGATGGCCTCGGGAAAAACCGTGCACGGCGTGTTGTACAAGCTCGAAGAGAGCGCCCTGCGAATGGTGGATCGCTACGAAGGCGTCCCTGAACACTACCGCCGCATCGAAGTGCAAGTGACGCCCGAGGGCGGGCAGCCCGTCGCGGCGCAGATTTACATTGCCTCCAAGATCGAAAAAGGTTTGCGTCCGTCGGCGCCCTATTTGCAAGCCATGCTGGACGGCGCGGGCGAACACAACTTGCCCGCATCGTACATTGGAGAGATTAAGACGGCAGCCGGCGCAGCCAGATAGCTGCCGCTGCTGCGTAAGGTTTCCATCACCATACAGGAGGGATCATGGCTACTTCATCTTTGCCGCGCGCTGCATCCCGCGGAGGCAGCTTCCTTGTGGAGTCCTGCACTCCGGAAGATGTTTTCTCTCCCGCCGAACTCACGGACGATCAAAAGCTGATTGGCCAGACGGCCGAAGAATTCATTCGCAACGAAGTGGTTCCCGCTATTTCCGATCTTGAGCAGCACAAACCCGGCTTGCTCGCGCAACTCTTGAAGAAGGCCGGAGAAATCGGCCTGTTGGGCGGAGGCGTGCCTGACGAATATGGCGGCGCGGGCCTGGACAAGGTTTCCAGCGTGCAGCTGGCCGAAAAATTGTCAGCTTACGCTTCCTTTGGAGTGAGTCATGGCGGCCACTCCGGCATTGGCACGCTGCCCATTGTTTTCTTCGGCAACGAGGAGCAGAAGAAAAAATATCTTGCCCATCCTGGCCACCGGCGAAAAACTAGCCGCCTACTGCCTGTCCGAACCGCAGGCGGGATCGGACGCGCAAAATTCCCGCACGCGCGCCGTGCTTTCCCCCGATGGACGCAACTGGATCTTGAACGGCCAGAAAATGTGGATCACCAACGGCGGTTTTGCCGACGTGTACATTGTCTTCGCAAAAGTGGACGGCGAGAAGTTTTCCTGCTTCATCGTGGAGCGCGGCTTTCCGGGATTTTCCGCCGGCGCGGAAGAAAAGAAAATGGGCCTGAAGGGCAGCTCCACGACGGCAATTTTTTTCGAGAATTGCCAGGTGCCCAAAGAAAATTTGCTGCACGAAGTGGGCCGCGGGCACATTGTGGCCTTCAATATCTTGAATGCCGGAAGGTTTAGCCTGGGCGCGTACTGCACGGGCGGCGCAAAGGGCACACTGGAAATCGCATCGAAGTACGCCAAAGAGCGCGTGGCCTTCGGCAAGCCCATCGGAGATTTCGGCCTGATTCGCGCCAAGTTGGCGGAGATGGCCATTCGAATTTTCGCAGTTGAGTCCATGATCTACCGCTCTGCCGGGCTCATGGACCGCGCCATTGCCGCGGCGGGCGATGGCGCGGACAAATCGCAGCAATCCATGAAAGTGTTCGAGGAATACGCCATCGAAAGCTCCATCAGCAAGGTGTACGGCTCGGAACTCCTCGATTACGTGGTCGACGAAGCCGTTCAAATTTTCGGCGGCTACGGTTTTCACGAGGACTATCCGGTGGCGCGCTCTTACCGCGATTCGCGCGTGAACCGCATCTTCGAAGGCACCAACGAAATCAACCGCATGCTCATCATCCAAATGCTGATGAAGCGCGCCATGGCCGGCGCTCTCCCCTTAATGCAGGCGGGGGCGAAATTGCGAGAGGAAATCATGGCCGGGCCATCGTTTGAGGAGCCACCGGGCGGCGAATGGGCCAGCGAGGAACGGACGCTGGATGGAATCAAGAAAGCATTCCTGCTGGTGGCCGGCGCGGCGCTGGAAAAATATCGCGAGCGGCTTGCGGATCAGCAGGAAATTGTGGCCGCGCTTTCCGACATCGTGATGGAATGCTACGCGGCGGAATCCTCGCTGCGGCGCGTGCAAAAGGCAGAAGCGGCGCGCGGCGCGGCCTCGGCCGCGGTGATGGCGGACGCGGCGCGCGTGTTCCTGCATGACGCCGCTGATCGCGTGGATGTCGGCGCGCGCAATGCCCTGGCCGCAGTGCTCGAAGGAGACATGCTGCGAACGCAACTGGCCGTGTTGCGGCGCTTCATGAAGCGGGAACCCGCCGACACGGTAGCCATGCGGCAGCGTATCAGCGCAGCTGTGCAAGCCGGCGATCGCTACCCGTTTGAAGGCCGCTGACCCAAACGTGCAATTGGCATGATCCGTGACAAATATTGCGCCTTCCGAATGCCAGCAAGGCGGGCAAGCCGCAAATGCAAAAAAGTGTTCTCAAATCCCATAAATTTTCTCTAAAATCCCGTACCAGTACCTCTATGCGCTAAGTCCCACTTCCGCCCTCACCCCCGTACTATATGAAAAAGAATGGCTTACGTCTTAAGCTGAGCTTGACTCTTCTGGGCGGCCAATTGCATCTATTGTGTATTAGCGGAGTTAAAAAGGGGGCAATTTCAGTGAAGGTCAGCAGGTTTCTCAGCGAACGAAAGGCTCGGAAGTGGATGTGGATCGCATTGGGTGTTTTTGCGGCCCTGCAGATTTATTTTGTGCGCGAATTGCTTGCCGCGCTCATGCTGTTTACCGGTATCTTTATTGTTTGCGCTATTTTAGCGCTGGTCTTGTATCTGGTGGATCGGGCAAGCCGCTGGGGCCTTGGCGTGGCGGGCAATCAAGCCAAGCGCGCCCTAACCGTAGCCGAAGACATCAGTAAAAAGCAGCTCCGCCGTCCACGTTCAGAGCCTGCCCAGTAATCGCGCTGGCCGCGTCCGAGCAAAGGAAAAGTGCTGCCGCGGCAATTTCGCTGGTTGTCTGGCCTCTTCCTTGGAGGATGCTATTCAGAAAGCCCTTGAGCTGATCTTCCTTGGAAACTCCAAGTCGTTCCGCAGAGTGTTTGGCCTAAATCCTTTGACATCTTGGTTTCCGTAACCGGGCCAGGGCAGATTGCGTTCACCCGCACCCCTTTGCGGGCCGCTTCGGCCGCCACCACGCGCGTCATCCCCAGCATGCCCGCCTTTGCCGAGGCATAGGGCGACCCCCAGCCAAAAGCCGACTTCGCAGACAGGCTTGAAATGTTCAAAATAACTCCCGAGCCGCGCGCGTACATTCCCGGCAGCGCGAGGCGCGTCAACAAGTAACTGCCGCGCAAGTGCACGGCGACCACGCGGTCCCACTCCGCCGGAGTGATTTCCTCGATGGGTTTTACTGGGCCGTACTCTCCTGCGTTGTTCACAAGGATATCGACCTTGCCGAAATGAGCGGCGGCTTCCTGCATCAGGCGCTCGCATTGTTTTTCGTCCGCCACGTCCGCTGTCACGGCCACCGCGCGTCCGCCTGCGTCGCGAACTTCGCGAGCCACCGCCTCGATTTCCGATGCGGTCCGCGCCGCAACCACCACAGCGGCGCCTTCCCCCGCGAATTTCAGGGCAATGGCCCGGCCAATCCCTCGCCCGCCACCTGTAATGACCGCAACTTTTTCAGTGAGCAACATGCACGCCTCCAAATCGATTGGGCAGCATAACACCTGTATCCAGCATGGCAAAAGCTATGCATGCGCGCGGGGCCGATATGTTCCGAGGCTTCGCAGTATTGGCAGGCGATTTCTAACGTCGCGGACGAAGCGGGGTCACGTGCGCGGGCTCGCCGCGTTCTGGCAGATCTCCGCCGGCCCGCCACAAGATCCGCAATATCCATGCACCTTTGGATAAGGTCTGAATTCCTGCGGTAGTCACGTATTGTGACTGTGCGGGTACGCCGGTCAGTGGTACCATCCGGCCGTGCCATGCCATGCGCAGCGAAGGAAGTGGAACGCCGACGAATTAATCCGTCCGCTGTGGAAATGCCTGTCTGTAATTGCGCTGGCAGCAGTTCTGTTCCTCGGCGCTTTCGAGAGCGGCGCGCGTGCGCCCGCGCGCGCCGCAATGCCCGCCGCGCTTGGCGGGCATTACCTGATGCTGGTGAACACGGCCATGGCAAATCAAATGGACGCGCCGAAAATGGCGCAGCTCAATCGCTCGCCCTACGACGGCCTGGCGGTCTCTTTCTCGGATGCTTATGACGCAGCTCCAGTGCCCACATTCGATTCGATGGAAACTCAGGTCGCCAGTTGGAAAAAATCCACAAAAAAAGATATCTGGCCGTGGGTGTATCTGAATCGCATGGTCGGCGCAAACAACGATGAAGGGAATCCATTAACCAAAGCTCCCTATTTCCAGAAATTTCAGGGATTGGATTTGGACGGCAAGGCCGGCGCGCAGAGGGATTTTCTGGAGAACTGGCGCAACGCCCTTGGCATTGCCCGGAAGACAGGGGTGCCGGGAGTTGTTTGCGATCTGGAGTTTTACAACAACTACAAGGCGGACGACGTAGGCGAACTCGCGCGCATGACATCCATGCAACGGCAGGAAGCGTTGAAAGCCTTGGCGCAAATCGGCGCGCGCATGGCGGACATTGCGGCGCAGGAAGATCCGGGTGCCACGCTTTGGATTTTGTTTACAGGCTTCACGCGTCCCGATTATCGAATCATCGATGGGCAGCCGTACTATCTTGCCGGCACGTATATCGCCGAAGGTCTGCTCGACCAAATACAGCGCAATCATTATTCACTTCATGTTTTATCGGGAGGGGAAGTGGGACTTGGCTATTGCCACGCGTCGCTTGAAGATCTGCGTCAAGCCATCGAAAAGCGCGCCGCAGCCTTCGCGCCTCTCTTGCAAAAATATAGCGGCATCCTGGAATTGGCCGGGACCATGACGCTTTGGAGTGACAAGTCCGCCAAGAAAAACTGGGTGGCCCAGGGTGCATGCGGGGCTTCATCGGCTGAAACGGTCGAGGATTTGGTCCCCTACATGGAGTTGCTGTTCCGATCGTATCGCTACAACTGGATCTATGGCTCGCCAAACGGCGGATATCTGGCCTTCCAATCCACAAGCGCACCTCGCTTTGACGCCGCCATCTCCAAAGCGAAAGCCCGCGCATACGCGCTGGCAGGCGGCCAGCCCGGCCTGTAGATTGGAAGTTTGTGGGGGGCTCCGCATTCGGCCCTTGAACACGGGTGTTTTTGGCATATCCTACAACTCTTGCTCCCCGGTGATCCGCAAAGACGATTAGCAAAGATGATTAGCAAACTGGAGGTGCCAATGTCGAATCCAGGCCGCCGCGAATTTCTGAAGAATTCGATTGCACTGGCGCTTGTCCCCGCCGCGGAAAACTCACTGCGCGGCGCTGCCCTGCCGGCGGAACCTGCGCCGGCGCAGCAGCCTCGCGCGGATTTTTTCCCGAGCTTCAAGCGCGAGCAAATCAAGACTTCGGGAGCCACGATCAATACCGTCTACGGCGGCAATGAAAAGGGCGCGCCACTGCTGCTCCTGCACGGCATTCCGGAAACGCATGTGCTGTGGCGCAAAGTCGCGCCCGTGCTGGCGAAGGATTATTTCCTGGTGATGCCGGATCTTCGCGGCTACGGCGACAGCGGAAAACCTCCCGGAGGCGACGATCACTTCGCATACTCCAAGCGAGCCATGGCCAGGGACCAGGTGGAAGTAATGAAGCATCTGGGTTTTGAAAAATTCGCGCTGGTGGGACACGATCGCGGCGGCCGCGCCGCGCATCGCATGGCTCTGGACTTTCCGGAAGTGCTCAGCAAGCTGGTGATTCTCGATATTGTGCCCACCTATTTGCTGTACCAGAACATTACACAGGAATTCGCCACCATCTTTTACCATTGGTTTCTGCTGGTTCAACCGCCGCCGTTTCCCGAAACCATGGTGGCCAATAGCGCTGAGTATTTCCTGAAGTGCACTTTACTTTGGTTAGGAGGGAACAAGATTACGGACCCTCTGCCGGCATGGATCGAGCCCGCCGTGTTTCAGGAATATTTCCGCGTCTTTCGCGATCCCGCCACCATCCACGCGATTTGCGAGGACTATCGCGCGGCCGCCTCAATCGATTTGGCGCACGACAAGGCGGATCTGGATAAGAAGATTCAATGTCCACTGCTGGTGCTCTGGTCCGAGAAGGGGCCGTTTCACCGCATGTACAACGTGTTGCAGACCTGGCAAGACCGCGCCGTGCAGGCACACGGCAAGGCCATGCCCACCGGCCACTTTCTTCCCGAGCAGATGCCCGAGGAATTGACGCAAGAACTCAAAGCATTTTTGCAGAGCTGAGAGAGGTGTTGCAACCTGATGGCTTGTGTTATAAAACGTCCTTCGTCTGCATGCCCCAATCAGTTCGTTCTGTTCGCTTACTGCGCCTGCTGGATGTTCTTGTGCCTGCCTGGGTGCGCGAGCCGGACGTAGAAATTTGAGGAGGATTTGTGAGTCAATCGAGCAGCACGGACAGCAACCATGCTTCAAATACGGCCATTGCGTATGCCATTCTCCGTTTATCCTTCGGGGCCAATATCTTTATTCACGGGCTCAGCCGTCTGCTCAATGGGAGAGCCGCTTTTCTCGCCTACCTGACAAAGTATTTCGAACACGCCCATCTGATTTCGCCGGGCATGCTGCCTGCCTTCGGGGCAGTGCTGCCATGGGTCGAAACGATATTGGGCTTGCTTCTGATGCTGGGGCTGTTTTCGCGATTTACGCTGATCGTGGGCGCGCTGGTGATGACGATCCTGGTAATTGGCACTAACCTGGCGCAGGACTGGCTGGTCTCGGGCCTGCAAATCCCGTATATCTTTATTTATTACTACCTGCTGATCCATCTCGAACAAAACAGTATTTCCGTGGATTCCATGCTCGGAATGGGCTGACACTGGAATTAAGGGCTTCAAAATATTACCCGCACCCTGGGCGGTTCAAGGGTGCGGGGTTCTCCTCGATTGACAGCAAAGCTCAGCGCTTGCACCCCGGATAGCCTTCGCCGTGTCTTCGACGGCCCTCACCCGCCTTTCAGGCATTCCTATCGTGTATTGCACTGCGAGAAACTCCTTCCGGGAGCATGGTTTCCGGGGCATGTAGCGGCGTGCTAACTTTTCATGTCAGCTGAAATTTTAGCGATTACTTCATGCCCGTACAAAGACCACCGCTCGCACCACCCCCAAAGACCTCGCACATGGAGATCTATTGGAAGACCGTTACTTACCGAACGGTTGCAATGTATGTGGTCATGATTTTTGCGGTGTTGATGGCCACGCTGTACTTGATTTATCCCGAGGCCTACAGCGGCGCCATCGCCAAACTCTCGAAAGCGATTGGCGCGGGCTCGGCTCCCACAGCCGAACTGACCGCCAAGCAGGCCAAATTTGTGAATCTCGATGGGCGAGTGCAAGTGAAGAAAGTCAATTCCGTGCAGTGGGTCACCGCGGATTATCGCATGGCGCTCGATAAAGGCGACTTTATCCAGACAGGGGGAGACGGCGCCGCGCGCATCACCTTCTCTGACGGCACTACATACACCGTGCAATCAGATACACTGGTAACGGTGGAGGAAAATTCGGTCGGGCGGGACAGCGAAACCCGCGTGGCCATGCATATCACTTCCGGCGCGGTGGATTTGGCTACCGGTACCTGGGACTCCCCCAAATCGAAAGCCGAGGTTTCCTTTTCGAATGCGGTGGCATCGGTCCAGCAGAACAGCCGTGCGGCAGTGCGTAGCGATCCAAAGACCAGCGAAACGGAAGTCACCGTGTCGGCCGGAAGCGCACAATTGGACACCACGGATGGCCGCCAGCACGTCGACATCGGCCGATGGGAGCGCGTAACGGTTCCAACCAGTGGAGGAAGCGTCGTCAAATCAAATGTTCTTGCGCCGCCCGACCTGGCACAACCCATGAACCTGCAACCGTTGATCGTGCCGGATCCAAAGCACGCTCCGGTGCGATTCGAATGGAAGCCCGTGCCTGGCGCGGTCAACTACGAGTTGCGCATCAGCACCAATTCCATGTTTTCCCGCATTGTGGAGGACCGCAAATTGGCGGCGACGTTCGCCGAAATTAGCGGATTCGACCAGGGTGACTATTTCTGGGATGTGGTGGCCACGGACCAGGAGAAGCGCGTCAGCGCCCCCAGCGATACCTTCAAGTTTACACTCGCGACACAAGGCAAGGGCCAGGAAATGCTGCTGGAGGTCGGAAGCACCGAGTTGCATGGTAACGTATTAGAGATCACCGGACGCACCGAGCCGGGAGCTGCGCTCATTATCAACGGGGAACAAGTCGCCGATATGCAGCCCGACGGCAAGTTTAAGTATTTTACGTCGTCGCTGAGCCGGGGCAGCCAGACCATTGTCCTGACCGGGCAAAACCGACGGGGCGGCACGGCCATCAAGAGAGTCGAAATAGTGATTCCATAACCGGACGGCTGGCGCGCAATGCAGCGCAAATCCGGTGGGAAAATTTTAGAGAGGGGTAACCGGGCGGCGCCCCTTTGATTCGGCATCCAGCAGTCGCGCGAACTGCCCGGTACTGAGGGAATTATGTCCAACAACGGTTACAACCTTCGCTCGGTCTTTAGTCTGTTTTCATCGGACCTGGCGATTGATCTCGGGACGGCCAACACGCTGGTCTATGCCAAAGGCAAAGGCATCGTGGTGAATGAGCCCTCTATTGTGGCTATCAATAAGAACAGCGCCGAAGTCGTGGCAGTGGGCAAGGAAGCCAAGGAAATGCTTGGCCGAACCCCGGGCAACGTGGTGGCCATCAAGCCGATGAAGGATGGAGTGATCGCCGATTTCAAGGTGACCGAAAAGATGCTCACCTACTTCATTCAAAAGGCGCATAACCGCCGCATGCTGGTGCATCCGCGCATCGTGATCGGCGTTCCCAGCGAAATCACGCCCGTGGAAAAACGCGCCGTGCAGGACTCCGCATACCGCGCGCATGCCAGTGAAGTTTATCTCGTGGAACAGGCCATGGCCGCCGCCATCGGCGCGGGCCTGCCCATCGAGGAGCCTTCCGGAAACATGGTGGTGGACATTGGCGGAGGCACAACCGACATCGCCGTCATCTCCATGAGCGGCATCGTATATTCACGGTCGGTGCGCGTGGCGGGAAATGAAATGGACGAAGCAGTCATGCAGTACCTGAAGCGCAAATACAACCTGCTGGTGGGTGAACGCACCGCGGAACAGATCAAGATGGAGATCGGCTCGGCCTACCCACTGGAAAAACCGCTGACCATGGAAGTGAAAGGTCGTAACCTGATCGAGGGCGTGCCGCGAACTGTAACCATTGATGATAGTGAAATTCGCGAGGCGCTTTCCGAATGCGTGGCCACCATTCTGAACGCCTGCCGCGTGGCGTTGGAGCGTACCCCGCCCGAGCTTTCCGCGGATATTAGCGACCGCGGTATCGTGCTCACCGGCGGAGGCGCGCTGCTCAAGAACCTGGATAAACGCATCCGCGAGGAAACCGGCCTGCCCGTTTCAATTGCCGATGATCCGCTGGCGTCCGTGGTGCTGGGGACCGGCAAAATGTTGAGCGATTTTCGTCTGCTGCGGCTCGTTTCGATTGATTGAGCGCGATGGATTGGCGGGACTTGATTTTGCCGTGATCTTGTAGCGCCCGCCTTCAGGCGGGCATCTTAGGTCCAAGTGCATGCCCGCCTGAAGGCGGGCGCTACAAAAAAAGCAAACAGCGCAAGCAAGTTCAACTGGAAAAGCACAGCTGGTAACCAAAATTTTGAAAGCTGACAGTCTTCCCCGATGATTGCAATTCCTTCACGCCACAAGGCTCTGACGTTGCTCGCAAGCGTTGTCGTTGTGCAGGTATTGCTGCTGGCCGCGCAGATCAAGCGCGAGCGGCAAGTGCGGCTCATTCGCGTGTGGGCCGTGGAACTGGTTTCGCCGCTGCAGCGCATTGGTTCCTGGACGGTCAACGGAGCTTCCCGCAGCTGGGGCGGATACGTGGGCCTGCGCAGCGCGCAAAGAGAAAACGACGCCATGCGCGCCGAGATGGACCGTCTGAAAATTCGCAATGCCGAGCTCGAGGGCCGCGCGCTGGAGGCCGACCGCCTGGCCGCGCTGCTCAAGTTTCACACCGAACATACTGAAACTCCCATGCTCGCCGCGCGCGTGATTAGCGCCAGTCCAGACTCCGGAAGCCTGATGGTGAATATCGATCGGGGATCGCGCGACGGCATTCGCCGCGACATGGGCGTGATCACGCCGGACGGCGTGGTCGGCAAGATTTTCGCGGTGTATCCGGACATTTCGCAAGTCCTGCTGCTGGGGGACAAGGAAAGCGGCGTGGGCGCGCTGCTGACGGACACTCGAACGCAGGGCCCGGTGAAGGGCACTGGCGAGCCGCTGCTATCTCTCGGACTATATAGGTAATGATGAAAAAGTAACTGTCGGTGAAACGGTGCTGACTTCCGGGCAGGATCGCATCTTTCCAAAAGACCTTCCCGTGGGCACCGTGGTGGATTTTGTGGTCGACCCCAAGGCGCCCTTCATGAGGATTCGCGTCAAGCCGGCCGCTCATTTGGACCGCCTTGAGGAAGTGCTGGTCTTGTTGACGCGGCAGGAACTGAACATGAAGAAAGACACCGGATGCCGATACGTCACCGGTCGCCTCTCCGGTTGCAAGCAAGCCTCCGGCTGCTACGACCGTGCCCAAGCCGGCCGCTGCAACCGCGCCCAAGGCTCCGGCTGCACCAGCGTCACCGGCAAAAAAGCCGGCGGCGGACACGCAATAATCCAGGCTGCGTAATCCAGGCTGCGTAGCCCAGGCTGCGTAACTCGGGCCGCCTAATTCCGGCCTCGGAAAATAAGCAGGAGATCATGGATAGCACGCAAGTTTATATCGGTCCGGAGCCGCACATTGAGGTGCACAAGTACTACGCCGGGGTCGTGCCCGTGGCCGTATTACTGGCGCTGGTGTTGCAGGCTTTTTTTCCGGTCTACATTCCACTCCGCCAACTATCTGGAATTACCTTTGCTGGTCACTCTTTATTTCGCGCTCAGCAAGCGCAATCCATCCTCGGGTTTGTTGTTGGGCATGGTGGTGGGATTGCTTCAGGACAGCCTGAGCCGCACTCCGCTGGGACTGTACGGCATTGCAAAAACATTGGTTGGTTATCTGGGCTCTTCGCTCGGAGCGCGCATTGACGTGGAGCATCCTGTCGTCGCGATTCCTGCTGACGGCGGGCTTTTATTTATTCCATCACGCCGTGTTTACGTTGACCACACGAACATTACTTGCCAGGCGCGATGAATCTTACTTCACGGTCCCCGTCTTGATCGCCTCGCTTGTGAATGCCACCATCGCCATTGGGATTGTTCCCCTTGTTGGATCGCTTCCGAAAACCCTCCTGAAGCCCAGCAATTCGCGCGGGAGGGGGGTATCCGATACGATGCGCACGATGTTGCACACCCTTGCCGCAAGTGCTACTGTGGACGATGGTTAGGTGTGGAGAAAGCCCAGTGGGCGCGCGGGGCTAAGGATCGCGCGGAGTCGATTTGGCCATCTCTTTAATGAACGATAAAAGACTGCCATCCGAGCGGCTGGCAGTTGTTTCTTACGTAATCGTAGGCATGATTTCATTGCTGCTGTTTGGCTTCTGGCGGCTGCAGATCATCGATTCAGACCGCTACGCCCAAATGGCCGAACGCAATCGCGTGCGATCCATTCCGATTATTGCGCCGCGCGGCTCCATGCTGGATCGCGAAGGCCGCGTCCTGGTCGACAATTATCCCTCCTTCAGCGTTCTGCTATTGCGCGACGCTCCCGATCAAGTCGAGAAGCTGCTGCCGCAGATTGCCGATGGTCTGGGCATGACGCTGGAAGACAGTCAAGCAACAAATTGATGCCATGCGTTACATGCCGAAGTTTCAGCCGATCGTGATCAAGCCGGAAGCCAGCCCTTCCGATATCGCCTTCATCGAGTCCCATCGCAGCGATATTCCCGTACTTGAAATGCTGATGGTCCATCGCCGCCGCTATCCGCACGGCGATATGCTCGCCAACGCCATTGGCTACGTCGGTGAAGTCAGCGCGGAGCAGGTGGATGCCTCGGATGCCAGCCTTGAAACCCGGCGACATCGTCGGAAAGACCGGCCTGGAACGGCAGTACAACGAACACCTTGATGGGCACCGACGGAATGCGGCGCGTCATCGTAAACAGCGTCGGCAAGGAAGTGGGCCGCCTGGAACAGCAGGACGCCATTCCCGGAAAGCCGATTCAGCTGACGATTGACTACGATTTGCAGGCCATTGCCGAAGCCGATTTCGCCAACAAGGAAGGCGCCCTGGTGGCCATGGACGCGCGCACCGGCGAAGTCCTGGCCATGGTCAGCCGTCCGACATTTGACCCCAAGGATTTCGCTGTGCGAATTTCCCGCGGCCGAATGGGCTCATCTCAACACCGATCCGGAAACGCCGCTGCTCAACCGGGCAATTCAAGCGCAACTCGCGCCCGGCTCCGTCTTTAAAATTGTCATGGCCACGGCCATGCTCGAGTCCAAAGCAATCCCCGCGGATTACACGGTGTATTGTCCCGGGCTACGCGAATTTTTACGGCCGAACCTTCCATTGCGACCACGCCCATGGCGAACGTCGATCTGCACAAGGGAATCGTCGCCTCCTGTGACGTTTATTTCTATAACGTCGGCAAACTTCTGGGCATCGATCGCATTTCTCAGTACGCCACGGGCCTTGGACTAGGCCGCCGCACGGGCATCGATCTTCCCGGCGAAGAGCCCGGCCTGGTTCCGTCGGAGGAGTGGGTGCAGCGCGTCTACCATCACAAATGGTATCCGGGCTCGACGATCTCGGTTGCCATTGGCCAGGGCGCGGTGATGGTCACGCCGATTCAGCTTGCGCGAATGATTGCCGCCGTCGCCAGCGGTGGCGACCTTGATTCAGCCGCATCTGCTGAAAAATCGAATCGAGCGTGAAACCCGAATCATTTCCCGATTTCAGACGACACAGTTCGCCAGGTCACCGACGGCATGTGGGGAGTCGTCAACGAACCGGACGGCACCACTTCCGGCCTGATCAAGCTGCAAAATATCGACTTCTCCGGCAAGACCGGCACTGCTCAAGTCGAAAGTTTCGACCTGCAGAAGAAAGCTCGGCAAGAAATTGAAAGAAAACGGCTGGTTCGTTGGCCTTGCTCCCCGCCGGAATCCGGAAATCGTGGTGGCCGCTCTCGTGCAGGCGGGAGGATGGGGCAGCACGTCGGCCGCGCCCATCGTGCGCGACGTCGTCAAGGCCTATTACGACAAGAAGAACGGCGGAAAATTCAGGAATTGCACGGCACACGGCAAAGGACGGTAGCCGCCCGCGAATGTGCTGCCAACTTCCGTGGACGATCCGGTCCGATGGCGCAAGCGCAATCTAGCAGGTAGGAATCCGATGGACAAAAGGAGCGATAGTATCCGCGATTACGATTGGTGGCTGCTGGCCACGGCATTCGCCATCTGCGGCGTGGGCGTTCTGGAAATCTGGTCCGCAACGCACGCCAGCCATCTTGCGGGCATGCACACGCACCAGATGGAGTGGATCGGCCTGGGATTTGTCTTGATGCTGCTGTTGTCCCGCCTGGATTATCACACCATCATGGATCAGGCTCCCATTTTGTACCTGATCGCGATCATCGCGCTGATCGCCGTGCTGGCCCTGGGACACTCGCGATTCGGCGCCAAGCGCTGGCTGCCCATCCTGGGCGGCTTTTTGCAGGTGTCAGAACTTGTCAAGTTGATTATAATTATTGTGCTGGCGCGCTTCTTCGCGGAAGTTCGCACCGAACAGCTCAGCCTGGCGGATTTGATCAAAGCTGCGGCCGTTGTGGGTTTTCCCGTTGGCATTGATCATGCTGCAGCCGGACCTGGGAACCGCGCTGGTGCTGGTGCCGCTGGCCGCGGTGGGCGCTTATCTGGCGGGCTTGCAATGGAAGCATCGCTGTGGCGATACTGGCGCTGGCCGCGATGATGGTTCCGGTGGGCTATCATTTTCTGAAGCCTTACCAGAAGGAACGTGTTACAACATTCCTGCGGCCCGGAAGACGATCCCACGCGGCGCGGGTTATCAGATCCTGCAATCGAAGATCGCCGTGGGTTCCGGTGGATTCTGGGGCAAGGGGCTTGGCAACGGAAGCCAGAATCAATTAGGCTTCGTGCCGGTCCGGTATTCGGATTTTATTCTGGCGGCGCTTGCGGAAGAGCTTGGGTTTGCCGGAGTCTTCGTGGCGCTGCTTTTGTATATGTTCCTGCTGTTGCGACTGGTTCAGAACGCCCAGCGCGCGCACGATCGAGCGGGGATGTTTCTGGTCATGGGCGTGGCGGCAGTTTTAGGTTTTCACGTCCTGGTGAATGTGGCCATGGTGATCGGATTTATGCCGGTCACCGGAATTCCGCTGCCGCTGATGAGTTACGGCGGCTCGGCCACATTGTTTGTGTTTTTGGCTTTAGGGCTGGTGATGAACGTCCGCATCCGGCGTTTCGTCAACTGAGCCGTTGACGCTGATTGCTTTCCGGCCCGCGCCGCGCTGTGAATCGAGCGAGCGGCCCGCTGGAAAGAAATTTGAAAGAAATTTTGGTGGCGAGGCAAGCATCGCATGCCCAGCGGAAGATCAAATTTAATTGTAGCTTCCCCGGCGATCCCGCGACTGCGGGATGGAGCGCTACTCTGTGCGCCGAGCCGGATTGCGGCGATGCCCTCCGAGGAGTTTTCATGTCGAAGGAGCTAGTGATCTCCGCGACCCCGCACGAAACCCGGGTCGCGATCGTGGAAGATGGACAGCTTTGTGAAATTTACATCGAACGCGAAAAAGAATTTGCTCTAGTCGGAAGTCTCTACAAAGGCCGCGTCACACGAGTTCTCCCCGGCATGCAGTCGGCCTTTGTGGATATTGGCCTCGATAGCGACGCCTTCCTGTACGTCAGCGATTTCCTGGAACATCTCGAAGACTACGACCACGTCGCTCCCGCCGAGCCCAAGGCCCAGAAGCCGCAGCCGCGCAGCAACGAAGTGTTTCCGCCGACCACCAATGGCGGCGTGGTCGCGACACCTGCGCCAGCGCCAGTTCCCGTTTCTGACTCACCGCCCGTAGCGGCTGCCGCGCCTGTCGCTCCGGTCGGAACAGGCGGAAGCTTCTGAGGCCGTTCCGGTCATCACGCCGCTCGAAGGCGAAACCCTTCAAGTCGCTGCCGCCGGACAATCTTCCGCTTCCGAAGGCGGCTTTGCGCCGGCGGCGCCCATGCAGCGCGTGCAGCATCCGCCCTTCGAAAAAAAGCCATTGGACAGAGAAACGATCGTGGCCGCGGAGGCCGTGGCGGCTTTGGCAATCGCGATCGCGGCGGGCGCGGAGGTCGCAACCAGCGCTTCGGCCGGCCAGGCCAGGGCGGCCACGCGGCGGCCGAGATCGCCGTCCGCAAGGGCGCGATTTGCCGTCATCGAAATATGCTTCGCCGCGGCCGTTTGATTCCCAGCCGCGCGAGTCGCGACCCTATGAGCCGCCCGCCGCCGCCGAATTCGAGCCGATCATTCTTCCGGGCGAGTCGCTCGCCAAATATCAAGGATCGCGCTCCGTCCGCTCTCGGCGCGCCTGCCGCTGCGCATGCTTCGCCCGCTTCCAGCGGGCCACACGGAATCTTCTGCAACGATTCCTGGCGCTTCGCGAACCTTCACGGATGAGGAAATATCCGCAGGATTGCCCGGCGCGCTCTTTGCGGTTCCTCCAGCTGCGGCGTCCTTGGAAAGTGAAGCTGCAGCCGCGGAAGTCAAAATTGGATTCATCCGCCGGCGTTTCCAAATACGCGGCTCCCTCTTCGAACCGAGGCCGAAACGGAAATTGCGCGCATCCGCTTACGTTCCGGAAGCCGAAGCCGGCCATGCGGAGACAGCGGAAGCCAGTCGCGCCCAATGGATCGACCCTTTCCGACGATGAGACAAACTCGCTCGCCGAGCAGCTGGTCGAAGCCAAGCACGAAGAAGCGCAGGCTGACGCCGAGGACCGGCCCGAAGCCATCGAAGCCGGGGCCGAAGCGTTCGTGGAGGCCGCGGAACTGGAAGAGTTGCAGGAAGCCCTGGACGAAGATCAACACGCCGATCAGGAAGCCGACGCGGAAGAGGATCACGAAGCAGATCACGAAGACGATCATCAGAGCGCCGCGGAAGAAGCCGACGCCATCGCGGATGAAATGCACGAAGAAGCGCTGGCTGCGGAAGGCTCTCCCGAACACGGCGAAGGACATCTGGAAGGCCACGAAGAAGAGCACGGCGAAGAACATGGCGAAGGGAACCTAGAACTGCACGCGGAAGGCGAACTTCACGGCGCGCTTCACGGTGAAGAGCACGAGGAACTCCACGCCGCCGCCGAGACTCAGCAGCCCGGCGCGGATCAGCCGCCCACCAGCGCGCGCATTTCCGAACAGCCGCGCGCCCGCTTCCAGCGGCCCATGCGCCGCGGCAGACCGTCCGCAGCGCGGAGGCGGTGGACGCCGCCCCGGCGGACGCCCGCACCAGCCGCCGCGACACGGACATCCCCGGCACGAACAGCATCGCCGCCCGCAGCTGATTTCCGAAATGCTGAAGGCCGGCGAGGAAATCATCGTTCAAATCGCCAAGGAACCGCTTGGCAAAAAAGGAGCGCGCATCACCAGCCACGTCGCCCTGCCCGGCCGCTTCCTGGTGTACATGCCGACGGTCGATCACATCGGCGTGTCGCGCCGCATCGGCTCCGCCGAAGACCGCTCGCGCCTGCGCCGCCTGGTCACCGAAGCCAAGGGAACATTTCCCCGGCGGCTTCATCGTGCGCACCGCCGCCGGCGGAGCGACCGACGAGGAAATTCGCACCGACGTGGAATTCCTGGGCCGCACCTGGGACACCATTCGCGGCACCTCCGAGCAGCGCCGCGCGCCTTCGCTGCTGCATCGCGACCTGAACCTGGTGCAGCGCATCCTGCGCGACTACCTGAGCGACGACTACGTCCGCCATCTGGCTCGACAACGAGGAGGAGTTCAGCCAAGGTCGTCGAATTCGTCAGCCGCTTCCAGCCCAAGCTGGTCACGCGCGTGAAGCTCTACACCAAGGAAGCGCCCATCTTCGAGGAATTCGGCATTCAGCAGGAGCTCGACAAAGCCCTGCGGCCCGAAAGTGTGGCTCAAGTCCGGCGGCTACATCGTCATCAACCACACCGAAGCGCTGGTGGCCATCGACGTCAACACCGGCAAATACGTGGGCCGCGGCTCCACGCGCCTCGAAGACACCATCGTCAAGACCAACCTCGAAGCCGTGAACGAAATCGTCCGCCAGATTCGCCTGCGCGACCTGGGCGGCATCATCGTGTTCGACTTCATCGACATGGAAGAGCGCCGCAACCGCGACAAGGTGATGGCCGCGCTCGATCAGGCCCTGCAGCAGGATCGCGCGCCGTCGAAAGCGCTGTCCTTCAACGAATTCGGCCTGGTGTGCATCACGCGCAAACGCACCAAGCAAGCGCTCGAACGCGTCCTGTGCCAGCCCTGCCCCTATTGCACCGGCTCGGGCATGGTCAAGTCCATTCCCACGATCTGCTACGAAATCCAGGCCGAAGCCCGAAAAATGGCCGCCGACCTCGACGCGCACAGCCTCACCCTGCGCGTCAATCCCGAAATCGCCAAAGCCCTGAAGACGCGCGAGTCCTCCCTGATCGAAGAACTCGAGCAGGCCACGCGCAAGAGCATCATCATCCAGTCCGATCCCACGCTGCATTGGGAGCAGTACGATATTTATTAACGGATACGTGCAGAAAACCAGCTGTTTATCAGGGGAACAACGACTTTGAGAAAATGAATTGTAATACTAACCAAATACTGTGATGATCGGTCGTGAGGAGATCACATGACCGACTTCACAGCCCCTGCAACACGCACCGTGAAAGTTAAGGTGCGGCATTCCGTTGACTGTAAACATCGCAACGAAGGCTCGGACTTCCGCGGCTGCAACTGCCCGAAAGCCCTTTCGATCTACGAGGGCGCCAGAATCGGCAGCAACAAACTGATTTCCGCGAAGACTCGATCATGGGCGAAGGCCGAAGACCTCGCACAGGAATACCGTGATCGATTCAATCCCGACAAGCAGGAACCGAAACGACTTCGCGCAGTCAAAGAGGCCGAACAGGCCACGATCGCGGAAGCTGTTCCGATGTATTACGGCGACATGACCGTGCGGCGATGTGCACCCGTACTATCGGCATGGTCCGATCTCTATCGGCCACATCGTCGATCCGTGAAACGCAGGTGGTTCGACAAGAACGGGCATCTGTTCGACTGAAGCTTTCCACGCTGACGCCGCAACACTCGCTCTACGTCTGTCGCTGACCTGAACCCTGCCATCGCACCGCTTGGCGTTGCACCTGGAAATCTCGGTGACTATACTGCCGCGCAGCGTTGGGGCATGGTGAAAGGATTCCTGAATTTCTGTGAGATTCAAGGCTGGATCGCAGTTGAGCGCTGCGAGGAAGATCAGCGGCTCGAATACCAGAAAGGTAGTCGTACAGCCACTTCCACTGATGACCGATACATCAAGATTCTGGCAGCTGTCGCAAAGTGACGACCCTGAAAATCGGCCGAGGTATACACGCAAGTTCTGGCAGCAGCGATCATCGAACCTCTCGTTGAGCGACTGCGCTGGTCGGGAATGGCGACGATCGACGTGGCACAGTTCAGGCCGGAAACTCGTCGATAGCGACGAAGTCTTGCAGTATCGCTGTCAGAAAACAGACATCCGGCCGACGGTGCTCTCTGCCTGAACACCTGATTGTCACGCCGCGTGGCATACCGATGGAGAAGGATAGTGTCTGGGCCTTCAGATGCCTTTCCGGAATGAAACACTACAGTGCTCACTCTGATACCGTGACCTGGAGAAAGCGACTGCTTCAAGCTGTTCTGATCTGGCCGGAATCAAGTCTGTGAGTACCGAGCAGGGCACCATGCGTCGGCCGCATCCTCACATGTTCGGTGACACGTTCGCTGTTTCAGATCTCTGCACGGTGTCGAAGTTGCATACCGTTTCCAAGATGCTAGGCGCATTCCAAGTTACTACGATCACTGAGCAGGCCTATCTACTGGTGGTGTTCAGAATCGCAGGAAGTCCGCATAGCGGATGCCCGCAAGTCACTGAGCACAGGCGAATCTCGAAGAAATCCGGTGGCGGAAAAGTGATTCGTATCAGAACCTTGAAAAACGCTTGACATTGTGTCGCTCATTCTCAGCAATATGCTGTAGCAAGCGTCGCAATCGACGACCTCACGCACTGAGTAGTTCGATGGCTGGATAAGTAAAACGCAGCCTTAGTTCCTCTTCCGCAGAAGGCTCGTTGACCTGCCAGTAGGTGTCAATCCCAAATGTCAGCATCAGAGAAGCGACTCATCGATCTGTTGCTTGTGGCGAAGCTGTGGTCAATCAGCCCAGATACCGTTCGAGCCTCTTCCGCAACGTTCCGGCGTAGTCAAGATCGTGTGAATCTGGAAACACGCTCCAAGAGGAAGTACTGCACATATCCGATCCGTGAATCGAGTTCTGCAGTCGGTGCACGCCAAGTTGCGGAAGAGCCGCGTACCCGTCATTCCGTAATGACGCATCTGAAAGCAAACTTCGATGCTTTGATGGCCGAATGTTGGAGGCTGTTGAGCCTTCAGATCTTCAGTAGCGAGTACTGCTGTTTTGCATAGGAGATGCTGTGACCAAGACCAAGAGTGCGACGCTCACGATCGAACTCACCGAACGATATCAAAAGCACTTATCTGATCAACCTTCGATACCGTGAACAAAGTCGATGCAGCCCGCCCGTATCAACACGAGCCGCTTGCTCCGACATTTGCTGTTGGAACTGTGCGCCGCGACAATTCTGGTACGCAAACCGACCAGGATTTTCCCGAACCTCGTCGCCTTCAACACGGCGACCGAGGTGCGTCGTGGAGAATAACGGCCGAATGAAGGGGCTTCTCGATCTGCTCTGGGAACATCCAGCAAAGGAGCCTGATGCTGCAAAGCCTACAGCGTCGCCTCTCACGGTCCAGCCGAAGCTGAGAAGATAACCCGAGTATTCTTCGTGCGTGATTCGGCGCATGTGGCTCACTCTGCTTGATTCAAGTACTTCAAAATTGAAGACGATGCCCAAATCGCAGCTGACTGCTGAATATATCCGAGGAGCGCCAGCGGGCTGATCTTATAACGACGTATGCAAATCCAATCCTGCCATTCTGCTTTTTGAAAACAGCAAGCTGCTTTCGCTGTTAAACAGGATTGAGATATTCGCGCGTTGCAAACGCTGGATGTGGCCAAAGAACGTCGCCGAAGTTCGAAAGCTGTGTGCCAAGTTACCGAGCAGCACGAATTGGCGGGATACCTTCCATCAAATTGAAGAGTTGCCGGATGGCGAGATCACGATGCTTATCGACAAGATCTCTCCGCCGGAAGGAATCACCTTCCTTGGCGCTGGGCATCAGGCGTAGGCAAAACATGGTTCGCGTTGTCGATGGCAAAAGCTCTTACGAACGGAACATCGTTTATGAAGGCCTTCCATGTACCGGAGCCGAGAAACGTACTGTACCTCGTTCCTGAGAATGGTGCCAAAGCCTTCCGGCGACGAGTCGACCATGATGCGTATCAATCAAGAACGATTCTTGGTGCCAGACGATGAATGACGGCGTGCCGATCAATCTACACGATCCTGTCCTTGCGGCTGCGATTCGAGAAGTTAAAGCCTATCCGTCTTCCTTGCATACAGCGATTCGTTTTCAAACCAGCGGCGACGAGAATAGTGCGACCGAGAGTGCACAAGGCCTCGCAAAAGGAATCTTTTCAATTTGATTCGGCTGAGGTGCGATCGCTGTTGTTGGGCTGCATCACGCGACCAAGGAAGCAGCCAAGAGCAAAGAATCCCTGACGCTCGAAACCTGGCTTACGTGGAAGTGGTGACATCGTGTGACAATGAGCTGCGACTGGCGTCTGGGGAATCCAGAACGATGTTGGCGGCCACGGTGAAGGTGAGGAATACCTCAAACAGAGTCAGGATCTCGACGAGGCTATTCCTACGTTGCGTCAAGCCACGTCGATATGGACCCGCAAGCCGGATGACTCTGAGAATTCAAGGCCGAGATCCTGATGGCACATCATACTCTCGCTCACGTACCGTGACCCTCCACGTGCCTGCGACTGACGTCTCGCGTCAGCACATCAGCGCAAGGTACAGGAAGTCAGCGATTACATCAAAACGCATGAAGCTGCCAGCAAGAGTGCAATCGCAAAAAAGATCGTAATCACTGAAAAAGTATGTCGACGAGTACGCAAACGAAGCAGGATGGCTTCGTGTTGGCGCGCAGTAAAGGTAAGGCCTAGTACGTGGCGAAAGAAATGTGACCTAGTCGTAACCTCTACCTCCGTCCTCTCCTGAGAGAGAGTACGGAAACTGAGGTTGAGGCTCAGTCAAAAACCTAAAGTTGAGAAAAACACAGACAGAGGTCTAAAACAGAGGTCAGAACAGGAGGAGAAGCCATGTATCCAACTGACATGGAAGAAAGCCCTCAGCAGAACCTCAAAGCAGCCGAACACGCGTATACGGTTCAAAAGGATTGGCTACGACGGGCAGAGAAGCGGCTGCGCGAATGCCGGGCTGCGGTTGCCGCTCTTGTTAAAACACCGTCTGAAGCTGCCTGACATCAATTCGAGGAGTAGTTGACACTGGAAACTCAAACAGATCGTTCGCTCTACCAAGTAGCGGCAGCCGAGAAGTTCCCGTAATTCCGCCAATCAAATTCGTGGTGACGGTAAGTGGGCCATTGTAAGCAAGTGCTGGTCGTCGCTCGAAAATCTTGCTCGTTCGCTACCTCGGAACTCCGCGCATGCACGCGCCCAGAAATGGATGAATGATGGCTGTGGGCCTGACTGTCATTCAGTCATTTTCAAACTACGTATCTATCACTCTAGCCAAACAAAGGCAGAAACAAAATGACGTTGAATTCACCAGAAGTGGCAGCAAGTGCCTCGTTACCATCCACAAGCAGCACCGGGACACGCCAGTCAAAAGCATTCAGGAACTCTTCGCAGCTACCGGTATCAAAGGTACACACCAGCAGCATCATCAAGGCATGGATACCTGAAGAGGTGCCGCAGGCAGCCGACTTTTAGGGTGACGCTGGATGAGTATCAATACGAGACGATGATCCGGCAAGCCTTCATGCCAGAGTACTGCCCGAAACGCAAACGGTCATTGACAGCGGAACATTTTAGATCGTGTCGCAGGATATTTGCAGGTTCCACTTGACACAATCATATATGACTGGTAGCTTCTAGCTAGTACATCGGCGTAGTTGTATGCTTATGTACAACAAGGAGCCATTATGACCAGTCTTAAGTGGACGAGGGAATCACCAAATCTCACTGAACGACTTCGAACCTAACTCTGATCAAATTCGGACTCGTTGGACCGGGTAAAGATGGCAGAACTCTCTGGCCGCCATACCTAGCGATATTTCATCGCGGCCTCACCTTGAGTCTCGGCGCTCTGAAGGAGTTTCAACGTTGGCTCCAACGATCTCAAAACGGCTCTTGAAGAGTGAGGCGTACTGTCCAGCCGAGCAACTGGTTTATGACGCGAATCTGGGGAACTGACGAAGTAGAGTTGGGCGACCGTCGCGAGGAATTTTGGCACCGGAGAATCCGTTTCGATGCCTGCCGGCGGAGAGGCTCTCGTCACCCTGAAGGCTGGTCAGAATCATGTGGTCGGTCCGGCTGAATTTGAGAACTTTTGGAAGCGTATCCTGGAAGCCGAGGGTGAAGCTGAACAGATGAATGACGAAACGGATGCATAGTCGCACATGGCAGGGCGAGCCTGAAGTCAAGCGATGAACCGAATGGTGGTATAATAACCTAGCGCTCAGACAGTCCCTTCGGGCGACGTTGGATAGGGATGGATCGCATTTCCAAGTGGAAAAGGGCGAGCCCGCGCCCTCGCAGATTTCTTACAGTCGCTATCAGGGTGGGACGTCGAACAAGCCACGGCCGGAGTAGCGTTTCAATACCGGCCGATACCCATCCAAATCTACCGTCAAGTAGGCGAATTCGAGGGCGACCAACCGCAGGGACACCGTTTCGACGACAGAACAAGGCCGTCATCGGCCGTTCCTGCGTTTCCACTGAGTCCGAGAAACGTCGATTACCCAGGCCAACCCACATAGAGACATCAAAGGGAGTAGAAGATCGCTGAGACAGGCTCTGCATAAGCACGCATGAATTGTGGTGGTTGTTGCAGGAAAGCAAAGCGCAGAGATCAATCGCACACTGCACGGTCGATATGGCTGCGCTCTCAAGTGTCTGTATGGCACATGCGTTTCACTATCAACGATGGTGCCAGCATCGCTGCTTTGGTCAAACATATATGTATGAGGGGCGAATCGATCTATGAGCGGCAAAAGAGCCTGCGATTCCAACCAATTCAGCTCCTGTCGCATTCTTCCTGATTTGATCGTGTTCAGTAGAGCACAGGCGAAAGGCTCTGACCTGCTCTCTCAATAACGATCTTCATTCAGCGGCAGTCCATCTGTCGCGATTGGAGCCTTGACCGCCGGGAGACGTTCCGCGTCTCTCGGCAGCTCGCCTGATTGCTCTAGCATGAAAGGAAAAGGCTTCGTCTCAAGAAACCGTACTGGTCCTCGCCGTACTTGCTCTCGCCAGAGAAGTATGCCGCTCGACTGCATCCAGTGGGCAAGCAGGCGCGCGGTCGCCTTGTGCGCCTTGCGTGCGAAACGCTTCCAAAAGGATCGGGTGGCCAACTGACATCGTTTTCTCCGAGGAGCGGCACAGGGACGTTGCTCGGATTACTTGCAAATCGCTGTGCGCTTGAAGCTTTTACCATTCCAAATCTTCATTGTTGCAAATCTCTACGGCTGGGTACTCTTGCGACGAACCGGGCTCCGCAGGTTCCGAACTGCATCCATCACCGAAAGCAAGAAAGGAGGAAAGTCGAGAGTTCTCACTCAGGAGGACTTTGCCTTCATGCCTGCGATCCTCATGGCGAAGGTGAAAAGAATGCTGAGGTCGTGATCGTAGCGACCGGGCTCAAGCAGGTGAGCGACATGGTTCTAGGATGGGCCTGTCAGATGGTTGAAGATAATCCGACGCTCAGAGTCAGGTTCCAGGAAGCGGCAGTACAAGCTAGCGCCGCGGAAGGTCGCAACGTCATTCGAACCGCTACGAAGCAACAGCTCTAAAAATTACAAGGTCGTTCGATAAGTTCTTCCACAGCCGACGAAGTACGCATTCTATCCTGATAATTCCCTTATGGCATAGTTTCGTTAGCAGCGGCGCGGCGGCGCTCCGGAGCCGCTGACCGAATTTTGATCGCCACATCGGGCGAACGGCAGCCGCGAAAGGGTAATCCTGCGTGGGAAGAACGTAGAGAAGCTGAGCAGCTACTTACTGGCCGCATCTGAAGCGGATTCACATTTTTGCCTGTGCTACTGCCTCGATCCTGGGGATGACTACAGAAATGACAGCTGTTTGGGCAAAGTGCCAGCCTGGCTTTTAGACCGACTTGTAAAGCGAGAGGGCATCCGGATTCGGTTGCAAGATGCGGAGCAGCACACCTTCGAAACTTGCAGCGGTGAGACGTTTTGATTTTAACGAGTGGCAGAGTTCGTAGCGAATTCGGCAATCGATCCAGCGCACTTGCCCCTCAAGAGGGAGTGGCATACCTGCCCGGTGAAAAGGATTTACGCCGCGGCAACGAATTGACAATGCAGAGAAACGGCTAGGAATCACCAAACCGACTAAGCCCCTCAGCGAATATAAGACCGAAGAACTTCAAGCAAATGATGCGGACACGGCCCTGCTACGGCGGCCTTGACCTTCGCAGTCAACTGACATTTCGCGCGTGCGGCACTTTTCTTCCGGCATTGGAACCTGCATCGGCATAGCAGAGCTTTTGTTCTGGGCATGGGTACCTGAAAACGGGACCTCTGTAAGGGCAAAAAATGATAGGGTGCCTTACGATGCGTGGTCGCGGCCGCGAGTGCAGGTGCAGGGTTCCTGATTCCAACTCCTGGCGATGTCGTAGACAACGCTCAGATTGAAAATGACGTGGTTGCCTTACATAAAAGGTTCGGCATAAAGATGAGTTCTGTTTGATACTCGGTATGCAATTGATTTGGCGCATGGCCTCGAGTCTGCCTGGTTGCAAACGTCGTAGCGTGCAGACAGTCATTTGAACTTTCACCCGCCTTAGTACCTTGGTTGTGCCAAGAAACTGCCAAAGGTTCGGCTTGTGCTTCACGGAAATCCTTTGGCCCAGCTGGTGCTTCAGCAACGCCGTCGTTGTGACTGGAAGTGTAACGTGGTGATTTGAGAGCTGACAAAAGTAAAGCGAAAGATCGTATAGAGAACCTTTTTATTTCGGCCGTGATGGCAATTTACGCTCTCGGCAAAAGCAGGCCCCTGCACTGAACGAATGCTGCGGTCGGGTGGATTTTAATGACTGAACGACTTCTAGAAGTTTTCTGCAAACAATATGGCTGCAATGCTGTGCACCGAAATGCAGGGGCGTACTGGTGCAGCACATAACATGGGACAACGCAACGAGGAATGCGAAACTCTCAGCGGCAATATGCCACGCAAAGCTGAGGCACCGGAAACCTCACTTTACGCTTCGGCCGCCTGGGGTCGGCTGCGGCTGGCCCTGAAGGTCTGCTGGAAATGTAATTTGTCAACGCATTGGAAAAGCAACTCGATGGTTCTCTTGTTCGTTGCCAAGACGAAGGAATAATCTGGCATCACATCCGGGGCGTCAAAACTCACCCGCAATTATTTTACAGCCCGACGAATCTAGTTTTTCTTTGTAGAAGACATCATCCCGAACACAGAGGGAAATTCACCAGAGGAGTCTGAAGCGGCTGTCCGAAATCTACGTGCAGACAAAAATCCCAGTCGATCAAGTTTTAGCGGGCCTGCGCCATGTTTTAGACCTGCAATGATCGCAGGAGACGTAGCCACGGGCGTGTTTTCTGTTGCAGGGTTTCCCATTCCAGACGCGGCTGCAAAGACCCTGATCATACCGTTCACGTGTGCGTGGATTCTTGAGCGCGTGCCTCGATGGACACCGCGACCAACATTGCCAGCAGCTTTGCGGGCTTTAGTTGCTGGCCCACGTTTGTCCGGCTTCTTGAACCTGCACAGGTAACAGTAGGCATAGCCTGGCGTGTGCTTTCTGTTGCAAGGCTTTCCATTGTTGATTGCACTGCAAAGGCCTTGCTTGTATCTTTTACTGCGTCGCGTCGGATTTTTGAGTGCGTGCTTTTAGCCATCCCGGCTGACGCATTTTGGCTGATTTTGCGTATGGGTTAACCGAGTCCTACTGTACCGGCAGCACGGCGCTTTTGATATCTGGATTGCTTTGCCGCGAATTCACTTCTACAGCGATTGCACCAGACGTAGCCAGGGGCGTGGTTTTCTGTTTGCATGCTTTCCTTGTTCCTCTGTCGGCAACTGCAAAGACCCTGGCTCGTACCTTTCGCGCGTTCGGGGATTTTTGAGTGCCCGTTTGAGCGCGGCTGCTTTCATTCTTGCTTTGGCTTCGGTTCTCTCATAGCCATTCGCCTACAGCACCTGCGGCTTTGCGCCTCTCGGTACTTACGCCCTGCCTTGTCACTGCGTGCTTTACAGGTGCGGCATGTCACTTCACCGGGCGCGTGTTTTCTGCCACAGAATTCTTTTCGAGGGTTTGGGCGGTAGGAGCAAAGACCTGCCTCGTATCTTTTCTTTGTGTGTAGGATTTTTGAGTGCCCGTTGGAGCGCGGCTGCCTTGATATTGGCCTTAGCTGCTGAAGTTTCGCTACAGCGACCGGCTCCAGCCACACGAAATTCAGACTTTTTACAGCAGCTCTGTGCGCGGCCCTGAATTTTGGGTTAGTATTCCTTTCTTTCATTACGGCAACTTTTCAGCCATGAATGCCGGGTCGGCCCACAGCTTTTCGCAGCCCGCTTTGACAGAAAATAGCCAAGCGCATATATTGTGCTTCTGTACGGTGCTCCGCCAGCCCTCTGCGAAGTTCCAGCCTTTGTGCGAATCCGGCCAGTAAGTTCCGAATTTATCCATCATCTGATTTTCAAGAGCATTGATCACCTTCCCTTTTGGCACGTCGATGCACTCGCCAACACGCTTAAGCCTGAACTTGTTTCGGCCTAGCTTGTGCAAGAATTTATCAAACGGGCAGCCGGGCCTAATCCAGTTCGTCTGGTGGGTGTAGTCTCTGTCCTCAAGGCACGGAGTCTGGCCGACGTACATCGGCTCACCGTTGAGTCGGTAAAGGTAGACATACATTGTTCTGAGATGTCGCACGCCCGCACCCTCACTGTGAACGTGATTTCGGACAATGGCCCGAAAGTACTGCGGCACATTTCAACGGCGAGGTATGCCATCCGGGATTCTTTTATCGGGCAGACGATTTGGCCTTTTGACGGTGGGTAAAGAACTGCGTTCTGACGTATACGTGTGCTCATGCAGGTGTGGCAAGAAACTGACTGCGTTCCGGTCCCAACTCACGAAGGGTGCGATTCGTTGCTGTATTGATTGCGGTTCAAAGAGCAAGAAACGGTCTCTGTATTACGGTCACATTCGTTATTACATCGGGCGCGATGGCCGACGCCACCAAAAAAGTTCGAGTGAATTTCTAAGTTGGTGCGCGATGCGGGAGCGATGTTTCACGAAAACGAATATCAATTTTCCTGAATATGGCGGCAGGGGCATCAAAGTTTGTTCCCGTTGGACGATCAGGGGCGGACAGGGCTTCCAGAATTTCCTGGCAGACATGCAAGTTCGCCCCGTCGGAAAAACTTTAGATCGCATCAATGTGCAGGGTCACTACTGCAAAGAGAATTGCCGTTGGGCTGACCTCAGCACGCAGGCATGTAATCAGCGAAGGTGGATTTTCCCTGATGGCAATGAACCGCCCGTTGCGGATGTGCCTTTTAACCTCGAGGAAGAATTCGCGTGCGGCTAGAACGGCCATCACATCTCTTTGCAGACTTGCGGTAGAGCTTTTTTGAAAGGAAAACATAATGTCAGCACCAGTAATCACAGTAGAGCCTACAGGCCAGGAAGTCAGCGTAGGGCAAGCAGCAACTTTCTCAGTCACCGCAACGAGTGACCACGGCGCACTCACCTATCAATGGGTCAAGGGCCGACAGTTCGGAAGTAGCGCCAACATTTCTGGTGCTACAAGTTCGAGCTACACAACTCCCGTCGCTACAGGTACTGATGACGGTACAGTCTTCTATTGCGTAATTCACAATGCCGACGGCACAGCAACCACTGGCGAAGTGATCTTGACTGTCGCTCCTGCGTACATCATCCAGAAGGCGGTGGGGATAAACACGACAGGCGGTGCTTCGGTCACTGTAAGTTTTGGCCAGGCACTTAAACCAAACAGTGTTGTCGTTGTGGCCATCGCTGCCACTGACAGCGGTGGCGCCATCGGAACAGACGGTGATGGTTCTTCATACGCTAGCGTTTCTGACACGCTTGGGCTCAATTACGGTCTTGGTTCTTTGGTGAAGATATGGGGAGACCGCACGAACAATAAAACCTTTCTCACCGGATTCGTTTACGCATCAAATTTTAACCATGATATGCCAGGTGGAGCGGATTCAATCACGTTCACATTCACGCCCCAGAGCAACACTGGAAACTGCCAGGTTGGGCTCGTCGCCTATGAGTTGGCAGGAGTAGTCAACACCAAAGGTGACAACTGCTTTTCTGCGGCGGCGGGCTCTGTTTTTCCGGTTGCTAACAACCTGCCAGGAGTTCTGACGTGGGCTGGTACTCCCTATGGTGTTGTGTGCTTTGTAATCGGAGCCGCATTCGCAGGTGGTGCCGCGATCACGGCCGGAAGCGGCTGGACTCTTGACGGCGCAGGCACGTTTGGTAACTCTTCAATCGCGATGCAAAGCCTCTTCAACGCAACTCTAACGGATGTATCTCCCGGCCAGCAGACAGCTTTCGGCAGCAGTCCTTCGTCTGGCCTTTCATCTGTTGGTCAGGGTGCTTTGTTTCAACTTCTGGCACCATTTGGAACTCCTGGCGGCGGAGGCAACGGCGGAAGCGCTACAGTATTCCTGGGAAGTGTTCGCGTACTAGGCAGTGCACCTGCCGGATGTTCCAACCCATTTCTCGGCACCGTGAAGGTCGTTGGGAGCGCACCAGCGGGAGCCTCAGTGCCTTACCTCGGCAGCGTAGTCGTGGGCACGCCTTCTGGCTCACAAACGAACCCTTCGCTCGGTGAAGTGGTGGAAGTCGTCAGTGCCTCCGCAGGAGATTCCGACCCATTTCTCGGGACGGTAGCAACATCCTAAAGTGCGGATGAAAATAGAAAGAGCACGGCTACCAACACCGTGCTCTTGAGTCCGGCTGATCTGTGCTTTATTCCTTTGCGGCCTTGCGTGTTCGCTTCGTCGTTGTGTCGCCTTCAAGCGTCGGTATTGAAGGATCAAACTTAACAACAGGGATTTTCTTCGCGGCTTTCGGCTTTGCCGCCTTCGCTTCCTTCTCCTGCTTCCGAACCAACGCTTTCTCAGCCTTCTTCAATCGTCGCTCTTCCTTGGCGGTAATCAGCTTTCCGGGCCGCGTGTCCGGTCCATGAACCTTCGTCTTGAGAAGACCCGTTTCCTCATCTGTGGTCTGGAGGTTGATGTACACGAGACCGTGACTGCCCGGCGCGAACGTCAAGAGGATCTGGGCATAGTGAATATATTTTCCAGTGGTACGCGAAGTCAGAACGCGGTCCACAGATGGTCGCGTCGGCTTCAGTTCTTTAATGGCAGCATGAATCGCCTCTTGGACTTTCTTTTGCAGTGCGGGAGTGAATGCCTTTTCAAATTCCATTGTCGTGCTCCTTGTGTCCGCTAGTTGCGGTCTGAATGGAGCATCTAATAGGCACCGCGAGGAGGGGCAATGGCCCGAACGGGCCATGAGGAATAGGAGGGCTGGACCGCGCGACTTTTCTTGACCGAGGTTATAGAGAAGGAGCTTTCATCTTGTGGTAAGCTCGGCGGCCAGGAGGGCGCTCCAATCAACTCCCATGCCATTCAGCCCTAGCGACTTTGTGTGGTGGATGTGGCTGCTGATTTCAATTGGGATTGGTTTCGTGGGTGCCGTCGCTGGCCTGGCAGCCGCTGGTAGCAAATCTCTCAAAGTTTCCGTGCGGCGTACTGGCTGCGATCGCAGGGTTGGCGTCTGTTCTTACCTTGTTGATCGCAGTCATCCGATTCGTAAGATGGGCTTGGGGCGACTAACCGCCATTCACTATGCCGAAGAACCCAACGAATCCGTTAAGGCACTGATTGAAAAGCGCAATGCGCTACTGCGGCTCCAGGAAGCGATCGAAAAGCGGATTGCGGGTGTCAGCAAGGAAGAACAGCGCGAAATCGACGCACTGGTAAAACGATCCTTTGATCCCAAGTGTGCCTTTGATCGTAAGCATACTGAATTGCTCTACACCCTGGCACTCACCCCGCAGACGGTGGGCTGGTATTGGAAGCTCCGAGAGCGAATCCATCGGGTTGTTCATCATCACTAGTGTTTGGCGCAAGCTGTGCGGCCGAGAGGAACCAAAATGGCTGTGGCGAACACAGAAGACTGACGCGGCTGAGTTCAATCGTCAATTAGATGAAGCAGTTCGCATTCGAGAATTCGTCTCCGCTATAGCCATAGGAACACATCATGGCAATTTCGACCCAAAAGACCACATCGCGTTTTCGCTATTTAATAGATGCTTACAGACGCACAAAGCAACGGAGCTCATAGCTCGGCAGTCACTAATTGATGATGCTTGGGTCCTGATCCGATCTTTAGTTGAACATGCGGTCAACGCTGTATACATGCTGAACATAGCTGACGCTGCTACCGCAGACAATTTCAACGATTATCAAGATTACTTGGCATATAAGGTGCTTCTCGACTTGAAGGGCACAGACGAGGCAATCCTTCGCAAATTGGTCTCTAGTGAAAAAGAGGAGAAAGGTCGCCTGCGGTTCGAAGAAATCCGAAGTCGCTTTGATGCCAAGCGAGGCGATAAGTGGTGTGTTGATGACACACTTTACAAACGAGCTGCCAAGGTGGATTGGGAAATTAGCAAGGCGACCGGAGAGCAACGCAGCGACTTTCTGTGGTTAGTGAATTCCCTTTGGCGCTATGCCAGCATGTATACACACGGCACGGCCGGAGCACTTTCCGATCAGGTGCAACAAAAAGGTGACGTGGTTACAATTCATCGAAAATACGCCTACGATGAAGCAGCCAACGCCGTTATGGCCGCCAACTCTGCCCTATATCAGGTTTCTCTTCACGTGGATGTTCGCCTGGGCGGGAAGAACGGTGCAGAACTCAATCGTCGGTTTCAGGAATGGATATCGGGTAAGCTCGCGTGATCTTGCCTGGCAGACCCGAATCAGCGAACCGCCGCTGACTTTATTCGCCGCGTGAACACCCTTCGCCAAATTAACGCCTTAAAGCATCCTGAACTTAACCATTTGTACATACCTGGCCGTTGGTACAGGTGCGAATCACGGTCAGAACATGCTGAAATGGCTTTCATGGCCAAGCGCAAAATCTTTGGTGTGAAAACAGAAGAGCAATTTGAGAAGTATATAAAGCGGGCTGAAACCTGCTCTTCATGGGACATGATCCCTAAAGACGAAGTGAAAGTCTGGCTGCTTCGTGCGTACGCCCAAGGCTTTAAGCTGGGTTACGACGCCCATCGAAACACAGGCCGTAAGGGTAAGAGTACGGAACCGACCGGGGCGTCGTTCCATCGAAAGCGGCTCAAACTGCGTGACAAATTCCTTGCAAAACTAGCACCAGAGTTGATACCAGATGCTGAAGACTTGACACAATTTTATACCGCAGAAGAAATGGAATTGATTACAGACAAAGAGCTCGATCTTGTGCTGGTGGAGGCCTAAATGGCGCAGCTTTCGCTGATCGACGCAGGTATCTTCAAAGAGAACGATCTCATCAACAAGGTCAATTGGGAAATCCACGGTAAAGCCATTGCCAAAGAGCTGTGGAAGAGAGAACGACGTGGCCGACAAGAACGAAGGCCGCGCGATGTGGCTGATTGGCGACTGGCTTTTGCAGGGCGAACAGGTCTTGAAATACGGTGATCGTAAGCTGAAAAATGAAGCTGTGGCAATAACAGGTCGTGCATGGGGCACGCTAAAGGAACTACAAATCAATGGCAAAATCATTCCCACCAGATCAGCGGCGACCGAACGTATCTTGGTCAATACACAAGGAACTGCTCACTATTCCGGATGAAGCTGAGCGCCAGATCTGGTTGGATAAGGCCGAAGAGAGCTTCCGTACCAAAGGTTGCCATATATCAATACAAGTCTTGCGAAAACTTCTAATCCGAAGGGTCAGTGGTGTTGGTGAAGGTATTCGGAAGGCCAAGCAGGATGCCCGTAAGAACTTGACTATCCCGTTGAATGAGGCCAATCGCCAATACATTTTTGATCTTGCTGCATTGTACGAACCCACATTGGTGCCCGGAAATATTAAAGACAAAGCAGCATCTTTGATGGTTGATATTTTCATCGCTTACGTGGATAGGAACAGACCTGAACTCAAGGCCAAATTGAAGGCTTACAAGGATGGTGACAGGTCAACGGTGAAACTGCCGGACCTTCTTTACCATTGGAAGCGGAAGACCGTTGAGTTAAGTGACGAGCAGAAGCGCGTGTTGGCTGGAGAACACGTGGTACGGAAGGCTGCATATCTTGAAAGCCTTAGGAATAAAGCGGCGGTGAACGGATCAGTCGAATGGTATCGTCGGCGTAATCAAGCACGATTCAGACGTCAGGAACTAATGAAGCCAGAGCCGGAACGACGTAAGGACATCGATGAAATGATCAAATATTGGGAAGAAGAATGGGGCATGAAGCTGGCGGACTTTGTCGATGTGGAACAGCCCGAAACCGTAAATGCCGGATAAATGACGGAGCACCGCCAATGAAGATGTGGTTCCCAAATACAGCCCAATGGGCTGCCATGTGGATTGGACTCATTCTTGCTTTTGCAGGATGGGGAATAGATAGATCTGATTCAGCGGTTCCATTCTTGTCCGTATTTGCGGTAATCGCAACCGTATTTGTCGTTTGGATGATCGAGGAGACGCACGACGCAAATCAAGCGATAAAAATCAATGAGCGCAATACTTTATGGTAGACTCCGCGGCTGGAGGGAATGACCGATGACAGACTTGTGTGTTTGCGGTCACGAATTTTCAAAGCACGGCGTTGAACCCGAAGTTGTGGTCGATCACCCTTTTACATCGAGCGCAGGTCAGTACAACATCCAAGAGGATGGGCCGCGTGGTAAAACACGGTGCAGCGTTACTCGCTGCGATTGCATGATGTGGAGACCAGCCGACGTTCCTTGAATTTTGGAATACATTTGTAATACTTTCACTCCACTCTATAGGTTTCGTAGGTTTTAACCGTCTGATTCTAAAAGAAGTCCTTTGTTCTCAATCCACAATTTAATTCGATATTTATTAGAGTGATATCCCACAACCCAAATTCCCATGCGTTGCCTTGCAGCGCATGGGACACCCACCAAGAACGCGAAGTACCGTGTAGCCTGTGATAAAACGGATCATCTAATTAAACTGTGGGGATCGTGATGAAACCTTTGATCCTTGCTCTCTGTATTGTGTTTGCGTTTGGCGGTCTGAGCGCGCGCAAGACGCGTGTCTGGCAGCCATCGCCGGGACATACGCAAGTGCCGATATGGCCGGGGGCGGTGCCGGATGCGCAGCCTGTCGCGGGGCCGGAAGCTACGACGACGGATGATTCGCTGATTGGCGGCAAGCGGGTGCTTGCGGTGAGCAACGTCTCGCGGCCTACGATGACGGTCTATTCGCCAAAGGAAAGAATACGGGCGTTGCGGTAGTCGTGTTTCCTGGCGGAGGCTATCAGATTCTGGCCATCGATCTGGAAGGCACGGAGGTCTGCGACTGGCTGACGTCCAAGGGAATCACGTGTGTGCTGTTGAAATACCGTGTGCCGGATTCGGGACCGGCTTGGCACGATGATTGTAAGTGCTACATCCATCCGAAAGCACCGACGGCGTTGCAAGACGCGCAGAGGACGGTGGGGCTGGTGCGCTTTCACGCCGCCGAGTGGCATATCGATCCGCACAAGATTGGAGTGCTCGGCTTTTCGGCAGGCGGGCATATGGTGGCAGCGATGAGCACGCATTTTGACCAGCGTGCGTATCCGGCTGTGGATGCGGCCGACAAAGAAAGCTGCCGCCCGGATTTTGCGGTGGCTATTTATCCGGGGCATCTGTGGGTTGACGAAAAAAAGTTTGAGTTGAATCCGGATAGTTCCCGTACACCAGCGAGACGCCGCCCACGTTTTTGCTGCAGGCGGAGGATGACCACGTGGACGGTGTAAACCAATCGCTGGTTTACTACATCGCGCTGAAGAACGCTGGGGTTCCCGTGGAGATGCATTTGTATGCGCAAGGCGGGCATGCGTTTGGACTGCGGCGCACGGAGCTTCCGATAACCGAGATGGCCTCAGTTGGTGGAGACGTGGCTGGGCACGATCGGAATGATTCCGAAGTGATTCGTCTTTGCAGCGCAAATGTCGCTTGGGCGGGTGGCGCAGCGTTTGATGAGTTCTGATTTTCGGGTGCCGCACCCTTGCGGTCTTCAAGGGTGCGGGTTTTCTGATTCTCGATTCGCTTTTCCGCTGGCCGATTGCGATCCGTCGTTTCATCGCGCGCGGCGCATTCCGCGCGGGAGAAAAACCCGCACCCTTCACAAGAGCGGTGAAGGGTGCGGCACCCGAATATTCTGCCTACACTCAACGCCTCGCCCATCCAACCGCCAAGCAATTATCGAGCGAGAGCAGCTCCCTTGCGCTGAGTGACTGGCGTTGAGGGTTTCCTTGGTTTCGCTGGAATAAAATCAATCTTGATTCTTGTTTTGAGGGCGTCGGCGACTCGGGTGAGCGTGTCAGCCTCTAAACGAGCCTGAATTTTGAAAGCTGCGCAGATAAAAAGATCGCTATCCGCAACATTTCGACAGTAATTTCTTTGCGCTTACCTTGCAGTATCTAGTTCGACACATCTCTATTTGTGTTTTGTTTTGCACATTCTTTCGTCACACACGCACAGATACTCACAGGCCTGTTAATCAATTATTACAAAGAAATTTCGCTGTTGCGGCAAGTGTTTAGTCGTAAGTGCGTAGAGATATTGCGCGGCTCAAGTGTTTCGATTCCGAAGGGGAGAAGCTAATGTCTAAATTAAAGGTTTATAAGATTTGGATTCCGCTATTTTTATTTGTCATCATACTGGCCAGTTGTGGTGACCCAGACAAAAACGCTGGTGCGGGGGGTCCGACCGATCCATTGACGCCCCCTACCGTGACGTCCGTAACTCCACTGGATGCATCCACACTCGTTTGTCCCAATACGGTCCTCATCACGGCCACATTTAGCAAGGCGATGAACCCCGCGACGATCACCACAACTACCTTTACATTGACAGGACCAGGCACGACGAACGTCCCCGGGCAAGTTACGTACACTTCGTCTACCAATGTTGCCACCTTTACGCCCTCGGCTGCCCTTGCGGCAAACACCCTGTTTACCGCCACGGTTACCACCGGGGTGAAAGACACTTTTGGCAATCCCTTGGCCGCCAATAAAGTGTGGACGTTCACGACCACTACTCCGTGCCCGCCACCTGCCGGAGCACTGGCATTGGGAGCAGCCTGTAGTTTCGGAATTCTCGGCTCAACTCCTGTGGTTAGCAGTATTGGACCGACCATTGTTACGGGTGATGTTGGAATCTGGCCGGCGCTTTCAGTCACAGGATTCCCGCCAGCAACACTTACCGGTGTACTACATCTCGGAGATTCAGTCGCCATGACGGCTCAGGGTGATTTGACGGCCGCATACAACAATGCCGCAGGAACGGCTGGAGGTGCCGTTCTCACCGCGAATATCGGAGGGCAAACCTTGGCACCAGGTGTTTATCGGACCACAAGTGCCCAACCCACGCTGGGGATAACCGGAAACTTGACTCTCAGCGGCAATGGTATCTACATCTTTCAGATTGTCTCTTCGCTTACTACAGCGGCCGGCCCCGGCATGAGCAAAGTCATTCTTACCGGCGGCGCGGTTTCCCACGACGTGTTCTGGCAGGTCGGAAGTTCGGCGACGCTTGGGTCGGGTTCAACTTTTCAGGGAACGATCATGGCTCAGGCATCCATCACGGTTGGCACGGGCGCGATATTTAATGGCAGGGCGCTGGCACGGACAGGCGCAATCACGCTAGATAGCAATCCTGTAAATGTGCCTCCGTGTCCCTGAGGCATTTAAGAACAGTCACTTAATGTCTGGTCCCACTTAGCAGCGAACGTGAGAGTCATGTTGTCTAGCTATCGAAATTCGGAGGAATAATTGCATGTCATATCATTCAAAGTGCCACCCAGTTGAACTCGCAATAAAGATGTTAGGAATGATTGCTGTTCTATGTTCGTTAACCACCTCTCTTAAGGCTCAGGAACAACCTGTTCCAAAGGTGGAACTATTCGGCGGGTATACCTACTTTTTCCCGGGCGCGGATATTCACGGCCAGCTTCCTGGAGCATTATTTCCGATAAGCAGCCGCTTGGAATCAAACCCGCGCGGCGCGGGCGCCAGCGTTACATATGATTTCAATCGTTGGTTCGGACTCACCCTTGACACGAGTACAGTTTGGGGCAGCCGCGAAATTACTCTTGCCAAGAGAATTGACGATGCTGCATTTTCCAATCTCTCGTTTGGTCCAAAGTTTACGTTCCGCAGTCATCGATTTTCTCCATTTTTAGAAATATTAGTGGGCGATCATCGCCTCATGCCTGACGCCTTCCATGATGTGGATAAATTGGGGTTCATGGCCGGAGGTGGGCTTGACATTAATTTATCCAGACACATAGCTTTGCGACTCATAAGGGCCGACTTCGTATACTCTAATTATTCTTATGGTCCTCCCTCCGTGCCGAGCACTGACCTCCGAGGCGTTAGATTGCAGACCGGACTTAATTTTATGTTTGGTGGCGGCGCGCCCGGAATTTCACCCAGCGCGGCTTGCTCGGCACTTCCAAGCGACGTCTTTGCAGGAGAGCCCGTGACGGCGACTGCCACCGGATCTAATTTCAGACCCAAGCATGCTGTCAAATACAATTGGAATGGCACAGCTGTGAAAGTTGCAGGGAGCGATGCTTCCACACAGATTGACACGGCGGGTTTGGCGCCCGGTGCTTACCAAGTCAGCGCAAACTTGAGCGACGGCACCAAGAATGGCGTGGCCACTTGCATTGCCATGTTTAATGTAAAAACGCCGCGCCCGCCGCAGATTGCATGTTCGTCTGATCCAGGAACCATAAGAATGGGCGATACCGCCACGGTCCGCTCAACCGCTAGCAGCCCCGATAACCGTAGACTGACTTACAGCTACACTGCGAGCGCGGGCACCATCTCCGGAGACGACGCGACCGGGTCGTTAAATTCGAGTGGCGCACAGCCTGGCGAAATTACGATCACATGTAACGTAAGCGATGACCGCAGTCCGTCACTGATGGCTTCCGCCACAACCATTGTGAAAGTGACTGCTCCGCCGCCTCCTCCTGTCGCTGCTCCTGCCCCGGAAATCAAGCAGTTGGAAGCTAAGCTCGCACTCCACAGTATTTATTTTCAAACAGGTCGACCCACTGCAGTGAATCCCAAAGGTGGATTGCTCGACAGCCAGGCACAAATCCTTAATGCAATGGCCGAGGATCTCAAAAGTTATTTGAAATACAAGCCTGACGCACACCTAATCCTCGGCGCTCATGCAGATCTCCGCGGCACTGGGGAATTTAACAAGGCCCTTACGCAGCGACGTGTAGAACGGACTCGGACATATTTGATTGAAAATGGCATCCCTGAGGATCACATCGAGACACGGTCGTATGGCAAAGAGGACCAATTATCCGCGGACCAAGTGAAAGAGCAAATCGCGGACAATCCGGACTTAAGCCCAGCGGAAAGGCAACAAATGCTGAATAATCTGACTGTGATGGTGCTGGCCAATAATCGACGTGTGGACGTCACTTTGAATACCGCGGGAGCAGAATCCACGCGACGGTACCCATTTAACGCAAAAGATTACTTAGCGCTGATCAATACCAAGGGTGCTGAAAAGAAACCACTCGTTAAGAAAAAGTAGCGTGTAAATTAAATCCCGAGGCAATAATTCAAATGACTCTGTTTTGGAATGAATAAGCCGGGTGCACCAACCTTTGAACTTCGGATGCCGCACCCGGCTTTGTTTTCTTTCGGGCGGCAATTTACTGGTAGAATATCGACATGGTTTTTCACGTGACGCTCGATAAAGCCGCAGATCAGAAGGAACTTCTCTATGCCTGAAAGTGAAATTATCTTCGCGGTTCAGGAATCGCTGGAAGGCGGCTACGAAGCAAAGGCTGTCAGTCACGCGATTTTCACGGAAGCGGAAACGCTCGATGAACTGAAGAAAAAAGTGCAGGATGCCGTGCGCTGCCACTTCGATGAAGGGGACAGGCCGAGCCTGATTCGCCTGCATTTGGTCAAGGACGAGGTTATTCCTGCTTGAAACTGCCGCGTGACGTCAGCGGCCCGCAATTGGCGAAACAGCTTCGCCGCCAAGGTTACGAGATTACCCGCCAGACCGGCAGCCACCTTCGCCTGACATCCATTATCAAAGGAACCGAACATCACATCACGATCCCTGCCCATGATTCGCTGAAGGTGGGAACCCTCAGCGCCATTCTTTCCGACGTGGCTGCCTACCTGGAAGTTAATCGAGCCTGGCTAATCGAGGACCTCTTTTCCCGGTAACAATCTCCACGTAGTCCGATCCACGATTTGCTTTTCCCACTGTCCGATCGCGATTCGTCTTATCAGCGCGGGCGGCATGTTCCGCGCGGGAGAAAAATCCGCACCCTTCACAAGAGCGGTGAAGGGTGCGGCACCCGGGGTAACGGAATATTTAGTTTTCGATTTATAATTCCGGAATGGCGCTTTGGCCCATGCGGAAGCTGGGTTGTTTCGGCGGGCTTGTGTTCGTCTTGGTAATGTTTTTCCTTGTGGTTGCGGTGCTGGCTCCGTGGGCGTTTCATATTGGCGGGCGGTGGACTCCCGGATTCTGGCAAGGGATCGGAATGCTGCGAAGCGAATCTGGCGACGGCTACCCGTTGTATGTTTATTTTTATCCTGCCTTCAGAGGCATGTCGCGCCTGCGATTGAATGGGCAGCGGCCTACGAATTCGTTGCGCGGAATGGGTTATCTGTGCTCGGCGCAGGGAGTAACGCAACGTATGGATCTCTCTGGCGATATTTACGGCACTTATCTGAACACGGATGGGAACCAGACAGGGTTCAGGCTGCTCGACTGGCGGCTTCCGTTTCGGATCAATTATCAGTACCGGCGCTATTTCGATCTTTACGGCAGGTGGCACGGGCCGGAACTTGTGATGCAGGACAATGGAGCCTGGGAGAGAAACTTTCGCCGCGATGGGCACAACTCGAAAGAGATTGCGAAGGTGACATTTACCTGGGGCAGCTACGGCGAGTTCAAAAAGCTTTGCGATGCCACGGTCATTCCAGAGAAGGCGCGCATTCCGCTGCCTCGCAATTGATGGCGCGTGTGCAATATTCGGCGGGCGGTACGGTCATTGATCCGTTTTGATTTTCGGGTGCCGCACCCTTGCGGTCTTCAAAGGTGCGGGTTTTCTGATCCCCAACTCGATTTTCCTGCTTGCCGATTGCGATCCGTCTTTCATCGCGCGCGCTGCGTTCCGCACGCGAGAAAAAACCCGCACCTTTCACAAGATCGGTGAAGGGTGCGGCAACCGGAAATTCTTGCACACGAAGGCGGGCCTGATCGCTACGGACTGCTATGAGGCAGCCTTGCGGCTGATGATTCCGTGAGATAGGCTTGGTCCTCCAGATGCGCGGCGCCAAATTTCACAAATCTGAATTCGGAGTTTTACGATGCCTTTGCTCAATGCTCGTTCCTATTTGTTTGTTCCGGGCACTCGGCCGGATCGCTTCGGGAAAGCTTGCGCGGCAGGGGCCGACGCGGTGATTCTCGATCTGGAGGACTCCGTTGCGCCCGCGGAAAAAGGAAAGGCGCGCGCGGCGATCGCGGGGTGGCTGTCGGCGGCGCAGCCGGTGATGGTGCGCGTCAACACTTCGGACAGCGAATGGTTTCGTGACGATTTGAGCCTGGCGGGCAGGCCGGGAATTGCGGGCGTCTTGCTGCCCAAGGCGGAACGCGTGGAAGAGATCGGGCTGGTTGCGGAGAGATTTGGCGTGGGCGTGGTGATCTTGCCGCAGATTGAAACGGCGCGCGGGTTCCGCAACGCCTCGGCATTGGCCGCATCTGCGCAGGTGCAGCGCTTGCTGTTCGGCTCCATCGATTTCCAACTCGATCTTGGCATGTCCGCGGAGGAAGACGAGCTCTTGTATTTCCGTTCACAGCTGGTGCTGGATTCGCGCCTTGCTGGAATTTTGCCTCCGGTGGATGGCGTTACCACCGACTTCAATTCAGTGGAGCACGTGCGCGCGGACACTTTGCGTGCCCGGCGACTGGGCTTCGGCGCGAAGATGTGCATTCATCCCAAGCAAGTGCCGGTGGTCAATGAGTGCTTTGTTCCTACTGCGGAAGAAGAGGCGTGGGCGCAGCGAGTGGTGGAGGCGTCCGCGGGGGCTCCGGGCGCGGCGATTTCAGTCGATGGAAAAATGGTGGATCGGCCGGTGCTTGCTCGCGCGGAAGGTATTCTTGCGGTGTTGGCGCAGTTGCGCGCGCGCTGAGTTTATTTCTGAAATATGTACTTCATGCATGGGGTTTTATGTGGCATTGGCTTCAGACTGTGAGGTTTCGTTTCTGCAAGGACCAAAAGCCACAGGCTGAAGCCTATGCTACGTAAAAACCCCGCGCCATACGGCGTAGAGAAAGCTCACGCCTGCGATTGGGCTGCATCGTATTGCTTGAGTTTGCGGTAAAGCGTGGTTTTTCCGATGCCCAACAGGCGCGCGGCTGCCAGTTTATCTCCTGAAGTTTCTTGCAACGCGCGGAAGATGGCGCGCCTTTCCAATGTTTCCAGGGGCACAAGTTCATCAAAGTCGGCCAGTTTATCCGACGGAGCGTACTGCAGATTCGACGGCAAATCGCCCAGGTGCAGAATCGGCCCCGAGCCGAGAGCTACGGCGCGCTCGATGGCATTTTCCAGTTCGCGGATATTTCCCGGCCAATCGTAGGACATAATGCGACGCATGGCGTCTTCCGAAATGGTGTGGATGGGACGAGCGGGATCGGAAAATTTCTCGAGGAAAGTGCTGACCAGCAGCGGAATGTCTGCCTTGCGTTCGCGAAGTGGCGGCAGCTTGATCTGCACCACATTCAGGCGGAAAAACAAGTCCTGGCGAAATGCTCCGCCGCGAATAGCCGAGTCCAAGTCGCGATTGGTGGCGGCGATCACCCGCGCGCGGATTCCTACTCGCTCGGTGGACCCTACCGGCTTGATCTCGTGTTCCTGAAGGGCGCGCAATAGCTTGGACTGCAAGTCGATGGGCAGCTCGCCAATCTCATCCAGAAAAAGTGTTCCTTCGCCGGCGGCTTCGAACAAGCCCTGTTTTGCGCTGTGCGCGCCTGTGAATGCGCCTTTGACGTGGCCGAACAGTTCTGTTTCGATCAGCGTTGGAGTAAGCGAAGAGCAATCCACTGGAGCGAAGAGTTTATTTTTGCGCGGCCCGGAGAAATGAATGGAGCGCGCCACCAGTTCTTTTCCCGTCCCGCTCTCGCCAAGAATCAGGACCGGATAGGTATGCTGCGCCACTTTCTGGATCAGCTTGTAGACGCGCTCCATGCGTGGCGAGACGCCCACCAGGCCGCCAAATCCGGGCCGGCTGCGCAACTCCTCGCGCAACAAGCGATTTTCCTGGGCCACTTCGATAGTGTGTATCAGGCGATCGAGCTTGGAGCGCAATTCCTCCACATGAAACGGCTTGGTTACGTAGTCCGCCGCGCCCAACCGTGTGGCCTCAACGGCTGTAGCGATAGTCCCGTATTGCGTCAGCACTACCACTGCAATTTCGGGGTTGCTGACGCGGACTTTCTTCAACAATTCCAGGCCGCCGATTTGCGGGACCTTCAAATCCGTGACCACTATGTCGACGGGGTACTGATCAAGGATCTCGAGAGCCTCCTCCGTGGTTGCAGCCGCGTGGACTTGCAAGCCCACGTCAACCGCCACATCTCGGCATAAATTGCGAGTCGTGACTTCGTCGTCGACGACTAGAAGGCTGAATGTGGCACTGCGCGCTGCCAGAGAATCAACTTTTGTTCCAGTTTCCATGTTGGGACCCCTTCTCATATTAGGAGCAACACGTGTGCCAAATCAGGAGAAAGTCGCAAAGCGTACCACGCGAGTCACTTATCATGACAACATCAAAAATATGCTGCTGATTCTATTGCCGAATCGGGAAATATTGCAAGCTTAAATTAGTCTGATAGTTTCTAATCCCTTTTGTTTGCTGAGGGAGCAGGAACGGGAATCATTCGGAGTTCATAATGGAATTATTTCAAATGTGCAAGTTCGGCAAACCGTTCAAAGGAACTTTTAATTCCCTGAAATTGTGATTTCGGCGAGATTTCGGTCTCTGGATGGTTTGGGTATATCTATTTGGCTTGCCACAAGTTCGCTCCATTTCACCTTGAAGAGGCCCTCGGTGGTAGATGCCGCGAAGATTACCCCTGGCTCGTTTGACGGAGACACTGTGGCAAAAACACCGTCGCCCAGCGCGCCGGGAACACGGTCCCAGGTCCGGCCGGAATTGGAGGAAACGTACAATCCGCCGGTGCGCATGGAAGCCACAAACTCGTTCCCGGCCGCGGCAAAGTCCTGAACGGGGGCAGATGGCAGTCCCGAAGCCGATTGTTGCCAACTGCCTCCGGCATCCCGCGAGATGTACAGGCCATTTCGAGCAATCGCCACCAGAGTGTCTTCATCGCCGGGTTGGAATTCCAGGGAAAGAGCGCCGCCTGAATCAGGAGGCAGGTCATGCCACGTCCAGGAACTTCCGCCATCCTCGGAGAAAACGAGCCCTCGAAGGGATACGACCCTTACCCTCTGGCCATCCGCGGAAACCCGCACGGATTGCACGGGCGCGGAGGTCATCGGGCCGACCGGGGTCACCTTCCATGTCTCGCCTTGATCGGTGGACACGAACAATCCGAAATTAGTGGCGGCGTACCACCGCTTCGAACTAAAAGCCATGTCGGTGACAACATCCAATAGAGGCCGCGGAGCAAGCGCCTTCTTGCCCGTCGAACTAAGGACACTCTGAGTGCCTTGCGGGGGAACTGTACGTCGGGCCGCTACCGGGGCTCCAGCGAAATTGGAAATGGGAGGCGCCAAATTCGAACTTTCACCGACGATTGCGCCGGTTTGTCTCCAAATCTTCCCATCGGCGTCATAGCGCATGAGGCCGCCACGGGCGAGGGTAACCCACCAGGCTCCATCCGACGCCGCGTAGACTCGAAGGGCTTGTTCAGCGCCAAGGCCGGGGCCCAGCGGAGACCAGGTGAGCCCATCATCCTCTGATGAAAGAACAGCATCGGGAGCGTGCGCCAATAGAGCGAGCAGGTGGCCGGGCTTCTTGGCGTCAAATCCCAGCGCGAGAATTTGCCGGTGGTCGAATCCCACGTTGGCGTCCTGAAAATTGGCTCCCCCGTCATCGCTGGCCATCACTCCAAGTCCTTCGGTCCCGATCAAGAGACGCCCTGGATTGCCTTCAGCAAAAACAACGGCATTTACGACCCAGGATTCAGGGGTTACACGCTTCCATGTCTTCCCACTGTCTTCGGTCTTCCAAAGGCCTTCGGAAGTCGCAGCGTAAACGTTCGCAGGATTGTGTGGATCCTGGGTGATTGCGTAAGTTCGCCGCGCTGTGTACGGAATACCCTGAATCTTCTGCCACTGGTCCGCAGCGTTGGCGCTGCTGTAGATACCCGAACAGGCGCTCGCGTAGATTCGGTGCGAGTCCGATCGATCGAGGAGCAGGCTCATCACATCTGAATCGTCAATCATGCCTTCGTGGATGGGATGCCAGGCGCGCCCCCCATCGGATGTCTTCCAGGGCAGGTGATAGGTTCCGGCGTAAATGGTCTGGGGATCTTGCGGATCGATGGCCAGAGAATCAAAGTTGCGCAATTCCTGGTGATGATCGGGAGAAATGCGTTGCCACGACCTGGATGAGTCTGAAGACCGGTACACGCCATCCAGAGTTCCGGCCACTAGCACATTAGGATCGGAAGGGGCCATGGCCAGTGCCCGCACGGCCTGGCCCGCGAGGCCCGCGGCGCCCCAGGTGCGCCCGCCGTCAGCGCTGCGAAACACACCGCCGCCGACGTCGGACTCCCGCGTCCACGAAGATGCATACAACACGTTTCCGTCCCGAGGGTCCACAACGATGGATGTGATCACTGCATCCGGACGCGAACTAGCGCGCCCGAGCAAAGTCCAATGCGCACCGGAATCCGCAGAACCGAAAATGTGGCCGTCTGCCATGCCCAGATAGACGTGAGAGGGCCGCGAAGGATCCGCAACCAGCGCTCGAACATCCCCACCAGTTGGGCCGAGGGAATCCCACGACTGGGCTTGCGCCGTGGCCGTGGCCAGCAATAAAAATGTAATGGAGACAATCCTACGCATCGCTCATCCCAGCGTTCGAGATAACGCCCCAGTTCGGGGTAATTGTATACGCGATTCGCCCCCAAACCAAGCGTTGCAGGTCGCGCCGTCCGGCCGCCAGAAGATTTCGCAGCGGCGGTAGATACCAATATGAAACTAAATGTCCGACGCATTAATTATTAAATAATTTTCAATCGGAAAAGTTCGACCCTTTTTTTGTTTCATTGTGTGTAATTACTTTTAGGAATAAGTACTGTCGTACTAGGGAGCAGTTTCAATTTGAACCTTAAAACACTATTACTGCGAGCGAGTCCAGGCAGGTAGATTCTTGCTGAAATGGCGCAGAGGCTTTGAGGACAGTGATGTCCTCCAGGCTCAAAACCCAAAATCGACGGAGGCAGCATGCGTTTTTCCAGGAAGTCCTTGATGGCACTATCAGCGTTTATCTTGGCATTCGTATTTGTTCCAGCTTCGCACGCACAGTTGAATTCCGGTGCTTCCACCGTCAATCTCAATGCTCCTCTTTTGGAATCCTTGACGGTTGCCGCCGGTCCAGCAACGATTAACTTTGCCTTGGTGCCCAATGGCTCGGCCGCCGGCAGCGCTCCCGCCAGCATCACAACAACTTGGGCTCTTGCAAAGACACGCACTAGCGTCAAGCTGTATGCCTACTTTACGACCGGTAATGCGTTGACAGACGGAGCTGGCGATAACATCCCGGTAGCCAATGTCACCGGAAGCGTTAATGGCGGCGCCGCGGCGGCATTCACCGGTGCAACACCTTACGGTGGCGCGACCGGTATGACGGTCTTCACCCAAGCTATAGGCGGTGCGGGCACATTCAATTCCAGTCATGGGCCGGACACCATCGGCATCACGATTAATACCACCGGCTTGGGGCTGCCCGCAGCAACGTATACCGGCGTCCTCAATATTCAAGCCCAGGCGATCTAGTTCCCAATCCACCGGCCGGATGTTCCATCCGGCTGAAAGTGCACTACACGGCGGTTCGGACGCGGTGTGGCGTCCGACCACACGCCGGGAATATAAGTTGAAAATCGATTTAGTCAGATGTGTCTTGCAGGGGCTGGACCCGCATTCATGATCGTGAAGCGGGGATGTGAAGGAAAGGGAACTGATTCGAATGTTCTGGCGGATCCAAAAACTAAAGGGAAATGCACTCGGCATACTTCTGCGAGGCGCCATTTCCGGCCTGCCTATTTTGTTGCTCCTTCTAACTGGGTCGCCTGCACACGCTCAACTCAATTCCAACATTGCGGGCGTGAATCTGGCTGCAAACCTGACAACTTCGCTGACGGTTACAGCTTCTCCAGGCTTGGTTAATTTCGCTCTAATACCCAGTGGAATCGCAAATGGAAGCGCGACCATTACTGTAAACACAAGCTGGACATTAAGTCCCAGCGTGGGCGCAGTAACAACCTACGCGTACTTCACCAGCGCGCCCGCGGCGCTCAGCGATGGCGCAGGGGACAACATTCCTTCGTCCAGCGTTTCAGGCAGCGTCAACGGCGGTGCGTTCGGTGCGTTCACGGGAGCAAGCCCTTTCGCGGCCGGCAGCAGCGTCACGCTTTCCTCGACAAGAATTTTAGGCAATAACAAAACAGGAAATCATTCGGACACCTTAAACATGAGAATCAATACGACGGGCTTGAGCCTGCCCGCGGGAAACTATACGGGAGTGCTCTCCATTCAAGCTCAGGCGCTCTAGGTTGCGGCAGCAACGAGATGAATGGGACGGAAATTAGTTAGATGCTTGGAATTTTATTGTTTGCGGGGGGATTCAATGAAACGGTATTGGGCAATTTGCCTGCTTCTTTTTAGCGCGTCCGCGCACACACATGCACAGACAATTTCACCTGTAATTCAGGAATATCAGGTGAAGGCCGACGGGCGGTTCCAGATTTACAACGATGGAGAAGTCCCGCTGACCGTTGTTCTTGAGCCGCATAGCTTTTCCGTCGATTCCAACGGAAATCCGACCTTCCGCAAGCTCGACCCGGAAATTCACGTGCAGCTTTCCTCCACCAGTTTCCGGTTGCAACCGAAACAAACGTATTTTGTGTTTTATAAGGCTTCCTCGGAGACGCTGCCGAATTGGTTTTGCGTCTACGCAACGGTCACCGGATCGACCACATCCACAGGAATCAAGCTGGCTCTGCAACTCCCGCATACCGTCTACCTGCTGGACAAGAAGCCCCTGGACCCCGATCAAATTGCGTGGATTCGCAGCGAGTCTTCCACTGTCGGCAACAAGCGCCAAATCGTGGCTGAAGTGGAGAATCACAGCACAGAGTTCAGCCGGGTTCGCGACGTCCAAGTGACTTCGGCCAATGGCAAGCAATCCTTCGCAGGTTTTCCTCTGTTTCCCGGCCAGCGGCGTTTAATTGAATTGGATTGGGACGGCACTTCCGAACCGCAACATATTCAACTGAGCTTTGACCGCTTCAAGAAAGAATCGGATTTGAAAGCGGCTAGTCCGGCTCAGTGAACACTCTTGCATGGCCGCTGGGTGGACCACGCGGATTGGCACAACAGCTGATTCGATGCGCAGCGGTGTGGCTGGCCGTTTTGGCTATCGGGCAGACGGCCCATGGGCAATCCTTCGCGCTTACGGGCGGATCGTCCACCATGTTCGACGCTCATGGCGCCTCGGTCGAAATGCGTTCCCCGGACTACACCGGCCGGCTTGATTTTGGCTACGTGGACGGCCCAAGCGTCGGTTTTTCCGTGTTGCACTTGTATCGCGGCACATTGATCGATGCCGGCGATCAGCAGATTCCCCTGGTGTTCCCAACAGATATATTCAATCGTTCCTACTATTTCTTTGGGCGCGGTCTTAGCGCCATGCGCAAGACCAGGGACACGCGCCTCTTTGTGTTTGCCGGAGCGAGTTCCACCAGCTTCTGGGCGCCATTTCTGAATGTCGCAAGGGGCGGCTCATTTACCAGCGCGATTTTTTACGAGCGGCAACTTTCTCCCTCCTTGCTCTGGTTCTCCAGCAACGTGTTCTCGCACCGTCAGACTTCGGTGCAGTCCCTGGAGTGGGCGGCGAGGAAAGACATCAAGATGGCTCTTTCAGCGGGAGTGGGAAACAATCAGCCTTACGGCGCTTCCAGTTTCTCGTGGAGCATTCCACTGGTGACCGTGGATGCCAGCTACGCGTTTACCGGAAATTCTTTTCAACGCGTGGAAGTAAGCGTGCCTCAACTTACGGAAAACGATCGGGAAAATGTTCGAGTGGAATTCGCTCCGTTCCGGCACGTTCGAATTGTCGCCAGCCGCAACAACTATCTTGCCCCGCCGCAAACGGGAATCGCTTCACGCGCCGCCGTCAACGGTTTTGGAGTTTGGACAGGATTCTCCGGTACTGCAATGTACGGCTCGATCTATCAGTCAACCACGACTTACGGAATCACCGACGCATACGCACTGGGCGCGCATCGCGATATCACTCGCAGGCTGGGAGTGGGAGCGGATTATCTAGGGACGAAATCCGGCGGCCGTGGATCGCGCACGATCCTGGGGAATATTCGAGAAACGTACAGCTCCAGACTGAGCTTCACTCAGGTCATCTCGCACAGCGGCGGCCAAACAGGCGTCGCGTTCGGCGGGGATTTCATTTCCAACTTTGCCACCTTGAGCGTGGACTACCAGACAGTTTTTCTGCCCTTTGCCAAGGCCGGGTCCAACCCGTTGAAGCAGGTGATTGTTGTAGGCCTGCACTTTCAATTGCCGCATGGAGTTCAATTCAATGCCGGAACTAACGTTACGCCGCTCGGCCAAATCCGCTACACGGCCTACGCATCCACCTACGCTTATCACGGGTTGAGCCCAGCCTCTCCGGGCGCCTCTTTTTCCGGGGCCATTTTTCAAAATGCGGTGCGCGGCAAGGTCTTGAATGCTCAGGATGAACCTATCGAGGGCGCGGCGATTCGAATTGGTCCCGATCTGGCCTTTACCGATTCAGAAGGAAATTTTATTGTACGTGTGAAGAAGCCCGGGGAATTGAACTTGAAAGTTGTGTTCGAGGAATTTACGGCCCCCGGCAACTACATTGTGGTCCAGGCGCCTGCAATCGTCACTGCCACGCGTGATGAGTCCGCGGAACTTTACAAGATTGTCCTGCGCCGAGTCCCTAATACCGTGTCCGCTTCGGATCCTGCCAACCTTCGGTGACATCCGGCCACACTCCCGAATTAAAGTCACGTGGGAGCAAGCTCATATTTCATCGGGTGGGCCGCGGGCGAAGGGTTTTCCCATGCACCCCAAACCGCGCGCGGACAGCCATGCGTCTGAATCTTCGCTCCCACAATGTTCAGACCCATTCCGCCAATTTAACCAAGCACCACGTTACCTTCAGATTGCCGGCGCGCTCGATCGTTCCCGCACATACCATGAGAAGAGTTGGCAAGTTGGCTACCATAAGGACGTCTTTGAGTTGCCGCGTCAAGCATTTCACCCCATAATTTTCAAGCAAGGTAGCCCCCAGGTCCCTAGCCTGCCCGGAGGCGCATTCCAAGACAGCTCGCCGATGAATATTGACTCTACGCCACGCGCGGACCCTCCAGCGGAATCGTCTTCCGCTCCGTCGGAACGCGACCGCCTGAGCCGCCGCGAGCGGGGAGTTTGGCGCGCCGCTCTTCTGCTCCTGGGGATATTGGCGCTGGCCTTTTCCGCAATGTCCTGGGAGGCCGAGCCGCCCCGCCTCGAGGCGCTGCCCGTGGGGCTGGTGATTCTGGTATTTTTGTTTGTCGCGTATGCGCGGAGCAAGACCAACGAAATCTCGGAGTTGCGTGGACTCGTCCGCGGCATCGAGCAGCGCAATAATCCCGCACAAGACCACGACCAACTCGATCAACTCTTCTCTCTGATTTCGCAATCCCAGCAGGGATATCGCGATCTGATCGATACCTTCGAAGACCTGTTATTCTCCATCACAAAAGATGGCAAGATTCTCACCGTGAACCGAAGCTTTGCCGACCTGCTCAATCTTTCGTTTGCGGATGTGGTTGGCCGCAGGCTGGACGAATTCTTTGACCTTCCAGAGGCCAGCGACCGGCAGGCCCTGCTGAGCTGGCTGCCGCGTTTCATGCAGCGTCGGCGCTGGACTGGCGTTGTTCGCGCCCGCGTGAAGCAGACGGGAGAACTTCGCTACTTCGATTGCGTGCTGCACGCCATTGTACGCGACGACGCTGTCCTGGGTATCAGCGGCTTTGCGCGCGATGTGACCAAGGAGCGCGAAAGCGAGAATCGCTTTACCGAACTCTTTCAAACTTTGCGGGAAGGTGTCTATCTGGCCTCCGCTGACGACCGCATTACGGAAGTCAACCCGGCGCTCGCGCAAATGCTGGGATACGAGAGCAAGGAAGAATTGCTCAACTGTGAAATTTCCTCGCTGTATCGCAAATCCGAGGACCGCCTCGAGGAACAAAATCTGCTGAATAACCTGGGATTTTTGCGCGCTCATGAAATCACGCTCAAGCACCGCGAAGGTGGGCGCGACGTGGTGGCGGTGCATACCACCGCGGCCATACGCGATCCCGCCGGCAAATTTGTTCGTTATCAGGGAACTTTTGTGGATGTCACCGAGCAGCGCGAAATGGAGCGCCGCCTGCACCGCGAGCAGGAATTCGCCGGACGCCTCATGGATGGCTTCCCCGACCTGGTGGTGGCCCTTGACACCGAGGGGCGCTACACATTTGTCAGCCCTCAAATTATCGACCTTCTTGGTTTTCGCCCGGAGGAGTTGATCGGAAGAAAAATGGGCAGCCGCATCGATCCGACGGATTGCACTGCGATGTTGGAGATGTTCGACGATTTGATTTTCAAACGGCTGTCCGAAGGGCCAGATCGAATACCGCACGCAGCACAAGAACGGAACGTGGCTGGTATTTCGCGCCTCCGCCCGGCCGCTGCATGACGAGACGGGACTCATCACCGGAGTGATCGCGTCAGCGCGGGACATTACCGAGCAACAGCGGCTGCAGCAGCAACTCATTCAATCGGAGCGCCTGGCGGCCATGGGGCAGATGATCGCCGGCGTGGCCCATGAACTGAACAATCCGCTGACCGCCATTCTGGGCGTTACGGAATTGTTGCGCGACCAATCCAGCGATGAAAACAAATCCCGCCAGCTGGATCTTGCACACCGGCAGGCGCGCCGCGCCGCGCACATTGTGCAGAGCCTGCTGGTTTTTTCGCGCCCTTCCACGCCGCGCAGCACACTGCTTCATTTACCGGACTTGCTGCAACGCACTCTGCAACTGCACGAGCATTCCCTGAATGCCAATCATATTGAAGTGGATCTTGTCGCGCGTCCCGACCTTCCCACGGTGCAGGGTGATTCCAATCAGCTCACACAAGTATTCTTGAATCTCATCGTAAATGCGGAGCAGGCCATCCACGAAGTGCGCAACCACGGCACGTTGCGAATTCGCCTGGGTGTGGTCGGCGAGCGCGTATTGATTACCTTTCAGGACGATGGCGTAGGGATCCGCCGCGAACTGCTGCCGCGCATTTTCGATCCGTTCTTCACCACCAAACGTCCCGGCCGCGGCACTGGACTTGGCCTCAGCATTTGCATGGCGATTATTCGCGAGCACAACGGCGATATTTCCGCGCAACCGCTTCCCGATGGCGGCTCAGTCTTCACCGTATCTCTGCCGGTCTGCACGCAGTCCCGTGGCGCTGACCGAAGCGCCCGCGAATACGGCCAGCACTACCCCACTGGAAAATGAAACGACTAAGGCGTCCAAATCTTCGCTTTTGAGAAAGAAAGTTCTGGTTGTCGATGACGAAGAAAGCATCCTGGAACTGGTAACCGATACCCTGGGAGCCCGCGGTTGCCTGGTGGATCGCGCATCCTCTTCCGAGCACGCTTTGGAATTGTCGATCAGAAATTCGTACGAAGTAATTCTGTGCGATTTGAATCTGGAGTCCACCTCCGGAAAAGTGGCCTCCGGATTCGATCTTCACGATCGCATTATGGAAGTATCGGCCGTCCGCCGCGGCCCACAGCCGTTCTTCATCTTCATGACCGGAGACCTGGTCGACGCCGCCATCGGCGAACACACCGGCCGCGAACACAATCGCTTCCTTCAGAAACCGTTTCGCATCGCAGATTTGCTGGCTATGTTGAACGAATTGCCGGCCCCCGCAGTCCTCCAGTCGAAGAACAGTTCGAATTAATCCGAAAAACGCGCAGTTCAAGGATACCCTTGTCGCGGCACGTCATTCCTATTTGGTTTTTGTGCCAGTGGCATCGATGCCGAAATCCCATACATAGCCGCTGATGCCGTCGGCGGTCATTTCCACGAAGGCGTATTCGCCGGGTTCCAGGCGCTCGTCCAGGGTGTAGCGGAAGACGCCCGTTGCGGGCGTCCAGGTTTGAATCTCGAGGTCAGTGGCCTTGTGTTTTTGTTCACCTGTGAATTGAATGCTTACGGTGTCGATGAGGCGGTGGCCGCCCTTGACTTGTGCGCGAAGCAATCGGAAGCGGGGCTCGCGCCGGTCGACCGGGCGCATGAAGAATTCGGGCTCGGCCGTGGTGAGGCGCATGGCTGCTCGCTCGCCGGGGATATCCATGGTCGCTTTGCTGGGGATGAATGGGACGCCGGTGAGGATTTTTTCGACTTCGCGCCCGGTCGATCCTTTGACCTCCGCCGTGCTTTGCTTCATTTCGCGTATGTTGTTGTTCCGGTCGAGAGCGTAGAACCCGATTGCGTCAGGCAGAAACAGCCCCGGCTTGATTTCCAGGCTGCGGTCCACGTCAATGTCCTTGGTTAACTGGGCCAGGGTGGAGGCGCGGATTTTGGCTTTCAACTCAACATCGTGAGCGGCTTGTTCGGACTCGGACTTGTGTGTGGCGTCCCAGTCCACCAGACTCGCGGGAATTTCCTCCCATTGCGAGCTTTCCACGCTCCAGTAGCGCACGCGGTCGCCTTCCACTGTATATTCGCGCGCCAGCTGAAAGGTTCCGTCTTTCAAGATTATCTTCTTACCTTTGGGAAGAGTGACGGGGATCGCGGCCGGTGAGTCAGAAGCCTTTGAATCTGTATCCTTTTGCGCGGCTGGTGGCACCCCGGCAAAGGCGCCTGAGGCATGGGGCAGCACACTGAGCAGCGCCGCAAGGAGGATTGCGATTTGAGTTGGGAACTTCATGGTGCCCGCGATAGCTCCGCTACCCGCGTTGGTTGTACGATGCCGGCACAGCCACGCAGGGTTTGTCGACTGTTTGGAGGATAACGCGCAAGGGCGCGGCGCGCAACGGTGGAGGGTTTAAGTAGCACGGGCACTTCTGCCTGTGCGGTTTTCGCGAGTGATCGCGTCATGGATGCGCCAAATTTCCAGCAAAATCCACAGGCAGGAGTGCCTGTGCTACTTAAAAGCAGGAACCGAATCTACGAAGGAACGCGGATGAGGGTGAGCTTTCAGTGTTCGCAGCGAGGAAATAGCGTGATGAGGACGCTCAGGTCCGTATTGCTGAACAGCCAGCGTTCCGCCTGCCCACCTGCGGCTCCTGCAGCGCGCACGATGGAGCCGAGATGTTTGCTGCGGGCCAGGCTGCGCAGATGATCGCTACAAATTCCCGTGAGTCGGGAGATTTCGTCTTCGGTGAAAGTCTTTTGAGTTGACTTGACGGTGATCATTGTCTTCCATCCTTGGCCGTTCCCGCGACCTCTTAGCGTCTCGGAAAATAGCATCCGAGTACCGAGGCTGCTCATTTCACGAGCAATAATCCTGCCGTTTGTCTAAACCTCCGGCCGCGCACCTCTTCGAATTTGCAAACATTTCTTTTCAAAAGGTTTAGGGGTAAGCAGCAGGCAAGAAACGCTTGTTTGGGCAAGGCGGGGAAAAGCCTCAGCAGAATAAGTGTGCTATTTTTTGTACACCGCTATGGAATTTTGTGCATCTTTGGGACAGACATAATCTACACAGTCCTAATTGTGACGCTTGTATTACAACTCGCTGCCACCGGCCTGTTCAAACGCATGGGCCATGTGTAGCACGCGTTCCTCGCCGAATGCCGGGCCGTAAATTTGCAGACCGACGGGAAGTCCAGCGGAAGTCTTTCCGCAGGGAACGGAAATGCCCGGAACCCCCGCCAGTGATCCTGTAACCGTATAAATATCAGCGAGATACATCTGCAGCGGATTGGAGGTTCGCTCGCCCAGGCGGAAGGCCGGGACCGGAGAAGTGGGCGTCACGATGGCATCCACTTTTTCGAACGCTTCGCGGAAATCGCGGGCGATCAGCGCGCGAACCTTCTGCCCCTTCAAGTAGTACGCGTCGTAGTACCCAGCCGAAAGAACGTAGGTGCCCAGGACGATGCGCCGCTTCACTTCGGCGCCGAAACCGCGGCCGCGCGTCTTTTGATACATCTCGATCAGCGTCGCGCCCGGAACGCGCGGGCCGTAGCGCACGCCGTCGTAGCGCGCCAGATTGGAGCTGGCCTCGGCGGTGGCGATAATGTAATACGCCGCGATGGCGTAATCCGTATTCGGCATGCGAATCGAAACGCGCCGGCAACCGAGTTTTTCGAGCAGGGCGATTCCCGCCTCAATCTTCTTTCGCACTTCCGGATCGATGCCTTCGCCGAAATAATCGTCGGGAATGCCGATGCGCAAGCCATGCAAGGGCTTGCCAAGCCCAGCGGCGTAATCGGGAACCGGCACGGAAGCCGAAGTCGCATCGCGCGGGTCGCGTCCGGCGATGACGGACATCACGGTGGCGGCATCGCGACGGTGTGCGCGAACGGGCCGATGCGGTCGAGCGATGAAGCGTAGGCGATCAGGCCGTAGCGCGAAACGCGGCCATAGCTTGGGTTCATCGCCGGAACGCCGCAAAACGAGCCAGGCTGGCGAATCGAGCCGCCCGTATCGGTGCCGAGCGATACCACGGCCAGATCCGCGGCCACCGCCGCCGCCGAGCCGCCGCTGGAGCCTCCGGGGACGTGATCGGTCGCGACAGGATTGCGCACCGGGCCATAGGCGGAGTTTTCGTTCGAACTCCCCATGGCGAATTCGTCGCAATTCGTCTTGCCGAGGATGATGGCGCCGGCGTGTTCGAGGCGCGTGACCGCCGTGGCGTCGTAGGCGGGCCTGTAGCCCTCCAGGATGCGCGAACCGCACGTCGTGGGAATGCCGCGCGTGCTGATGACGTCTTTCACCGCCACCGGCACGCCGGCCAGCGCGGGAAGCGCGTCACCCGCGGCGATGGCGGCGTCGATGCGGTCGGCCTGGGCGTAGGCGCGCTCGGGTGAGAGCGCGAGATAAATGTTCAGTTCGGCATTGCGCTTGTCGATGCGCGCGTAGAATTCCTTCACCAGCTCGCGCGCGGAGATTTTCCTGCGCATCGAGAGCCGCGCGAACTTCGGGAATCGTCCATGTGGTTGCGGGCGCTCACTTTTCGATCACCCGGGGAACGCGGAAATAGGGCGCCTCGGGATCGGGCGCGCCGTTCAGCACTTCGGTGATCACGTCCGCGCGCACGACGACGTCTTCGCGCAGAGCCGAATCATCCGTCGGAGGCGGCAACCACCTGCGTCATCGGCTCGACGCTCGAAGTGTCAATCTCATTCAGCTTGTCGATGTAGGTGAGAATGTCGTCGAGCTGGCCGCGATAGGTATCGACTTCCGCGTCCGACAGCTCCAGATTCGCCAGCGCCGCCACCTTTCAACACATCTTCCCTGCTGATTTTCATTGCCTGTCCCAACCCTTCGGATTCAAGTGCAAGATTCTAGCATATGCCAGCGGACTAGCCAGTCACCCTGCCAATGTTCCGCCGGTTCCAATATTTGTCCCTGAAAGCAGCTGAAACGCTGGGGGCGAGAGCTACAGTGAAGGCCTTAGGAAATCGTTCCAGCCGCGGCGGTTGGGCCCCTAAGGCCCAGACGCATTTGGTTAACAAGAACGATATCCACGCCCTGTTGTTAGAGGACTGATTTCAAACAGCTTACGGACCAGTCAGGTGGGTTCTAGTACCCTGATACCAAAATTTTTGAAGCCAGTCGCCTATCGGTTATTCCACAGCTCTTGCCTACAATTGCCAGGTAATCGGATGCGCTGCGCTGGCAGTAGGCGCTCCGGCATCAGTCAACAGTCGCAAGTAGGTTGAGCTAATTGAAGCGACGGATTCTTGAAGTAGCACTGATTCGGAGCAGCAGAGAAAACCAATTATGAGCTGGATTGTTCCAGGAATCGAAAGCAACATCGCTTACGGAACGTGCATGCTTCTTATCGGGCTGCTAGTTCTGCTTGTGCGAAACAGAAAAAAGGAAAGCAAGCCTCAGTATTCGATCTATACGCCACCATCGCGCTCCACGCGCCGGGTCTCGCCGCAGAGTAAACCTACGCAAAGTTTGCAGCGCTCTGCGTCCCCGATGCAGTACACCGGCCTGCTCATGAACACGGCCACTGAAGCCGCAAGCAACAGCATATCGAAATCAGCGCCCGCGGAAGTCTCCGCGAAGCAATCGGCAGCACCGGTGGAACTCCCAGTTCCACACATTTCAGAAGAGGTGACGATGAATTCTTCATCCTTTCCATTTGAGACTCTTGATCCCATTGCGCTGGCTGATCTATCCACGTTTGGCGCAACTGCAGCCGCGCCATCGTTCCATCATGACAACGGTTCTTCTCCGCTCTCCGCATACGGAATCATCGAATTGAAAGAGCCGCGCCCGGAGGAATTCAGTGTCGAACCGAATTCTCACTTTGTGGAGGAAAGCGTTTCAGACCCCTTCGCTTTAGAATTTAAAAATGGGGCGGAGCAGGTTGTGACGGCGGAACTGGCGATGTTCCCGCTGGAGCAGCAAATGGACGCGCCCGCTGAAAAAGTGGCGGCGCCAAATCTGCTCTCATTTTACGGGCTGAATCAGCAACCCTTTGACGTTACGCCGGACCCCTCCTATCTCTATCTCAGTTCCTCGCATCGCGAAGCGCTTACATCGCTCAAGGAGGGAATTGAACACTTTCGCGGATTCATGATGCTGGTGGCCGAGCCGGGCATGGGCAAGACGACCGTCTTGCACAAGCTGATGGAAGAGCTCACCGAAACGGCGCGCGTCGTTTTCTTGTTTCAGACGCAGTGCAGCTCCCGCGAATTGCTGTGCTTCATCCTGAATGAATTGGAAGTGGACCATACCGGGATGGACGTCGTCTCCATGCATCGCGCGCTGAACCAGGCCCTGCTCGAGGAAATGCTGCGCGGGCGGCGCTTCGTGCTGATCGTTGATGAAGCGCAGAATTTGCAGGAGCCCGTGCTGGAAACTATTCGCCTGCTTTCCGATTTCGAAACCACTCACTCCAAGCTGATTCAAATCGTTCTGGCCGGACAGCCGCAACTGGCCGAAACGCTGATGCGCGACAGCCTGGTGCAACTGCGCCAGCGCATCGCGGCGCTATCCAATCTGAAAGCGTTGAGCGCAGCGGAGACCGCGGAATACATCGAACACCGCCTGCGCGCTGCGGGCTGGAACGGCGAACAACTTTTCACCAGCGAGGCCTTGTCGAGGATCGCGGAATGCAGCGGCGGCGTTCCCCGCAGCATCAACAATTTGTGCTTCAACGCGCTGCTGGAGTCATTTCATCGCGGGCTGCCCGTGGTTGAAGCGGGCATCGTGAGCGAAGTGGCTGGGAAGCTGAACCTGGAAGCGCTGGTGCGGCACTCGAAAGTGGAAGTTTCCGCTCAACAGCCCGTCGCGGAGATGGAGCATGTCGAAGCGGATCGTTTCGTCCAGGAAGTGGTCGGGGCATTCCACTCGCAAGCACGGCCACAGGTCGATGGCAAACCCTTCATTGGGCCCATGCCCAATCCCGACGTCATTTTGACCGGCAACCTCACCGAAAAAGTCCGCAGCCAGGGATGGAGCAAGCGCCACGAGTACCGAATCCTGGTTACTCTGGAGCGCGATCCCGTCTCCGGCCTGCCCATCGCCGACCGCTACTATTGCTGCAGCATGTACATGGACGAAGCGCAAGCTTCCACACTCAAGCCCGGCAAGCCCGTGCGAATCAAGATCGAGCAGGATTAAGTAGCACAGGCTTCAGCCTGTGGATTTTGATCTTGGTTGGGGCAAGAACAACCACAGTCTTAATAAGTTGCGGAAAAGTACCTTATCTTGTCATTCTGAGCGAAGCGAAGAATCTCTCTTCGATTTAGGCCCATGAAACGAAAGAGAGATTCTTCGCTTCGCTCAGAATGACAAAACGTTTTGAGTTTTCTTCCACAGCCCGCGAAGTCCGCACCGCATCAGCCCTCATTCGCGAACGCAAAATACTTTCAAATTTTCAATTCGATTACGGATTACGCCAGCATTCCCGGCTTTTTCAAATATTTATCCACGATGGCGTCGGCGGTACGATAGGTCAGCGCCAGGATCGTGGGCGTGGGATTTGACGAGCCTGAATTGGGGAACGTGGAGGCGCCGAGGACGAAGAGGTTGGAAACGTCCCAGTGCTGCCCGAGCGTATTGACCACGCCGCGGTCGGGCGAAGTGGCCATCATGGTGCCGCCCTGAATGTGCGTGGATTGGTAGCGCGTCACGTCGTAATCGCCGTAGGGCGCCGCGGGGTTCATTTCTTTCGCGCCCATGGCGCGGGCGAGTTCCACCATCTTGGCGTTCATGAACTCGACCATTTTGCGCTCGTTGTCCTGCCAGTTGATGGTCATGCGCAGCAGTGGATCGCCCAGGGGATTTTTGTACGTGGGGTCGAGATCGAAACGATTGCCTCGATAGGGAATCTGCTCACCGGCAAATGCAACCACTCCTGTGTTGTCATACCATTCGATGGCGGCCTTTTTCCATGCCGCGCCCCAGCGCGGCAATTTCATGGAGTTGGGAACGTTGCCGAAAGTGGAGAGCGGCTGCGTGCCCACGCTCATTGCCCCGATCATTCCGCCGCGGATAAAAGGGAAATTGCCGTGGTCGAAAATGTCCGCGTCAAAATCAGCGATGCGCACGCCCGTGCCGCCTCCGCCCATGAATCGGTTAAGCGGCTTGGGCAAAAACGCCTGCACGCCAAAACTCAATTGATGCGTCAGATTTTTTCCCAGCGTGCCTTTTTCGGTTGCGGGATCGTAGGGCGTGCCGATGTTGGACAGAAACAGCAGGTGATTGTTGCCCAGCGTGTAGGAAGAGAGGAACACCAGATCGGCGGGCTGAAAAACTTCCTCGCCCGATTCGTCGATGTAGGTGACGCCGCGGGCCTTTCCGCCATTTGCCGTTTTGTCGTGAACGATCCGGCGCACCGTCGCGCCCGTGCGCAGCGTTACCGATTTTCGTTTTTGCAAAACGGGCATCAGCACGCTGGTGGGCTGCGCCTTGGCGCCAATCATGCACGGAGTGCGCTCGCAGAATCCGCAAAATGTGCAGGCGGGCCGCGTGACGCCTTCCGGATTGGTGTACTCCTGGCTGGTGACGGCCGTGGCGTTGTTATACGGATGATAGCCGAGGCCTTTTGCCGCGCCGCGAAACAGTTCCGAAAAATAGGGCGTGGTGGTCGGCGGCATGGGATATTCCGAGCTGCGCCAACCCTCGAAAACATTTCCGCCTTCGATTATTTTTCCGTTTAGATTTCCGGCTTTGCCCGAGACGCCTACTTCGCGCTCCGAGCGCGCGTAGTACGGTTCCATCTGGTCGTAGGTGATGCCCCAGTCCTGCATGGAGCTGCCTTCGGGAAGTTTCTTTTCGCCGTAACGCGCCGACGGTTGAGGAATGCAGCGTGAAGCAATCCGGCTGCAGGCGCGGGTAGACCGCTCCCCAGTGTTCGCCCGTGCCGCCAACGCCGGAGCCGGGAAGAAACGCGCCGTACTGGCGAATGGGCAGAGCGCGCTCGCTGTCGCGGTGGCGCAGCGTGACCGTTTCTCGCGAAGGGTCCTGCATCATGTGCAGGCGAACAAAATAATCCAGCTCGTCCATGCCCTGCGCGTAGTCGGGGCGGCGATCGCGGCCGCGCTCCAGAATCACGATCGAGACGTGCGAGCGCGCGCTCAAGTTCCTTGGCCATCAGCAGGCCGGTCCAGCCGCCGCCGATGATCAGCACGTCTGTCGAGGGCAGCGTCTTCATGATTTCAGATTCCTCGTCTTCACTGGGGCGCACTTTTCCGCCGATGGACCGTTCGAGGCTGAGATGGCTTTGGGGCGGAAGGCTTCGCCATAATGCTTGTCGACATCGGCACAGGTTGCTCATGCGCGGGCCGGGAAATCCCACCAGTTGCCAGCCGACCATGTCGATGTTGCCGCCGTGCACGGGATCGGAAAACATTCCTTCGATGGTGTTTTGGCGCAGCACGGCGAAGAAATGAGTGTTCTCGATCTGCTGCAATTTTTTGTCCTGCTCTTCGGGGGAAAGCTTGTCGAATCCTTTTAGGCCTTTGAGCCCTTCGCGATAGGTTTCGCTGGGCGTGGCTTTTCCCTGGTAGCCGAATTCGCGCGCGGCGGTTTCGTCGAACGGCCCCTGCGTGTAGCGGTAGCGGTCGCGCCCGTAGGGGCCGGCCAGTTGGCGGTCAATGTAGATCACCACGCCGGCTTCCTTGGCGCCCACGCCGGAATCGTCGCTGGGGAAGATTCGCGCAGCCGCCGCAGCAACGATCAGCGCTTCGTCTTCGGTGAAAAAGCGCAGCGGAATTTTCAGGGTTTGAGTGGATTTTTCCTGCGCGAAAAGGCGCGAGGCGCGGCGGTCCAGCGAATACACCAGCACTCCGCCAATGCTTGCCGCGGAAAGAATTAAAAATTGTCTACGCCGCATGCGCGAAATTTTACCACAGGAAAAGCGCGCAGGGAGCGGGGCAAAGGAATCTGGTGCCCGGATGAAAGTGGCCCATTGGGATCACCCCGTAAATCGGGACTTGGCGCAGCTACGTTCCAGCTGGAGCAAGGCACAAATTCCAGCCAGGACTTAGAAGTAGAGAATGACGCCCGATCCCGCCGAGTAATTTGATTGCAGAGACGATTGAAAATTTGTTCCCACATAATCGGCCTGAAAGCGCCAATAGATTAGTCGGGTCAATCTGATATCTACTCCTCCCCCAACCATGTAACCCAGAGCGGAGTTAGAGCCTAAAGTCGCGGTTTGCGTAAATCTGAGATGTTGCCACCCGACCAACCCGTGAACCCATGGCTCGAATCGTGAATTATTTTCAAGGGTTATATGCGGGCCAGCGCCGAGAAAAAATGATTTCACGTTAAGAGAAGGGTTTCCGCTGGTATTGCCACCAAATCCTGCCATGGCCGCCCCCTCGACTCCAGCGGATAAGCGTCCGGCAGCACCGGTTACCAAATCGAATAAATGCATTCCAAAATCCACGTTGTAGTCATGGTTATGGAATGTGGTGCCAAATTCATTAAAATGCTGATACTGATAGCCAACCCCAATATTAAAGCAACCCCGATCGGGCACAAAAATTCCAGGTGCTTCACTCTGTTCGGTGCAAGGACTCGCTAAGGAAGGTTTCGCGGCAGTTAAACACAGACACAAAATTGTTCCACAGAGAATTATAAGCCTGCATACTCGAATAGGCATTTTTGCCCCCCGAGATTAGATTATCTTAATTTTGTTTGAATCCAAAGTAGGATCGCTACTTTCTGGTGGCCCGGGTTTTGAATTGGAATTTGGGGCGCCCCGTCCTCCATATTTTGTGGGGTGAGCTTTTCGTTTGTCGCCTTAGGCCTGGCAACCTGGAACAAGAGTCCCGCCCTTAGTTCAGAAACCAAAATCATGGAATTGAGTTGGTGAGAGTGGACTTCGTTTCGATTGCCGCAGTCAGGATTCAGGGTTTTTCAATTCGGTTACTGAAACGTATTGCACGCCGTGATGGTGCCGTTGCTTAGACCGGCGTTGAACCAGTGCATGCGCTGCTCGGAAGTTCCGTGGGTGAATGATTCGGGGCTGACGTGGCCGGTGGACATTTTTTGCAGGCGATCGTCGCCCACAGCGGCTGCGGCGCCCAGGGCCGATTCGACATCTCCTTTTTCAAGCAGGCCGCGCTGCTGCGTGGAGTGCGCCCAAATTCCGGCAAAGCAGTCGGCCTGCAATTCGAGCTTTACGGATAAGGGATTTACTTCGCGCGAGTTGCTTTCCTGCAGGCGGCGCACTTTGCCTTCGATTCCTGTCAGTTTCTGAACGTGATGGCCGAGCTCGTGAGCGAGAACATAGGCCTGCGCAAATTGGCCGGGCGCGCCAAAGCGGCGGTTTAATTCATCGAAAAAGCTGAGGTCGATGTAGACATGCTCATCTTCGGGACAATAAAAGGGGCCGGTTGCGGATTGTGCGTTGCCGCATCCGGAGTCCGTAGCGTCGCGGAAAAGAACGAGCTTGGCGTGGCGATATTGCGTTGCGGTCTGCTGCGGAAGAATCTCGGTCCAGGTTTTTTGCACGTCATCCAGCACGAAGGAGACGAATTCCACGAGCGGTTTTTCAGCGGCATCCTGGGCGGGATTCGGCTGGCTGACCGCATTGGTCGAAACCCCTCCGTTACCGAGCAGGGTGAATAAGTTTGTCCGGAAAACGAAACTGAGAATGGCGAGTACGATAGCGCCGCCGATTCCGATGTGCATGCCTCCGAATTGAAAGCCGCCACCGCCGCCTTCGTCTCGGCGATCCTCAATGTCTCCGCTTTCGCCACCGGGTGTCCATTTCATGACGTCTTCCCCTGAAGTGCAAAATTGCCGCGATCCCCAAAGAAATTCAAACACATAAAAATTAGCATGACTTGGAGAGAATGCAGCAATACGGGCATTCCCTGCGAGACAGCATTCATAATTCAAAGCAATCCAGGCAAGCATAACGCCAACTTTGATTTTCCTGTACATTAGATAAGTTAGATTTTCTGTTCGTCAGGAATTGTTGTTCCGTTTGGTTTACAAGTCCACAGGAGAAAACCCGGCGCCCGACAGTTAGCGAATCCATGACCCCTGCACCTCAATCTTCCGCCACAGCCAGCATGAACCGGATTGTGATCGCCACGAGCTTCAGCTTTGTAGTGACGCAGCTGGATGTGACCATCGTGAATGTGGCGTTGCCGCATATTGCCGCCAGCTTGTCGGTGCGTGTAGCCGGACTGTCATGGGTTGTCGACGCTTACACGCTTCCGTTTGCCGTGTTGATGCTTTCCGCGGGAGTGCTGGGCGATCGCTTTGGATCGCGCCTGACTTACATAATTGGCCTGGCAATATTCGGCGCCGCTTCGCTGGGATGCGGGCTGGCGCCCAACGCCGCAACCTTAATTGCTGCGCGCGCCGCGCAAGGCGCCGGTGCCGCGCTGCTGATTCCCAGTTCGCTGGCGCTGCTCAGCCACGCGGCCGGCAACGACCATGGTTTGCGGGCGCGCTCCGTTGGCCTTTGGACGGCGGCCGGAAGCGTGGCCATCGCCGCGGGGCCGGTAATCGGCGGGCTGCTGGTGGCCAGCATGGGCTGGCGAAGTATTTTTCTGGTGAACGTTCCGCTGTGCGCCATTGGCGTTGTGCTGACGCTGCAATCCGTTACGTCCAGCAATCCCACGGATGCCACGCATCATCTCGATCCGCTGGGGCAATTGCTGTCGATCATCGCGCTGACCGGCTTGACTTGCTCGGTGATCGAATTCCGTCCGCTGGGAATGCATCATCCGCTGGTGATCGGCGGGGCCATTCTGGCGGTCGTGTGCGGCATCGCATTCTACTTTGCGGAAGTCCAAGTCCAGCGAGCCCATGCTTCCGCTGGGGCTCTTTCATGTGCACAATTTCAGTCCGTCGGTGATCTTCGGGACGATCATGAATCTCACTTTCTACGGGATGATTTTTGTGCTCAGCCTTTATTTGCAACAGGCGCGTGGGTATTCTGCGCTGGGCACAGGGCTGGCCTACCTGCCGATGATGATCACTTTTATTTTTTCAAACGTGGCCAGCGGCATTGTGGCGGCGCGCACAGGGCCGCGCTTCCCAATGATCGCCGGCGCAGTGGGAACGCTTGCCGGATATGCAATGCTCTCCCAATTGGGGCCCGCAACTCCCTATTTGGCGATGCTGCTCCCATTCGTCGTCATTCCCGCCAGCATGGGCTTTGCGATTCCGGCGATGACCGCGGCCGTGCTTTCCAGCGTGGATCGCAGCCGCTCGGGTACCGCTTCAGCAGTGGTCAACGCATCTCGCCAGACCGGTGGTGCAATCGGCGTGGCCATCTTCGGCGCGCTGGTCGGGAACACGCCCACCCAAATTGTGTTTGGGATAAAAATAGCATCCTTGATTTCGGTGGGGCTGCTGTTCGTTGCCACCGCGATTGCCTGGAAATACATTCGCCGAATACAGGGACACGTGGGGATCGACGACACGATTGGATTGCAGATCGAGTAGCGCAGGCACTTCTGGGTGAAGTATTCGATGGCGGAACAAGCACCGTAGTTTGGCCTTTCAGGTGTACAATCGCGGCCAGGCTACCCCGCCGAGAGGAGATCGATCATGAAGAGACTACTGGCATTCGCGTTTACGTTGTTTGCAGTATTAACCGTTTTATTTCTTATAAGGACAACTAAGACGGCCTCCGCCGCCTCCACAGACGATGCGGTTGTTCAGGCCGATCGCGCAGTCGTGGCCGCATTTGAGAAGGGCGACAACGCCGCTTTGAAGAAGCTGATCGATGAGGACTTCACCTGGATCGATACCGACGGAATCATGTGGGAAAGGCCTGATGTGTACCGCGCGGGCCTCAAGCCGCTGGTGCATTTCACCGCCGACACGAAAATTACGGAGTTAAAGTACGGCAAGGTGATCTGGATTCAGGAAAATGAAGGAAACAAGTTTGCCGCGCATTTTTGGGTGCAGCGTCCCGAGGGCTGGCGGCTGCTCCACACCAATGAGATCGCCGTGCAACCCCCGGAACGCGGCGCCAACGTCCGGCCCGATTTCGCCGTGCCCTGCATCAACCCGTGCAAGGAAGTGCCCTACAAACCAATTTCAGAGAGTGAGAAGGCAGCCCTCGCCGGGTGGCAGGATCAGGAGGAGAAGAATCACGACGCGCACATGGGCAAGGATCTAATTGCCGTCAATTCCAATTCCGACGGTGCTGCGCGGGCCGTCGCTCAAGCCGCGGGCCGACCCACTGGCGACGCGCCCGCCGTGCGGGCCAATCGGCCACCTGTTGGGGCCGCTCCGGCTCTGTGGGTGCGCACCTGGGATTTCGGCGACTCGGTGGTGGCCATCATGCTCCAGCCGACCTACGGCGGGAAAGCGTATTGGTCCAGCCGCATCTTCGGCAACCACAACGGTTTTTGGGTCATGGAGCAGAGCTATCACACCACGATACAAGCCTCTCCGCGCATGACTGCCTTACCGATGCCGGAAAAGGCCAGCGGGAACTAAGCGGGATTTCTCACAATCGCGCCTTAGATCCACGGGATGTTCTTTGAATGACTTCAGATTATGCCGGGATCGCGGTTGTAGGGGCACGGCAATGCCGTGCCCCTACGGCGCATACTTGAACTAGTAGCTTCTTCAATGGATGTAAGTTAAACCTAAATTGTGCTTAGGTCGCTAGTGAACAGGGTGGGCTAAGCGGGAATTCTTGGATCGTTGCGAAAAACGGTGAAGGAGGAGGGCAACACGGCCTCCTCCCTTGCCTCTCGCGCCGTGGAACGTTTAGAAATTTTTAGCGAGCCGAACTTTTTGAGTTTTAACGGTTGCCCCCGCCAATCTTGCAATTCCTGCCAACGTTGTCTGCGCCGCATTCAAGCCGAGCAGAAAATCCTTTTCATTGCAGGTGGTGAAAACATCGGTGGGCTGATGCCACTGGCGATCCGGGTCTGCCCATTTCGTCGGCAATATTGTTGTGCCCGGGGCGGGAGAAGAGTACCATGCGCGCACCAGAGTCCAAGTCCAGTTTGTGAGAGCGAGCAATTCGTATTCACGGAGAATGCGCGTTGCTGAATGCACCCCTGCGCAATTCATCGAAAAAAGGAAAGGCCAACCATGAAGCCCAAGAGAAATCAGCGTTGAAAACTCTCGTCGTAATTTTTTGAAAGGGAGTGCGGGAGTTGTCGCCGGCGTTGCCGCGGCCCAATGGATTCATGTGTCTGCCGCCGCCCAGGACGCCGCCGCGTCACCAGTAACACTGGAAAGTATTCGGAACGCCAACGGCCGCGCGATTCTGCTGAAGGGCGGCATCGTCCTGAGCATGGATAGCCAAGTGGGCGATTTCGAGAAGGGCGACGTTTTAATCCAGGGAAAGAAAATCGTGGCGGTCGGTCCCAACCTCGTCGCGCCTGCACAGTCGCTGGTCGTGAATGCCGCGGGGATGATCGTGATGCCTGGATTCATCGACACGCACCACCACCAGTTTGAGACTCCCCTGCGCAGCATTCTCTCCGATGGCTTACTGGGCGCCGCTGGAGACACTGTGAGCACTTACCAGGGAATGATCCTCGGCACTTTCTCTCCCGCGTATTTGCCGGAGGACGCGCGTCTTGGCGAGCTTGTGGCGTCGCTCAGCCAAATGAGCGCGGGTGTGACCACCACGGTTGACACTTCGCAGGTTTCCCTTACTCCCGAGCATACTGACGCATGCATTGCCGGACTGCGGGAATCCGGCCGGCGCGCTCTGTTTGCTTACTCCGTCGGACCAGGGACCAAGAGCCAATATCCGCAGGACATCGTGCGCTTGAGGAAACAATATTTTTCCTCCGACGATCAGTTGCTGACGCTGGCCCTGGGCGATGAAACCAATGCCGACCGCTGGAAGCTGGCTCGCTCCGTGGGAGCGCCCATCGTTTCCCACATCGTTAATATGAGCGCTTTGGAGCCGCTGGCCAAGGCGGGGCTCATGGGACCGGACAATGAATACATTCATTGCACGCGCGCTGGCAGCGAAGCCATGTGGAAGACAATCGCGGATACAGGAGGAAAAGTTTCGATCGCCCCGGCCATCGAGATGCAAATGCGGCACGGAATGCCACCTTTTCAGGCCGCCCTCGATCACGGTATCCGGCCGAGCCTCAGCGTGGATGTGGAGTGCAATATGACCGCGGACATGTTCTCGATCATGCGCACTGCTTTCACCCTTCAGCGTGCGCTCGTCAACGAACGAGCCCTCGCCGGTGAACAAAACTTGCCTGCGCTGGTGACTTGCCGCGACGTCATCGAGTTCGCAACGATCGCGGGCGCGCGCGTGGCTCACTTGGACAGCAAAGTCGGAACGCTTACGCCGGGTAAGGAAGCGGACATCATTCTGTTGGGGACCGACCGGATCAACACCTTTCCGCTCAACAACGTGCCCGGCACGGTCGTCACGCTTATGGACACCAGTAATGTGGAACACGTATTCGTTGCCGGCAAGATCATGAAGTGGCAGGGCAAGCTCGTGGGTATTGACCTGGCCCGGCTCCGGCGCGAGATCGAAAAGTCGCGCGACGGACTTCTGGCCCGGACCAACCAAAAGCGTAATCTCTTTGGGACCTGCTGCGCTGCCGGCTAGAGTTGCAGTTGTCGTAGCGGCCGCGCCCTCCGATGAGCGTGAAATTTTTAACGAATTGAGGGCTTTACTTTCTTCAGCGTGGCCCCGGTCAATCGCGCTGTAGCCGCCAGCGTTGTCTGCGCCGCATTCAAGCCGAGCAGAAAATCCTTGTCGTTGTAGGTCGCGTACACGTCGGTGGGCTGATGCCACTGCGGATCCCAGCCGTTGCCGATTTCGGTGCCGCGCTCGTTTTCGCGCACGCTGATCGACGGCAACTTCGTTCATGAAGGGTGAAGAATCGGTATTTGTCATGTGGCTGCGCGACCCGCGCGGGATAATCCGTGGCGTATTTTTCGTCGGCTTGCTCCAGCGTCCAGGCCAGGGCTTGCGACTGAGCCGCAAATTTTGAATTCACCTGGAATTCGATATTGAAATCGGCTTCGGGGCGCTGCTGCTTGCTGACCGTGCCATCCTCGCGCGGCGCGCCGTGGTCGAACATCATCATGTCGTGCTGAATCATGCCCAGCCATTTCGGTTCCGGATAGCGGCCCGATCCGGGCGGCGTTTCCTTGCCTTGCAAATCCTTGCGCTGCTCGACGTAGGCAGAGCTGCCGTTTAATCCTGTTTCTTCGTTGTTCCACAAAATAAAACGAATGGAGCGCTCGGTCTGCACGTCCGGGCTGTTCAGCACGCGCGCCAGTTCCATCACCAGAGCGGTGCCCGAGCCATCGTCGTTGGCGGCCTCGCCCCAGCCGATGCCGTCCATGTGCGCGCTGACGATGTACATTTCCTCGGGGTGAGTGCTGCCGATTTTCGTGCAGTAAACTTCTTCGCGCACGCCCGGCGCCGACGGCTGGGAATCGAGTTCGCGCAGCTTGGCGTCCGGCTGCGCGTTGGGATCGTTGTTCACTCCGACGCGAACACGCAAGCCTCGCGGCGTGCCGCCCCCGACCGAAGTGGCGCCAGCGCGGCGTTGGCGTGCCCGGCCCCGCCGCCGTATAGGGCATGTTGTTGCGCGTATCAGGACCGGGCGGTTGATAGTCGTACTTGATGCGCTCGGTGTTCGCGCAGCCGTAGCTTTTCAGTTGGGCCTCAATCCAGTCGATGGCATTTCGATTGCGATCTGTGCCCTGGCGGCGATCGCCAAACTGCGTCAGCCCTTTGATGGTGGCCTTGTAGCGTTGCAGGTCGAGCCGATCCACGAGAATTTTTATTGGATCACTGGCGGGGGCTGCGGTTTGCGATTGGGCTTGCGGGGCGGCGGAACGGCCGGGCTGTGCGAATGCGCCTGGCAAGACGCCCGCCGCGATTGCACAAGATGCGGCAATTATAATCAGAATGTGTGTTCGCATAATATTTCTCCCGTCGATACTTACGGCGCGATCAGTGCGCGGCCTGCTCCAGCTCGGCCGCAGCGGAATTGATGAGTGCGCTCTCGCCGTTCAGCACGGCCGCAACGCGCACAATTTCGGAATCGGCCTCGGCCCAGTGTTTTTCCTCGATGGCTTCGCGAACCCCGGGCAGCGTCTTGACGCCGTAGCCGGAATACACGCCGGGAGCGTAGATCATGTGTTTGTACCAGGGGCGGCGCAGCAGACCTTCCGGCGAAGTGAGGCGGCGCTCGCTTTCTTTCAGCTTCTGATTCAGATCCGCAAGCGTGGCGGCGGAAAGGCCGGCGGGCCAGGCTTTCTTCAGCGCGGCCTGGTAACGTTCCGCGCTGTGCGTAAGCGTGTCGGCTGCATTGTCCAGCGGAGCGAAATTCAGAAATGGTGGAACGTCCGCGTGCGGCGGAGGCACTTGCGGATGGCGCGGGTCATCGGTGGCCGCGAAAAGGCCTTCCTCGATTTCCGCATTGCGCTCCATCAACTGTCCTCTGGTGTCGTCCGCCAGTTTCTTGAGCTGCTTCTGGTAGAGGTGAATGGTGTCAGCGAGGTCCGTAAATTCAAAGGGCAGCAGATCCGCATCGGCCAGGCGCATGAGGGCCGTGCCGGCGGTTTGCGAAAGTGCGCGGCCGTAGACAAAATCCGTATCGGAGAAATGCGTGTACCAGTAGAAGTCGTCATACGCGGAATGATAAATGCCCGCGTCGCCTTCGCCTCCATAGCCGATATTCAAGGAGGCCACGCCGATATGATCGATGAACGCCGTGTAGTCCGAGCCTGAGCCGAGCGCATCAATGCGCAGATCGGCGCGCTGCCGCAGTTCTTTGCGATCTTCTTCGCTTTTGGCTTCCTGAATCCCCAGCAATTGCAATCGGCGAAACGCCGCAAGTTTTGTTTCCGGATCTTGCACGCCGCGCGCCACGTCGCTCACCAGGTGTTCCAGCGTGTGTGAGCCTTCCACATACAGGTAGCCGCGTCCGTTGCCGTCGCTGTTGATGTAGGCCACGGCGTGTTCGGCGAGTTCCTTGTCGTGCTCTTCCACCCACTCGGTTGAGCCCAGCAGCATGGGTTCCTCGGCATCCCACGCGCAGTAAATGATCGTGCGCTTGGGCCGCCAGCCCTGCTTCAGCAATTCACCGATGGAGCGCGCCTCTTCCAGCAGGGCAACCTGCCCGGAAGTTGGGTCTTCCGCGCCGTTCACCCAGGCATCGTGATGATTGCCGCGAATCACCCATTCGTCTGGTAATTGCGCGCCCGGAATGCGGGCGATCACGTCGTAAATTGTTTTTATGTCCCAATTAAAATTCACTTTCAAATGCACTTTGGTTTTGCCTGGGCCCACGTGATAGGTAATGGGCAGAGCGCCGCGCCAATCCTTGGGCACCAAGGGGCCATCGAGAGCGGCCAGCAACGGTTGCGCATCGCCGTAGGAAATTGGCAGATCGGGAATCTTGGTGATGCCCTGCGCGTCCTTGATAGCCAGGCGCTTGGCTCCGGCCGTCGCGCCAATACCCGGAGTTAACGGGTCGCCGGGGCTCGTGGACGGAAAATCCAAGACGCTGCCGCGCTGCACGCCGTCGGCAGGGCGCATGGGACCTTGAGGAAACACGTTGTCTGCTGCGTAGCCGTCGTCGGCTGGATCGGAATAAATCAGGCAGCCAATCGCGCCGTGTTCGGCGGCGACCTTTGGCTTGATTCCGCGCCACGACTTTCCGTACTTGGCGATAACGATGGCCCCTTTCACCGAAATTCCCAGTCGATCGAGTTGCTCGTAGTCCGCGGGCAAGCCGTAATTGACGAAGACCAGCGGCGCGGTCACGTCTCCGTCGATGGAGTATGCGTTGTAGCTGGGCAGCTGCTCGCTTTGCTGATTGCTGGTGGGATCGACTGCCAGCGCCGGTTCCTGCAATTTTGCAGTGAAGCGCGTGGGCGCAACCATCTCGAGCACGCGTTCTTTTGGCGTGGGGTAGAGCACATCGAATGTTTCAATCTTGGCGTCCCATCCCCATTCCTTGAACTTGGAGAGGATCCAATCCGCGTTTTCCTTGTCGTAAGGCGATCCCACGTTGTGTGGGCGCGCGCTCAGCCGGCGCATGTATTCACGTTGATTGTCCGGGCTGGGCAGGGACTGAAACTTGGCTTCCCAATCGCGCTCGGTGGTGGAGCTGGCGCCAGTGAAACCTTGCAGGGGCTCATTTTGCGCGCCTGTGGAGGCCAGGCCAAAAAAGAAAATGAATAGCATTCCAGCAATCGCTGTGCGTCGCATGGGTGCACCTTACTTTCGCATTTCGGCCGCCGCTCCGGCGGACTCCGGAAAGGAAGCTTACTGCAAAGAAATCGCGGCACCAAGTCCAGAGATTTGAGGTGCAATTTGAGGCGGGCCGAGAAAATTCTCAGATGTTTTCGGCGTGTTTGGGAGCGAGGTCGCCCATCAGCATCAAGCTGCGCTGCGAAAATGGCAGGTAGAGGAGTGCTGCGGTGGCCGCGAGTGCGATGCCCACGCCGACTTGATCTACGAGCAGGAATGGCGCCAGCGCCCAAAGTTCATCGAGAGGCATCACGATGGGAAACAAACGCAAGAATTTCACGGGCAGTCCGCGATATCCGAAAATCGCGGCGGAAAGCAGATACAAGCGCACGGGAATGCCAACCAACGCGGTCACCACCAGAAGCGCGAAGATCCACTTGGGATGCTGGACAGCCTGGGAAAGAATCGGTTGCACCCAGCGAAGCCTTGCCAGCGAGATGACGTAGAAGCACAGATACATGACTTGAATGAGCGAAAAAAGAATTTGCACCACACCGCGCGGCGCGTCGGGCAGATCGTGCGCTTCGCTGAGCAGGGAATCGCGTTTGACGATGGGCACGGTGGCCGGAGGTTCCGCTTTAGAGGGCGTTTCTTCCCTGGAGTCCGCGGGTCTCGGCGCCTCATTCAAGACCACCTCCACGGAGGCGATGAAGCGGTAGCCGCGCCGCGCAATCGTTTGGATGAAGCGCGGATTGTCGGCCGAGTCGCCCAAAGCGTCGCGCAGCTTGTTCACTGCGGTGTTGAGGCTGTGGTCGTAGTCGACGAATGTGTCCACCGGCCAGAGCGCCAGCCGCAATTCTTCCCGCGTTAACACGTCGCCGGGACGCGCCAGAAGGTGCAAGAGAATCTCCAGCGGCTGTCCCTGCACGCGCGGACGCGGCTTGCCATTCTTGCGCAGTTCACCCGTGGAGGCCTCCAGCTCGTACAAGCCGAAGCGAAAAGTGGAATTTTGATTGGCTGGTTCTGACACCGATTCCAACTCACCAATGAGATGCTGCGCCTATTTTAGAAGATATCCGCCATTAACCCTAAAACTTTCTTTCGTTTACGGAATGACCAAATTTCGACGGGAATTGAGGCGCCGTGTATTGCAAGCTGTTCAGGTTTCCGGGCATTCTCGCGGCGCACAGGGAGGCAGTCATTCGAAATCGAGCATTCATTCGGTTGCGTTGGGCGCTGGTGATGGCTCTCATCGTTGCGCCGTGTCCAGCTGGTGCAACGGAACTGAAGCCGGAAGCCGCTCAGGGATTTGAGCAATACGCGCGGCTCACTGAGCTGCGCATGCAGGGCGAACTGGCGCCAGGCGGCGTGTTTCTGCGTGTCGATAGTTTGCCGGAACCTGGCCGCGGCGATGTTCATACACGGTTGCAGCGAGGCGAGGTGATTTCGGAGAGGCTGTGGATCTTGGATCCCTCCGGCCACACGTCCACGCCGGGGGCGCTCGTTCACCACTGGGTAGGAACTGTCTTTGTTCCGGGGGCTTCGTTGCGCCAGGTGCTGGCGCTGATGCAGGACTACGATCATCACTCCGAATATTACAAACCGGAAGTTGTGAAATCGAAAACGCTGCAGCACACCGGCAACGATTTCAAAGTGTACCTGCGGCTCAAGCAGAAAAAAATCATTACCGTTGTGCTGGATAGCGAGTACAGCGTTCACTATCGACAACTGGATGCCGCGCGGGCCATCGGCGATTCCTATAGCACGCGCATCGCCGAAGTCGCGCATGCAGATGAGCCGGGCGAGCAGGCATCGCCCGTGGGCAAAGGCGAAGGATTTTTGTGGCGGCTCAATTCCTACTGGCGTTTTTCCGAAGCGAATGGCGGCGTGTACGTCCAGTGCGAAGCCGTTTCCCTTACGCGTGACATTCCCACCGGACTGAACTGGCTGATCGCTCCATTTATTGAAAGCATCCCCAAAGAGTCGATGGAATTCACGCTGCAATCCACTCGTTCGGCGGTTTTGCGCGCAGGTTTTCATTCTTCAAAGTAGAGCTTGCATGACGTTTACAACTGGAGGCTGACCATGGTGGACGAAGCACCGCAGATTGCGGTGGCATTGCCCGCTGCAAAAACGCTTTCAGATTACGAGAAGAAAAAATCCGGTTCGTTCAAGGATGCTCTCCGGCTCCAGGAAAGTTTTACTTCAGCGGCGGAGCGCAGGGCCCTCGCATGGCTGGCGATGAGGCTTCCGTCGCGGGTGAATTCCGATCATCTGACGCTTCTGGGATTCATCGCCATGTTTCTGGCGGGCGCCAGCTATGCATTAGCTCGCACGCACCGCTCTGGTCTGATCCTGGCCATATTTTTTCTGGCGCTCAACTGGTTTGGCGACAGCCTGGACGGAACGCTGGCGCGACTCCGCAATCGCCAGCGGCCCCGCTACGGTTTCTACGTCGATCACATGATCGATACTTTTGGCGGGCTATTTCTGATGGGCGGCCTGGCGCTCTCTGGTTTTATCGATTGGAAAATCGCTCTGGGGATGTTCGTGGTTTTTCTGATGCTCTCGGTACAAGTGTATCTGGCAACTTACACTGTGGGGACATTCCAACTTTCGTTCGCGAAATTTGGGCCAACGGAAATTCGGATTTTATTGGCGCTGGGAAACGTGGCGCTGTGGTTTCATCCCGACGCGCGAATCTTGGGCTCGGCCTACCGTGTCTTCGATGTGGCTGGGATTGTGGCCATTGTGGGGATGTCACTGATGCTGGTGACCTCAACGGTGTTCAACACGCGGAAACTCTATCGAGCCGAGCCGCTGCGCTGATGGTGGAGCTGCAAGATTTTGTAGTGAAAATATTAGTGAATTCTAATGAGGCGCAAAGCATGATTAAGAAATAGTACAGTCTATTTTGTGTTTCTCTCAATTGAGGTTGGGTAGACCGCCACGAGTTCTTGCAAAAGTCGGTTGCAGGCGCAACCGAGAGTCCCATGCTGGCACGGAAGTAGTGCATTAGTTTTCTTTTGGAACCCTTCCTCTTATCAAGTATGAAATAAGGTATTCAACCCCAGCGATTTACGGAAAGATAATTAAAACGCAGCTGGCCCCAAACGTGCAGCTTCAATTTACGGAGGGGCACGTGCCTACGTTCAAGATTGCGGGTACAAGACTAATCTCGAGGTTGAGAATTGCGGCCCTGTTGACTCTATGTCTTGCGGTCACGAACGGCGAAGCCTTTGGTCAATCCTCATCTTCCTCACCGCAGCCAGACGGGCAGACCACTGCGCCGCGTGACCTTTCGCAAGTTTCGCTTGAAGACTTGATGAACATCAATGTGACGTCCGTATCCAAGAAAGATCAAAAGTTGTCTGAGGCTGCGGCTGCAATTTTCGTTATCTCGCAGGAAGACATCAGCCGCTCGGGCGCCACAAATATTCCAGATCTGCTGCGCATGGTTCCCGGCATGGACGTTTCGCAGATCGATGCAAATACCTGGGCCATTTCAGCGCGCGGATTTAACGGTCAGTTTTCAAACAAGTTGCTGGTGCTCATCGATGGAAGGGCAGTTTATACGCCGCTTCTTGGCGGAGTGAATTGGGACACGCTGGACGCGCCGCTCGAAGACATTGACCGAATCGAAGTGATTCGCGGGCCGGGCGCAACTATCTGGGGAGCAAACGCGGTCAATGGAGTGATCAACATTGTAACCAAGGTGGCTTCAGAGACGCACGGAGCTATGATTGTCGCCAACGGTGGGACTGAGTCTCAGGTGGGAGGCACGGTACAATACGGCGGAGCAATCCGAGCAAACACGGACTATCGTATCTTCACGAAATATCTCAATCATGGTCCCGAGCCCGCGGTGGGCGGCGGTTCCAACCAAGATGATATGAATTTGCTGCGCGGCGGCATGCGGATGGACTCCAATATTTCCTCGAAAGATTCGCTGACGGTTGAAGGGGATCTCTATACGGGCCGGTCAGGCGCTACCATCATCCACGTCTACTCGATTTCCCCGCCGGTTTTGGGCAATTTAATTGTGGATCAGCAATTGTCCGGCGGCAACGTGCTGGGGCGGTGGAACCACAACTTTTCCAGCGGTTCGGACACCTCGCTTCAATTCTATTTTGACAACAGCGAGCGCACCGGCCCGGAATCACGCGATACGCTGAATACCGTTGATATCGACTTCAATCATCATTTTGCCTTGGGATCACGCCATGACCTTGTATGGGGCGCGGGCTATCGCCGCATTTGGGACCATAACGTTGGCACAATCGATCAGGCTTTCAATCCGGACAAGCAAACGGGCGAACTCTTCACCATGTTCGCGCAGGATACCATTGCGCTGCGGCCGGACCGCCTGTTCCTTACTTTGGGAATCAAGGCTGAGAACGACTATTTTTCAAATTTTGATCTCGAGCCCAACATTCGTTTGGCTTGGACACTTTCCAAGCAGATGACTTTGTGGTCCGCCATTTCGCGCGCCGAACGCAGCCCCACACGGAGAGACATCGGCCTCAATGCAGCGCTCGCGGTATTTCCTGATCCCGGTGGATCGAGCACGCCAGTAGAAGCCGTAATACTCGGTGCCCCCAATTTCACGAACGAGCATGTGGTGACCTCCGAGGCGGGTTTCCGGACACAGCCCAACGAGAGGCTTTCCGTGGATGTTTCCACATTTTTCAATTACTACGACGACCTGCAAACATTGGAACCCGGGCCGGAATTTTTTGAGCCGAGTCCTGCCCCCGCCCGATTTGTTGTCCCCATTACATTTGGGAACTTGATGTATGGCACAACCGAGGGCGGCGAATTATCCGTAAACTTGAAGCTTACGGACCGCTGGACCTTAAGCCCAGGCTACGCTTTCCTGGAAATGCACCTGCATGTGGAGCGAGCAAGCCAGGACGGCATATCCGTCGCGGAATTCCAAGGCTCCAGCCCTCAGCATCAGGCGCAGTTGCTTTCTCATGTGGATCTCTCGCACGGCCTTTCCTGGGACTCCAGCGCGTATTTCGTCAGCGCCCTCCCCATACAGGGCGTCGCTTCCTATACTCGACTCGATACACAACTGAGATGGAAGTTCGCGGAGCGCGCAGAGATTAGCGTGGCGGGGCAAAACCTGCTGCGCAACGAGCACCTGGAATCAGCGGATGCCTTAACCGTAGTGAATTCCTCACCGGTCAAGCGCGCTGCCTACGCAAAATTCACCTGGCGCTTTTGGTAGAACAAACTTCTAGAATTTTTGTGTGAACTGGAAATTGGTTTATGTAGCGCCCGCCTTCAGGCGGGCGCTACATAAGATTCGCCTCGCGCCTCAACCGCGCAGCACACCCGGCTGAATATTGTGCTGCCTTGCGAGGTCGCTCAATTCATCCAGCTGGTTTTGCGCTTCCTGCACCTTCGCTTGCAGGGCGTCGACACCTGCTTCCGGTGTCACCCCGGCGTTGTCCTTGTCCAATACCAGGCCAGCCTGGGAAACCCGGTCGGCGGCCTGGGAGATTGCCGATAGCTGTTCGTTCAATGCGGCTTGGCGCCTGTCGAGTTCGGCTTGCAGATCGGCGGCCTTGTCGGCATACCACGTTGGATCGTCGAGCCTCGATGCATAAATCGGAAAGGTCGCCTCGGTTGGTGCAGGCTGCGCGGTTTGCGGTTGTGCAGCGGGTTCCGCAGATCCCTGGCCCACGATGGAAATCAGGCCTTGCGAGCGCAGCTGATCCATATCTTCATTCGTCCAGACTTTTTTGGATTGATTTTGTTTTTCTTGCGCGGGGCGGGGCTTTTCCGCAGCTTGTGAAGAAAACGAAAATGCCAGAGCCAAAACAACCGCCGTTGGAATCCAGTAAGTGCGCATAAGGCCTCCCGGGCGGGGACACATTCAGTGTACATCCGAAGTGTATTCGCAAACGAGTGAAACTTAAGGCCGGCTGGATGCTGCTGCGGGCGTGCCAGTTTTCGGCGCGTAATTTGCCTGGATGTAATCATCCACCAGTTTGCGGAATGCGGCGGAGAGTTCGTCGTAGTTGCCGTGCAGGGTTACGGATTTTTTGCCGTCGATGTACACTGGGCAGCTTGGCTCTTCTCCCGTGCCGGGCAGGCTGATGCCAATGTTGGCAGCCTTGGATTCGCCGGGGCCGTTGACGATGCAACCCATCACGGCCAGCGTCATTTCCTCCACGCCTTCGTACTGCTGCTTCCACTGCGGCATGCTTTCGCGAATGTAATCCTGAATGCGCTCGGCGAGTTCCTGAAACGTGGTGCTGGTGGTGCGGCCGCAGCCGGGGCAGGCCGTAACGCTGGGCGCGAAGGAGCGCAGGCCGAGCGACTGCAAGCAATTCGCATGCGGCGTAGACTTCCTCGCGGCGGTCGCCGCCGGGGCGGGGCGTGAGCGAAATGCGAATGGTGTCGCCGATGCCTTCCTGCAGCAGAATGCCCAGAGCCGCCGAAGACCACACGATGCCCTTGGTTCCCATGCCCGCTTCGGTGAGGCCCAGATGCAGCGGTTGCTCGGTCTTGCGCGAGAGGTCGCGATACACTTTGATCAGGTTCTGCGGGTTGGAAAGCTTGCAGGAAATAATAATCTGGTCGTGGCGCAGGCCGCACTCCAGCGCCAACTCCGTCGATTCGATCGCGGACTGCACCATACAATTGTTGATAATATCCTCGGAGCTAAGGCCCAGGTCGCGGTCGGTGTTTTCCTGCATGCGGCGCATCACCAGCTCTTGATTGAGCGAGCCGCCATTCACGCCGATGCGCACCGGCTTGCCATTATCGACAGCCACTTTGCAGATGGTCGAGAATTGTTCGTCGCGCCGCGCGCCCGCTCCCACGTTGCCGGGATTGATGCGGTACTTGTCCAGCGCCTGCGCGCAATCGGGATATTTGGTGAGCAGCACGTGCCCGTTGTAATGAAAGTCGCCGATGATCGGAGCAGTGCATCCCAGATCGCGCAGTCGCTTCACAATTTCAGACACTGTTGCCGCGGACTCCGGCATGTTCACGGTGATGCGCACTAGCTCGGAGCCAGCCTCCGCCAGTTCCTTGCACTGCGCCACGGTCCCGGCAATGTCCGCCGTATCCGTGTTGGTCATGGACTGAACGACCACAGGCGCGCCGCCGCCTACCTGGTATTGGCCGACTTTAACGCCGTAGGTCTTTCGCCGAGTAATGGGGAAAATCTGCATAGTTTTTTCTGAACCTGCCAATGATAACAGGGCCGCGCCGCACCTCAAAATAGCACTGCGGCTTGACTTGCAGAAAACGGGTGGAGATCCAAATTGGGACAGAATAGTTATTCAGTTTGAAAAAACGGATAGCCCTCCACAGCTTTCCCGAATTGAAACATAGAAATACTTGCTAATTGTATTGAGTGTGCGACAATCCTGCCCCAGATCGGTACTACTGGTACCGAGGGGGGTAGCGAAATGCGATTCGGAATTAAAGCAATTTGCCTGATGGCCCTGGTAGGGGCCGCTGGGTTGTTTCCGTTTCACACCACGGTTCAGGCCCAAAAGCGCATCATGGGCAAGGTGGAATTTACGACCACCTCAAAAGATGTAAAGACGTCCGGTGTGTGGGTTGATGGGCAATACGTCGGCTACCTCGGTGAATTAAAAGGATCGAACGCGCTGAAGCTGTTGCCCGGAGATCACTCCATTGTGGTGCGCCAGGCGGGGTATTTCGAATTCAACAAGAAAGTTGTTGTGGAACCGCGACTGGTCGTGGGCATTAACGTCAACATGGAAAAGGATTCGCGATTTACCTATCCCGATCCCAAGACCAGTTCCGAAGTGAGGCTGGACGTTCAGCCCAGCAGAGCGGCCGTCTTCCTTGACGACTATTACGTCGGGACGGTTGACGAGTACTACGGCGTGGAGCATGCCATGCTGGTGGTTCCGGGAAAGCACCGCTTTAAGATTGCGCTGCCCGGCTTCAAGACATTCCAGACTGAAGTGGATTTGCTTCCACGTCAAAAATTCGCACTGAGGACCGATTTAATGGGCGGCAGTATCAATGACGCCGATCCTATTATTCGGACAGAGACGCCGAGGGCCAAATTCTCCGTGACCGAGGAAAGCCCCGTAGCAGAGCGCTAGACCCGGATTTCCAATCATTCAAAAGGCAGCGGACGCGAAATGCGTCCGCTGCCTTTTTTTATTTTGCGCAGCTCAGGCTCCGGCGGCTAGATTTCCGCGCAGGCCCAGGGCGTCCGCCACTTCGCGCATGGCTGCGATGCAGAAGGCGATGTGCTCCTCGATCGGGATGGAAAGTTCTTCGGCGCCTTTGCGCACATCCTCGCGATTGACGCCGCGCGCGAATGCCTTGTCCTTGAGTTTGCGTTTCACGGAATCAGGCTCAACCTCAAAAATACTCTTGCTGGGCTTGACGAGAGAGCAGGCGGTGAGGAATCCCGCAAGTTCGTCGCAGGCAAACAGAGTGTGCTCCAGCGCAGTTTCGCGCGCCACGTTGCAATATTCGGCGTGCGAGACGATGGCGCGAATCATTTCCTCAGGATAGCCGCGCTCGCGCAGGATTGCCGATCCGCCCGCGGGATGTTCTTCGGTGGGGCTGTGCGCGTCGTTGGGCCAACGCTCGTAGTCGTAGTCGTGCAGCAACGCAGTGAGGCCCCAAAGTTCTTGGTCCGCGCCGGTCTTGCGCGCATAGGCGCGCACGCAGGCTTCTACCGCCAGCGCGTGTTTGCGCAGGCTTTCGTTTTGCGTGTATTCGCACAATAGTGTCCAAGCATCATTTCTTGTTGGCATGGTTTTCTCCAAGATTGCCCAAAATTCCTCCAGAGGGTCACGGCGTCCCTTTTCAGCTTTCGGCAGGGATGGGCTCGCCGCAGCGGGTGCCTGCCGTCACGAACCCAGCAAGAATAGCGCACCTTGATCCTTCCTGCCCGACTGTTCATAGCGCAGGGCCACAAGAGTCTCATCGAGGTTATATGACCAAATATTTCACTTAATTGGGACTAAGGACAGCCTATAGGGCTGCAAAATGGATGTTTTACCGAATTGCTAAAGTGTCCCCATTTATACAGACCCTCGGCCAGCCTGCGCCTAACCTGAATGTCATTCAGGGAATGCCAAGCACGGGAGGAATGACATGAAGAATTCAAGATATAGCCAAAAGGGATCTTCCAGACTGGGTACCGTACTCCTTCTTGTTATCGTATTGATTGGGGCTGGGTATTATCTCTTTACAAGAAACGCGTCGGTTCAGGGCGCATTCCACTCCGTCAGTGAATCGACGCAAGATGCGGCCACAACCTCCAGGGTGCGAACTGCGCTGCTGCTGTCCAAACATGTGTCTCCCTTCGACATCAAAGTCAATACAACCGGAGCGCAAGTGACCCTGGAAGGACAGGTGCCCTCGGAGCAGATCAAGGCTGTAGCAGGGGCAATTGCGCTGGATACGTCAGGCGTCAAGGAAGTACACAACAATCTGGGCATCAATCCATCGACGGCGCGCAACCCTGAGATCGAAGGCCTTGGCGAGCGAGTGGCCGACCTGGAGATCAAGACCCTGGTCAATGAGGATCTCTCGAAAAATACCGAACTGGCGGACAAACATATCGCCACGGAAGTAAAGAATCGAACAGTGACACTCAGCGGAACGGTCGAGACGGCCGCTCAGAAAAACCAGGCTGAGCACATCGCCTGGCAAGTTACCGGCGTGCAAGGTGTAACGGATAATCTGAGCGCCACAAATGCACAGACAAATCCGGAAAGCGCGGACAGCAAACTGGCCCATCGCGTGGAGTTTGAGTTGTATTCGACAAAGGCCATCTCGCTGAAGTCGGTGCAGATTCGCGCCGAAGACGGAACGGTCACTCTTACCGGCAACGTTACTTCCCGCGCGGAAAAATTGCTGGCGGAAAAAACTGCGCAATCCGTCGAAGGCGTCCGCAAAGTCGTGGATAACCTGGCCACAACGGAGGAAGCGCCTTCCTGAAAGCGCGAATAATAATTTTCTAATGTTCTGTGGAAAAGTTCAGGCCGCGCCCCCTCCTCTTAACCCGCGGCCAAACGTACCAGTTTGAACTAAGTTCTGTAGGCGCATCTTTTAGCCTTGGATTAGCAAAATATCGGACATGACGGTTTGCCTAACCCGTCATCCTCTTGGGAGTCCTGGATCGAAATTCCGGTTAATGCATTTACCAGTTTGTCCGATTTATTTATGGTACGCGGAGAAAATACTTGACACGGGAAGCGCTAACACCCATTATGTCCCTCGCGCCTGCTGCTGCCTTCCCCTCGCCCGAAGTCCCTTTCATCCGCATGCCGGAATAGTCTGCGAGGAGCCCCGGTGTCGGAACAAAATAGTACGAACGCAATGAACGCTACGAACGGAAATAAGGTCGCTATGGATGTTGATCTCGACCGAGAAGTAATCCGTTGCAAGACCTGCGGGCTTGTGCAATATCGCACCCGCACGGGGAATTGCCGCCGGTGCCTGCGCTTGCTGCCTCCCAAGGTGGAATTTCTAATTCCTCCTCCCGAGCCGCAAGAGCTTCCGGGCGACGACCGGCAACTCTTCGAGAAATGGCCGAACCGCGAGACGGTGGAGAATATTGGTCAACGCATCCGGCAATTGCGCGAGTCGCGCGGGATGACGCAGAGCCAGCTCCAGGCGCGCTCGCGCGTATCCCGGTCGTATCTGTCGCGGATCGAAAGCGGTCAGATGACGCCCAGCCTCGGAACGCTTGAAAAGATTTCCGAAGCGCTTGGCGTTGGTCTGAACCGTTTCTTCGTTCCGGAAACGAACGGTGAAGCTCTTCTGGAAGATCCATTCATCCAGGGGTTGCGGCCGTTCCTTCGGCAGCTCGACTGGGAACAGTGGCAATCGATTCTGAAGCGCCTGGCCGCCATCAGCGACCACGTTTCGACCGGGAATGGGATTGTGCGCCCGCTGGCACAGCCTCAGGTTTCTCGCGTGGAACAATTGGCGCGACGGATACACCCCGCTGCGATGGGCCACCGGTAGTCGGCTAAAGAGAAAAGTTTAATGAACGGCGCGAACTCTCGCTCTTCGGGGAGTTCGCGCCGTTACGTTTTTAGGCGATTTAAGTAGCACAGGCACTCCTGCCTGTGCCCTTTTCTAAATATTAAACGAATCTACGAAGTGATCCATGGCAAAAACCGCACAGGCAGGAGTGCCTGTGCTACTTAAATCGCCGGTCTCAATCCTATTTCTTTTGCAACAAAGGCGCGTAGTCGGTGTACTTCACCACCTCGCGTATGTGCACAAAGGCTCGCGGGAAGCGCAACAGTTCATCGGCGCGCGAATACGTGGGGAACCAGAACTGGCCTCCAAATTGTTCCCGGTAGGTCACGAAAACCGGCGTGACACTTACGACGGGATTCTTCTTTGTGGAAATCGCATTTTCGTCTTCCCGAGGCTTGCCGCATGTTTTCACGATCATGAGGTCCAGATCGTCCACCCAGATGCGGCCCTCGAAGAGCTTCTTTTCCTTCTTGGCGTTCTTGGGCGTTACGTCAAACACGTAGGTATTCAACTGATCCACACGTTGCCGCCCGACGTAGGAAATCGAAAAATGAGGCAGCTCATCGGGTGTAAGAGCAAAGGGTAGCCGTTGGCGGATGTCATCCAGATCGTCCTCTGTAAGCGACAATTTCCGCAGAGTGCTCAAGGGGGCGAAGGTCGTCTTTTCCACGCGCTTGCCGACGTCGTTCAGCACGACCTGCGAAACTTGCTGATATTCCCCATCCACACGATCATTATTGTCCAAGGTCTGCACGCTAATGTTCAAAGTATAGCCATAGCGATCCCGCGCAGCCTTGAACTTGGCTTCCTTGGCGGAAAATTCCTGGATGATTCCCGCGGGAGTGATCGCCGTGGGCATGGCGGGATTCAACGAGCCATTTCCCGCGTCGCACACGCCCTGCGCGAAGAGGCTGGCGCAAGGCAAAGCGTTCACGAGCAGGAAGAATATGACGCAGCAGCGAAACGTGTGCCGACTCACACTGGCCCTCGCAGGGTCAAGTAGAACAAGGCGACCTCTATGGACTCAATTGCGGGCGCGATTGTACTCCAAGATGACCTAACCCTGTCAATATTAAACACTAGCGAATCTAAATCGTGCACATTAACGTGAGATTAAAAACCGCGTGAGAAGACCAGAAGTGAAGGCCGGAGCTGTAGCTCGCCTCTGAAGAGACGAGCTGCTATGAATTTTCCACTTACGAGAAGCGAACCTTCACGTCGGGCCGCTTGTCGAGCGTCACGGTGTCGATGAAGCGCACCTGGCGTTCGTCCAAGGTTACGATCAGCGACTGCGTGCGGATGCCCTCGCCGAAGAATCGCACGCCGCGCAGCAGGTTTCCGTCCGTCACGCCGGTGCATGCGAAAATAATTTTTTTGCCGGGCGCCAGATCCTCGGTTCGATAGATGCGCTTGCTGTCCTTGATTCCCATCTTGGAGACGCGCTCTTCGTGTTCGGGTTTGGAGATCACAAGGCGCGCCTGAATTTCACCGTTCAGGCAGCGCAGCGCGGCCGCGGTCAGCACGCCTTCGGGTGCGCCGCCCGTGCCCATCACCACGTGCACTCCAGTGCCGATGACGGCGGCGGAAATACCGGCGGAAAGATCTCCGTCGCCAATCAGGCGGATGCGCGCGCCGGTGGCGCGAATGTCTGCGATTAATTTTTCGTGGCGCGGACGATCCAGCACCACCACCACCAAATCCTCGACGTCGCGTTCCAGCCGTTTGGCTACCGCGCCAAGATTATCTGCCACGGGCGCATCCAGGTCGACAGCGCCCTTGCAGGACGGCCCCACCACGATTTTTTCCATGTACAAATCCGGCGCGTTCAGCAAGCCGCCCTTTTCGCTGGCGGCCAGCACGGTGATCGAGCCGGGCGCTCCCGTGGCGCACAGGTTGGTGCCTTCCAGCGGATCGACGGCAATGTCCACGGCAGGGAAGTTGAACCCGCGGACGTGCTGCGCGGCGCCAATTTTTTCGCCGATAAAAAGCATGGGCGCCTCGTCGCGCTCACCTTCACCGATGACGATGGTGCCGTCCATGGGCACTTCGTCCATCACTTTTCGCATGGCGCTGACGGCGGCCTGATCGGCCTTGTGGGCATCGCCCAGACCCATGGTCTTTGCCGATTCAATGGCCGCTTGTTCCACGACGCGCAAGAATTCCAGACTCAGTTCAATTTCCATCGATGCTCCCGCTCACTGGGATTTTTTGGATCTGGCGCGCTTTCCGACTCGGCACCCGCGCGCCGCACGGTTTGGACCTTGCATATCCTAAACCAAGCGGCGCGGAGCGCCTAGCGGAACGGCATTTCAATTGTGTTCAAAAATTTTTCCCTCGAAAACTAAGGGCTACGAATAACCGATTTATCACACCCTTTAGGATATGTTCAGGATAGGCTATGAATTATTATTTGCGACGGAGAATTTAATGGCCGATGAAATGAAATGGCGCAAGTCCGTGGAATGCGGAAACTTTATGGCGGCGGTGAGTTAGAATTGAAAATTACAATTCTGGACGATTACTTCGACACGCTGCGAACGCTCCCCTGTTTCCAGAAACTAAAAGATCATGACGTGCAAATCTGGAACGATCATGTGCAGGACACCGATAAGCTGGCCGAGCGACTGAAAGATACGGAAATATTAGTGCTCATCCGGGAGCGCACCAAGATTCAGTCCCCTCTGCTTGAGCGCCTGAACAAACTGAAACTCATCAGCCAGCGCAGCGTCTATCCGCACATTGATATCGAAGCCTGTACGCGGCGCGGTGTGATCGTGTCCTCCAGCCAACACGCCGGAACTCCCTGTTACGCGGCTGCGGAATTGACGTGGGGGCTGATCCTTTCCGCCATGCGTCAAATTCCGCAGCAGATGGCATCGCTGCAGGCGGGTACGTGGCAAATCGGAGTTGGCGAAACACTGCGCGGAAAGACTCTTGGAATTTTTGGCTATGGCCGCATAGGGAGCGTGGTCGCGGGCTACGGCAAGGCATTTGGCATGAAGGTGCTGGATTGGTCAAACGAAGCGGCGAGGGAAAGGGCCAAGGCGGACGGCTATGCCGCAGCCTCCAGCAAGGAAATGTTCTTCAGTGAATGCGATGTGATTTCATTGCACCTTCGGCTGTACGGCGCAACCCGCGGAATTGTGACTGCTGCGGATTTAGCGCTGATGAAGCCGACGGCGCTGATCGTCAATACCAGCCGCGCGCCGCTCATCGAACCGGGCGCTCTGGCGAGCGCGTTGCTATTGGGCCGCCCGGGGATGGCGGCGGTGGACGTCTTTGAGGAAGAGCCGCTTGTGGACAAGAGTTACCCACTGCTGGGAAAGAAAAATGTGGTGTGCACTCCGCACATCGGCTACGTCACCCGGGATGAGTACGACCTGCAATTCTCGGAAATCTTCGATCAAATTTTGGCCTACTGTGCGGGCGACCCAATCAATGTAGTAAATCCAGCAGTGCTGGGCTCACCGCGGAATAAGTAGCACAGGCACTTTGCCTGTGCGGTTTTCTGGATTGATCATTTCGAGATGCGCTAAAAGCTTAGAAAAGCGCACAGGCAAAGTGCCTGTGCCACTTAAACCAATTCGAGCCAGGCCATCACGGCAACGGCTGAATAATCGTGTTCACTAGATTCGGGATCGTCGAACGTGGTCTGATCGCCGGCCTTTGCGCCGGCCACGGGCAGCAGGCGCGCGCTAAGCGGCTTCGACAATTTCGCCGAGAGTGTGGCGACGTCGCCGATGATGCGCGCGAGTTGATCGGTAGTGACATTCCCGGCAGCGGAATCGTGTCGAGGCCCGTGCCGCACACGGCGGAATAGGCGAGAAGCTGGTCCATCGAGAGAGCGCCTTCGCCCCAGAGTTGCGCGAGGCGCGTGTCTTCCAGCACGGGCATCATCACGCCGTTGTAGCCCACTTTTTTCACCGAGATATCGCGCAACGCCGCGGTGATCGTGGCCACCGCGGTCAGTGTGCCGCTGGTGCCGAATCTTCCGCCGCGTGGCTCCGGCGGTTGCCGATCCGATGGAGGCATCTTTCATGGGCGCGGGAGAAAGATCGATGCCCATGTAGCGTCCAGCCGGTTTCCTGATCGATCTTGCTGGCGATATCCTCGACGGCGCGGGCGTGCATTCCCAGTTCGGCGACCAGCGCCTGGCGCGTCGCCTCCGGATCGCGCTGCACGGCCATGACTGGCGGCGACCACGTTTGCGGATTCGAGCGCGATGGCAAATTGATGGCCCAGCCCCTGGTGATACGACGCAGGGTAAAACGGCGTGTAGGCAGGCACGTTGGCAATGGCCGCGAAGCGGAAATTGCCCAGGCCTGTGATCGGTGTGATCCTCGAGATATTTCATGACGTCCGCGGCCGCGCGAACGGCCTTTCCAGTGGACGCCGTCGCTCCCGGCCACGACGACGCTGCCGTACAATGTTGCCTGTCTGGCCCAGAATTTCGGCGAGAAGTTGCGCTTGCTCGGGATCGTCCTTTTCCGTCATCAGCGCGGGCCCGATGCTGATCGAAATGTTTTCCTGTTTCGCGAGGTCGTCGAGATCGTGGAAAAACGCCAGCGCGTCCTGCCTGGACATGCCGCTGCGTGTATTCCGGAAATGGCTGCGTGGTGATGCGAATGGTCTCGCACTTCATAGCCCGCCAGATCGTAGCGGGCCTTGGCATTGCGCAGCATCGTCAACGTATCCGCGATCTGCTGCTTTGTACTGGGTCGTGGTCCAGGCGGATAAATGCGGTGATGGTGCGAATTTTTGGTTTTTCCTGGGCCGATGCGGGCGCAATGGTCAGCCGCGAATAACGCAGCCAACAGGAAACCTGACAGGAAAATGGCGTGCCGCAGAAACGGAAGGACATGCGCCGAACCACCGGTATTGCGAAACATCAAGTCCTCCTCAAATTGGCAAGCCCGCGTTCACGCTTCAGAAGTAGGCGGGAATGCCCGTAATGCGCTCGCCGATCATCAGGCGATGAATGTCATGCGTGCCCTCGTAGGTGTATACCGATTCGAGGTTGTTCATGTGGCGCATGACGCAGTAATCGTCCACGATTCCGTTGGCGCCCAGAATGTCGCGAGCCTTGCGCGCCGTCTCCATGGCCATCCACACGTTATTCATCTTCAGCATGGAAACGTGCGCGGGGTCCAGGCGGTCTCTGATCTTTTAGTTCGGCCAACGTGCAGCGCCAGCAATTGCGCTTTGGAAATTTCCGTGATCATGAAGACCAGTTTGTCCTGCACCAGCTGGTGCGAAGCGATGGGCTTGTTCTGAAATTGCTTGCGCGTTTTGGCGTATTGCAGGGCCGTGTCGTAGCAAGCCATCGCCGCGCCGATCGCTCCCCAGCCGATGCCGTAGCGCGCCTGCGTCAGGCAACTGAGCGGGCCTTTCAATCCGGCCACGCCGGGCAGCACATTTTCCGCGGGAATTTCGCAATCGTTCATCGCCAGGCCCGAGGTGACGGAAGCGCGCAGCGAAAGTTTGCCGTGCACGTCCCAGGTCTTGAAACCTTTGGTGCCTTTTTCGACCAGGAAGCCGCGAACTGCGATCGTCCTCGCATTTTGCCCAGACCAGGGCGACATCCGCGATCGATCCGTTGGTGATCCACATTTTTTCGCCGTTCAGCACGTAGCGATCGCCGCGGCGCACGGCGCGCGTCAGCATGCCGCCGGGATTCGAGCCGAATTGCGGCTCGGTGAGGCCGAAGCAGCCCAGGGCTTTTCCGCTTTGCAGGCGCGGCAGCCATTTGTCCTTTTGTTCCGGCGAGCCGTACGTGAAGATCGGATACATCACCAGCGCGCTCTGCACGGAAACGAAGCTGCGCAGGCCGGAATCGCCGCGCTCCAGTTCCTGCATCACCAGGCCGTAGGCGACGTTGGACATTTCCGCGCAGCCATAGCCTTTCAGGTTCGCGCCGAAAAATCCCAGCTCGCCCAATTGCGGCACCAGGTCCATGGGAAACGTCGCTTCGCGATTGTGCTTTTCGATGATGGGGATGACGCTGCTCGTCGACGAATTGCCGCGCCGTCTTGCGCGCCAGCAACTCTTCATCGTTGAGCAGCGAATCGAAATCCAGGAAATCCACGCCGGGAAACGCGGGCATCAAGTTCTCCTTATGGCAGGTCGAACGAAAGAAAAAGGCCGGCGGGGCAAGCACGGTTCGGATCGGCCGAGCCCGTCGCGCGACTCATTCTAACGCGCTCCGTTTAGCCCCAGCAAGCGAACGCATTTCAATTCAGCGGCCCATGAAGCGCCCCTCACAGGAACGGTTTCGAGGATCGTGTACCGCCCGCCTTCAGGCGGGCATCTGCTTGGTTCCAAAGTGCCCGCCTGAAGGTGGGCGCTACATGAATCAGTACCGAGTTCTCCCGCGCACTCCGGTTTGGCTTGCATGAAAGCGTTCCCGATGCTATAAAATCATTCCTTTGTTCGGGGATGATTTGTCCGAAGGTGCGGGTGTGCATCTCATGCTTCCTGGAGAAAAATCGGTCGGGCATTGTCGGGTGCCTTAGCATAATCGGTGGAAATCGTTAACCAACTCGGTCAGTTGTTCCTGTCGGCTGTTCCCACGGTCATTATCGTTTTCTTTTTCTATTTGTTCATGCGCTGGAGTTTTTTTGGGCCCATGCAGCGCGTGCTCTCCGAGCGCCGCAAGCGCGCCGAAGGGGCGCGTGTGGAGGCCGAAGCCAGCCGCGTAGCCGTGCGCGAAAAGCTGCAAACCTACAATGACACGGTGAAGAAAGCGCGCAGCGAAATTTTCACCGAGCAGGAATCCCAGAGGCGGCGCACAGTGGATCAGCGCCAGGCCACTATCAACGCCGCGCGAGCCACGGCACAGGCCGCTCTGCAGGAAGCCAAGAAAAGCCTGGCAGCCGAAGTGCAAGCGGCGCGCACGGAACTCGAGCAATCCAGCGGAACTCTGGCGGACCAGATTGCCGAAGCCGTTCTCGCGGGAATGCCTTCCGGGCCGGGAAGTTCCCAGGGCAGGGGCGCGCGATGATCACTTTGCGGCGGTCACTGACATTTGCTTCGACCGCGCGTATCGATTTATTTTTTCACGGCGTTACCGGCGCTTGCCCAAGAAGGAGCCAAGGCCGACCCAGCCGAGTCCACAGTCGGCTCGATCTTCAAATGGCTCAATTTCCTGATCGTTTTTGGCGGCATTGCTTATCTGATCGGCAAGCACGGAGGCGCATTCTTCCGTGCCAACGCCAAGGAAATTTCCTCAAGCATCGTGGAAGCCACGGCAATTAAAGCGGAAGCCGACCGCGAATTGCGTGAGACCGAGGCCAAGGTCGAGCATCTGGACCAGGATTTGACGAACATGCGCGAGGAAGCGCAGCGCAATTGGGCCGCGGAATCCGAGCGGCTGCGCGCATCGAGTGTAGTAGAGATCGAGAAGATCAATCAGGCGGCGCGCGGAGAACTGGCCGCCTCGGAACGCGCCGCGCAGCAGCAATTGCGCCAGGTTGCGGCGGCATTGTCCGTGGAGCGCGCCGCGGCGCTTGTAAGCGCCAGGATGAATCCGGAAATTCGTTCGAAAATGTTCCAATCGTTTCTAGACAAGCTTGGAAGGGGTGCGAATTGAAGGCCCTGGCGGAGCGATACGCGGGAGCGCTGGTGGACGTGGCGCTGGAAAACAAGCAGGCCGATCAGGTCAAGCAGGAGCTCGCGGAATTCGCGGCCATGATGCGGAGTCGGCGGAACTGCACGCGTTTCTCGCCAATCCTTCGATCGCGCGGGCGGCCAAGCATTCCGCGATCGAGGCAACTCGTCGCGCGCATGGGCGCGAGCCGCACGCTGCGCAATTATCTTTTTGTGATTGTGGACCAGCGGCGCGCCGCGATGCTGATCGAAATCGAGCAGGCCTTCAGCCGGCTGCTGGACGCGCGCCAGGGAATCATGCAGGCCACGGTGACCTCTGCAACGGAATTGACGGCAGTGAGAGCGCGCCGAACTGGACGCGGCCCTCGGCAAAACTTACCGGGCAAAAAGTGCAGGCGCAGTTCACGACGGATTCGGCGCTGATTGGCGGCGCCGTCGTGCGAATCGGTTCGACGATTTACGATGGTTCGGTACGCACACAGCTGGAACGCATGCGTGTGCGGATGATTTCGGAATAGGAGTGCGGAATGGCTTCGATTAAAGCGGATGAAATTACAAAGATACTGAAGGCCCAGATCGCCAACTACGAGCAGGCCGTGGCCGTCGAGGAAGTCGGCACGGTCATCTCCGTGGGCGACGGCATTGCGCGCATTTACGGCCTGGAAAAAGCCATGTCCGGCGAAATGCTGGCCTTTCCGCACGATGTGTTCGGCATCGCGCTGAACCTCGAAGAAGATCAGGTCGGCGCCGTGCTGCTCGGCGAATACACGCTGGTGCAGGAAGGCGACATCGTCAAGCGCACCGGCACGATTATGTCCGCGCCGGTAGGCGAGGCGATGGTGGGCCGCGTGGTCAACCCGCTCGGAGTTGCCGCTCGACGGCAAGGGCCCCATCGCCACCAATCAGCGCATTCCCGATTGAGCGCATTGCTCCGGGCGTCGTGGACCGGCAACCGGTGCGCGAGCCGCTGCAGACCGGTATCAAGGCCATCGACTCGATGATTCCGATCGGCCGCGGACAGCGCGAGCTGATCATCGGCGACCGCCAGACCGGCAAGACCGCCATCATTCTGGACACGATTCTGAACCAGAAGGGCGGCGACGTAATCTGCATTTACTGCGCGATCGGACAGAAGCGCTCGACCATCGCGCAGATCGTAAAGACCTTGACCGATGCGGGCGCGATGGACTACACCATCGTCGTCGCGGCGTCGGCCACCGAACCGGCGACCTTGCAGTACATCGCTCCGTACGCGGCCTGCGCCATGGGCGAATTTTTCCGAGATACCAAGCGGCACGCCGTCTGCTTCTACGACGATCTTTCCAAGCACGCTCAGGCCTACCGCGAAATTTCGCTGCTGCTGCGGCGTCCTCCCGGCCGCGAAGCGTTTCCCGGCGACGTGTTCTATCTTCACTCGCGCCTCTTGGAGCGCGCCGCGAAACTGAACGACAAGCTGGGCGCTGGCTCGCTGACCGCGCTGCCCGTGATCGAAACGCAGGCGGGCGACGTTTCGGCCTACATTCCGACCAACGTGATTTCCATTACCGACGGCCAAATTTATCTGGAAGCGGACTTGTTCAACAGCGGCATCCGCCCCGCCATCAACGTGGGTCTTTCCGTGAGCCGCGTCGGCGGCAACGCGCAGATCAAAGCCGTGCGGCAGGTGGCCGGCTCGCTGCGCTTGGACCTGGCGCAATACCGCGAACTCGCGGCCTTCGCGCAATTCGGTTCCGACCAGCTCGACAAGGCCACGCAAGCGCAGCTGGCGCGCGGACAGCGCCTGACCGAACTTCTGAAGCAGGGTCAGTTTTCGCCGCTTGGCGGTCGAAGAACAGGTGCTTGTGATTTTCGCGGGCACCAGCGGCCTGACCGACGATGTGGCCGTGACCGATATTCAGCGCTTTGAAAAAGGCCTGATTGAATTCGTGCGCACTCGCTACAGTTCGCTGCTGGTGCAGATCGTCCAGAAAAAACAGATCACGGATGAGGCGCGCACCGAACTGAAGCGCGCCATCACCGAATATAAGGAGCAATTCCAGGCTGGCGCCGCAGTGGCGCGGGCCTAGTCCGGCAACGGAAACCATTCGATGCCCACACTTCTCGATTTCCGGCGGCGCATTCGCTCGGTAAAGAACACCCAGCAGATCACGCGCGCCATGAAATTCATCGCCGCGGCGCGGCTGCGCCGCGCGCAGGAGACAGCCGTATCGCTGCGGCCGTACGCCAGCGGAATTCGCGAAGTGTTGCGCTCGGCAATGTCGCGCATTGAGAACCCCGAGCAATTTCCGCTGTTAACGCAGCGTCCCGAAGAGAAAGTGCTGGTGCTGGTCACTTCCGGTGAGCGCGGCTTGTGCGGCGCGTTCAATGCCAACGTGCTGCGCCTGGCGTTCGATTTCCTGCGCGAAAAAAGAGACAAGTCCGTGGAAGTCATCACCCTTGCCAAGAAAAGTCGCGACGCCTTCCGCAAGCGCTCCTGGAAAATCGTCGGCGAATATGTGGACGTAACCTCGCGCGCCGACCTGGCCAAAGCCACGGAAATTGCCGCCGAAGTCATGAAGATTTACCAATCGGGCGGCGCCGATTCCGTTTACCTGATCTACAACGAATTCAAGAACGTGATGACCCAGACGCTGCGCGTGGAAAAGGTATTGCCCCTGGACCGCTCCGCGCTGAATGAAAAGGATAAGGGCGCCCCGCCGGCATCCAGCGGCGAAGCGGTGGATTACATTTACGAGCAGCCCACGGAAGAAATTTTCAACAAGCTGGTGCCGCGTTACGTGGAGATGCAGGTTTTCCGCATGCTGGCGGAAAGCTCCGCAGCGGAACACGCCGCGCGCATGACGGCCATGGAATCGGCAACGAGCAACGCCAGCGACGTAATCGACGCACTGACGCTGCACATGAACAAGGTTCGTCAGGCGGCCATCACGCGCGAGATCATTGAAGTAGTCAGCGGAGCAGCATCCGCGGGGTAAGTAGGACAGGCTTCAGCCTGTCGGTTTCTGTCAGAATTGAGCAAAACCAAAAGCGACAGGCTGAAGCCTGTCCTATCTGGCGCACTTAGGAGCACCAAATGGCACAACACGAAACAGGAAACGTCGGCAACGTCATCCAGGTCATCGGACCTGTAATTGACGTTCAATTTCCCGAGCATCATTTGCCGGAAATTCACAACGCCGTAAATATCACGAGCGAAGGTTTTGAGGGCCCCGAGAAGATCAACATCGTGGCCGAGGTCGCGCAGCACTTGGGCGAAGGCCGCGTCCGCACCGTTGCCATGACGGCCACCGAAGGCGTGGTGCGCGGTATGAAGGCCGTCGATCTGGGCGGCCCGATCGCTGTGCCCGTGGGCCGCGCAACGCTTGGCCGCGTGATGAACGTGCTGGGCGAGCCTGTGGATGGCCTCGGACCGGTTCAGACAGAGAAGCGCTATCCGATTCACAGGCCTGCACCGTCGCTTGTCGATCAATCCACCGAGCTGGAAATGTTCGAAACCGGCATCAAGGTTGTGGACCTGTTCGAACCGTATCTGAAGGGCGGAAAGATCGGCCTGTTCGGCGGCGCGGGCGTGGGCAAAACGGTTTTGATTCAAGAGCTGATTCACAACGTGGCCATGAAGCATGGCGGCGTGTCGGTGTTCGCCGGAGTGGGTGAGCGCACACGCGAAGGAAATGACCTGTGGCTTGAAATGCAGGAATCGGGCGTCGTAGTTCCCGGCAATTCGGAGAAGTCGCGCGCGGCGCTGATTTACGGGCAGATGACCGAGCCACCCGGGGCGCGCCTGCGCGTCGGCTTGACCGGCCTGACCGTCGCGGAATATTTCCGCGATGAAGAAGGCCTGGACGTGCTGCTGTTCATCGACAACATTTTCCGCTTCGTGCAGGCCGGCTCGGAAGTATCGGCGCTGCTGGGACGCATGCCTTCCGCCGTGGGATACCAGCCCAACTTGAACACCGAAATCGGCGAGTTGCAGGAGCGCATCACTTCCACCAAGCACGGTTCGATCACTTCGGTGCAGGCGATTTACGTGCCCGCGGACGATTACACGGACCCAGCTCCGGCAGCGACGTTCTCGCACTTGGATGCAACCACCAACCTCAGCCGCCAGATTGTGGAGCGTGGAATTTATCCGGCGGTCGATCCGCTGGCCAGCTACTCGCGCATTCTCGATCCGCGCGTTGTCGGCGAAGACCATTACAATGTGGCGCGCGCCGTGAAGGGCGTCCTGCAGCGCTACAAGGATTTGCAGGACATCATCGCCATTCTCGGAATCGAGGAACTTTCAGACGAAGACAAACAGGCCGTGACGCGCGCCCGAAAAATCGAAAAATTCCTGTCGCAGCCCATGTTCGTGGCGCAGCAGTTCACGGGCCTGGAAGGCAAGTACGTGAAGATCGCGGACAACGTGCGCGGCTTCAAGGAAATCGTGGAAGGCAAGCACGACGATCTGCCCGAGCAGGCCTTCTACATGGTTGGCACAATCGAGGAAGCGCGCGAAAAGGCCGAGAAAATGGCGGCCACCGCGTAGAGGCCGTGGTCCGTGGTTCGTGACCCGCGACCTGTGCTTCTTGATTCACGAAATTCAAATTGTTTGTGAAATGGCAATCGGAGTTGCAGTTTAGTGTTGAAGAGTTTTAAAGAACTGGAAGTTTGGCAAAGGGCGCATGCATTGGTCCTGCGGACATATCGTGTGACCGATAGTTTTCCGGATCGGGAAAAGTATGGGGTGGTCTCGCAAGTTCGCAGATCAGCCGCCTCGATTCCGGCAAACATTGCCGAGGGATTCGGTCGTAGGACCACCAAGGAATTATTACAGTTCTTGGTGACCGCCAATGGGTCTTTGGAAGAAACGAGATATTTTCTGATACTGAGCAGGGATTTGGGCTATCTGAAAGATCAGGATTTTAAGGAAGTGGAAGTTGACTGCTCGTCGGTCGCGCAAATGATTGCTGCATTAGGGCGGTCGCTCAAAGCCCGGCTCGCAGGGGTTCACGGGGCGCGGGCCACGAGCCACGGATCACGTTCATAAAATGGCGGACACATTCACTCTCGAAGTAGTCACACCGGCGCGGCAAGTTGTGCGCGAATCGGTGAACGAAGCGCAGATTCCCGTGCTGGGCGGGTACATTGGCGTACTGCCCGGGCACACGCCGCTGCTGGCTGAGATGGGCATCGGCGAGCTCAGCTACCATGTTGGCAATCGCGTGATTTCCTGCACGGCCATTGGCGGATTCGTGGAAGTCCTGGCTGACCGCGTGATCGTGCTGGCAGATCAGGCGGAGCGCGCGGAAGAAATCAACGTGGCGCGCGCACAGGCCTCTCTTGAGCGCGCCCAGAAACGCATGGCAACTCCGGTCGATCCCAACGTGGATTGGAAGCGCGCCGAACAATCCCTAGCTCGCGCGCAAGTGCGATTGCAAGTTGCGGCCAAGGCCGGCGCAACTTCTGTTGCCTCTTCGGCCTCGGCGGGGCATTAAGCAAGCCTAGAAATCACTCCCAAGGCGCTAAGATCAATCTGCATATGGAAGAAATCACACTTTATTGCACAAGCTGGTGCTCGGACTGCCGACACGCCAAGAGGTTCCTGAAGGATCGCGGAGTGAAATTCGTGGAAGTGAATATAGATGAGGATCCCGACGCCGAGGACTTGGTGTTTCAGGTGAACGAAGGGCGCAGAAAAGTGCCCACTATCAAGGTTGGCGAGCGTTTTTTCGCCTGCAGCCCGTTCGATCCCTACCTGCTCTCTTCGGAATTGAATCTCCCCCTGAACAAGTAGATCCCGCCGAACCAAATCTATGCAGGCTGTCGAGAAAGTAGCCAATTTTGTCATTCCGAAGGGCGGTGTTTGCCCGAGGAATCTGCTGTTTTTTGGAAGCCGAGAAGAAAAGTAGATCCCTCGCTTCGCTCGGGATGACAAAAAATATTTTTTCCGCGGCCTGTATAGTCTGTTGTCCAATCACCCTCTACAAGTCCTGCACATCGCAAAACTTCACCACCATGATCGCTGGAGAAGCGGACAGCACATCCTGGATAGCCTTGGCCGCCTCAGGTTTGACGTTCTTGCGTTTTCCCAGCCATGCGCCAATCGGTCCCACCTTGCGTTCGATCCAGCAAATCCACACGCCATCATCGCCATATGCCCCTGGGCGATAGCCAATTACCGCATTGTGCTTCACGCCCGCGGCAACAAAGGCAAAATGCCATCCAAAGTCTATTTGGTGTGGCGCTTTTTCGATGTGAAATCCGCGAATTCCAAGCTCGACAATTATCCAGCGCGCAGCATCGTCGCCGAAACACGATGGTTTGACGAAATATTCCTTTTGGACCGTAGTGTTGAAGGCGCTGGTCTTGAAGACAGCACAGTTCTGGATATTGGCAGTTTGCATTTAATTTGTGGCCCAGCCGAAAGTGTCCAATTCGCCTGACCCAAGAGAGTATAGGGCCCAATCACGCCAATCAGGCAAGCTCCAGGCCTGCCCCTTTGGTCATGACGCCGGCAATTTCGAGCTTGTCATCGAGGAAGACGAGGTCCGCGTCCGCGCCCGCGGCGAGAATTCCCTTACGCGTCGCGAGGCCAACTTGGCGAGCAGGATTGGCGGTCAGCATTCGAAGTGCCGACGCAAAAGGGACGCCCAGCGCAACCATATTGCGCAAGGCGCGGTCCAGTGTGAGCGTGCTTCCGGCCAGCTTGCCCTCCGCATTACGGGCCACGCCCCCGGATACATTCACCTCAAATAATCCCAGCTGATATTTTCCGTCGGGCATTCCCGTGGCGGACATGCCATCGCTTACCAGGATCACGCGCTCCGGCGACTTCAACTCTACCAGCATGCGCATCGCCGCCTGATCCACGTGAACCCCGTCCGCAATCAGCTCAGCGCTTACTTTCGGCGAAGTCAGCACTGCGCCAAGCACGCCGGTTTCCCGGTGCGAAAATGGGCGCATAGCGTTAAAAACGTGCGCAGCATGGCTGGCTCCAGCCGCAATGGCGGCCTGGGCTTGCACGTAGGTGGCGTCCGTATGGCCGAGCGAAACGATCAGGCCGGCTTTGCGCGCTGCCGCGATCAATTCGAGCGCCCCAGGCAATTCCGGCGCGAGGGTCAATATGAGCGCCGTGCCGCGAGCTTCCTTCAGAAACTGCTCGAGAACCTCGACCGACGGGCGCGCGATCCACTTTGCCGGGTGCACTCCGCGCCGCGCCTGGCTGATAAAAGGCCCCTCAAAATGGATGCCCAGAATTTCTGCGGAGAGATCACGAGCGGCGTATTGGCTGGCATCGAGAATATAGCGGGCTATTCCCGCCACACTCTCGCAGGTCTCCATCTCGCTGGCTGTTACAGTCGTGGCTACCAGAGAAGTGGTTCCCCGCGCTGCAACTGTGGCGGCAACGATTTCCAGGGCTTCGCGCGTTCCCTCCATTACGTCGCGTCCCCCGGCTCCATGGATGTGCACATCGACAAAACCGGGCACTATGGTTTTCCCGCCCGCCTGCACCTCCCGGCCGCCGCGAGGCAATTCGACCTTCCCTCGCTGCCCAATGGCTAAAATTTTGTCCCCGCGAATAACGATAACGGCATCCTCAATTTCCTCGAAGGGTGTAAATGCGCGGTTGGCGTGTATGACTGTCGGCTGCATATGGACCGGAGTATCCTACTTGAAACCCTGGGAAATAGGGAATCGCGATTGGCTGCGTTTTTTCCACTGCAGCGTTCCTCCGAATTCGAAGTGGTTTAAGGCAACCTTCTTTCCCGTTCATGATTCTTGTTAGTGGTGGGGAATCAGTGTTAGACTTAACCGCTGCAATAGGGCCTTTAAGAGGTGGATCAGATTTGATCGAATCATGGTCAAAGCGCCTCAAAGCCGCATTTTCCGCAGTCAGCCAACTACCCTCCCAGGTGGCCAAGCGGTCAGGTGGCTATTAAGAAACAATAGTACAAAAGTCCTATTCAGACCCCCAGTCCAGCCCAGTACATTTACTGTGCACGCGGCAGCGCCAGCCTCTCTCCTGTCTAGCTACAGGTGGTCAGCTGTCTCTACGCGCACGGAATTCTCAAGAATAGGCGACGAGACCATATGACAATGATTGCAGAGGGACTCACGCGAGGCGGGCTTCGGCTTGCCCCAGCACCGCGATTGCCAGATAAAAATCCTCAAGCATGGAAAGCTCTGGTCGGCACCAAGCCCGTAAGTGCTCGTTTCCAACTCTTGCCCCAAACCAAGCCGCGCATGAGCGCATTGGGAACGAGTGTAATCGTCCAGATCTGCCTGGTGACATTCGTAGTCATCATTCCGCTGCTGTTTCCACAGCAAATGATACCCAGAGCAATGTACATGGTGACTGACCTATCCGGGCCACCACTGGATATTCCCGCGCCGCCGAAACCAAAACCACCGGCGCCTCCCAAAGTAGCCAAGGTGGAACCTACGCCCGCTCCTCCTCCGGTGGTGCGCACCGCTCCGCCAAAGATCGACGTGGCAAAATATTTTGCGCCCAAGATTGTGGCGCCCAAGGTCAAGCCGCGCCAGGTCGACGCGGACCTTCCCAAGGTGAATGACTCTTTTCAGCCGCTGAACCTCAAAGTGGACTCCAGCCAGCCGGCGCGACCGCGTGAACCGGTGAAGACTGGTCTAATGACAGGCGGCAGCTCCGCAGTTCCGACCATTGATAAACCTGTGCCGGTGGAAAAAGTTCAAACCGGCGGGTTCGGCGATCCTCAAGGCATCGCAGGGCCTGGCAATCCGAACAAGAGAGCTACTATCGGTCAATTTGGCAACCCAGCTCTGCCTCCTGGTCCGGGTTACGGCAACGGCTCCGGTGGCACCAATGGGCAGCGTGGAATCGTGGCCAGCACTGGATTTGGCAATGGTGTTGCCATCGAGCCTGCGGGCGGCAAGCGCGGCGGCGCGGTTCAAAGCACTGGCTTTTCCAATTCAAACGACCAAGTGGTTCAAACCACCAAGAAGAAAGTGGATGACGCCCCGGCGGTTGAATCGGTCGTGATCTTGTCTAAGCCGAAACCGGTGTATTCAGCGGAAGCGATCAAGCTGAACCTGGAAGGCGAAGTTCTGCTCGAGGTTGTGTTTCCGGCTTCGGGCGGTGAAGTGCAGGTAAATCGGGTAGTCAAGGGTTTGGGCCACGGACTGGACGAGGCGGCCACGCGTGCTGCACAACAAATTAAGTACAAGCCCGCGCTTTCCAACGGTCACCCAGTCGACTTTCCAGCAGTGGTTCATATCGTGTTTCAAATTGCATACTGACTTTTAACTTAGGTTCGGAGGGGATATGCGTATTATCAAGACGGTGTTGGTGGTCCTGGCTCTGAGTGCTCTGCCGCTACGTGCGGCTGATTCACCCAATAACGCCTTGGACCAGATTGTGGACAGGATTGTCACCACGGAGCAGGCTGAGATGAATTCTCTCAAGCCGTTTAGCCCTCTGGTGGAAACATACATTCAGAACCTCAGGGGAGACACCAGCTTGGGTTCGGTTCCTGCCGGCGACAAGTATTTCCTCGGCAAAGCCGTTCTCTCAAAGGGTGTTGATCTCGATCCTCTGACGGACGGCGGCGATAACAAGAGCGGCAAGAAGAAAATGCTTGGCGGCCTTGGCGATATGTTCTCCTTGTCCATGGAATATCTGCCGCAGGGTTTCCTGCAGATGATCTACGTGGACACCAACGGCTTCGACAAGCAGCACTATAAGTTTGACTACGTTCGCCGCGAGTTTCTCGGCGAGGTCCGTACCCTGGTGTTCGACGTGACGCCTCTGCCCAAAGCCGGCAAGGGTCGCTTCTCGGGACGCATCTGGGTCGAAGATCAGGACTTCCACATTGTGCGATTCAACGGAGCATACAGCGGTAGCTCACGCACCAACTATTACTTCCACTTTGACAGCTGGCGCGTGAATACCGGTCCGAACCTGTGGCTGCCGGCATTCATCTACAGCGAAGAGTCGGACTTGAATTTTGCCTTGTCCAAGAGGCTCTCCTTCAAGGCGCAGACCCGGCTGTGGGGATATAACCTCGGCCACTCTTCGCAGGAGCAGGAACTCAGCAAGATCCTGATCGAATCGCAGACGCCGATCAAGGATCAGACCACCACCGCCAACGACATTAGCCCCGTGATGGCGCAACGCAATTGGGACCGCCAGGCGGAGGATAACGTCGCCGATCGCCTGGAGCGCCTCGGTCTGCTTGCTCCCGAAGGCGAAGTGAACAAGGTCCTGGAGACTGTCGTTAACAACCTCGAAGTGACCAACAATCTGGACATCCAGCCCGAAATCCGCTGCCGCGTGCTGCTGACTTCGACCCTGGAATCCTTTTCCATCGGCCACACCATCGTGTTCAGCCGCGGCTTGATCGATGTGCTGCCCGATGAAGCCAGCCTTGCCACCATGGTTGCCCACGAACTGGCTCACGTCGTCCTTGGCCACCGCATCGACGGACAGTACGCCTTCTTCGATCGCCTGCTCTTCGACGAAAAGGATACCTTCCGCCACTTCGGCTTCGCGCGCACTGAGGCGGAAGACGAAGCAGCCAGCGCCAAGGCCAACGAACTGCTTCAGAACTCGCCCTACAAGGATCAGCTGGCCACGGCCAAGCTGTTCATGGATGCCCTGGGATCACGCGTCAAGGACATCCCCAACCTGATCAGCCCACACCTGGGCGATCGCGTTCCCGTCAGCATGACCATGGCATCCGCAGCGCCAGTGGCTCAGCCGGCGGCGGAAGCTCCGGCAGATCCTAAGAAAGCAGCCTCGTCTCCAGTCGTTGCGTTGCCGCTCGGTGGCCGCGTCAAGATGGATCCTTGGAGCGACAAGCTGGAAATGCTCAAATCCAAACCAATCGGTACGGTAGCAGAACGGGAGAAGATGCCTTTCGAAGTCACTCCGTTCATGCTCTACCTGACCCGCCAGGTCAACGCCAACAGCAGCGCTATCGCACCGGGCGGCCCGATTTCGGCGGATTCCAAAGCAGCCATCGCCGATCAACAGGCCCCGGCAACACAAAAGTAAGCAACACAGCAGCAAGCAACACAGTTGTAAGCAACAAGAC
>CAWGSV010000014.1:0-6056 GCA_963825365.1 uncultured Acidobacteriota bacterium | reverse complement strand
GCACTTTGACGAGCGGCGGCTCGCGCTTCATCAGCCGCTGCAGCGTGGATTGCGCGATGCCCAGGTCATCAAATTTGTGCATGCGGTCGGCGCGGTTGCGCAATTCGCCGGGCGTTTGCGGGCCACGCAGCAGCATTTCGGCCAGTATGGCGGTTTCGTGCCGCGTGAAGTTATAGGCTTCCTGCAAGCGATGTTCGTATTTAGCCACGCGGCTGACCATATTGTCGGCGGGCCCCGCCAGGCCTTTCTTTTCCAGCGCGCGCATAGCCTCGTGAACGGAATCTTCATCCAAATTCATTACCGGATCACGATTGGATTTCTGGTTGCACGCGTTGACCAGGGCGTTCAGGGAAAGCGGATAATATTCGGGCGTGGTCAATTCTTTTTCAATGAGCGCCCCCAGCACGCGGGCTTCAATTTCGCTCAAAATGAGTGTATTCACTATGCCAAATCATACAGCACTCAGGACGCTACCCAAAATTTGAAGCGCATGAGGTATACATTAAAGGATGGAAGGTGAGCCATGACGAAACTCAGGCCCGCAGCAGGCGACTACGCGCCGTACGCGGAGCAATACGTTGTGCTGGTAGCTGGAGATGACATTCTCGATGCGCTGATAACTCAGCTGAAGCAAACCGCCACGCTTTTTTCGGGCCGAAGTGAACGCGACGGAAATTTTCGTTACGCCGCGGAAAAGTGGAGCGTGAAGGAAGTGCTGGGGCACGTTGCCGATACGGAGCGGATTTTTGCCTATCGCGCCATGCGCATTGCGCGGGGAGACGAGACGCCGCTAGCGGGGTTTGAGCAGGACGATTACGTTCGCGCCGCCCGATTTGGGGATCGCAAACTCGCGGATATCGTTGAGGAGTATGAAGATGTTCGCCAAGCCAGCCTGGCTTTATTTCGTTCTCTGGATGAAGAGGCCTGGATGCGCCGCGGCGTCGCCAGCAATAACTCGGTAACGGTTCTGGCGCTGGCCTACCTCATTGCGGGCCACGAACTTCACCATCGAAAGATTCTCGATGAGCGTTATTTTCCGGCAATTCCGCGCGCGTAAAAGTTTCGCGCTGGCAAGTTTAATGCAGGCAAGGATCGAACTGGAGTTGCCGCACCGTTTGCTGTAGCCCGCCTCTTCAGAGGTGGGGATTTTCTGCAAGCCCGGCGCAAGCTTCTGGTCATGAGTCCTTGCCCGCCGCACACATTTTGCTGCCAGTGACGAAAAACCCCGCCTCTGAAGAGGCGGGCTACAGCACTGCGGATATGCAGGAGCGCTCGCGCTACGGTATTATCTTTCGATTATGCCACTGCAAATTATCAAGCGCCGCTCGCGCGGCTTCATCTGTGTGAATGCCCACCCCGAGGGATGCCGCCGCAACGTGGAGCGCTGGGTTGCGGGCGTAAAAGGGAAAATGCCCGCCGGGCAAAACGCGCCGAAAAATGTGCTGGTGATCGGCGCGTCCACTGGATACGGACTCGCTTCGCGTATCGCCGCGGCGTGGGGATACGGAGCGAAAACGCTGGGCGTGTTTTTCGAGCGGCCCCCAGATGGCGACAAGACCGCCTCGGCGGGGCATTACAACACAGTCGCTTTCCATTCGATGGCCAAGCGCGACGGGCTTTTCGCCGCCAGCGTCAATGGCGACGCATTCTCGGACGAAATCAAGCGCGCCACCGCGGAAGCTATTCGCAAAGACATGGCTCCAATCGACCTGGTGATTTATTCGCTGGCCTCGCCAAAACGCACGGATCCGCGCACGGGCAAAACGCATAATTCCGTGTTGAAGCCTGTCGGGCAGCCATTTACAAATCGCACTATCGAACTTGATTCGGAAAAAGTGGTGAGCGTTACGTTGCAGCACGCGAGTGATGAAGAAATTGCGGATACCGTGGCCGTGATGGGCGGCGACGACTGGCGGTTGTGGATGGAAATGCTGCTCGAAGAAAAACTTCTTGCTCCGGGTGCGCGCACGCTGGCCTATTCCTACATCGGGCCGGAAATTACCTGGCCGATTTATCGCGACGGCACGATTGGGCAGGCCAAGAAAGACCTGGAACGCGCGGCAAAAGATTTGGACGCGACACTCGCCGATCAACTGGGCGGCAAAGCTTGGGTCTCCGTCAACAAAGCAGTAGTCACGCAGGCCTCCGCGGCGATTCCTGTTGTGCCGCTCTACTTGAGTTTGCTTTCCATGCCCATGAAAAAAAGAAATCTGGAGGAAGGGCCGCTCGAACAGATGCGGCGCCTCTTCACCGATTTTCTTTGCACAGGTCAAGCGCCGAAGCCTGACGAAGCGCGGCGCCTGCGCCTGGACGATCGCGAAATGCGGCCCGATGTGCAGGCGGATGTCGCGGCGCTGTGGCCTCAAGTCACAACTGAAAATCTTCGCGAGGTAAGCGAATTTGCCGCATTTCAGCGCGAGTTTCGCGGCCTATTCGGATTTGAAGTGGAAGGCGTGGACTACGAGCAGCCCACGGAAACAGATTTGCGCTGGTAAGGTGCTTGCACCCTGCTGGCCGCCTGAGAGCGGTTCTCCGCTAGCATTCACAGCCGGTCAAGGTTTCATGCCAAGAGGAAGAATGAACAACCATTGTGGCGAGGCCCGGCCACCTTTCTTGTTTTGCGACTTCTTGCGATGCTTCATTGAGACGGTCCGTTTTTGATTTTGCCTGCGAATTCCCAGCTTACGGATTTTTTTCATTATTATCCGCCCTCAGCAAATTTGCGATCGCTTTCAATAACCACAAATAGAGAAATCGATAAGCGGTCAGAATGCCGCAGCGCATGCAAAAGACCGGCAGGCATTTGCAAAACGCTGCGGTCACATGACCCACGCGGGTCTCACCGAGATGGCGGTCGCGGTGAGCCTCGATCCCGCGTGAAACTCGATTACAGAGCGACCGCTCCGCGCTCCTGATTCCGGATTCGGATAACTTCCTCCACTTTGTACAGGAATATCTTCCCGTCTCCGATCTTTCCGGTGGAAGCGGTCTTCAGGATTGCGCTGACGGCAGAATCGACGATTTCATTGCTGACCACGATCTCAAGCTTGACCTTTGGAACGAGATCGACTGTGTATTCCCGTCCTTTGTAAACTTCCGTGTGCCCCTTTTGTCTGCCGTGCCCACGGACATCGCTTATGGTCATGCCGCCGATGCCCAACTCGCTTAGAGCCTCTTTGACTGCTTCATACTTGGATGGCTGGATGATCACTTCAAGTTTTGTCATCATGTTTTCTTGTCCTCAATTTTGCGATAGCGAATGTAAGATTCAATCTCTCCCACCGAGCCTCAATTCACTTTCCTTGCCCGCTTCAACCAGAGCCAATAACCGCTGGGCTGTAAGCCCCCACCACCGTGTTTTCCTGCTGCCCTTTCGGGCCTATTCTGACAAGACACGGTGCAACGGAAAGAGCATTGGGCGTCCGGGACATTTGCATCAATCCCGGACGCCCTGGCCTCTAGTCGCCGTGCGCCGGTACAGGTGCTTTAACCGGCGCGCTGGAAAGTTGTTGGTGGGAAGGCAAGCCAGTGGGCGAGCCCAGAGCAGTAATTACATATTCGGGGTAGGCCGGCATTCCATGCTCGTGCAGGTCCATGCCGTAAAGTTCGGCCTCTGCAGGCAGCCGCAGAGTACCAGTGGCATTGACTGCCAGCATGACGATCATGGCCACAGCGAACGTAGCCAATGTGATAGTGGCACTACCGATGACTTGGGCGACCAAGACTTGAGTTCCGCCGCCGTAAAAAAGGCCCTTTAGAGGAGCGCTATTGTCGGCACCGAGGGGGCCTGTCGCGCCGTATTGGCCGGAGGCAAACAATCCCAGTGAAATGGTTCCCCAGATTCCGCAAAAGCCGTGAACCGGGACCGCTCCGATGGGATCATCAATCCTCAAGTATTCAAGCAGGTCGACTCCCAGAATGACCAGTACACCGGCGACGCCGCCAAGCATGACTGCGCCAGTCGGGCTGACCCAATAGCAGGGGCAAGTAATCGCCACGAGTCCGGCAAGGAATCCGTTCGTGGTGTAGCCCGCGTCCCATTTCTTGGTCATCATGTAGCCGTAGATGATGGAGGTGAGACCGGCTGCGCAAGCAGCCAATGTGGTGTTTGTGGCTACACGCCCGATGCCCACAAAGTCCATGGCTGAGAGTGTGCTGCCCGGATTGAAGCCGTACCAGCCGAACCAAAGAATCAGTCCGCCGCTGACGGCGATCGTCAAATCATGCGGCAACATAGGTGTGCCGCCGTCGCGCTTGAACGTTCGCCCAAGCCGTGGGCCCAGGACAATTGCGCCGGCCAAGGCAATGAATCCGCCGATGGTGTGCACAACCGTGGAGCCGGCGAAGTCATGGAAGCCCATGCCGAGGCTGGGCCAGACGTTACCGGCGCTGCCCATATTTGCCAACCAGCCATCCGGTCCCCATGCCCAGTGTCCGATGACTGGGTAAATAAAGCCTGTGACGCAGAGGCTGTATAGAAGGTCGCCGACGAAGCCAGTGCGTCCGATCATGGCGCCAGAGGTGATGGTCGAGCACGTATCGGCGAATGCGAATTGAAAGATCCACACGGCCAGGAAAGCTACGCCTGTGGATTCATAGGTGGCCGGGGCGTTCTGCAGGAAGAACCAGTGGTAGCCGATGAAACCGTTGCCATGGGCGAACATAAATGCGAAGCCCACGGCGTAGAAGAGAATTCCACAAAGGCAGGTATCCACCACGCATTCGACGAGCACGTTTACTGTCTCGCGGGAGCGGCAGAAACCCGCTTCCAGCATGGTGAACCCTACTTGCATTCCGAAAACGAGGAACGCGGCAACCAGCGTCCACATTGTATTCACGGGATTAACGATGTCGTTGCCCTTCAGATCGGGATCGGCCGCATAAACATGGCCGCCGATAATGACGGAGACGACTCCTATGAACAACAGCACCAGCGCGATGCCAATTCCTTTGCCGGCCAATAGAACTTTGCCATACCGCCGCCATTCCGGATTTCGAAGACGCACACGAAGCCTTGAAAACTTTTCCGATAGTGACAGCTTTCTTGCTCTGCATCGAGGTATGTCAGACATTTAATTCTCCTTTTAAGTATGAGTAACCAATAGCTCTTGCATCCAAATCGCTCGACCTAGAATTTGCCCGCGTAGTCCCCCAAAAGTTGGCCAGGTGCGGATCGCACTGGCTTCACCACCGCGCCGTATTTGACCAGCCGCCGTCCCAGAAACCGCGAGCCTCGCCGGTGCTTTCTGCTGGCAATCACCACAGGCCTCTTTCCAATCGTCACGGTCTCTCCCTTTCAAAAACTCATCTGGCACTCTTGCGATTCCAAAGTTTCCAAAATTCCGTTTTCAAGCCAGAATTGGAAACCCATCAATTTCGCCCGCATCGCCGCCGAGGAAACATTTTCGGGAAGTCGCTCATCTCGAGTTACGGCGCCCGTAATAATCAATTCCAGTCTCCCGTCAGGTGATTCTCGAAAGGCGCGGAGCTGGGCGCTTTCGACTTCAGGCAATTCGGAAAACAGCAATTCCCGGATGGCAATGGCGTCCTGCAATGCCTGCACGGATTCGTTTTCCTGGCTCACTCGGCAAGGCAGGCCCGTGTCCCACGGATCGGCCGGCCGCGCCACCCAATCGCACTCCATCACGTCGCTCCTCCATTGCAATCTCAATAGCCGTAACCGCGCGCGAGACAAGTCTCCGAAGCGCATTTGCCTGCGCACCGCGCGCGCAAAATCCGCAAATCCCCACAACAACTGCATCGCATCTCCCATAAATGCCTGTGCAAAGCCGATAGAGACACAAGCCCTCAAAAGGAACGGAAATCGCTCAAGATCCAAGACGCAGGGATCCACTCAAGCGCCGTTCAGGGCTTACTCTTCGGCTCGTCGTCGAGCGCTATGTTTCAGTTAATTGGACACGGCATCGTGTCCGAGATGAACAATGCAGTCGGAGGTTTGCTTTACCGGCGTTTCATTTCATCGGCGAAATGAAACATTAAAACGGCGAAGCTGCCTCTTCAAGTGCCAGCGCAGTGTGCGGCCTTTCTCCTTCAGT
>CAWGSV010000013.1:0-24740 GCA_963825365.1 uncultured Acidobacteriota bacterium | reverse complement strand
CGTTTACAAAATTCGCACCAAAGTTCCCGGCATCCCGGGGAAGGTAGCACTCGTTTCGTCGCTTGATGAGTTCCAGCCGGGTGCCCGGCATGCCAATTGGCACTCGACCTATCAGACAATCTTCAGGCACTTCCTAATTTGAAATTCCTTCGAGCCTTTGGAGGTCCGAGCTTCAGCTCGGACATTTACGCTTGGCTTGATTTGGGCTTTAGCCCCTGAAGCTTCAGGGGTTAAAACCCCATGCCGGGCGATACTTTGCGTCGGGGCTGAAGCCCCGACCTCCGAGAAATCCGAGTATCCTTCAATTTGGGACAGCACCAATCTTCAGGAGCTCTTGCTTCCTGCCCTTCCCGCCCGTAGAATCTTTTGGCACCAGGTGCCGGGGTAGCTCACCGGTAGAGCGCGGCCCTGAAAAGGCCGGCGTAGGGAGTTCAACTCTCCCCCCGGCACCACTCATTCTTTCTATCGCCGCCTCGATTCCTATTGCGGCGTATTCTTCTGAATTCTTTGCACTTTGCCTGCTTTCAAATGCTTCGCAAACCACCGATTGACAATGTTTTCACTCCGGCATACGATTTTGTACGGCCAGAATTCAATCCGTCCTTTCGCACTTTAAACGTTCGGTTGAGAATACCCTGGCCATGGCCCTGCCGCCGAAGGAGATCAGCCGTTATGAACAAGAGAATTTCGCAGTTTGCAATCGTGGCAATCGGACTCGCCGCAGCGCTGGGATTTGTGCGCACCGGGCACACCGCGCGCAAACCCGCCGCGGAAATCAAGATCGTCTCCGACGACATCGGCGGCGTGGTCACCAGCTCCAAGGGCCCGGAAGCCGGCGTCTGGGTGATCGCCGAAACCAAAGATCTGCCAACCGGCTATCGCAAGATCGTGGTGACCGACGATCAGGGCCGCTACGTGATTCCTGAACTTCCCAAGGCGACTTACGACGTCTGGGTGCGCGGCTACGGTCTGGTGGATTCTCCCAAGGTGAAAGCCGCTCCGGGCAAAATGCTGAACCTGACGGCCGTGATCGCGCCGAGCGCGAAGCAGCGGCGCAGTATTATCCCGCCGAGTATTGGTATTCGCTGCTGCACATTCCGCCCAAGAGCGACTTCCCCGGCACCGGCGAAAACGGCAACGGCATTTCCGAGCGCATCAAGAACCAGGCCGCATGGGTCGAAGACGTGAAGACCGACGGCTGCGAGGCCTGCCACCAACTGGGCGACAAGGCCACGCGTGAAATTCCCAACCAGCCTTGGCGCCTTCGATTCCTCCTATGCCGCGTGGGATCGGCGCATCCAGTCCGGCCAGGTTGGCGGCCAGATGAGCGCCATTGCCGCGCGCATGGGCCGCAAGCGCATGCTCTCCGAATATGCGGACTGGACCGATCGCATCGCGGCCGGCGAACTGCCGCCAGCTCCGCCGCGTCCGCAAGGCATGGAGCGCAATGTCGTAATCACGCAGTGGGACTGGGCCACGGCCAAGGAATATTTCCACGACGAAATTTCGGTCGATCGCCGAAATCCCACCTCCAATCCGAACGGACTGATCTACGGCGTTCACGAAGACAGCTCGGACTGCATTACCGTTCTTGATCCAGTCAAGAATTCATTTACCGCAGATCCCAATTCCATTCAATCCCGGACACTCCGCATGGCGAGCCCGAAGAAGTCCTCGAACCCTCGCCATATTGGGGCAACGAACCGGTGGCCATTTCGCACGCCACAGCGCACAGCTTGATGATGGATTCGCAGGGACGAATCTGGACCGCGTCGCGCCACGCGCGCGCAGGAAAATCCGGCATTCTGCAAGACAGGGCTCGACCGCTGGATCCGCGATGGTTCTCCCAATCAGGTCCAGCTCACGCCAGACCAACGTGTACGATCCGAAGACCGGAACAATGGACACTCGTCGACATGTGCTCCAGTTCGCAGCACTTGATGTTTGGCGAAGATGCCAACAACACTCTGTGGTTCAGCAATCCCGGCGGCGACATCGTGGGCTGGCTGAACACGAAAATGTGGGATGAAACGCACGACGCCCAAAAATCGCAGGGCTGGACGCCCTTCGTTCTGGACACCAACGGCAACGGCAAGCGCGACGAATACACCGAACCCGGTCAACCCATTGATCCAACCAAAGACATGCGCATCAAGGTGGGCTTCTATGGCGTGAATACCAACCCCGCGGATGGCTCGGTCTGGGGCACAGTGCTGGGCTTCCCCGGCGCCATCGTTCGCCTGAATCCCGGCTCAGATCCGGCGAAGACTGCGCTCGCGGAAATTTACGAAGTGCCGTGGAACAATCCCAAAGCGCCCGTGCAGGGTTTCTCACCGCGCGGCATGGATATCGACCGCAACGGCGTCGTTTGGACGGTACTCGCCAGCGGACACCTCGCCAGCTTCGACCGCCGCAAGTGCAAGGGCCCGCTCAACGGCCCGACCGCAACCGGCCAACACTGCCCCGAAGGCTGGACACTCTATCGCATGCCCGGACCGAGCTTCAAAGGGACTGACGGATTACGGCAGCGCGGACACCAACTACTACAACTGGGTCGATCAATTCGACACGCTTCGGCATGGGCAAGAATATTCCGATCGCCACCGCCAACGGAACGGATGCGCTTGCAAGCTCTGGACCCGAAGCCACCGGAAAGTTCCTCGTCATGCGCGTTCCCTACCCCATGGGCTTCTTCGCCAAGAGCCATGGACGGCCGCATCGATGATCCCAAAGCCGGCTGGAAGGGCCGCGGCCTCTGGTCCACCTACGCCACACGCACTCCGTGGCACATGGAAGGCGGCAAGGGCACAACCAGCAAGGCCGTAAAGTTCCAGCTGCGCCCCGATCCTCTTGCGAACTAGTTAAATAACGTTTCAATAATAACGCCCGGAGGCAGTAAAAAGCCTCCGGGCGTTTTCTTTTATTACGCACCTAGGTATCTATTCGCGAGGCAGTTGGGGTGCCGCACCCTTGCGCCCTTTGCAAGGGTGCGGTTTTTGACTTTTGTCAAACAACCATCGAGGCAATCAAACGGTCTTATTTCTTCTCAACAAACAACGCAGGGTAATGCTTCTTCAGATTTTCCACTTTCGGATAATCGTTCATCACGATGTACATGTTCTCGGGATGAAGGTCGGCGTAGCCCTGGTGATAATCCTCGGCCGCATAAAACGCTTCCAGCGGAACGATTTGCGTGACGATGGGCTGCTTAAACACCTTGGCTGAATCGAGCTGCTTCACGTACGCTTCGACGATTCGCTTCTGGTCTTCCGTGGTGTAAAAAATAGCGGAGCGATACTGCGTACCCTGATCGGCCCCCTGGTGATTCAGCTGCGTGGGATCGTGCGCCACGGAAAAGAATACTTTCAAAATTTGTCCCAGTGAAATCTGCGATGGATCGAAAATAACTTCCACGGCTTCGGCGTGACCGGTGCGGCCCGAGCACACTTTTTCGTACGTGGCCGTATTCGCCGCACCTCCCGAATATCCGGAAGTAGCGCGCACAACACCCTTCAAGCGTTCAAACACCGCCTGAATTCCCCAGAAGCATCCGCCCGCAACCACGATGGTCTCCTGGCCTTTTGCCGCTGCCAGCGGATTATCTGCTGCAGGATCGGGAAGCGCAACAACGTCACTCGACGAGTTGCAGCTCGCGCCCCCTCCGAACGGCAACAGTACCGCCAACGCCGCAAGCCCCCTTGAAATTATTTGGAACATGTAGGTATGCCCCCTGGTTGCACAGGCTTTTTACCCTGAGCATTTCTGAAGGGCAGCCTGTGAATTTAAATTGTGCGTTGTCGGGAAATTAAAAGCAACAGGCTGAAGCCTGTTCTACTTAAAACAATTCCGTAATGGCGTTGCTACTCTTGGCGGGCGGCGCCGGCGCAGGTTTTGTGATGCCGCGTGCGGCTTCCTTCACAATATTGGCCGCCAGTCCGCCGCTCACGGGGCATTCCGTATCGTTGACGCGGCATTCCGTAAGCGTCAGGTTGCATCCACAGGTGCAGTTTTCCGAGTTCATGCGGCGCAAGGCCACTTTCTTTTGCGCAGGAGTCAACCCCTTGAAACTTACGCCGGGCAATTCCGTTGCGTTGGCGGCATTTTTCAGAAAGATTTGCCCGTTATCCACGAATGTTTCCACGCGCGCATTGGTCTGCATTCCCAACAGCGAACCGATCTCCAGGCGATAATTTTCGATGGGGTAAAGCCCGCTATGCTTCTGCACCACCCTTCCCTGCGTATCGATCAGGAACGAAGTGGGCAGAGCCGGAACGCCGCCATAAGAGGCGATCAGTTCCGGCGTGGCCATCACGATGGGATAGGTCATTCCCTTCGCACGCGCAAATTTCACAACGCTTGCCGGCGGATCGTCATCCTCGGAAATGCCAACGATTTCCAGCTTGTCCTTAAATTCTTTTTGCAATTCGATCAGTTCGGGAATTTCCTCGCGGCACGGCGGGCACCAGGTGGCCCAGAAATTCACGAGAACGACCTTGCCGCCCCAATTCTCTTTTGTTACCGGCTTTCCGACGAGGTCCAGCGCCTGAAGCGGCGGCGCCACTTCAGGGTTTTTCACAAAGTGGATCACCGGCTGATTGGCATCACCGGCGCCCGCCGCGGAAGCGGCAGCGGAAACTTGAGGCACAACGACGCGTGTGGCGCACAGCAGCGCAAGCCCTGCGACGGCGAACAACGCGAGTATGGATGCGTTCCTTCTGGACATATCGGCTCGCACTATTATGTAGTCACCAGCAGCGCAAAACAAGCCTCGCCACCCAGTTGCCACATAAGGATCAATGCCCGATTCGCTCAGCCATTCGATTAGTGCGTCATGTCAAAGAGGATGTAGTTGATTCCGATGCGATAAGCCAGCCCGGTTTCGCGCTCGGGATAGTGCGGGCTATCGGCCCATTCCCATGCGTCGCCTACGTCGGAGTTGTGTGTGATTGCCACCATGATGCGGCCGTTGTCGTCGCGAATGGCTCTCCATTTCGGCACCACCATGTCGGGCGAGTAGGGCCGGCCTCCCCACAAGAATCGCGTGCCGTGAATCTGAACCCTGTCATCCAGATCGTACATGACGTGAAAAATTTCGTCGCCGTTCTTTAGATCCTCAATCGGTCGTCCGGGAAAGATCATTTCCAAACCACGCACAAGCTCCTCCCATTCATAATCTCCATGGGTATCATCCGAAAACAAAAAGCCGCCCCGCAATAAATACTGGCGTAACCGGACCACTTCATCTTGCGTGAGGTTCCAGTTGTTGCCGTGCTCCATGTAAATCCACGGCCAGTTGAACAGCTCGTCGGAGTCCGCGTCCACCACTTGTTCCATGCCCCGCACATGCAGACGCGTCAAGCGCTTCACGCCCATCGTGAATTGCCGGTCCGCTTTTGGATAATCCGCTGCCCACATATGAAAACCGCGAAAGCCGCCGGAATCGTTGCTCGATCGAAAGTGGTATCGCGCAAATGCCCACTCCGCATTCTGATGCGCGTCGGCGGCAAGGGCTGGAGCTTCGTCGTCATCCTCGAACCCCCGGCCCTGGAAGGCCAGCAGAGTCATGCTTATGCTTGAAAAAAGGAGAGCGGTTGCAATGGAGGAGAATATTTTCATGCTGCTTTCCGCCCGCATTCGACAACCTTAGTAAGCCTGATTCGATGCTTACGTCAGCGACGGGTCATGGAGAGAAGCCGGAGTCGGCGGAACTTCGCCGGAAATCGCAGGCACGGGTTTGCGACCGCGAATTCTCATCTGCAACCGGTCCATGTAAAGGTAGATGACCGGAGTTGTGTACAACGTGAGCATCTGGCTGACCATCAGGCCTCCCACGATGCTGATACCCAAAGGCCGCCGCAATTCTGAACCCGTGCCGGTGGCCAGCGCCAGCGGCAAACCACCGAACAGCGCCGCCATGGTGGTCATCATAATGGGGCGGAAGCGCAGCAGGCAAGCCTGATAGATGGAATCCTCGGGAGACTTTCCGGACCGCTCGGCCTCCACGGCGAAGTCGATCATCATGATGGCATTCTTCTTCACAATGCCGATCAGCAGAATAATTCCGATCAGCGCAATGACGCTCAGTTCCGTGTGGAACACCAGCAATGCCAGCAGTGCGCCTACACCGGCGGATGGCAGCGTGGAAAGAATCGTGATCGGATGGATATAGCTTTCGTACAGAACTCCCAAAACAATGTACACGGCAATCAGCGCGGACAAGATGAGCCAAGGCTCCGACGACAAGGAAGATTGGAAGGCCTGCGCGTTTCCCTGGAACGTGGGGTGAATATCCGAGGGAAGCCCCATTTGCAAAACCGCGGACTCGATGTCCGTCACCGCGTCGCCCAACGCCACACCTTCCCCAAGATTGAACGAAATGGTCACCGCGGGGAATTGCCCCTGGTGATTTACCGCTAGAGAAGTATTCTTGGTCTCAAAGTGTGTAAATGCGCTCAGCGGCACCTGGTTGCCAGTCGAAGACCGGACATAGAGACTCTGTATAGCGTCCGTGCTGTCGCGAAACGCCGAATCGACTTCCATTACTACGTGATATTGGTTCAATTCCGTGAACATCGTGGCGACCTGCCGCTGCCCGAATGCGTCATACAGTGTGCTGTCTATTGCGTTCGGTGAAACTCCCAGGCGGGATGCCGTGTCCCGGTCAATCACCAGGCTGGCCTGCAATCCGCGCGTTTGCTGGTCGCTGGCAATATCGCGCAGCTTGGACATGGTCCTCATCCTGGCTTCCACACGCGGCGCCCACTGCAGCAGATCGGTGAGGCTCTCGCTCGATAACGTATATTGATATTGCGAACTGCTGACCCTTCCACCGACCGTGATGTCTTGATTTGCCCGCAGAAATAAAGTGGCCCCGGGAACTACAGCAAGTTTGCGCCGAAGCCGCGCGATGACTTGATCCACGGACACCTTGCGCTCGGCGAGGGGTTTGAGTTCCACGCCTATTCGGCCAGTGTTTTCCGAGCCGCCGCCGGTGTTGGCCTGTGTTTCCTTGACCGCCGGATCGCGCATAACGATGTCGGTATAAAGCTTCAATTTCTCCTGCATCGAGGCGAAGGAAGTATCCTGCGCACCCACCACATTTCCTTGCATTAGCCCGGTATCCTGCTGCGGGAAGAAACCTTTAGGAACGACGATATACAAGTACACGCTGAGGCAAATCGTGGCGCCCGTCAGAATCAGCATTGCGGGCTGGTGTCGCAAAACCCATCGCAATCCACGAGCATAGGTGTTCACGCTCCACTGGAATACCCGTTCGCTGGCCGCATAGAATTTCCCGTGCTTCACATCCTTCGCCGATTTCAGGAAATGCGCGCACATCATGGGGGTGGTGGTGAGCGATACGCACAAGGAAACAAGAATCGCCACGCTCAAGGTAACCGCAAATTCGCGGAACAACCGTCCCACGATTCCTCCCATCAGCAGGAGGGGAATGAATACTGCCGTGAGCGAAATGCTCATGGAAAGAACCGTGAATCCGATTTCGCGCGACCCCTTTATGGCCGCGTCCATCGGAGTTTCCCCTTCCTCCAGATAGCGCGTGATGTTCTCGATCACCACGATGGCATCGTCCACCACGAATCCTGTGCAGATGGCCAGAGCCATGAGAGAGAGATTGTCCAGATTGTATTGCAGCAGATACATCACTCCGAACGTCCCGATGATGGAAAGCGGCACTGCAATGCTCGGAATGATGGTGGCCCAGGCATTGCGAAGGAAGACAAAGATAACCATAACCACCAGGGCAACGGTCAGCAGCAGCGTGAATTCGATATCCTTTACGGACGCCCGGATGGTTGTGGTGCGGTCAAACGCAGGCTCCAGCGTGACCGACGGCGGGACCGAAGAGCGCAGTTCCGGCAACAATGCCTTAATCCGATCCACAGTATCGATAATGTTTGCGCCGGGCTGCCGTGTGATTCCGATCATTACGGCGGGCTTGCCATTCACAAGTCCAGAATTTCTTACGTCTTCGATCCCCTCCGTCACTTTTGCAATGTCGCTTAAGCGCACGGGAGCGCCGTTTTTATAGGCAATGATCAATGGCGCATATTGCTCGGACTTCAAAAGTTGATCGGAAGCATAAAGCACCCAACGCCCGGTGGGATCTTCCAGATTCCCTTTGGGTGTATTTGCATTGGACGTCACGATGGCCGTGCGCACCGCCTCCAGGCTGATTCCGTAATGCGCCAAGGCATTTGGATTGACGTCCACGCGAACGGCCGGTTTGGCTCCCCCGGAGATACTGACCTGGCCCACTCCATCCACCTGGGCTATTTTTTGCGCAAGGATGGAATCGCACAAATCGTAGAGATGGCTCCTGGGAATAGTGTCCGAAGAGACGGATATATCAAGAATGTCAGTCTCGGATGGATTTATCTTTCGGTAATTAGGTAAACTCGGTAACCCAGCAGGCAATTGCCCGGCAGCAGCATTAATGGCAGCTTGCACGTCCCGTGCCGCCGCATTGATGTCTCGATCCAAGTCGAATTGCAACGCGATCCCCGTACTTCCCAATTGACTGCTGGATGTCATTTGCGTGACACCCGCAATGCGTCCAAATTGCCGCTCCAGTGGCGTGGCTAGTGAAGATGCCACTGTCTCTGGACTCGCTCCGGGCAAGCCAGCGCGAACATAAATTGTGGGGAAATCAACTCGCGGAAGAGCCGCCACGGGAAGAAAATAGAATGCCACTCCTCCCGCCAGCAGGATCGCGACGCTCAAAAGGGATGTGGCAACGGGCCTACGTATGAATGGGGCGGAAATGTGCATTTTTTGTCTGAAGCGCTCCAGTTCCTGCTTCTGTCTACGGTGCCTATTCTAAAGTCTTAGAGGGTCTTAAGGCACGCTTTGGTTTCAAGTATTCCAAAGCAAGCTTACGATGGGTATCCCTCTTCCCTTTTGCAAATCTTTCGAAGAATATTGTCCCATGGATTCACTTAAAAGGGTCCCTGAAATCCGATTTGGCTTTAAATCCAGGTAAAGCGACGGCCTCAACCAGCCGATAAGGACTATTTTGAAGCGCCACAGTCGACTCGCTTTGTCTGTCTTCCAGTCGATGGATGCGGCCATCGCCGATTCATTTTCTGGATGACACGCATATAGACAGATTTTAACATTTGGTGCAAAACTACTGTGTCCAAAACACTTACGCAAGGAATTGCGGTGGGTGCGGACCCAATGAATTTAAGAGCTGTCATTGCCGGGATTGTTTCTCTTCCTGCAGTCTCTTACACTGGGCGGGCACAATCGCGATTGAATATCAAATGTGAGGGCGCCTAACTTTGCACACAGAGGCTCTGCGGGAACCTGGCAGAAGAGGATTGATGCATCCGATTCAATACGACCTGGTCGTCGTGGGAAGCGGGCCCGCTGGCCAAAAAGGCGCCATTGCCGCCGCCAAGCTCGGCAAGCGCGTGGCCATGGTCGACCGCAATGACATGGTCGGAGGGGTGTGCATTCACGGCGGTACGGTTCCCAGCAAGACTCTGCGCGAAGCAATCCTGCACCTTACCGGATTCCGCCATCGCTCCTTCTACGGGAACGACTACGTCGTAAAAGACCGCATATCCATTCGCGATCTGGGCGCTCGTGTCTCGCAAGTGGTGGAGCGCGAAACCGGCGTGGTGCGCGACCAGCTGCGCCGCAACGGGATCGTTCTGCTTTCCGGCACCGCGTCGTTCCTGGATGCAAACACCATCGAGGTGCAAGGCGCCACGGAAGAGCACATGCTCCACGCCGACCACGTGCTGATCGCCTGCGGCACTCGCCCTGCCCACCCCGAGGACATTCCCTTTGACGGAAAGAAAATTATCGCCAGCGACCAGTTTTTTGAGATGGACGAAATTCCGCGCGAATTAATCATCGTGGGTGGCGGCGTGATCGGCCTCGAATATGCATCCATGCTTGTCGCTATGGGTGTGGAAGTCACGCTCATCGAGCAGCGGCCCACGCTCCTGGACTTTGTGGATTCCGAAATCATGGAGGCGCTGCGCTACCATATGCGCCGCCAGGGAGCCATCTTCCGCCTCGGTGAAAAAGTCTCCTCCATTAAAACCGACGATCGCGGCCGCGTTGTCGCCAGCCTGGAAAGCGGGAAAATCATTCACGCCACTTGCCTGATGTATGCCGTGGGACGCCAGGCCAACACCGATTTGCTGAACCTGGAAGCCGCCGGGCTCACCGCCGGGCCGCGCGGCAAGCTGGAAGTGAATTCCTCCTTCCAAACGGCCGTCCCCAATATCTACGCGGCCGGAGACGTCATCGGATTTCCGTCATTGGCTTCCACGTCCATGGAGCAGGGCCGCGTTGCCAGCTGCAGCATTTTTGGCATGCCCGCCGAAATGACGAAGGCCTTCCTTCCTTACGGGATTTACACCATCCCGGAAATTTCCATGGTTGGCCAAACTGAAGCCGCCTTGACCGAAGCGCACGTCCCCTTTGAAGTCGGCATCTCAAAATACGAAGAGCTGGCCAAGGCACAAATCGTGGGCGACCACACCGGAATGCTCAAAATTCTCTTCCACCCGGAAACGCGAAAAATTCTGGGCGTGCACGTCATCGGAGAAAGCGCCGCAGAAATCGTGCATATCGGCCAGGCCGTGCTCTCCCTCGGCGGCACCATGGACTACTTCCGCGATACCGTCTTCAACTATCCAACCTTCGCAGAAGCCTACAAAGTCGCCGGCCTCGACGGCCTGAATAAGCTTTAGAGCTTCCAGTAGCACAGGCTTCAGCCTGTGGGTTTTTAAAACTTGCAAGGCCTAAACCCCCACAGGCTGGAGCCTATGCCACGTCACCCCGTTTGACGAGCCTATCCGCAGCCTGATAGTTTGAATGCTTATGCCGCGACGCCTAAACGCTCAAATATTGCTCCGTGGACCATGTCAATGAAGGTTCCACCATCCTCCCGCATAGCATTTCAAGGCGAGCGCGGCGCATTCAGCGAAGAGGCAGCCGTGAAGTTGCTTGGCGAGGATATCCAACTCGTCCCGCGGGCCACGTTCGAGGCGTTATATACCAGCATCAAAGACGGCGCTGCGGATTACATCCTTGCGCCGATTGAAAACAGCCTGGCCGGTTCCGTTCACCGCTCCTACGATTTACTGATTTCCAGCGGCCTGCACATTCAGGCCGAAGTGGTCATCCCCATCGTGCACAACCTGATCGGCGTTCCCGGCGCAACCTTCGATCGCATCACGCAAGTTTCATCGCACCCGGTGGCGCTAGCGCAGTGCGAACGATTTTTCGCCAGCCACCCCGCCATCAAGCGCGTTGCCACGGACGACACTGCGGGCAGCGTGCGCGAAGTGATGGGCGCGGGCGATCCCACCAAAGCCGGCATCGCCAGCAAGCGCGCCGCGAAAGTTTACGGCGGCGTGATTCTGCGCGAACATCTTGAGGATCATCCCGAAAATTACACGCGCTTCCTGCTGCTGGCCACTTACGCCGACGTCGCCGAAAACGCCGACAAACTTTCCCTGGTGCTGAACCTTGCGCACAAACCCGGATCGCTGTGCTCCGCGCTGAACGCCTTTGCGCGCCGCAACCTAAATTTGCTGAAAATTGAGAGCCGCCCCATTCCCGGCACTCCCTGGAGCTACTGCTTCTATCTCGATCTGCAGGCTTCGCTCAAAAATGAGCAAACGCGCGCGGCGCTCGAAGAACTGAAAGAATTCGCAGATTCCATAAAAATTCTTGGCTGCTACCCGCAAGCCAGGGTTTAAACTATTTGCCGCGGATGGTCCTCAGTAGCACAGGCACTCTTGCCTGTGCGCTTTTCGCAACTGGCGATAGCGCCTGGAACTATGCGAGTGGTGAAAACTGCACGGCCAAGATTGGCTGCGCGACAAAAGCATGCGGTTACCGCTATTGGGCACATGCTTTATCAAGACACGAAAGACAAAGAATTTAAGCATTTGAATTCTCAAACCAAAAGAGGCAACAGGAGGAACTGTGAAGGTTTATTACGATAAAGACGCGGATGTGAACTACGTAAAAAATAAGAAAATCGCCGTGATCGGTTTTGGTTCGCAGGGCCATGCCCACGCCATGAACCTTTCGGACTCGGGCTGCGACGTGATCGTGGGCCTGAAGCCCACCAGTGCATCGGTGGCCAAGGCGCAGAAGGCCGGGCTGCGCGTAATGTCTGTGCGCGAAGCCGCCGAGGCTGCCGACATCGTCATGATCCTGACTCCGGACGAAATCACTCCGGCCATCTATGACGCCGAAATCGCGCAAACCATGCGCGCCGGGAAATACCTGGCCCTGGCGCACGGCTTCTCCATCCACTTCGGATTTATCAAGCCGCCCAAGGACGTCAACGTGTTCATGGTTGCCCCTAAGGGACCTGGGCACCTGGTGCGCCATCAGTTTTCGCAAGGCGCGGGAGTTCCCTGCCTTCTCGCCGTCCATCAGGACCCGGCTGGCGACACTAAGAAAATCGGCCTAGCCTACGCCAGCGCCATCGGTGGCGCGCGCGCCGGAGTGATCGAAACCAATTTCAAGGAAGAGACCGAAACAGACCTCTTCGGCGAACAGTCCGTGCTGTGCGGTGGCCTGACCGCGCTGATTCAGGCGGGATTCGAAACGCTGATCGAAGCGGGCTACGCGCCCGAAATGGCCTATTTCGAATGCTGCCATGAAATGAAGCTGATCGTGGACCTGGTCTACGAAGGCGGCATCTCCGAAATGCGCTACTCGATTTCGAACACCGCCGAGTACGGCGACCTCACGCGCGGCCCCATAGTTATCGACAAGGCCACCAAGGAACGCATGAAGGGAATCTTGACCGACATTCAATCCGGAAAATTCGCCAAGGAATGGATGGCCGAAGCCGCCGGCGGCTCGAAGCGTTTCAAAGAGCTGCGTGAAGCCGGCCAGAAGCACCCCATCGAAAAAGTCGGCGCCGAATTGCGCTCCATGATGCCCTGGATGAAGAAGAACCGCGTAATCGCCGAAGGCGCGTAGAAAACTTAGTGCCCTCTCTCTGTGGCCCTCGGTTTTTCTCTGTGTCCTCTGTGTTAATTCTTTGGTTGGCCAAACGACAGTCAAAAACTTAACACAGAGGACACAGAGAAAAACCGAGGGCACGGAGAGTTCAGGGTTTAGGGACCGCACAATTCGGTTCGCGCACGCTATGTCATGTAGGTTTTCACGAATCACGGTTCACCAGTCACCACTTCCCCCGGAGGCATCATGGATTCGCGTTTGAGAGAACACAGCCGCATCATCGTCGATGGCCCATCAAGGGCGCCCGCGCGCGCTTATTTTTACGCCATCGGCCTGACGGATGCGGACCTGGCCAAGCCTCTTGTCGGCATCGCAAATACCTGGATCGAAGCAATGCCCTGCAATTCGCACCTGCGCCATATGGCAGAAAAAGTAAAAGAAGGCGTCCGCGCGGCAGGCGGCACGCCGCTGGAATTTAACACCATCGCCATCAGTGACGGCGAAACCATGGGCACCGAGGGCATGAAAGCTTCGCTCGTGAGCCGCGAAGTGATCGCCGATTCCATCGAGCTCGTGGGCCACGGATACATGTTTGACGCCATGGTCGCTCTGGCCGGATGCGACAAAACTATTCCTGCAACGGCCATGGGCCTGACGCGTCTGAACCTGCCTAGCCTGGTGATGTACGGCGGCTCGATCCAGCCCGGGCGTTTCCGCGGGCACGATGTCACGATTCAAGATGTGTTTGAAGCCGTCGGCGCGCATTCCGCCGGAAAAATGTCCGATGCCGATTTGAAAGAAATCGAAAGCGTGGCCTGCCCGGGAGCGGGCGCCTGCGGCGGGCAATTCACCGCCAACACCATGGCCACGGCGCTGGAATTTATCGGCCTCACGCCCATGGGACTCGGCAACGTGCCCGCCACCGATCCCAAGAAAGATGACGCCGCCTACCAGGCCGGAACGCTGGTGATGGAACTGCTCCGCAAAGGAATTACGCCCAGCAAAATTTTGACGCGACAATCCTTTGAAAATGCAATCTTCGCCGTAGTTGCCACGGGCGGCTCGACCAACGCCGTGCTGCATCTGCTAGCCATGGCCAAGGAAGCGAATATTGATTTAAAACTCGACGATTTCGGCGACATCAGCGCCAAGACTCCCCTGCTGGCAGACATGAAGCCCTGGGGGAAATACACGGCGGTGGATTTGTACAACGCAGGTGGAAATGCGCTGCTCGCAAAGCGCTTGCTGGAAGCAGGCATATTGCACAAAGGACAGATGACTGCGAGCCTGAAAACGCTGGACCAAGAAGCCATGTTGGCGAAAGAAAAGCTTGGTCAGGTCGTGGTGCACGCGCTGTCCGACCCGATCAAGACCACCGGCGGCCTGATGGTTTTGCGCGGCAATCTTGTGCCTGACGGATGCGTGGTAAAAACTTCGGGCCACGAAAAGCCATCTCATCGCGGCCCGGCGCGCGTTTTCGACCGCGAAGAAGAAGCCATGGACGCCGCTGTGAAGGGACAAATTAAAAAAGGCGACGTGGTCATCGTGCGTTACGAAGGGCCGTGCGGCGGTCCCGGCATGCGCGAAATGCTTGGGCTGACTGCGGCTCTCGTGGGACAAGGACTTGGCGAGGACGTGGCGCTCTTGACCGACGGCCGCTTCAGCGGCGCGACTCGCGGCCTGATGGCCGGCCACGCGGCTCCGGAAGCCGCGCGCGGCGGCCCCATCGCCATCGTTGCCGAGGGCGACATCATCGTCTTCGATCTGGCGACAAAGAGCCTGCGCATCGAATTGAGCGACGCAGAAATCAAAGCGCGCCTGGCGAAATGGAAAGCGCCGGCTCCCAAATACAAATCCGGCGTGTTCGCCAAGTACGCAAAGCTGGTGAGCTCCGCATCTCTCGGAGCGATTACCACCGTCGAATAGGACAAGCTTCAGCCTGTCTGGTTTTGATCTTTGCCGCGCAGACGCAATTCAAAAGCAGACAGGCTGAAGCCTGTCCTACTGGAAGCGGTCAAATGGAGAGTCCCATGAAAAATAAGCGTCGATTTTTTTCGCTCGCTGCTGTTTCGGCCCTGTTCTTGGTAACCGCGGTCGTGACCATGGCCGACTCACTGGTGCTGAAAGAACAAGGCAGCTTCTTCGTTGGCGGCCACACAATTTTCACTGACGCGCTCACCGGATCGCCCGGGGGATTCCTGGGCAGCGGCGTGAACTCGGGCAGCATTACCGTTGACCAGATGTACGTCCAGTATCAGATTCCCGAAGGCGCGGATTCACACGTGCCGGTGGTGATGGTACACGGCTGCTGCCTCAGCTCGAAAAGTTACGAGACCACTCCCGACGGCCGCATGGGCTGGAATGAATATTTTCTGAGAAAACATCGCTCGGTCTATTTGCCCGATCAGGTTTCCCGAGGCCGCTCCGGTTTCGACGCCACCATCTACAACGAAATTAAATTGGGAAAGCGCCCTGCCAGCGACATGCCCGAAATTCGCTCAGCAACGCACGAAATTGCCTGGCTGGGATTTCGCTTCGGCCCTACGCCGGGAAAGGCATTTCCGAATGAGCAATTCCCTGTCGAGGCCATGGATGAGTTTGGCAAACAGGTGATTCCCGATCTGAATGGCACGCTCCCCGCCGTCAATCCCACGTGGACTAATCTGTCGGGCCTTGCAATCAAGTTGAAGGGTGCCGTGTTGATGGGCCACTCCGAATCGGGCTTCTTTCCCGAGCAGGCCGCGCTCATTAACCCTGCTGATATTAAAGCGGTAATAACCATCGAAACCGGCTGTCCCGTGCTGAACCCCGAGCAGATTTCAAAGTTGGCAAAAATCCCCACGCTCGTGGTATTCGGCGATCACATCGAAGACGCCGCCACTTCGCCTATCAATTGGCCCGAGAGATTAAATTCCTGCCAGCAATTTGTGCAGGCAGTCAAGGCCGCAGGCGGCGACGCCACCATGATGCACCTGCCCCAGTACGGACAATTCGGCAACAGCCACATGCTCATGCAGGATAAGAACAACAACCAGGTTGCAGATCTCATACTGAAGTGGATTGACGAGCACGTGGAAAACAAGAAGAGCAAATAAGCGGACGTCTTGGCGCCGGTGAAAAGCTATTTGGAAAGAGGAACAGCCATGGCCTTCTTATACTCTTCGGCCTCGCTGGGCGCGCAAATCATTTCCAAAATGTCGGTGTTGGCCGGCATGCGCTTGAGTCGCAACTTCTCGCGGGCAAGCCAGGGCTCGGTGTAGGTCTTGGGATCGTCAATTTTCACGGTAAGTTCCATGGTGTCGCGATCGAGCAGGTGGTAGCGCTCTTCAACGCGCATGTCGCTGCTGTGCGGATCGCCCGCATTATCAAGCCAGGTTCTTTCGTCCGTGCCAGCCGTTCGTACCACAAACGTATAGTCGTCTTCCCATTTCCCAGTCGAGTAACCATACCACTGCGCATCGGGATCCTTCGGCAGTTCCCTGCCATCCGTCCAGATGGACCGCCATACGCGTTGATACTGGTACAGCATCAGCACCTGATTGGGAGTCTGCACGGATTGGAATGGGCGCAGCTCAAACAGAAGGTCTCGCGGAAAACCCGCCGGATCGCAGCCGTCCAGAGGGTCGTTGACCTGTCCAATGGTAACTCTTCTGGGCCCATCGCCCGGTTTATAGACATTGTTGGCCAGATTTGCTCCGAATTCAGTGAAAGGGGCGTGGGATTTCACGCCCTGAGGTGAGATCCCATCACCAACATCCTCTGGTCCCCAAATTCCAGAAAGATCGCGCCGAGGCGCGGGCGCGGCCTTTTCAGTTTTTGCCGGTGGTGCAGATGGCATGGGCGCAGCGCTCTGCGCATGCGCTGCACAGGCTAGCGCCAGTGCCCCTGCTAATCCGAGGAAAGGAATCGCTTTTCGCGTTTGCATTATGAAATCCCCTTCCCTCAACGGGCCGTACCCCAACCGATTAATGTCTGGCCGTTCGGAAATTCAACTTTCAAGAGCTGTGCCACCGGCTCTCCATTTTTGGCGGGCCGCACCGTAACGGTGATTTGATCTCCGGGGTTCAGGGAATGCTTGGCCCACCCGCGCCGGGTCATGTCAACGGGGTTGCTGACTTCCGCGGCCCAGTGCGCCACTACGCCCTTGTCGTCTTTCGTATCGTACCTGAGGAAGCAATGCGGATTGGCCCACAGCCATTCTGTCACGGTGGCCTTCATCACCAATTGCTTATCCATGTCGTAGCCCGCTGCTCCGTGATGCGCGGACATCGAAACGGAAACGGCCAGGAAGAAGGCAACCGAAAGAAAACATTTCCTCACAATATTTTTCACACAAACCTCCGGCCTTCGCTGTTCACTGCACGTTGCCTAAGAAATCGGCCGAAATAAGCCTTATCGCGCTTCACCCTTTTGTTTCGTCAATTCGGTTTGAAAGGCCTGCTCGCGTTCCTCTATATAGCTCTTGTACCCATCGGGGTCAATGAACGGATTCGGGCTACCCACTTTCATGCGGGCGTATTTCTCTTCCATTCCATAATAACTTCCATGTGCGCCAAGAAAAATATCGCACGGCAATGATTTCAAGCCGCGGAACATGCGCTCATAGTCCGAGGCGATTTGCGGATAGAGCATATTGTTCACCAGTTTGTATCCCGCATTTACGTTGGGGCTGCCCACGATGACCACGTTGTAGGTCTTTCCCCCGTCCGCCACTTTCATTGTCCAGGTAGTCGTACCTTTGGTGTGCCCAGGAGTGAGATGAGCAACCAACACCGTGCCGCCCAAGCGCACCTCGTCGCCATCATGCAGCACGCGATCTACTTTGGTCGGCTGATAGCGTGAAGTTGCATTGTCTCCATACTGAAAATTGCCTTTCCCTCCCGCCTCAATTTCGGGCGCGTCAGCATCCATGACCATGTACTTGGCTCCAGTCAGTTCCTTGACGGCCGCGCTGCCCGCGCAGTGGTCCCAATGAGCGTGGCTGATCAGCAGAATCTTGGTATCGCTGAATTTGAACCCCAATTGTTCGATACTTTGGCGGATGAGAGGAACGGATTTTTCCAGACTGCTGTTGATCAGGATATTTCCCTGCGGAGTCGTAATCAGGTATGAGGCAAGTCCCTGGCTTCCCACATAATAGATGTTCCCCATGATCCGGTATGGCGGGAACGGGTTAGTCCAATCTGGAGCCTCTTGAGCAAACACGCTGCCGGCAAATAGAAGCAGGGACACAAGCGACAGAAGGCGAAAAGACTTGGCCATAAGGCAGTCCCCTTTCGACAACTTCAGTTAGACGTTGCCGGTAGTCTACCTCAGAAGCCAATGCGTGGGATAAATTCCCCGCATGCAATTCAACACCACTTAAGATCTCAAACGCGGCCAGATCGAGGCGCGCTCCTCTGCCAAGAATCCTCTATCTTCACGCCGAACATGGAATAAACTAGTATTGTGGCGCCGGGATATCGCGCCCAACACGGATCCGATGGATCGCAAAACACAATTGACGGCCGAATTAAGGGCCCTGTGCACGCTGTGCGATGAGGCCGTCCCGCGCAAATTGCGACAGAATCTCATCGAGTCGCTTGGCCCTCGAAAGTTCACGGAACCGGAGCATCGAGTTGTTTTTGAATCCATTTGCGCCATATTTCCGCATGGCCCTGTCACTGCGGAAAAATTGCGCATCCACCTGAATAATCGCGGATTCCCCGACACCGACGTGCAAAAATATTTTTCGTCCGCAGCCGCCGGAAACATTCGCCCGAATGGCGCTGGGAAGATAACGCCGTGACCACAAAAGGGCCATCCGAGCGCGGCTTTGTGAAATCGTCAGCCATCGTTTATCTGGGCGGTGTGGCGTTGGTCATCGCGCTTTACTTTTATGGGGGCACGATTCTTCAATTCGGGCGCGAAACCTTGATGCGCCGCGCGACTTCCGCGCACTACGAAATCCTTTGCCCGCCCTGGGCTCTCTCGCCAAACTCGGTAAAGGAGTTCGCCGCGCAGAGAGAATTTGTGTTCAAGCGCCTCAACAAAAAGCTGGACGATGCAGGCTCTAACGTGGAGATTCGCATCGTCTTCAATCCTAACTATTCCGATCGACAATCCAGCGATGCCGGCGCGCGGACTTATTCGGTCGCCGGAACTACCATCCGCGCGAAACTAATCGGCCGGGTTCCCCAACTTCCCGACGCGGCCGATGCAGAAGCGCTGCTGCACGCAACCTGGAGCAAGCCGGGAAACGCGCAAATCACCAAGTGGATCGCACTGTGGCTCGTGGGCCAATCGTCCGGCACGGATTTAGGAATGGTTGCCGCGCAAGTGGAGCAACGCCTTGGGCACAAGAACGTCGAGAGTCTGCTGGCCGATCCCGGTGGAGAAATTTCCACTGTCAGGGACAGGGACGCGCTGGGCGCGGCATGGATCAGCGAAATCTCCGAATTCGGCGGCGCGGCCGCGGTGAAACAACTGTATACCGCAGACATCGCGCATCCCAACATCGCCGAAGTGGCAAAAGCGCTAAGCACGACTCCGCTGGAACTCGACCGCAAATGGCAGTTGTGGATGTACGCGTATCTGGCAGGGATGCCGTCGATGCCAAGCGATTCCACCATGCCCATGAATATGCCCATGCCGGGGGAAAATCAGTAACTGGAGATAAGAAGACATCTCATCAACAATCTTTGTAGGTCGCGGCTTCAGCCGCGACGTTCAGATCCTTAAAATCGGGGCTTTAGCCCCTGACGGCTGATCGACTTCGCTGGCTGGTCATCTTTGCGATTACTTCTAGAAATTCGTAATTCGCAACATCGTCCAAAACAAATCTGATATCGCCGCTTCACAAATTCAAATCGCCATACTTATTTGCGGCTAAATCAAAAGCTTGCAGCAGCGCGGATTTGCGCGAAGGCGAAGCATCGCTCCACCGGCCGGGAATTTTGTGGCCGCAGGCGGAGCACGCTCCGTCGCGCAGCAGATTCTCAATCACATCGTGCCAGGAGCGGCGAATAAGCAATCTTGCCGCAGCCGGGGCAATACGGTGTGCGCCGCGCTCGCTATGAATATTTCCTTCGTATACGTAGTGAAGTCCCGCATCGAGCGCAATTTTGCCGCGCAGCATGAAGAGTCTCGGGCGGTGTGCCCGGGCTTGTCTCGCAGCTTGAAATCAGGATGAAACGCCGTGAAATGCAGCGGAACGTCCGGGCCGAGATGCTCCAAGATCCAATCGGAGAGCCGGCGAATTTCGTCCGCGGATCGTCATTGAGCGTGGGAATCAAGAGATTCGTAATCTCAAACCAGACATTCGTTTCCTGCTTCAGCCACGTGAGCACGTCCAGCACCGGCTGCAAATGCGTGAGAGTAATTCGTCCGTAAAATCCCTCCGTGAACGCTTTTAGGTCCACGTTGGCGGCGTCCACATGATCGTAAATATCGTGAAACGCTTCGCGCGTGACGTAGCCGTTGGTGACCATCACCGTGCGAATGCCCGCTTCGCGTGCGGCATGGCAAATATCGATCACATACTCGCCCCAGATGGTCGGCTCGTTATAGGTAAACGCGATGGACGGGCAGCCGTAGCGAATCGCCAGCGCGACAACATCTTCCGGCGGGAATGTGCGTCGAGCGCACCTGGTCGGATTTCGATTTGGAAATGTCCCAGTTCTGGCAGAAGAAGCAGCCCATGTTGCATCCCGCCGTGCCCAGCGAAAACACGCGCGTGCCCGGCAGAAAATGATTGAGCGGTTTTTTCTCGATGGGATCGATTTGCAGCGCCGCCGGAGATGCGTATCCCAGGCTGTAAAGTTTTCCCGCCCTGATTCACGCGGATGAAACAAAAGCCGGACTGCCCTTCCCCGATGTGGCAATGCCGCGGGCAAAGATAGCAGTGCACGCGCCCGTCGGGCATGGGCTCCCACCAGCGCCCCTCATGTAGCGATTCCGTCTTCTGAAATATTTTTAGCTCGTTCATTGAGAATCGCGAACAGTCAGCCAATTCGGCACTTACTTTACCAGGCCGCGAAAATAGTAAATTATTTTGTCATTCCGAGCGAAGCGAGGAATCTCTCTTTCTTTTCATGGGCCAAATCCAAAGAGAGATTCCTCGCTTCGCTCGGAATGACAAAAGGCTTTGCCGTTTATTTCGCAACACCTTGCACCCGCCAGCGCTCATCCACCCAGGCGACGAATCGCGAAAGCTGCGTTCGCTCGCGCCAGATCAAACTGAAAAATTCCGCGGCGCCCAGCGCGTGCATATCTCCGCCAAAAAATGTTTCCAGCCGCCAGCGAATGTACGGGCTGGCCCACGGGCGCAGGCGATATCCCTTGGCGGTGATCCAGTAGTAGCGCAGCGCGGTGAGCATCACGCGGGCTAGTCCCACCCTTCGCGCTCGCGCAGCGCGGTGATGTGCGCGACATGGTGGCGCGCGTGCCAGGCATAGTGGTGCACCAGATTGTCCACGGTCATTGTGCCGTTCACCGGATGCCGCAGGGTGCGCGCAAAATCCGCCGGCTGCAAGGCGCGCAACAAAATATTCCAGCGCAGGTGAAGAACTTCCAGCAGCGCGAGCGACACTTCGACAGGCGTCTCCCGCGAATCCGCCAGCTCCGCCCAAAGCTGTTCCTCATACGGCTTCACCGTGGGCTCATTTTCGGTGAGCGCCAGCTTCAACCGGATGTAGGCATTCATATGGCTGTCCGGCACATGGTGCACAAGCTGGCGAACAGTCCATCCGCCGGGACGATACGGCGTATCCAACTGCCCTCCGGAAAGGCCCTTCACCGCTTCGCGCAAACGTTTGGGAGTTTCCGCGATTTGCGCAATGGCCTGCTCGCGCTCGGATGGAGTCAGAAGGCTCTTGGGCTCGTAATTCCCGACGGGGTATCGCAAATCCGTGGTATCCATTTTTCTTCAACTCCTAAAAGCAGCAGCGAAAGGCCGATTCATGTTTCTTTGGCCCGCCAACGATGGGCGGCCCCTAAATGCGATTGTGCCACTGGATAATACGTCTCCAGTGTAACGCAGTTCGCCTCAGGCGAGTTTTTCTACATCGCCCGCCGCACAAATCCCTTAAGCGCTGCTGTAGCCCGCCTCTTCAGAGGCGGGGTTTTAGCTAAACTTTGCAAAAATCCCCGCCTCTGAAGAGGCGGGCTACAAAAGGCGCTGCACAAACCTCCGCCGAAACATGCCACGCTTGAATTTTCCGTTGCACAGGAGTAGCGTGGGCTTTGACCCGCCCTCACCACGCGTGCCAACATCGAATCGTAGAGAAGGAGAAAAGACATGGCAACTACAGCGCCAGCGCCCTCGCTCGATCAAAATGTTTCGCAATTCATTGCAAAGACACACAAAATTCTAATTAACGGCAAGTGGGTGGAAGCCGCCTCCGGAAAAACTTTCCCCACCTATAATCCCGCAACGGGTGAGGTCCTTTCCCGCGTTGCCGAAGGTGACAAGGAAGACGTGAATCGCGCCGTGAAGGCGGCCCGCGCCGCGTTCGATAGCGGCCCGTGGTCGAAGATCACGCCGTCGCAGCGCGGCCGCATGATCTGGAAGCTTGGCGAATTGATCGAAAGGCATTTGGAAGAATTCGCGCAGCTGGAATCGCTCGACAATGGAAAACCTCTGACTATCGCGCGCGTGGCCGACGTGCCGCTGGCCGCCGACCTGTTCCGTTACATGGCCGGCTGGGCCACCAAGATCGAGGGCAACACCATTCCCATTTCCTCGGGCGGCGGGCAGCACGCAATTTCTAGCCTACACACTGCGCGAACCGGTGGGCGTTGTGGCGCAAATCATTCCCTGGAATTTCCCGCTGCTGATGGCCGCCTGGAAACTTGGCCCGGCGCTGGCTACCGGCTGCACGGTGGTGTTGAAACCGGCGGAGCAAACTCCGCTCACAGCGCTGCTGCTCGGTGAACTGATTCAGGAAGCCGGCATTCCCGACGGCGTCGTGAATATCGTTCCGGGTTATGGCGAGACGGCGGGCGCCGCGCTGGCCGCGCATCCGGATGTCGACAAAGTTGCATTCACAGGTTCCACGGAAGTCGGCAAATTGATTTTGCAAGCCGCTGCCGGCAACCTGAAAAAAGTTTCCCTGGAGCTGGGCGGAAAATCTCCCAACATTATTCTGGAGGACGCGGATGTGGAGGCAGCCATCCCCGGAGCAGCCAGCGCCATTTTCTTCAATCACGGGCAGTGCTGCTGCGCCGGTTCGCGGCTATTCGTCGAAAGCGACATTTTCGACAAGGTCGTGGACGGTGTGGCGCAGCACGCCAACAACATTCTCATCGGCCCCGGAATGGACCCCGCAAGCGACATGGGTCCGCTGGTCTCCGAAGAACAAATGAATCGCGTGTGCGGCTACCTGGAATCGGGAATTTCGGAAGGCGCAAAAGCCGTCACCGGAGGTTCGCGTGAAGGAACCAAGGGCTACTTCGTCAAGCCCACAGTGCTCGTGAACACCAACGACAAGATGAAAGTAGTGCGCGAGGAAATTTTCGGGCCGGTGGTCACCGTAATTCCCTTCCGCAGCGTCGAGGAAATCGCCGCGCAAGCCAACAATTCCAACTACGGCCTGGCGGCAGGCGTGTGGACGCGCGATGTCAAGAAAGCCCACAAGATCGCCAGCATGCTTCGCGCCGGAACCGTGTGGATCAATTGCTACAACGTGTTCGACGCGGCGCTACCCTTCGGCGGATACAAAGAGTCCGGCTGGGGTCGCGAAATGGGCCACGAAGTCCTCGAGCAATACACCGAGGTCAAAGCCGTCTGCATGCCGATTTCGTAGAGGGGAAGCTTACGTGGCATAGGCTTCAGCCTGTGCGGGTTTAGTCCTTGCAAGGTCGAAACCCGCACAGCCTGAAGCCTATGCCACTTTATTGCGCCAGCGCGCGCACCCAGATGCGGCTGGTCGCGGGCTTGCCGAGATGGATGGTGCGGCTGCCCACGGTGAGCGTCATGGTTTCGTCATACTCGCGATTGCGCACGCGGGCCCGCGCGCCGGGATGCAGGGCCAGGCCTGAAAGAAATTTCAGGAATTCCGGATCCTTTTCGTAGACGCAGAGAACTTCGACGGTGCGCCCGGTTTCCACGTCGGAGAGCGGAACCGCTCCGTGCTTGCGCCGCAATTTAGCGAGGCCGCCCTGCAGCGGCACGCCGTGCGGACAAAAACCTTCCGCGCCGAAACGCGCCAGCAATAATTTTTCCACTTCGGGCGAAATCCCATGTTCCAGGCGCTCGGCTTCGTCATGGGCGCGCGTCCAGTCCAGGCCGATCACTTCGGTGAGCAGTTTTTCCGCCAGCTGGTGTCGCATGGCCAGGCGATCCGCAATGCTGCCGCCCTTGCGCGTAAGCGCGATTCGCCCGTCGCGGCGCACCACAAGAAGCCCGTCACGCGTCAGGCGTTTCAACGCGGCAGTCACCGCCGGCGGCGTGACCCCCAACTCTTCGGCCAGCCGCGCGCTGATCGGCTCGTGTTCTTCCTGGACCATCTCCCAAATTGCCTTCAGATAATCTTCGCGCGATACGCTGGTTTTTTCACGCCGCATGCATCTCCAGTAGCACAGGCACTCTGCCTGTGCAGTTTTTGCAATCTAAACATGCAAGATAATTCCGGCGACCGGTAAAGGTTGCTGCCCTGCCGAGCGCCCTAATATTTTGCGCAACAATTCGCACGATGTCATTCCGAAGGGCGGGGTTCGCCCGAGGAATCTGCTGTTTCTTGGTCCCGAAATGAAAAGCAGATCCCTCGCTTCGCTCGGGACGACAAACAGTG
>CAWGSV010000012.1:0-32189 GCA_963825365.1 uncultured Acidobacteriota bacterium | reverse complement strand
CTTGTATCCCACTGGGTGCCGCTCCCGTTGTTCGAGAAGCGACCGGCGGATCATGAAGTATCCGCTCATTGGGTCTTTCACTTTTGCCAATACCTCGGGCAATACCAATAGCCCCGCAAACTGCGCGCCGCGCGAGATCATTCTGCGATGCAGCTTCCAGTTGCTGACGCCGCCGCCGGCAGCGTGCCGGCTGGCCATCGGCCAAGTCCACGCCGCGCGCCATTTCTGCCCATAGCTTTGCGGCGATATCCGGCGGATGCTGCAGGTCTGCGTCCATCACGCCAAGAATTCTTCCCTGAGCGACTTGCCAGCCGCGAACTACAGCGCCCGCGAGACCGCGCTCGCCTTGACGGCGCATCACGCGCAGGAGCGGGAAATTTCAGCCAATTGAAGAGCGCAGTCCCAGGTTTGGTCCGGGCTGTCGTCATCTACAACGATGATTTCGTACTTCAAGTCGCGGATGGGATCGAGCACAGCGGAAAGCTGCTCGACCACCGCGGCTATGCTCTGCGCTTCGTTAAATGTGGGAAGCACAATCGACAAATCAATGGCAGACTCTGCAGGAAGCGGTGCGATCAGCATTGGCCCTGTGCTTGCGGCGAACAACTCCGGCAGGGGAGATTTTCGCAGGGCAGGTTGAGTTTCTTGGGTGTTCAACAAGAGGTCCAGTTTTGGTTGGCCAAAAATTCAATTTCGTCCACACGAATTGGAATCGTACGCCACTCCCTCAGGCCTGACAACTGGTTTCCCCTCGGGCGCAATCAAAATAAATGGACGGATCTGAAATGGCAACCGCGGGCATTACTAGCTGCGAAAAAAGCCCCCCACCAATTTTGTCATTCTGAGCGAAGCGAAGAATCTCTCTTGGTTTTAAGTACATGAAAAGAAGGAGAGATTCTTCGCTTCGCTCAGAATGACAAAATATTTTGTTTTGCAGCCTGAACAGAGCTTGGGGCCAGCCTACTTCCCCCTGGCCTTTGGGGCAGGTGGAATTTCCCTTGCACCAGCATTAAGTGGAACTTATTTTCCTTCGCAGTACTTTGGTACTACAAATTCATTTTCATTTCACCGCAACTCTATTCCCGATTCCGGGTTTTGTAGGTTGCTGGACGGAATTCGTGACCGGTCTTCGGGGGCCCTGCGCACGGATGTCCGGCGTTAATTCAAACAATCGAGTGGAGACCATTGAGTCTTCGCAGGAGACCAAAATGAAATCCAGAGTGTCCCGAATATTTATGGGGTTAGTGGCGGCGGCGATTCCTTTGTTCTCAGTGGCATGTGGCAGCAGTTCAGGCGCCGGTGTTGGCTCGACAGGGGGCTCGCAATCCGGAATGGTAAACATGATGGTGAGCGATGCTTCCACCGAAGACTGGGCCACGATTGGCGTGAAGATCATGAGCATTTCACTGGTCCCACAAGGCGGGGGCAGCCCCGTCAACGTTTTCACGGCTGGCGGCACTGTGCCAATGATCAACCTGGTGCAGCTTGATCAGCTTGGCGAACTTCTAGGAACGCTTTCCGTTCCGGCCGGCACATATACAAGTGCAATTCTGACGGTCAGTGCAAATCCTGGCGACGTCACTCTGATTGTGGCCGCTGATCCCGAAGCCGGTTTTGCGGGCACTGCTGGAGCGACCATCCCTTCGGCGCAAATTCAGATTCAAGGGGCCAGCGGAAGCGTAGGGAGCAAGACTGTTCCGGTCAACGTAAATTTCGACTCGCCACTGGTTGTTGCCTCGAATCAAACAACTTCCGTGGACGTGGAATTCGATCTTTCGCATCCGGCATTCCTGGTGGGACATGAGCCGCCATCGGCCCAAGGTCAGACCATCTGGGCAATAAACTTCAACAAAGGCCCTGTGCACCACCACCCCTTAAAGGACATCACGCGGTTGGTTCTTCGCCACATGTACGGGACCGTGACCAGCGTGTCCTCGGACGATAGCTCCTTCTCCATGACAAGGGATTTCCCGGTTGAGCCTGCGACGAGTACGGAGACGGCCATCGCCACATCGCAATCGCTAACGATTCTTGCCGACGCCACGAATGGCACGCTTTTCTACGACGTTGACGCCAAAACCGTGGCCACTATCAAGGCTTTTCCACCGTGGCAGCTACCCTGCCCACCCGCTTTGTACGCGTGGCCGCGCGATATCAATCCAATGGATCGCTGGTCGCCGTGCGTGTTTGGGCCGGCAACAATTTCAACGAAGTGTTTCTCAGTCCCGAGGGCCACGTCCTGCACGTGGACACCACGAGTGACGTGATCACCGTGGAGAGGGAAGACGGCAAGGCTGTGAAATTGCTAGTGAACTCCAACACCGAGTTCTTCTTCAGGACACCGTGGAACGCTCAAACGGACAACTTGGTTATCGGGCAGGGAACCAGCTTCCTCACAAACAAGGATATCGTTCGCGGATTCAAAATTCATGCCAGCGTGGATCCAACAGTGATTCCCGCTGACCCGACAGTGACACCCTTTGTGGCGCAGACCATCGACATCGAAATTGCACGCTATGACGGCAGTATTTCCGCCGTAAACGGGAATACTTTTACTTACACGCGCAAATTCAACACTCCCGGCGACAACTACAGCTTCGCGATTCCCTACATTTCCAGCAGCACGCCTAATGGCGCCGATCCCATGAGCGGAGCTGCAATCACTGGTTACAAGTGGTGGAATTTCACATATCCCACAATTGTTGACAGCGGCTCGAACGCCATTCTGGATTTCGAGAATGCCACCAACGGCACGGTAAACTTCGGCGGCACTGCCGGAGCGTATCCGGCATGGGGAGTATCGTTCGCCATCTGGAATGATCCCGCCCAGGCTAACAGCTGGGCCGCTCCGTGGACCGTGCTTCTGCCCACCACTGTTCCGCTCGGCGCGGCGGCGACTGGGTACTCGAACGGGAGCCCAACCGGAACATTCTCATTGTCCGAGGCCGGCGGCGTCAACAGCATCCCTGTGAATCTGACTACTACTTCAGGGTCAGGCACGCTGGTGTATCAAGTGGATCGAACCAACGGCATCGTGTCGGTCAGCGCAGTGGACATCACCACCAGCGCCGGGCAAACCACGATTACAAATAATCTCCTTGCTGGGACCCCCGTGAAGGTTTACGGAATCCCGCAAGCGAGTGACACCATAAAAGCGTACGTGGTCATCTACTACACGGGAACGCTGCCAATGCCGACTGCGGTCGATTGATCGAAAGCAGGCAACAACGTTGAATAATGAATGGGACGCCAGAAATGGCGTCCCATTGGTTTTATGTAGCACAGGCTTCAGCCTGTGGGTTTTAGTGGCTGCAAGGACTAACCCCCACAGACTGAAGCCTGTGCTACTAAAGGCACTCCTATGCATATGCCAAGACTACTGCTCCTAAGAAAATTAGCGAGCCGCCCAGCCAGTGATGCCAGGTCATTTTCTCATGCAGAAAAATTGCCGCCAACACAATGGCAATGACCACGCTGAGCTTGTCCACCGGCGCGACCTGCGAAGCTTCCCCAAGCTGCAAGGCGCGAAAATAACAGAGCCAGGAAAGGCTGGTGGCCACGCCCGAGAGAATCAGAAAAATCCAGGTGCGTTTGCCAATAGCCGAAAACGATTCGTTCTTGGTGGCCAAGCGCAATGGCCCAGGCGAAAATCAGAATCACCACCGTGCGGATGGCTGTGGCCATGTTGGAGTTAATTTGCTGCACGCCAACTTTGGCCAGCACCGCCGTCAGCCCCGCGAAAAATGCGGAGAGCAATGCCCATAGGAACCAATTCATGAGTTCTCCTTACCTCGTGAAAAACACAATCGTCATTGGTGTAGGACTCTTGGACCTTCGCACAACGTACCAGCAGGGAGTGTACCCGTAGTGAGGAAAAAGAGAGTGCACGCAGGAATCCGTTTCCATGGGCGACTGCGCGTCCAGAGCGTATTCCACTTTGTTGCCTTTTTCCGGAATGGCCAGGATGTGCGGGTAGGTCACGGTGTCGAATGGGTCGCCCGGTTTTTGCGCGCTCATGCGGCGGCGAACGGAAGCGTAGTCGTAGCCATAGGTCACGGCGATCACCATCAGCAATGCGTAAATTACCTTGCCCAAGTATGTGCGCATAAAAAAGATTCAGTCAGTATAGTCGCACATATTGGCGGGGTTTGCTTTTAGTAGCGCGGGCTTCAGCCTGCGGATTTTGGTGCTTGCCAGGCCTAACCCCCGCAGGCTGAAGCCTGCGCTACTAAATGCAACGCCCCGCGACGTTTCGTCGCGGGGCGTTGATAAACCGAGTTGCAGTTTCGATTACTCGGCCATGAAGATCGTCGAACCTTTGCGATTCACGAGCAGCAGCGGATTCTTGCCCGCCTTGCGAACCGCTTCCTCGAGTTGCGCGACAGTCTTCACGGGTTGATGATTCACTTCCTGGATCACGTCGCCGCGCGCAATCCCGCGGATGCGAGCGGGCTCGAAGGGCTGACGTCCGTAACCACGACTCCCGTGGTGGCTGCGGGCAATCCCAATTCTCTGATGGTTTGCGAGTCGAGATTTTCCACGGTCACTCCGTCCAACGCCTGTTCGGATGTTCCTTCTTCGGCCTTGGCCTGTTCCTTGTCGGTGGGCAGATTCGCCCAGCTTGACGCTCACGCTTGTTGGGTTGCCGTTGCGCAAGAGTTTCAGCTTCACGGTGGCGTCTGGATTCATCATCGAAATGGTCATGCGCAATTGGCGGCTGTCTTCGATTGTCTTACCGTTGACTTCGAGGATCACGTCGCCTCGTTGTACGCCGCTCTTCTGCGCCGGGCCGGTGGGGTGACGTCGCCGACCAGAACGCCCTTCATGTCCTTCAAGCCCATGGCCTTGGCGATGCCCGGAGTTACGTCCTGAACCATGATGCCGAGATAGGCGCGATTGACTTTGCCGTGATCCAGAATCTGGTCCATCACGCTGCGCGCCAGATTGACGGGAACCGCGAATCCGATGCCTTCATTGCCGCCCGATCCGTGCGAGAGAATGGCCGTGTTGATGCCGATCAGTTCGCCGCGATCGTTCACCAGCGCGCCGCCGGAATTGCCCGGATTGATCGGCGCATCGGTCTGAATGAAATCTTCATAATCTTCGATTCCAAGATTTCCGCGATTCATGGCGCTGACGATTCCCATGGTGACGGTCTGCCCGACGCCAAACGGATCGCCGACGGCCAGGGCGTAGTCGCCCACTTGCACCTTGGAGGAATCGCCGACGGTGATCGCGGGAAATCCGCTGCCCTCCACCTTCAACACGGCGATATCCGTCTTGGGATCGGTGCCGATGACTTTGGCTTTCAATTGGCGCTTGTCGGCAAGCGTGACGTGAACGTCGGTGGCGCCATCGATTACGTGATTGTTCGTCAGAATGTAGCCGTCGGGGCTCACGATCACGCCCGATCCGAGGCTGTCTTCACGCTGATCGCGCGGCTTCGGGAGCGCGACTTCCGGGATTCTGACCGAATTGCTGGCCGAAAAACTGTTGGAAAAATGGAGGGATATCGTCCGGCATGCCTTCCTGGTTGTTCATCCGGTTGGAGCCCTTAACCACCTTGGAGGTGGAAATATTTACGACGTCAGGCAGAACCGTCTTTACCACGGGAGCAAATCCCGTCTTGCTGACTCCTTCGTTCGGGTCCGCCATCTTCATGGAAGTATGCATGCCGGATGAAAAAAAGCTTCTGGCTGGCGCGAGCGCTCCCCAGCCGGCCATGGCCGCAAGTACATATGAGTGCCCCTGCAAGAAATTTTGACTTTGCTCCAAATTTCTGAAAATTCATAGTTTCTCCTTGATCGCGGTGCGAAATTTCATAGCCCAAACCCTGGCCGAGCGTAGCCAGTTTTGTGCTCCATAATATAAGACGGATGGCGGCGGCAGTGGGTTAGCCTGGGCTTTTGTGTAGCGCGGGCTTCAGCCTGCGGGTTTTGGTCCATTGCAGAGGCCTAACCCCCGCAGGCTGAAGCCCGCGCTACTTTACAGCGCGCGGCCCGCCGCGGCGCCTGAGGCCCAAGCCCATTGGAAATTGAATCCGCCGAGATGTCCGGTGACATCGACCACTTCGCCGATAAAAAATAGAGTCCCGGCACGCGCCGGCTTTCCATGGTCTTGCTCGATAATTCGTCGGTGTCCACGCCGCCCGCGGTAACTTCGGCTTTTTCATAGCCTTCCGTGCCCGCGGGCTCGACAACCCATTCGTGCATTTGGTGTTCCAGCTCTTCGAGCGCCGGATTTGTCCAGGCATGCGGCGCGTGCAAATCCAGCCAGCGGGTGGCAAACCGTTTGGGCAGAATGGCCTGAAGGGCGGACCGCGCCGCGGCCATGTTTCTATCTTTGGCTTCTCGAATCGCGGCGTGACGTCGCGGCCGGGCGCCAGGTCAATTCGGATCGGGTTGGCTCTTGCCAATACGAGGAAATCTGCAGGATCGCTGGTCCGCTCAAGCCGCGATGCGTGATCAACATTTTTTCGCGGAATGATTGCTGGTCCGTGGAAACGACGACTTCCGCGGAGACGCCTGCCAGATCGCAATAGTGCGTGCGATCCGCTGCGCTCCAAAACGAGCGGCACAAGCGCGGGCCTGGTGTCGCGAATCTTCAGCCCAAATTGCCGAGCGATGTCATATCCGAAGCGAAGTCGCTCCCAATCTTTGGGATCGAAAGTCCGCCCGTTGCCACCACCAGGACTGGCGCATGAAATTCTCCGCCGTCCGTTTCGACGACAAATTCGTCTGCGCGGCGAACCTCCTCGAATTTTGCTATTTAGAATAATTTGCGACGCCCGCGTCCCGGCATTCGGCTTCGAGCATCTCCACAATGTCCTGCGCGGAGCGGTCGCAAAAAAGCTGGCCGAGCGTTTTCTCGTGATACGGAATGCCATGCTTCTCCACCAGCGCGATAAAGTCCGAAGGCGGGTAGCGGGCCAGCGCCGATTTTGCGAAGTGCGGATTTGCGGAATGGAAATTTTCCGGTTGGCAATAGAGATTCGTAAAATTGCAGCGGCCTCCGCCGGAGATGAGTATCTTCTTGCCCGCGCGATCGGCGCGCTCCAGAACCGCCACGCGGCGCGCCGCGCTTGCCGGCTTCGATGGCGCACATGAGTCCCGCGGCTCCCGCGCCCAGAATTACCGCATCGAATTTGTGGACTTCTTTTGTCGCGGTCATGATCCGTGTATCCGGGAAGCTCAAACATCCGGGCGCAAGGGACAATTATTGCATTCCACAGGCGCCTTTGCCTTGCGATCGCCTCTGCCATGACATCTCCCCCAGTTCCAAAGGTTTGCTATATCGCCGATAGATTTTGTCGATTGGACTTTCCATGCACCCAGAGTGACAGTAAACGCTGAATATTTGTGGACGGAATGATGGCGGGGACTGAGGGGACTCGAATGGCGCAACCTGGCGCAGGAACGCAAGAAAACCAAGACGAACTTCCGATTGCAACATCGGGATTGAATACCAGGCATTCGAGCTTCGTGCTTACGCTGGAGGAAATTGGCAACCTTGCGGCGGAGGGCGGCAAGCCCGCGGAAACGCTGACGAATGTGGTGGCCCTGATCGCCAAGCGCTTCAAGACGGATGTTTGTTCCGCGTACCTGCTGGAACCGGACCGCGCCAATCTGATCCTCGCGGCGACCCTCGGGCTGCGCCAGCAATGCGTGGGCACCCTGCGCATGGCGCTGCAACGAAGGACTTGCGGGCCTGGTTGCCGAGCAGGTGCAGCCGGTGGCCGTGCGAGCAGGTGAAAATCATCCGCGCTTCAAATATTTCAGCGAGGCTGGCGAGGAGGCCTACCAATCCTTTCTGGGCGTGCCTCTCATTGATGGCGGAGTTCTGCAAGGCGTGCTGGTCGTTCAGACGATGGACGCGCGCGCTTTTGCGGAAGACGAAATCAAAATGCTGTCCGAAGCCGCCGCGCAACTCGCGCCAGTGGTAAGCGAAGCTCGCACGCTGGATCGCTTCGTGGCCCCGCTGCAGGAGCGGCTCTGGTCGCTGGCGCGCAATCTGTGGTGGAGCTGGGATAACGATTCCACCAGCATATTTCACGATCTGGACCCGCTGCGCTGGCGGCAGCTCAATCACAATCCCATCGCACTGCTTTCGGAAATTCCGCTGGCCTCGGTGGAGCGCCGCGCGCAGGAGCTCGTCCTGCACGGTCGCATCAACTACGCCTACCGCCGCCAGCGTGAATACCTCGATGCGGATCGCACCTGGGGCGCGCGGCACGCCGGCATCTTGCGGCCGCGCCCGGTCGCCTATTTCTCGGCTGAATTCGGATTGCACGAATCGATCCCGGTGTATTCCGGCGGCCTGGGAGTTCTGGCCGGAGATCACATCAAGAGCGCCTCCGACCTGGGGATTCCGCTGGTGGGCATCGGCCTTGTTTTACGGGCAGGGATATTTCCGCCAGCGGCTGGACAAGAATGGCTGGCAGCAGGAAGAATATCTTCAGACCGACGTCAGCCAGATGCCCATGGAGCCGGCCATCGGCTCGAAGGGCGAGCCGGTCACCGTGCAGATTGAGACGCGCAGCGGCTCGATTCGCGCCAAAGTGTGGCGCCTGAAGGTTGGGCGCTGCGACCTGCTGCTGCTCGATTCGAACGTGGAAGGGAATGCGCCCGAAGATCGCGAACTGACTTCGCGGCTATACGGCGGCGATGGCCGCGTTCGAATTCGCCAGGAATTGCTGCTCGGCGTGGGCGGATTCCGCGCGCTGAAAGCCATGGGCATCACGCCCAGCGTGCTGCACTTGAACGAAGGGCACAGCGGATTTGCCGTGCTCGAAGCGATTCGAACTCGCATGGAGGAAGAAGGACTGGATTTCAACCAGGCCGTTCCGCGCGTCTCCCGCGAAGTGGTCTTCACCACGCATACGCCGGTTCCCGCCGGGCACGATCGCTTCGACGCGGGGCTGATCGAAGAGCATCTGGGGCCGCTGCGCGATTCGCTGGGACTTTCGCACGAATGGCTGATGTCGCTGGGGCGCGAGAATCCCAACGATTGCAACGAGACAGTTCTGCATGACCGTGCTGGGTCTGAAACTCGCGCGGCGCGCCAACGCCGTGTCGGCGCTGCACGGCGAAGTTTCGCGCGCCATGTGGACATCGCTCTATCCGGGCAGGTCCGAAGAAGCCGTTCCCATCCGCCACATCACCAACGGCGTGCACGTTCCCACCTGGCTTGCGCCGCAAATGTTTCGCCTCTATGACCGCCACCTTGGAACCGGCTGGGCCGAACACAGCGGCGAGCCGCAGATCTGGGAAGGAATCGAGAGCGTGGATGACGCCGAACTTTGGGAAACGCATCTCAGCCTGAAGAATCGCGCTGCTTGAATTTGTGCGCATGCGCGCGGTGGAGCAGGCCGAACGCCGAGGAGAATCCGCGAAAACTTTGCAGAGCCTGGGCAAAGTTCTGAGTCCCGACGCGCTGACCATCGGATTTGCGCGCCGCTTTGCCACCTACAAAAGAGCCAATCTGATTCTGGCGGACATCGAAATGCTGGCCTCCATGGTGAACGATCCAAAGCGCCCGGTGCAATTTGTGTTCGCCGGGAAAGCCCATCCGCACGATACTCCCGGCAAGCAAGTGTTGCAGCAGATCGCGGAGTTGATGCGCAACAAACACTTTGCCAATAAATTTGTTTTTATCGAGGACTACGACATCAACGTGGGCCGCCACCTGGTGCAGGGCGTCGACGTGTGGCTCAACAATCCGCGCCGGCCGCTGGAAGCTTCGGGCACCAGCGGGCAGAAAGTGGTCTTGAACGGCGGGCTGAATCTTTCCGTGCTGGACGGCTGGTGGGCCGAAGCCTACGACGGACTAAACGGTTTCGCGATCGGCACCGGCCGCACGCATACCAACATGGACGTGCACGATAAGCGCGATGGCGAGCATCTGTACCGCGTTCTTCGCGAAGAAGTGATTCCTCTCTACTACCAGCGCGATCGCGACGGATTGCCGCGCGGCTGGATCAAGCGCATGAAGCGCACCATCCGCACACTCGGCTGGCGATTCAACGCCAACCGCATGGTGATGGACTACACGCTGAAGTGCTACATCCCGGCCGCGGGCGGCGCATCCAGCGACATGCGCGCCGCGGGCTGACATATGCGACCCGGCACGATTGTCCGGTCCTAAACTTCATGACTGTGCCTTACTGAAACGATAAGAAAAATCTAAGGCAATTTCATCTAACGTCCTACAAGCAACGGTCGATGCTTGCAATATGTGCAATTCTCAACGGAAGTGCAGAATTGTGCGTAGTCGATCCCTACCCGCAGCGCGAGTTACAAACTCAAATTCTGGAGCCTCCTTCCAATGCAGACAATCAATCGTCGTAGCGACGTACGAAAAAAACCGAAATATGTTTCCTACCTGAGCCTGCCGTATGGCAACGGTGGAATCGTAAGTGACATCTCCGCGGGAGGATTGAGCTTTGACACCATCGCACCGTTGAGGGTTGACGGGCCGATCCCAGTACGGTTTTCCATCGACTCGGCTACCAGGATAAACGCCGTGGGCGAATTGGCCTGGCTGGATGAGTCTGGCAAAAGAGGTGGTTTGCGATTCACTGAAATGCCGGAACAAGTTCGCGAACAGATTCGCATTTGGGCCAGCCAATCAGGGGCCTGGGCACAGTCGGAGGGGATGGCGGCTGATCGAGCGGAAGCCAACGCCCGGACCGATGATATTCAAATTGCCGAGATGGTGGCCGAATTTACAGCGCTGCTCAACGAGAAAACCGAAATAGTTTCTGCGCAGAAGCCCAAACGACTTCTGTACAATGCGGAATCTCCCATCTATAACTCTCCGTCTTATGAGCTTTCCATGTTTCCTGCTGAATTGACTTGCAGCCCGCAAGCCCTTGGCGATACGCACATCGATGTGGCTGCCGATCTGCTTTCCGCCATCCGCGAGCGTCCCATGCTCGCGGTCGGGCTGGTCATCGCTTTGGAGTTGCTGCTTTCGCTGGGAATTTTTGCTTTCGTTTCATCGGCCTTGGCGGGAGATTCGGTCCTCAATTGGAGCGAAAGGGTGCTGCTCGGAACTCACTCGCAGCCTGCTTCGCGACCGCTCTAGCACCTCCAGTCGAATAGTCCGCGGGATTCTTCCAGGTTAGTTTCTCACGGTAGTCAACGCGCTAACAATTGTTGTCGGGCGCTTTCCAGTAGCACAGGCTTCAGCCTGTGGGGTTTAGGTCCTTGCGAGAACGAAACCCCACAGGCTGAAGCCTGTGCTACTCAAGAGCCATGCAAGCCTGATTCTGCCAATCGCACTGGCATTATCTGAAGACACCCACAAGGCCAGTCCGACGATTTCTAATTCCTGCCGGTCCTGCTATGATTGCGCCCATCGCTCGATTTCAACATGGATAAGCATTCAATTCGTTTATTTTGTGGGAGGCAATTCATGAAGAGGAAACTGCTGGCGGTTCTGGCCGCAATTGCGAGCCTCGCGCTGTTTTCCGGGGCGGCGATGGCGCACCACGGCGTTGCCGGATATGACTTGACCAAGACGGTCACTCTGCATGGAACCGTAACCAAATTCGATTGGAGCAATCCGCACGTGGTGGTCTATGTGGATGCCAAGAACGATCGCGGGGAAATGCAGAATTGGACCATCGAATTTGCCGCCCCCATTCATATGGTGCGCGCCGGATGGACCAAGAATGCCATGAAGGCCGGAGATGAGATTGCCATCGACACGCATCCATCGCGGAATGGCGCGCCCGTGGGACTCAGCAGCACCATCACATTTATTTTGAAAGTCGTTGTCAACGGGCAGGCGCTGCCTGGCCGGGCTGACTGATTCGGCTGATGAGTTGGGCGCGAAGTATGCGCAGGACCCCGATCGGTGGAGGAATCCGAAGATGCGAATTCGCATGGCTGTTTTGATGAGTGCGTTGTTTGCGGCGCTGGCGTTTTCTTCCGTTTTGCCGGCGCAATCCGGCCCCGCTTCGGCTGGCGCAAAGGATAAGAAACCGGGACTGATGTCAGGCGGCGTCCCGGACTTGTCCGGCCTGTGGGATCCGGATTTCAGAGGCCCCGAGGCCGTCCGGCTGAACTCCTGGGACTCCGCGGACCCATTCGCGCAGCATCCCGAGCAAGCGCCCATGACGCCCTGGGCCGCCGCAAAATTCAACGAAGCCAGGCCGCCGTTTGGCGCGCGGCAGACTTTTGACAACACCAACGATCCAGTGCAAAGGTTCTGCGATCCGCCGGGAATTCCCCGCATCTATATGTATCCCTGGACGATCAAGTTTATTCAGACGCCCACGGTTGTCTACATTCTCTACGAATACACCAAAGTCTGGCGGGCCGTGGCCATGAACAGCGAACATCCGAAGGACCCGGACATTACATGGATGGGCGATGCCGTCGGAAAATATGAAGGCGACACCTTTGTTGTCGATACCATCGGATTGAGCGACAAGACATGGCTGGATCAATCAGGGCATCCGCACAGCGACGCGCTGCATGTGATCGAGCGATTCCGGCGGGTGAATCAAGAAAAGCTGGAGCTTTCCGTCACCATCGACGATCCCAAGGCCTACACCAGAACTTTTTCGGCCACCAAGTATTACAACCTCTCTCCGGGGCCCATGGGAGAGACGCTGTGCGCCTATTCCGAGATGAAGGAGTTTCAGGAAAAGGTTGTGGACAAAACGCAGACGCCGCCTGGCAAGTAGATTTCGCTGAAAGCAGAGAAATATGGGGCCCCTTGTGCAAAGGCATGAGGGGCCCATTTCTCGTTGTTCCACAAGGCTTATCTTAGTGTTGCTTACCCTGCGCAGAGGCGTTTCTGAAGTCATCATCCGGTTTATAATATAGGAATGCAGCGGAAAGTCTTTTGGATGGTATTCAGCGGGCTGGGCCTTGTGGCCGATCTGGCCTTGCCGTTATGGTGGGCTGTGGGCGCAACCATTCCTCTTTTGTGGCTGAGCTGGTGGGTAGCCTATCGCAGCGATTGGTTTTAGTAGCGCGGGCTTCAGCCTGTGGGGGTTATGTGCTCGCGAGGACCAAAATCCGCAGGCTGAAGCCCGCGCTACGTAAAGCCCGCGCCACTTATTTTGCGCCTGCCTTGTCTTCACGCTACACTGCTTGTGGGAGAAAACTGAGTCATTTGCCTCCGATCATCGCTGCACAAGGACTTTCCAAGAGATACGGCGCCGAACCGCTGTTCCAGGATATTTCGTTCACGGTTTCCGAGGGTGAACGGATTGGCCTGATTGGCCCGAACGGTTCGGGCAAATCGACACTGCTTGAAATTCTGTACGGACGGGTGCGGCCGGATACCGGCGATGTGGCCATCCGCAAACGCACGCGCCTGTGCCTCGTCGAGCAAAATTCGGAATTCCCGGAAGGCGCAACGATTCGCTCGGTGATCGACGGAAGCGCTGGATCGCGCTGAAGTGCCGGAAAAAGAGCGCGCCGCGCGCATCGCCGAGCCGCTGGGCCGCGCTGGATTCACGGACATGGACGCGCTAACGGCGTCGCTATCCGGCGGCTGGCGCAAGCGCCTGGCGATTGTCGAAGGCCTGGTGCAGGCGCCGGATGTTTTGCTGCTCGACGAGCCCACCAACCACCTGGACCTTGCCGGAATCCAGTGGCTGGAAACGCTTCTGCAGAACGCGACCTTTGCGTGCGTGGTGGTCAGCCACGACCGCTACTTTCTGGAAAACGTGGCCACCGCGGTGGTGGAACTGGCCCGCTCCTACGAGAACGGCTATCTGCGCGTGAACGGAAACTACAGCACTTTTCTGGAAGCCAAAGAGGAGTATCTGCACGCGCAGCGCAAGCGCCAGGAAGCGCTGGAAAATCTGGTGCACACGGAAATCGAGTGGCTGCGCCGCGGCCCCAAGGCCAGAACCACCAAATCGAAAGCGCGCATCGATACCGCGCACGAATTGATTGGCGAACTGTCCGACCTGAATTCCAGGACGCGCACCATCTCCGCCCAGATCGATTTTTCCGCGACGGACCGCAAGACCAAGCGCCTGATTACGCTGGACGATGTTACGTTTGACATCGGCGGGCGCACTCTATTTGCAGGAATTCATTTCACGGTCACTTCGGGAATGCGCGTGGGACTGGTTGGCCCGAACGGCAGCGGCAAAACCACGATGCTGCGCCTGCTGCGCGGCGATATTGCGCCGACGCGCGGAGAAATTCGCCGGGCCGACTCGCTTGCGCGTCGTTTATTTCGACCAGAATCGCGAACTCGATCCGGACGTCAGCCTGCGGCGCGCGCTGGCCCCGGACAGCGATTCCGTAATTTATCAAGATCGCGTGATTCACGTGGCGGCGTGGGCCGCGAAATTTCTCTTCGATCCCGAGAATTTGAGCCAGCCCGTGGGAAAACTTTCCGGCGGCGAACGTGCGCGCGTGCTGATCGCGCAGCTTATGCTGCAAGCCGCGGACGTTCTGCTGCTGGACGAGCCTACCAACGATCTGGACATTCCCACGCTGGAAATTCTGGAAGAAAGCCTGCTCGAGTATCGCGGCGCGCTGGTGCTGGTCACGCACGATCGCTACATGCTCGATCGCGTCTCGACCATCGTTCTGGGCCTCGACGGATTGGGCGGAGCCGAGCGTTTTGCCGATTACTCGCAATGGGACGTCTGGCAGCGCGCGCAGCAGAAGGGAACCACCAACTTGTCGACCGGGACCAAGCGCGCGTCCGCGGGCGCAGAAGCGCAATCCTCCAAGTCGAAGAAGAAACTTTCCTATCACGAAGTTCGCGAGCTGGAAACGATTGAAGAGCGCATTGCCGAGGCGGACAGGAATCTTGAGGCCAAGCATGTGGCGCTCGAAGATCCATTGGTTACAAGCGATCCCGCGCGCCTGAAGGCCGCCTGCATAGAAATGGATGAGGCGCAAAATATTCTGGATCGCCTGTACGAGCGCTGGGGCCAACTGGAAAAAAAGAAAAGCGGCGCTTGAAGATTCTCCTCAAAAATATTTCCCTCGAACCCAAAAACTGCTAGCAATTCTGATATTTCCAATTGCGCTGTTTGCCTTGGGCGATCCATTCCATTGCGGTAGCGATGCGCTTATCGCGAGTTTCGGGGCGCTTGGCTTCGGCGATCCATTCGATGTATTCGCGTTTGGCGCTGGGGCTGAACCCGGCAAATACGGCTGCGGCTTTCTTGTTTTTCTTCAGAGCGGCTGTGAATGCTGGCGTCATTTTTACAGTGGGTTTTTTTGGCTTGGTCTTCGCCGCTTGGTTTCTGGCGGCAATTGGGCTGGTATAGTTTCCGCTTTCGATGAACGCGGCGGCCTGGCGGACCCAATCGATCATTTGCTCGTCAGAGGGCAGACTCTCCACACCGGTGATACGGCCTAGCGAATCAGCGCTGTGGTTGCGCGGAGCCTTGGCCGCACGCAGCACTTCGCCGATCTCCTTGCCCCAAAAACCGAAGCGGCAGTGCTGCTTGAACGCGGACATGTTGCAGAGGATCGCGCCGCGGTGCTCGAAAAAAGGCATGCCCCATTTGATGGTTTCTTCCACGCCGGGACAGCCTTCGTGCACTAACTCGCGCAGGTGCGACATGATTGGCTGCGCGAAGGGCTGAGCCTTGGCGATGTAGGCGTCTACTTTGCGGCTGGCATTTTTAGTTGGCATCGCGCTTCGCTCCTGGTTTTAAGTGAGAACATTATATAAATAGTTGTCCAGAAATCTCTACGTTTGTCTCCAATTGAACCGGAAAAGGTTGTGATCGCCGGATTCAATATTTCGGTCATTGCGCAGGCCTGCAAATCCCCTCCAATAAAAACAGGAAGGTTGCAAAAACGAGGGAGCGGCGTGCAAGCTGGTACGCATGCCGGAGCTTCCGGATATCGCCGCTTACATCAGCGCGCTCGAACCGCGCATCGTCGGGCAGCCGATCGAGCGAGTGAGGCTGGCCAGCGCATTTCTGCTTCGCACTGTTGCGCCGCCACTCACGGAAGTGGAGGGACGCACCGTGCGCGAGCTGCGGCGAATCGGCAAGCGCATTGCGATTGGCGTGGAAGACGATCTTTGGCTGGTGCTGCACTTGATGATTGCGGGACGCCTGCATTGGCGCCCTCCGGGGGCAAAGCTTTCGGGGCGGCAGAGTCTGGCGGCCTTCGATTTTCCCACTGGCTCTACTTGTCCTTACCGAAGCCGGCACGAAGCGCCGCGCATCCCTGCACGTCCTCTCCGGAGAAGATGGGTTGCGTTCCATCGACCCGGGAGGAATCGAGATCTTCGAGAGCGATCTAAACTCTTTTCGGGATGCGCTAACCGCGGAAAATCGCACGCTGAAGAGAGCCCTTACCGACCCGCGGCTGCTCAGCGGCATTGGCAACGCCTACTCGGACGAAATTCTCCATGCGGCGCGACTTTCGCCGATCACGCTCACACACAAACTTGGGTCGCAGGAATGGGAAAGGCTGTTCACCGCCACGCGCGAGACGCTGACGTTCTGGATCGAGCGGCTGCGCCTGGAGGCGCAGAAAACATTTCCCGAAAAGGTGACTGCGTTTCGCGAGGGAATGGCGGTTCATGGACGTTACGGCAAACCATGCCCGAGGTGCGGGGAAAAAATTCAGCGGATTCGCTACGCGGACAACGAAACGAACTATTGCGCCCGTTGCCAGACCGGCGGGAGAGTTCTCGCCGATCGAGGACTGTCCCGCCTGTTGGGTTCGGATTGGCCGCGCACGCTCGATGAACTGGAAGCCCTAAAACGCCGCTAGGATCGAAGCCTTTCCTCGCAATTTTTCCTGCATTGGCCGCTACTACATTTTTTCGGGGGATTCGATGCCCAGCAATTCCAGCGCGCCGACCAGCTGCACTTCGACCAGGCGGCTCAGCTGCAACAGGAATTTTTTCTTGGCAGCGGTCGTCTTCGGTGAGGACGCGATGGTGGTGGTAGAAAAGATTGAACGCTTGCGCCAGTTGAAATGCGTACTTGGCGACGAAGGCGGGCTCCTGCGCGGCGACGGCTGCGTCGATTTGCGTGTCCAGCGATCCGGCCAGCAACACCACTTCCCATAGCGCATTTCCATCCGGACCCGCGAATAATTCGGCCGCCGCGCCGACGTCCACGGTTTCCAGTGAGGAAATATCGAAGTCGGGTTGCTGTTCGCGCAGCTTGCGGAAAATATTGCGCGCGCGCACTACAGCGTACTGGCAATAAGGGCCGGTTTCGCCTTCGAAACTGAGCGCGTCCTTGAAGTCGAATGCGATGATGGCGGTGCGCGTGAATTTCAAAAGGAAATAGCGCAGCGCGCCGATGGCGATGCAGTGAGCGATGGCGGCGCGCTCCAGGTCGGGCGAGTCCGGATGGCGCTCATCGACCTCGGCGCGCGCGGCGGCTTCCAGGCGATCGAGCAGATCGTCGGCCTTGACGCCCAGGCCTTTGCGGCCGCTGACTTCCACGTACGGCTTCTTGGCGTCTTCCTCGCTGAGCGTGTAGCCGAGTTCGGCGGCGCAGCGCGGCGTGAGCGCCACGATTTCGTAGGAAAAATGGATCGAGCGATCGGCCTGTTCGTCGAAGCCCAGCGCGCGAAGCCCGGCCGTCACCACGTTTTGCAGATAGGCCTGCCGCGCATCAATCACGTTGTAAACGATTGTGGCGTGGCCAAACGCTGGCGCGCGGGAATCTCCCGCCGCGGCGGTGCTGGACCACAGCGTGTGCCCGTTCGCGATAGGTGTGAAATTTTTCATAGTGAAAATCGCGGCCAAGCAATCCGAATTTCCAGAGTTGGTAGGCGATATCTTTTCCGACGTACGTGACCGTGCCATTGGAGCGCACGATAATTTTTGCGTCGTCGTCTTCTCCGGTGGCGTCGGCGGCGTCCGCGGCGTCGTTCAGGCGCATCACCCAGCATCCGGCGTTTTTTCCGGACGCGGCCAGATGAATGGCGTTGCGCTGTTTCAGCAGCTCGAAGGCCGCGTCCCAGAATTTCAGGTGCAGGATTTCGCTCTCGCGCGGGAAGCAAATCGTATTCGATTTCCAGCCGCTCCATCGTCCGCAAGTGGCAGCGAACGATGGCGGGAGCGACGATGGCAGCCATTTCCGCCGGCGCGCCGTGGTCCTCTTCAATGGATTTCAGCGTTTCGCCGCGCAAGCGCTAGGCGCGTTTTATCTTCGTCAAAAAAATGCGTGACGCTCGCGTACAAATCCCAGCAGAAATAATCGAATTTCGGCTGCGCGGCCAGCGCGCGCACTTCGTTCGGGGATTTCTTCGCGATGTGCATGAAATCCGATGACCACGTCGGCAACCTGCACGCCGGTGTTGTCGATGTAATTTTGCACTTCGACGCGCTGCCCGGCGCGGCGAAGCAGGCGAACCAGCGTGTCGCCCAGCGCGGCATTGCGCAGGTGGCCGATGTGCGCGGCCTTGTTCGGATTGATGTTGGTGTGCTCGACGATGCACTTCGGCGCGTCCGGGCGCGGCGGCCGGCGGGCAGCGTGTCCGCTTCCATCAGCGATGCGGCCAGAAACGCGGCGCGCGAAAAATAAAAATTCACGTAGCCGCGCGCCGGCGATTTCCACGCGATCGACGCCCTCGATGGGCGGCAGCTGCGCGGCAATTTCCTGCGCGATTTGCCGCGGAGCGCGCTTCAGGCGCTTGGCCAGCTCGAAGCAGACGGGCGTGGCGACCTCGCCCATTTCGATGCGCGGAGGTCTTTCCGTGACGACGGCCACGTCCTGCTGGTAGTGCTGGCGAATATGCGCGGCGAGGGCGGCGCGAACGCGGGCTTCGAGAATGTTTACCAAGTGGCTCCCATCTAGCTTAGAAGAAAAGTGTCATGCGGAATGCCTGGCGGCACGAAAGTCAAAAGCTTTAACACAGAGGACACCGAGAAAAGAGGAGAAAAGCGAAAGATGAGAAAACCAGAAAGAGTAGAATGCGAGGAAAGTTGCGCTGCGGTTCGCGAAGCACACCGAATCCACCTGTAAGCCCTCGCCAATCTCCGGTTTTCTCCTCTGTTCTCTGTGTCCTCTGTGTTAAAGCCTTTCCCGTTGCGCCAAAGCCTATCTCGTGCTCTATTTTGAATCCGTTTACGCGACAGGAGGCATCTTAGCAGGCGTGTGCAGCTGTTTCCAGCGAAGCACTCGGTGGGGATGATTCCATTCGATCTGCAATGGAAATGAAACCTGCCAGCCAAAAATTCGGGCGACCTCCACGAAACCCGCCGGCAAGGCAGGTTTCGTAGGGGCCGTTCCGAGTCGCGCATTTGGGGACGGAACGGGTACTTTGGCGATGAAACTGAATCGCTTATACGGTTGCCAAGATGGCGAATGCTTGGCGAATAAGCCGCAAGAACAGGTACGTCATATACTTGGGCAGCGCGCTGAACATAATGATTTTATCAAGAAAGTGGAACTCCTCCCGCCCGTAAGCGGAATTGATACTGTAACCGCGAGAGAGACGTTCAAACGGGGTTGATGTCCGAGCCAGTCGAAATACGCGATGTGGAACTTTTGAGGCGTCTCAAAGCGGGTGATGAAGACGCTTTTTTGGAGTTCTACCACCGCCATCAGGGCGGCCTTTATAGGTATGCCGTGCACATGAGCGGCAGCCCGCAAGCGGCTGCGGACGTGGTTCAGGAGACGTTTTTGACTTTGATTCGGCAAGCCGGGAAGTATGACGAGGCAAAGGGTGCACCGGCCGCCTTCCTTTTCGGCATCGCTCGAAATCAAGTGCGCAAGCTGCACGAAAAAGAGGGCCGCTACGTTCCTTTGTCGGACGAGATGGGCAGCGCGCTTTCCGCGGATGGGGAAGGCCATTCAGGGCGCAGTAATGGGAATGGCTATTTTCCGGGCTCAGCTGCGGCCCATTCTCCGGCGATGACCGGGCAGGTGGAATCGATACAGGATGGCATGGAGCGCGTGGAAATTGCCGAGCTATTGCGGGAAGCAATATTGACTCTCCCGGATCATTATCGCGAACCTGTGACGTTGTGCGATCTGGAAGGGAAGAGTTACTCCGAAGCTGCGGTGTTGCTCGATTGTCCTGTGGGAACGGTGAGGTCTCGGCTTAATCGAGCGCGTTCGATGCTGCTGGACAAGCTCCGTCCGGCACGAATTGGGTCCAGGGCGCTTGGGGCTCGCCCCGGAGGCAGGGCATGAAGGAAATGACGTGCAGGGAATTCGATGAGGTGGTGCACGGTTTTGTGCACATGGAACTCTTGGACGTGAGCGTTCGCGAGGCCGCGCTGGAACACGCCTCTCACTGCGAATTGTGTTCGGAGCGCATGGCGGATGCGGCTGTTTTGGCGGAAGCCACGGAATCGATGGCACAGAGTGCGCGCTCGCAGCAAACGCCGCCTCACGTCGAAGGCGCGCTGCTCGCGGCATTTCGAAAACATCCTCGGCGCGCGCCCTGGGTGCGCACCCTGGAGTGGGTAAGCGTGGGAGCGGCCGCGGCGGTACTGCTGATTTTTCTGTGGACGGCCAATTGGCGTTCAAAGGTGCACACGTCTCCGGCTCCGAGTAAAGATGTCTCGTCGCAATCGACGTTGCCCCAGGAAGCCAAAGCTCTTTCAACGCCGAAGCCGGTCGATGTGGCTTCGGATACGGATGCAGAAGTCGCGGATGCCTCTGCGAAGGAACCTTATGCGGCATCGGATTTCGTACCAGTGCCATACACTGCGGCAATTGCCGCGGACGATCCGGGAATGGTCGTGCGCGTGCAGTTGACCAGAGCTTCGCTGGCGCAGCTTGGCTATCCCGTCGCTGAAACTCCGGATGAGGATTTAATTCTCGCGGATGTACTGGTGGGCGAGGATGGCTGGCCGCGCGGAGTGAAGTTGATTCAGTAGGCGTATTTAGGCCTTGAGGTATTTGCAAGTTGGGTTAGAGGAGGCAAGACAGTGAAAAGGACGATGCTTGGAACTGGATTGGCGGGCATGATGCTCGCGGGCATGGCACTGGTTGTCAGCGCGCAGGGTCCTCCGCCACGCGGCGGATTCGGCGGCGGGCGTGGTCCAGGCGGCGGGCCGGCGGCTGGCATGTTTGAATTCGGCGGGCTGATGGGCGGTTTCGGCGGCAAGCTGGTGACTGGCAAGCCGGTCCAGGCGACGATTACGATCACGCACACCGAAACTCTGCCGGGGAACTCGATTACCAATACCACCACCGGTGTCTTCGCGCGCGGCGCGGACGGCAGCACTTATCGCGACGTGAAAATGGCGGCAATGGGTCCGTGGGCGGCGTCAGGAAAAGCTCAGGAGTTTGCCTACATCCGCAATGTGACGGCGGGAATGCAGTACATCGTCAATGTGACCAAGGGCACTTATGAAGCTTTCCCGATCCGCGAGCACAATCCGCAACCGGGAGCCAAGAATGGACGGCCAGATCGCCGAACTCCCCCGAACGAAACCGTGACCGACAATCCGAGTGGATCGTACACCGATCCCGGCACGGGCACGGTCTATCCAGCGGACGACAAACAGACGACGCGCACGATTCCCGCGCTTGCGATCGGAAACGCGAACGCGATTATCATTACCTCCGAGCGCTGGTTTTCGACCGCGCTGGATCTGCTCCTGGAAGACACACGAAGCGATCCGCGCTTTGGGACCACCACCTATCAGTTGTCCAACATCGGGCAGTCGCCCGCCTCATCGCTCTTCATTCCGGACCCGTCCTTCACTCAGGTGAAGGGCGGAGGATTCGGAAAAGGCGGGCGTCGCAGGCAAGGCAAGCAGGGGCCTCCACCAGCTCAGGACTAAGTAAGGTTGGTGCTTGAAAGAACCGGTTGAAACATAGAGTATCGAAATGCAAGAAAGGCGCCCTGAATAAAGGGCGCCTTTTTTTCGCGTATGCGCCCCGGGCGATTTGACAGCATTCGGTCGCCCGCTTACTATCGAAATTCGAGTTCCCGGTGCGGAGCTGGCTGTGCTCGCCAGGCAGCCTGCCATCGCGAGGGTTCACCCAACATTTCAGACAGAAAGGGCGAATGAGCACTCCCCGAGCCAAGCCGAAGTACTATCTGACGACGCCGCTGTACTACACCAACGGCCTTCCGCACATCGGGCACACCTATTCGACGATCGTGGCGGACGTGATCCGCCGCTACAAGCGCATGCGGGGATTCGACGTCGTTCATGACCACCGGGGCCGACGAGCACGGCGTCAACGTGGAGCGCTCGGCGAAAAAGGCCGGAAAGACGCCGCAGGAATTTTCCACGGAAATTGCCGCGCAATGGAAGCAGCTCTGGGACGATCTTGGGAATCCCGGGCGACGAATTCATTCGAACCACGGATGAGAGGCATCACCGCACCGTGCAGTGGCTGTTCAAGCGCTGCCGGGACAATGGTTTCATCGAAAAGGGCCACTACACCGGCCAGTATTGTGTGCACGACAACGCCTACGTCGTGGACGCCGGTCCCGGCGATCCCTGTCCCGACTTGCGGCCGCCCGACCGAAACCGTCACCGAAGAAAATTATTTTTTCAAACTTTCGGAATTTCAGCAGAAGCTTCTCGATTTCTACGCCGCCAATCCCGATTTCATCAAGCCGGAAAGCCGGAGAAACGAAGTTCTGAGCTTCGTGCAAGGCGGCCTGAGGAATCTCTCGATCACGCGCACGACGATTCGCTGGGGCATTCCGGTGCCCGGCGAAGCGCCGCACGTTTTCTACGTGTGGTTTGACGCGCTGATCGGATATCTGAGCGCGGTCGGAGGCCCGGATTACGACGAGCGCGGCCTGTGGCCGGCGGATTTGCACATCGTGGGCAAGGAAATTATCCGATTCCACGCCGTGTACTGGCCGGCGTTTCTGATGGCGGCGGATTTGCCGCTGCCCGAACAGATTTGGGCGCACGGCTGGCTGCTGTTCGACAGCGAAAAGATGAGCAAGTCTCGCGGCAACGTGGTGCGGCCGCGTCCCATCGTCAACGTGCTGGGCATTGAGCCGCTGCGGTACTACCTGCTGCGCGAAATTGTGTTCGGGCAGGACGGCAGCTTTTCCTACGACGCGCTGGTCAGCCGCTACAACAGCGATCTGGCGAATGGCCTGGGAAATCTTGCCAGCCGGACGCTCACGATGATTGAGCGCTACTTTGGCGGAGAAATTCCCAAGCCTGTCGCTGCAGCCGGGCAGTGAAGTGACGCTCCCGGCGCGGCGGATTTTGCGAGTGAAGTGCTGACGCAGAATCCTCAATTGTACGACCGGTTCACTTTTTCGCTGGCGCTCGAAGCGATTTGGGAGCAAGTGGCGGCGATCGACAAATATCTCACCGTCGAAAAGCCGTGGACGCTGGCCGAGAAGCCCGAGGATCGAGAGCGCCTGGCGACGGTGCTCTACACGGCGGCGGAGGGACTGCGCATCGTTACGGCGCTGGCGCATCCCGTGCTTCCGCAAGTCGACGCAGAAAATCTGGCGGCAACTGGGACAGACCGAGCCGCTGAGCGCGGTTCAACTGGACCAGCTCTCCTGGGGACAGCTCAAGCCCGGAACCAAAATCGGAAAGCCCGAAGGAATTTTCCCGCGCGTTGAAAAATCCGAAGCGATCGAAAGGATTGAAGCCATGGAGCAGGAACAGAATAAAGCCCGCGGAAGCACCGGCCGCGCAGCAGCCAGCGCTGCGCCTGCAGCAGCAGGCGCTGCCGCAGCGCCGGCGCCGCGCGGCCGCGGCGAAAATTGGAATTGAAGATTTTGCGAAAGTCGAGATGCGCGTCGGGCAGGTGAAAACCGCCGAGCGCGTGCCGGCGCCGACAAGCTGCTGCAACTGCAAGTCGATATCGGCGACGAAGTCCGGCAGATCGTTGCGGGGCTGGCGCTGGCCTACAAGCCCGAAGATCTGGTCGGGCGCAAGGTCGTGGTGGTGACCAATCTGCAGCCGCGAAAACTGCGCGGCGTGGAATCGAACGGCATGATCGTGGCGGCTTCGCTTGCCCGATGGCTCGCCCGTGCTTGCGGGATTTCTGGAAGACGTGCCGGTCGGGGCGCGGCTGAAGTAGCTGATAGCAGGCTTCAGCCTGTTCGCTTTGTGCCGAGCTGCAAGTGAAACCCAGACAGGCTGAAGCCTGTTCTACTGAAACCCATGGACCTGATCGATTCACACGCGCACGTGGATGTTTCCGACTTTGACGCGGACCGCGAAGCGATGCTCGAGCGCGCGCGGGCAGCGGGAGTCGGGACGCTGCTGGCGATCGGCAACGGGCCTGAAATCGAAAAGCTTGGAGCGGCCGTTCCGTATGCCGAGCAGCACGATTGGATCTACGCGGCGATGGGGATTCATCCGCACGAGGCCCGGCACGCGACCGACGCGCACTACGCGGAACTGGACCGGCTGGCGCGACATCCGCGCGTGATCGCCTGGGGCGAAATTGGACTCGACTATCACTACGATCATTCGCCGCGCGACGTCCAAGCGCAGGTGTTTCGCCATCAACTCGACCAGGCGCGCGCCGCGCGAAAGCCCATCATCATTCATTGCCGGGAAGCCTGGCCGGATTGCCTGAAGATTCTCGATGAAGACTGGCGGAGTTCCGGGCTTGGGCGGAATTTTTCATTGCTTTACGGGAACGCTGGAGGAAGCGCGCGCGGGCATGGAGATGGGTTTCCTGATTTCCTTCGCGGGAAATGTGACCTATCCGAAAGCGCAAAATTTGCGCGATGTGGCGCGGGAAATTCCGCTGCGACCGGTTGCTGGTGGAAACCGATTCGCCATTCCTGGCGCCGCAGCCGCACCGAGGACGCAGAAACGAGCCGGCCTATGTCGCGGAAGTGGCGCGAACCATCGGGAATGTGAGAAACTTGCCAGCGGACGAGGTTGCCGAAGCCACGTCGGCGAACTTTCGCCGGTTCTTTGGTCTTGCAGCAATCGGGAAATCGCATTGGGGCAGTTCCTGGAGGGGCGTCATCTCACTTCTGACGGCGAAGGAAATTTTTGATCTGGTTCGCGACGACCTGGTGAAGGTCGAGCAGGAGCTCGACGCTCCAGAACGGCTCGGCCATCGAGCCGGTGGCGGAGATTTCCAGCTACCTGCTGGCCGGCGGCGGCAAGCGGCTGCGTCCGGCGCTGCTGCTGCTTTCGGCGGGCTACGCGGGATACCGGGGCGACAGCGCGATTCGGCTGGGCGCGGTCGTGGAGCTGATCCACAGCGCCACGCTGATTCACGACGACGTGATCGATGGCGCGAACACGCGCCGCGGGCGGCCGTCGGCGAATTCCCGTTGGGGCAATCACCGCAGCGTGCTGGCGGGCGACTGGCTGTACATGCAGTCGTTTCAGATGGCGCTTACCGAGCGCAATTTCAAGATTCTGGACGTTCTGATCGAACTCACGCAAAACATGGTGGAAGGCGAACTGGTGCAGCTGGCCAAGCTTGGGCGCATGGATTTGACCGAACAGGACGCCGTGGAACTCGCGGCGCGCAAGACGGCCTGCTTGTTCGCCGGATGCGCGCGGCTGGGCGCCGTGCTGGGCAATCTGGACGATGCCGGCGAGCAGGCCCTGGCCGACTACGGGCATTTCGCGGGACTGGCGTTTCAGCTGGTGGATGACGTGTCTGGACTTCACGGCGTCGCCCGAACAACTGGGCAAGCCCGTGCTGAGCGATTTGAAAGAAGGCAAGGTCACGCTGCCGCTGATTTACGCGCTGGAAAGCGACGGCGCGGAGGGCAAGCGGCTGGTGCGCACGGTGCTCGAAGAAAAAGGATTCGATAGCGTGCGGCCGGAAGAGATTACGGCGCTGGTGCACGAATCCGGGGCGCTCGATCGCACGCGAGCTGCGGCGCTCGATTTTGCCCGTCGCGCCAAGGCCTGCCTGAACGGAAATGCAAATTCCGATTTTGGCCGTGCTCTGCGCACCGTTCCGGATTTCATTCTCGAACGCGACAACTGATGAATGATGTTGCTTGCGGCGCTGAACGTCCCAAAGGTATTGTCATTCTGAGCGAAGCGAGATCTCTCCTGGTTTTACGCGTGAAGAAGAGAGATCTTCGCTCGCTCAGAATGACAAAAGGTAAATTTGCAACTCTGATCTTACATGCTGCCGTTTAAGGTCATTTATCATCCTCAATACGATTTGGATCTCGGACCGCACGTTTTCCCTTCGCAAAAATTCAGGATGATTCACGATGCGCTGCTGGCCGAGGGAATTGCCGATGCAGGCGATTTCCTGCAACCGGAGGCCGCGCCGGACGAAGATATTCTGCGCGTGCATACGCCGGCCTACGTGAACAAGCTGCAGACCGATTCGCTGACGCTGAGCGAACGGATGAAGCTGGAAATTCCGCTATCGGAGCTGACGCGCAAGGGATTCTGGCTGGCCGCGGGAGGATCGATGCTGGCCGGGCACAAGGCGCTCGAAGACGGATTTGCGGCGAATCTGAGCGGAGGATTTCACCATGCCTATCCCGGGCACGGAGAAGGTTTCTGCATGATTCACGACGTGGGCGTCGCCATTCGTTCGCTGCAGGCCGCGGGCAAGATTCGCACGGCCATGATCGTGGATACCGACGTTCATCACGGCAACGGCACGGCGGCGATCTTCGGAGATGATCACAGCGTTTTCACGCTTTCCATTCATCAGGAAAATAATTATCCCGATGCCCAAGCCGCCTTCGGATGAAGACATCGGCCTCGAGGACGGCACGCGCGATCACGAATACCTGGACGCTCTGGAAGAGGGCTTGCTGCATGCGCTCAAGAAAATGACGCCGGATTTGATTTTCTACGTGGGCGGAGCGGACCCGTATCGCGAAGACCAGCTGGGCGGACTGGCGCTGACGCTCGAAGGATTGCAGAAGCGCGACCGGCTGGTGTTCGAACATGCGCGGCGCAGAGGTATTCCGGTGGCGTCCACGCTGGCTGGCGGATACGCGCGGCGCGTGGCGGACACCGTTCGAATTCACGTCAACACGATCATCGCCGCGCGCGATGTGATTTTGCAGAATCCTCTCGCCGAAAATAAATAATCGAACTCGAGATCTTGCGTCGTTTTGCGGTAGCCCGGCTTCAGCCTGTGGGGGTTCGTGTTCAGCTGGCGAGAACAACTCCCACAGGCTGAAGCTCTGAATGAGCTACTGGGGCGGGCGAGGCGGAAGCTTTGGCGATTGCGGCTGAGGCAAGATCGGCAAAGCCGTCGGGAGCGAAGCCCTGCGTACGGTAGGCAGTCTTGCCCGCCTTATCGAGCACCAGGACTGTGGGAATCGATTCGACTTGTAGCGACTGCCTTACACCATCGGCAAAGAGCAATGTGCCGCCGAGGCGTCTGCTCCTTGAGAAAGGGCGCGACCAGCGATTCATCCTCGTCGGCATTAATCGTGAGGAATACGACATCCTGGCGCCCTGCGAATTTTGCGCGCAAATCGCCCAGCATCGATTCCATTGGATTGCAGTAGGCGCACCAGGTGGTCCAGAAATTCAGGACCACCACTTTTCCGCGGGAATCGGCCAACTTTACGGGCCGCTGCCATCGACGTGGCGCAAACTGAATTGCAGCGGATCGGTCACATCCTTGTTATAAACCGGCGCGTCGGATTTTTCCGCCTTGGCCATGTCGCGGTTGCGATCGTAGGCGGACAAAACGATATCGCCCAGACCCGCGTTGGAATCGTGCGTGAAGCGCCAGAGGTTGCCCATGCGCAGAGCGAAGCATTTCGCGGTCCAGTGGCGCGTTGCTCGGGTCGGGCTGTTCCTGCCCGGTCAGCATGAAGGCCATGGCGTATTGGCGGATGGCTTCGTCGGAATGTTTTTCCTCTTCAGCGATTTCGCCGAGAGACAGCGCGGCCTCGGCGTTTGGTTGCAGCCGGAAGCTCGATGTGAGGTCCTTCACGGCCTCTTCATTTTTGTGCAGGTGGCGTTGCAAGCGGCCGCGCAAGGCATACAGCTCCACCAGGAATTTGTTGCGCCCCGCTTGCCAGTCGTCGAGGGTCATTTGCTGCGGGCGCGTGTCGGGATCGGCTTTCGAGACGCGATCGATCAGGCGCGTGTCGTAGTCGATGGCGCGCAGCTGATTGGTGTCGTCGGGCATTTTTTCAAGCAGCGTCACTGCAAGATAAATGGACTGGCTGTCCTCAGGTTGAATGGCGATGGCTTTCTCAGCGTAATCCAGCGCTGCCTGCGAATTGTGCAGTCTCATTTGCGGATTCGATCAGCGCGCGATAGATTGCGCCGCGGCGCGGAGAATCGGGATACTTTACGAGATATCCCTCCAGGCTCATGACCAGCTTGGCTGGGTCATTGTTGGCGAGGCGCACTAGAATTTGCAGTTCGGTGTCGGGATCGGGTGCGGAATCCTGAGTTCCCGCAACTTTGTCGTCCGTCTTCGGCTTGTCGCTGGATTGCGGAGCGGCGGCCGGCGATTTCTTGGCTGGAGCTTTTGCCGGAGGTGCGCTGCTGGGCGAGGGAGATTGCTGTCCCCAAGCTAATCCAGTCAAGCTCAATGCCAGCAGCCACAGCGGAAATTGCGTTTGCCATCGCATAAGCTGGGATTGTAACTCGAAATTAAGCGGACGGAAGAAAAAAATGCGGCAGATAACTCGGCGGAGACTCCGCTCACAGTTTGTCATTCTGAGCGGAGCGAAGAATCTCTCTTCGTTTTACGCGCGTAAAACGAGAGAGAGATTCTTCGCTTCGCTCAGAATGACAAAATTATGGGGGGGGTACACAATAGAACGGCACTCGGTATTATGGGGGTTGGCGTAAAGAATAAACCAGCGCGCGCTATTTGAAATCCAGGAGCACATCCACCGTGTGACGGGTCGCATCGGGGCGCAGCAGATGGCCAAATTCGAGGTAGTGCACGGGCAAGTCGCCGAAAATTTCGCGGCTGGGTTTGGCCAATAATTTCATCTGCGTTTTCGAAATAGGAGTCGTCGAACACCTGGCCGGGAGCGATCTGCCAGGTTTGTCGCAATCTTTTTTCCGCGTCCAGCGACAGCCCCGTGACGATCATATCGCCCATGCGGTAGGCAGAGCCTTCGGAAATGGTGACGCGATAGAAAATCTGGTGAGCGGCGTCGTCGTATTGCGGCTCCGCGTTGAACTTCATATCAAGATAGCCGAGATGCATGTACTCCGATTCGATTTTCTGCCAGGAGTTCTCGATCTTTATGCCATCGGCAACGTCGCCCGGTTTCAATTCCACCTTGGCGTCCAGAGTGGGCGACAACTGTGACAGGTTTCCTTGCCACGAGACACCCTTCCAGGTGTACACATCTCCCGGCCGAATGGGAATTGAGATCTCCACGGCGGATTGCTTCGCATCATTGATGTCGGGAACCAGATGCGTTTGCGGCGGCCCGATTTGCGCCTTCAGAAAACCCTTGGAGGCGTACAGCGGCCGGACCTGCTCATTCTCGAATAGTTCCACGGCAAAAAGGGAATAGGGTTGACCTTTGATGTCGGAGAGGCGGTCCTTCAGGCGCTCGGAGGTTGCGGCGGTAGGCTCGCCAAACTGCACGGATTGGACGCGCAGCGGGATACCTTCCAGGCGAAACTGCAACTCCATGCCATCGCCCACGGGCGCGCTCAGAAGCTGGTGGGCCACATGCCCTTTGATTTGCTTGGCCGCCAGCAGATTTTCAATCACGGCCGTCATCTCGTCGACGATCGTACCGCTGTCCGGAGCTTCGCCCGTAAACAAGCCGACCTGATCGCGGATTGCGTCTCCGATCTCCTTGTCGGTGAACCACGGAAAATTGTCGAAGGAAATCGCATAGCTGGGCGCTTCCTGCACCTGGAACTCCAGATCAATGGCGGTGCCTTTCGAGCTGTAGCGGTAATTGACCGCGGAAAATATTCCCAGGGCGGCCAGGCGATTGGTGGCGTCCTGAATTTGGGCGGCGGTGACCACGTCGCCCGCCTTCAGGCCGCTGGCGGCGACGACCTGATCGGCTGGAAATGTTTTCGAGCCGGTGATCTTGATGGAGGCGATGCTGGAGCTTGGCGCGGCGAGGCGCTTGCGCGCGTACTGCGGCCGACGGCGAAAAGGAAGAAATGGGCGGCGACAAGCGCGAGTAAGAATCGTTTCACGGCAAGAACATCTTACTTGATTTGCGAGGGGGGATAGAAACGGAAAGTAGCACAGGCACTCCTGCCTGTGCGGGTTTCTAAACTTTAAGCGCATCCATAAATTGATCAATCGCGAAAAGCGCACAGGCAGGAGTGCCGTGCTACATCAGAGAAAACCTACTCAACCGTGACGGACTTGGCCAGGTTGCGCGGCTGGTCCACGTCGCAGCCGCGGCGCACGGCGATGTGGTAGGCCAGCAATTGCAAGGGAATCACTTCCAGCAGGGGCGCGAACATTTCCATGGTGGGCGGCACCACGATCACGTAATCGGACGCTTCGCGTGCCAGGTTATCGTTTTCCGAGACGACGGAGATGACGATGCCGTCGCGGGCCTTCACTTCCTTGATGTTGGAGACGCTCTTCTCGTAGCGCGTCATGGAATCGGGATCGTTTTCATCGCGCGTGGCCAGCATCACCACGGGAAGATTTTCGTCGATCAGCGCGTTGGGGCCATGCTTCATTTCTCCGGCCGGATAGCCCTCGGCGTGAATGTAGGAAATTTCCTTGAGCTTCAGCGCGCCTTCCAGAGCGATGGGGAAGTGGATGCCGCGTCCGAGATACAGGAAATTGGTGTGGCGGAAAAAAGTGCGCGCCAGAGATTCATAAATTCCCGATTCGTCGCCTTGCAGAACCGTTTCCATCTTGTGCGGCACGCGCATGAATTCCTGAAGCAGCAGCTTTTCGCAATCCTCGGTGAGCGTGCCGCGCACCTGGCCCAGATACATGGCCAGCAGCAGCCAGCGCGGTGAGCTGCCCGGTAAACGCCTTTGTGGAGGCCACGCCGATTTCCGGACCGGCGTGCGTCAGAATTGTTCCCGCCGCCTCGCGCGTGATCATCGAGCCGTACACGTTGCAGATGGCAAGCGTCTTGGAGCCTTTTTGCTTGGCCTCGCGCTGCGCGGCCAGAGTATCGGCGGTTTCGCCGGACTGGCTGATGCAAATGGTAAGAGTTTTTGAATCGACGATGGGATCGCGGTAACGGAATTCGCTGCCGTAGTCCACTTCCACGGGAATCTTGGCCAGCTTCTCGATCATGAACTTGCCGGTTTGCCCGGCGTGCCAGCTGGTGCCGCAGGCCACGATCTTGACCTTATTGAACTCGCGGAATTCCTGCTCGGCAATGTCCATCTTGTCCAGGAACACTTTTCCGGAATCGATTGCCACGCTGGCCAGCAAAGTGTCGCGGACGGCGCGGGGCTGCTCGAAGATTTCCTTCTGCATGAAATGCTTGAAGCCGCCCTTTTCGGCCATGATGGGGTCCCAGGTGATGTGCTGCACGGCGCGCTCGATGGTGTTGCCATCGAGGTCCATGACGCGCACGCCCTGCGGAGTGAGCACGGCGATGTCGCCATCGGCCAGGAAAAACATGTCGCGGGTGTGCGCTAGAATCGCGGGGATATCCGAGGCTACGAAAAATTCATCTTGTCCCAGGCCGATCACGGACGGGGGGCCGGTGCGCGCCGCAACAATCTTGTTGGGATCGGATGCGGAAAGTATGGCGATGGAATAAACGCCGGTGAGCTGGCGCACCGTCTTGCGCACGGCATCCTCAAGCGGGCCGCCTTCTTTCATGTAGCGTTCCACGAGGTGGGCAATGATTTCGGTGTCTGTCTCGGTGACGAACTTGTGGCCCTCTTTTTCCAGCTGGCGCTTCAGGTCCACGTAATTTTCGACGATTCCGTTGTGCACGACGACGATATTTCCCGTGCAGTCGCGATGCGGATGCGCGTTTTCTTCCGTGGGACGGCCGTGCGTGGCCCAGCGCGTGTGCCCGATGCCGTAGGACCCGTCGATCGGGGATTGCCGGATGACTTCTTCCAGGTTGTGCAGCTTGCCGGGAGCGCGGCGGATTTGGACTTTGCCGTCCGTATCGACCACGGCGATGCCGGCGGAGTCATATCCTCGATATTCGAGGCGGCGCAGCCCATCCAGAATCAGGGGAACAACTTTCTTGGAGCCGATATATCCGACGATTCCACACACAGGTTCATCTCCGGAGGTTCAGCTAGGCAACAGACATGGAGGCCCGCATCAAAAAGATTACCACAGGGGAATTGCGGATTTCAGTGAGGGAATCACTGTGTTTCCTGAAGCGAACAGCCAGTATCTAATTGGAAAAGTGTATTTTTTATCAAACAACACCAGAATCAAGTCAAAAACAACACAGCAACAT
>CAWGSV010000011.1:0-74828 GCA_963825365.1 uncultured Acidobacteriota bacterium | reverse complement strand
AGGACCTACACCGTCCGATCTTCTGAAATTGGGACGCTCACTGAGCTTGGTAAGTTCCGTGCCGTTTCGAGCGAGGATCTTGAAGAGTTCCGCTATCACGGGGACGAGGACCGCATGAGACCGGATGTGGCCAACCTCATCCGGCAGGGCCTCGTCGCTGAGAAGAGCGTTCCGCACTCCGACACCGCCCCTCGCCGGTTGCTAACTTTAACTAAGAAGGGACATCAATTTCTCCGGGCGACCGGAACAGTTCCGAGAAACGAAAGGACCCATGACGGTTTCACGAAGCCGCGCGAAGCCCACCACGACGCTGACCTTTATCGCCTCTATCACAAGGCAGCAGAAAAGATCGAGCGTACAGGGCGGCAAGAATCCGCGCGTCATTCTCGACTACGAACTAAAGAAACGCGTTTTCCACGACTTGGCGAAACTCCGCCAGAAAAACATGCCGCCGAGAGTAAGAGAGAGATAGCGGAGAAACACGGCCTGCAGCTCGTTCGCGGAAAGATTCCGCTCCCCGACCTTCGGATCGAGTACGAAGACCGTGAAGGCAATATGGCTCGCGTGGACCTTGAGCTTGCTACCGAGCACTACCGGGAGCAATCTAGCAGAAAAAGTGCGCGCCGGATTCTCTCTTTACGCACGCGCACTAGACGCCCCTGGCCTTCGCCGTGTTCTAGACCAGAGAGAACTGACAGCGGAAATTCTATCCCTATGAATCTAAGGACTGACCAAATCGAGCGGATCAAAGACCTCGGCTACACAGAGTCGGAGGCCCGGTTTCTCTACATAGTGGCGATCCACTCCGGATATTTCACTTTGGGACAATTCCGAAAGTTCACCGGGACACGGTACGGAAAACGTCCCACTTCTTTTGCTCAAAAACTAACCGAGCGAGGTCATGCTGCCGCGCGGGACTATTTGCGAAGAGGTTTCGTATTTCATCTCTTCTCTAGAACTGTCTATGGCCATATCGAAAAGGACAACCTCCGCAACCGCCGCCGACATTCGTTTGATTTCATCCGCACGCGACTCGTGCTCTTGGACTTTATCCTGGCCAACCAGGACCTCGCCTATTTTGAAACCGAGCAGGACAAGGTGAGTTTCTTTTGCGAGAATTTGGGGCTCTCGAAAGACCTTCTTCCGGCCAGGGTTTACATCGGCGGTCCCGGTAGCCGTCCCACGATCCGCTATTTCGTTGATAAGTTCCCCCTCTTTCTTGCACCGCCGTCTCACGGTGCTTCGCCTGTGGTCACCTTCTGTTTTGTGGATTCTGGGTCCGCAACCATGTCGGATTTCGCCACACACTTGGTGGCGTACCAAGCACTGTTGAGGCAGTTGGGAACTTTTCGGTTTGTGTATATCGCCCCAAAGGACGCGCCTTTTCGGAGGGCGGAAGAACGCTTTAAGACCGTGATGAAGAGGCCGCTTGAGTGTGACATATCGGCTGACGTCCTCCGCTATTTTGTGATTCGGAAGAAATGGGAGAACCGCGAATACGTTGTACCAGTGACAGAGGACTTGGAATTCTTGAGCGAAGCCAAGCGGCGCTTCCAGGCAGACCGCTTTGAAGATCTATATGGGTCTTGGCGTTCAGGATCGCTCAACGAGCGAGACTTGCAAGTGGAGTTTAGGCAACTTGTGCCCGATCGGACGGTTTTGTTTGAAACGTACCTTGTGAAGGGGAATCCGTCTCCGCTCGCTTTGGATGGTCGGCGAGGGTGACGGCAGCATGAAAGACACACATCACCCTATCCGTCACCCTTCGCGTCACCTAGAGCGTGACGCGAAGTCGTCGAGAGCGTAGAGGTTGCGCATGGCGCGGCAGTCAATTTTGGACGCGGGCAAAACACCGAGTTGGGCTGGAGCGACCCCACTTTTGGGAGCCTTCGGCTGCCCAAAGAATCATGGGGTCGCTCCAGCCCAGGGAACGAAATGCGCGTTCCGTTTCAGAGTGTTTTGCCCGCGTCCAGGGAAGCAGATAACTCACAAGGAGGAAGGATATGTCGATCATCAACAAACGACCGGAACTCGTTAAGAGGGAGTACGAGCTGGAGGACATTGTCGTCTCGACCGTCGAAAAGTACGCGACGTTCATCGAAAGCACGCCGGATCATGTCGTGAATTCGGCTCTGAAGATCCTGCTATTCAAGGACAAGCAGTTCTTGAACTGGAGGAAGCAGCAACAGACGGCTGGCAAGAGGGATGGGAACGCGGTTGCAAGAGCGGCAGCAAAATGATGCAGAAAATCCTTAACTCGAAGAACTTCGTCGCCTGCTTGCTGGCGGCGGCTACGGGCATGACCCTCTATTTTCGGGTGCCGTTTCCCGAAGAAAATGTCTTCCTGCAGGTCATGGCTCTGCGGTCGCCGTCAATCTTCTACTTCGTCAAATACTCCTACACGCTCTTCCTCTTCTCGACCCCCTACATCGGCTATTCCATTGTGCTCTCGGGCGTATACATTTTTACTCTCAAAGCAGGCCGCCGAATTCGCGCGGGCCGGTTGCCTCTCTTTCCCGACCCTCGCAAGAGGGACGAACTCTTCCTCGTCCTCGGGGAGGTTCACAATCCTCGTAAGCAGGTACCCGCAGAAAACCCGCAGTGGCTCGTGATCCCGGAAAGAGGTCTTTTCACGGGCATCGCAATTCTCGGCGCAATCGGGACTGGAAAGACAAGCTGCTGCATGTACCCATACGCGGATCAGATTCTTGGGTACCGGGCAGGAGACAAAGATAAGAGGATCGGCGGCCTCGTTCTCGAAGTGAAGGGAGACTTCTGCCACAGGGTTAGAGAAATCCTAGAGCGCCACGGAAGAGGCGAAGACTACATCGAAATCAGCCTCGATTCTGAATATCGCTACAACCCGCTTCACAACGACCTCGACGCATACGCTTTGGCATACAACATCGCATCGCTGCTAAACAACCTCTTCGGGCGGGGTAAGGAACCCTTCTGGCAGCAGGCGTACACGAACCTGGTCAAGTTCATCATCCTTCTCCATAAGGTAGCGTTCGACTACGTAACTTTGTTCGATGTCTATGAATGCGCGATTGACCCCGCCACGCTCGAAAAGAAAATCAACGAAGCAGAGCGCAGGCTCACCGAGACGGATTCCGTGCTGGTCTCGGAGGAGGAATATCTCAAGCATCCCCGCGAGCTTGAGCCGTTCAAATTCCGGCTGGACGAAGAATCGAAGAGCTATGTGGCGACGCTGACGCCCGGCCTTGCCGCTGTGTTGAAAGACAAGGCGATTCAATGGGAAGCGGAGAATGTCGGCGGACGCAAGCCGGTTTCACCAGAAAAGAAAGAGCAGCTCGAAGCAGTCAAGCGTTGGTTCAACCACGATTGGCGACGGATTGAGCCAAAGCTGCGCACATCAATCGTCGAAGGGATTTCGGTATTTCTTTCGCTGTTCGACGACAACCCGTCCGTGAAGCGGACGTTCTGCCCACCGGCGCAGTGCTACGACCCCCAGGCAAATGCCGACTTCAAATACGGCAAGCCACTGCCTTCATTCAGATGGCTCATCGAGAACGGCAAAGTCTGCGCGCTTGAACTTCCCGATTGGAATGAACGCAGGTCTGGCAAAAGCCATCGGCGTAATGATGAAACTCGACTTCGAACGGGCCGTCCTGAACCGGGTCCCCGAAATGGAGGCTCACCCCGACCGCCATTTCCGTGAGGTTCTATTCATGTGTGACGAGTACCAGCATTTCGCCACCGTTGGTGAAAGCGAGCCGACCGGCGACGAAAAGTTCTTCAGCCTCTCGCGACAGCCGAAGTGCATTCCAATTGTCGCCACTCAAAGCATCAGTTCTCTTAAGTCCGCTCTGCCCGGTGAAACTTGGCGCACACTCTTGCAGACATTCCGCACGAAGATATTCCTCGCACTCTCGGATGATTTCTCCGCCAGGACCGCGAGCGAGCTGTGCGGACGCGAAGACAAGCTCAAGGTCAGTTACAACCTCTCCGAGAGTGGGCACGACGCCCGTGTAAGCCTGCTCACAGGAAAAGCGCTCTCGCACAAGTCCAACATTACGGCCTCGAAGAGCTACAACACGCAGGTCGATTTTCGGTTCGACATGAAGACCTTCACGGAACTCCGCAACGCGCAATCCGTGACCATCGCGTATGACGGCACGAATCCTATGCCGCCGATGTTCTGTTATTTGAAGCCGTACTTTAACGACCCGAACAAATCCTACTTTCGGCAGCTCGCAGACGGAGAACTCTGATGAACGGATTCGAGACGATCCTTCCATTTCTGAAGCCCATCGAGCACTTGATCCTGGACGACTCGATCAGCGAGGTCATGGTGAACGGCGCAGACCGTGTGTTCGTCGAGAAGGCCGGTTTCGTCGAGGAAGTCCACGGACTCTCGATTGGGGAGAAATCCCTGATGGTCGCGGTAAAGAATATCGCTCGCCGTCTCGGAGACGATATTTCGGAGTCTAAGCCGATTCTCGACTCACGCCTGCCTGACGGCAGCCGCGTCGCGGCTGTAATTCCCCCGTGCAGCTTGAACGGGGTAACACTCACCATTCGCAAATTCAATTCCCGCCACTTTGGGATTGAGGACCTAATTAAAGTTGGCACGATTGAAAGATCACTCGCGAACCAGCTTGAGAACTTTGTCCTGGCCCGCAAGAACATTCTCATTACGGGCGGGACCGGCACGGGTAAAACGACCCTCGTAAATATCCTCGGAAAATTCATTCCCCCAGACGAGAGAATTCTTCTAATCGAAGACACCTCCGAAATTCAGATGGGTCAGGACAATCTCGTCCGTTTTGAGGCGCGCCAGCCACAGAACGGCCTTCCGGCAGTGAGCATCCGCGACCTGCTGAAGGCAGCCCTCCGCCACCGCCCGGACCGGATCATCCTTGGTGAGATACGTGGCGGCGAGGCTTTCGATCTCTTGCAACTTCTCAATACCGGTCACTCTGGCAGTCTCTCGACCGTCCATGCAACGTCTGCCAAGCAAGGTCTCGCCCGGTTTACGAGCTGCGTCCTCCAGAGTGGGGTTGAACTCCCGTATCGGGCCATCAAGAGCAATATCGGCGATTCTCTTAACGTTGTAGTGCAACTCGAACGGCGGCCCGGTAGGCGCTTCATTTCCGAGGTGCTCGAAATCCATCGGTATGACCCCGACGCCGACGAATACGAATTCTGCGCCATCTACCAGAAGCGTGAGGAACCTCGATGAACGAAACTGAAAATGCCAAAACGGTTTTCTCCGATCGGCGTCGGAGTACATCAACGACAACTTCAAGCCTTCCGACCGAATCGCCGTTCTCGTTCTGAATCGGAATCTAGCGCGAAACGACACAACGGATCACGACGGCACAGAAGGCGGCCAGCCCCGAATTCCAGGCATGGCTCCGCTACAAGAACGCGAACGGTGCTGACATCTATGTTGGCATGAATCCGCTGAAGCAGGATGCATCGACTCGCACAAAAGACGACATCGAGACAATCCGCCATCTTTACATTGATCTGGACCACGGCGGGTCCGCCGCTCTCGACGCAATTAAGAACTCCGATCTGGTTCCGCAACCAAACTACGTACTGAACACATCGCCAGACAAATTCCAAGTCGTCTGGAAAGTTGAGGGAATCACGCCCGAAGAGGCGGAGGCGTTGCAGCATGCGATGGTCAGAGAGTTCGGGGGCGATCCGGCAGCAACGGACTCGACACGCGTCCTGCGACTTGCCCGGCTTCGCTAACAAGAAATACGATCAAGATTTCTATGTGCAGGCCCGTCTCGAATCAACGCAGACATACCACCTTCGGGATTTCAAGGTTCCGATTGATTCACAGGATGCTCCCCGACACCACAATGAAGAGACAGCGCGCAGCCATCGCGCTCCTGGTACCACGCTGAGCCAATCGGAGCATGATTGGGCCTATGCCAAACGCGCCCTGGCTCGCGGCGACGATCCCGAAGAAGTAATTCGAACGCATTGCCGACTTTCGCGCGGAAGACAAAGCCGACCCGAATACTACGCACGGCACACCGTCACGAAGGCTCAAGCCGAACTCGCGCGACAAAGCGCCGTCGAAGAGCCCTGCGGAAGATGATGGAGCAGCAAGCAAAGGAAATCGGATTTGACCATTGAGGTCGCCAAGCCTCCCGGGGAACTCCAGCGCCGAGCGGCACCAATGCACAAAGCTGCTGACCACCGATGACGTGGCGGAGATGACAGGACTCTCACCGGAGACACTGGCGCAATGGCGCTGGCTCAAGAAGGAAATTCCGTTCGTCCGGCTGGGGAAAAAATGTGTTCGTTACCGACAAAGTGATATTGACGCGTGGCTTGCGAAGAGGCTAGTGTCGGTTGCCTCGGGGGAAAACCCCTGAAAGGAGGTAACTTTGGCTGTCTTAAATGCGGTAGAGTATTTCTATTACGACTTTGAATTCGGCGGTCGCCGATATCACAAGTCAACCCGCATGACCAACCAAAGGGCAGCAGAACAGGTTGAATCAGTTCTGAAAGGCAGAACTGGTCCAAGGAAGGAATGGTCTGCGGCCCTACAAGCAACCACCACTGTTTGGGGAATATGTGGAAACATTCCTCAAACGAATCGAGAAGCCCCTGGCTCAAAACACGGTCGATCTGCACAACAACAGCCTCAAATCTCTTTTGAAGCTGTTCAAGAACAGATTCCTCGATCAAATCACAAGGAGCATGATTGAGGACTTCAAGGCCGGTCGAGCCAAGGAACTGAAGAAGGGAAGCAAAACGCAGCTCGTGTCGCCGGCTACGGTCAATCGGGAACTTGGTACTCTGAAAAAGATCCTGAACATGGCCGTCGATGACGAGCTCATCACCATCAACCCTGCCAGGAAAGTGAAACCTTTCCCGGAGGAAATCCCAGACGTCCACATCCTGTCGTTCAAAGAGGAACTCGACTATTTGGCATGTGCCTCCGAGCCCCTCAAGAGCGTCGCCATCATCATGCTCGGTCAGGGAATGCGGCCGGACGAAGTCTTTCGAATGACCTATTCGAACCTGGACTTCTTCAACCGAACGATCCTGATCGTGCGTGGGAAAACCAAAAACGCCAAACGTACTCTGTCGATGTGTCAGGAAGTTTTCGAACTCCTGAAGAAACGCCGGCAGAAACAACCCAACGACTACTGGGTTTTTCCGAGTTCCCGGAAACCCGGTACCCATCTTGGTTCCGTCCGCAAAGCCCATGATCGCGTCTGCGACGACTTGGGATTGCGCGGGGCCATGGACCTCTACAACCTGCGTCACACATTTGCCACCCGATCCATTCTGTCCGGGACCGATGTCACGATTTTGCAGAAGATCCTCGGCCACTCGGAAATCGGGATGACGATGCGTTACGTAAAAATCGCAGAGCATTACAAAGTGGAAGCAGTAGTGAAGCTAGAGCAGTACCGAGCAGTGAAAATGCAGGAAGCAGTGGTGAAAATGCAGGAAGAACAGCAAGAAGCGGAAAAGATGGGGATGTTGCAGTAGAGTCCCCTGAATTTCCCCCATAGTGAGGGGAAGGACTTTTTAGAGATGCCTGTAAGTCGCAGAAAAGATTGGTCGGGGCGTCCGGATTTGAACCGGAGGCCTCCTGCGCCCAAGGCAGGCGCGCTACCAGGCTGCGCTACGCCCCGACATTTATGCAGCAACGATTCTACTTCACTTTTGCGTTTTCCTCGCATCGATCTCCCGTTAGTCGTGCGGAAACTTGCTTGAGTGGCGCGGGCTTTAGCCTGCGGGGGTAGTCTTTTCAGGGACTAAAATCCGCAGGCTGAAACCCGCGCCACTGGATTCCGCCACGCAAACCAACTGGGTTTTGCGCCAGCGCCTCGCTGTTCCGAGAAATGTGGACTAGACTATCTTCCGCACATGTCCACCACTTATTGCGAAGTCGCGCTACCCGTCCCGTTGCGCACACTGTTCACGTATGAGATTCCGCAGCGTCTGGCCGGATCGGTCTGCGCGGGCAGCCGCGTGCTCGTTCCTTTCCGCAACCGCGCCATGACCGGCGTGGTGGTGGACGCCTGTGTGCGGCGGCCCGACCCTGCGCTCGTGAAAAATGTCAGGGAAATTGTGGATGTGCTGGACGCGATTCCGGCGCTGCCGCCCAATCTTGTGGAGTTGGGGCGCTGGGTGGGCGGCTACTATGTGGCGCCGCTGGGGGAAGTGTTTCGCGCCATGCTGCCGCCGCAGATCGATCTGCGGCACGAACGGGAATTTGTGCTGACCGATGCGGGGCGTGCGCATCGCGCTCAACTGAACTCAATGGGGAATCGAAGCGAATCTGAAGTTGCGGAGATGGCGCTGCTTTCGCTGATGGAAATCGAGGGGCGCCCGGTGCGCGCGGACCGCTTGCACAAGCTGCCCGGCGGTGAAGCGGCGGCCGAGAGATTGTTGCGCCGCAAACAGCTCGAAGGGCGCGAGGTGGCCGTGCGGCGCAAAGCGCGCGTGCAGAAAATTGTGGCTTGGAATGCCGCTCCATCCGAGCAATCGCCACAAGGCGACCCGAGCGCATTGCTTCCCGAAAAAGAGGCGCGCGTCTTTCACGTGCTGGCGGAGGAGCGCGGCCCTTTGCCGCTGCCGCAACTTGCAAAGCTTGCGCGGGTTTCGCGCCCGCTCATCGAACGAATGATCCTGCAGGAAAAACTGAAATGCTGGGAAGAGCCCATCGCCATCGAGGAGGATTTATTCGATGCCGATTACACGCCGCCGTCCAATATTCTGAATGTGGATCAGGAAAGGGAATTGGCGGTCATCCGCGGATGGCTGGACGCGGGCGTTTTTACGGCGGGCTTGCTGCACGGCGTGACCGGCAGCGGGAAGACAGAAGTGTATCTCAACGCTGTCGAGACAGTGCTCTCGCGAAACAAAACTGCGTTGATTCTGGTTCCGGAAATCGCGCTCACGCTTTGGATTGGAAGATTGTGCCGCGCGCGTTTTGGTGCTGGCGTTGCTGTGCTGCACAGCGCGCTGCCGGAAGTGGAGCGCGCGCGCGAATGGTGGCGAGTGCGGCGGGGCGAAGCGCGCGTGGTGGTGGGAACGCGCTCGGCCGTTTTCGCGCCGGTGGAAAATCTTGGGCTGATCGTGGTCGATGAAGAGCAGGAGGCCAGCTACAAGCAGGAAGAGACGCCGCGCTATCACGGGCGGGATGTGGCCGTGGTGCGCGCAAAACTGGAAGGGGCGGTTGTGCTGCTTGGTTCAGCGACGCCTTCGCTGGAAAGTTTTCAGAATGCGCGGTCAGGAAAATATCAGTTGCTTCAATTGGATTCGCGCGTGGAGAACCGGCCGCTCGCGCCAGTGGAAATTGTAGATCTACGTGAAGATTTCAAGTCCACGCATAGCGCCGCGCCGATTTCCTCAAAGCTGGGCGAGGCCATCGCCGCGCGCCTCGCGGAGCGCACGCAATCGCTGATCCTGATTAATCGGCGCGGATATTCGTGGTCGGTGCTCTGCCGGTCATGCGGCGTGAGCGTGCAGTGCGAAAATTGCAGCATTTCGCTGACATATCACAAGCAGCGCCAGCGCCTGGAATGCCATTACTGCGGATTCTCGCGGCGCGTGCCGGAGAGCTGCCCCAAATGCAATTCCGAACATGTCTATTTTTTCGGCGCGGGCGCCGAACAGCTTGAGGAAAAATTGCGCGAGAAATTTCCCCAGGCCAAAATCGCGCGGCTGGACCGGGATTCCGTGCGCACCAAGCGGGCCTATCAGCAGGTGCTGGGGGATTTCGCCACGGGGAAAATCGACATCCTGGTGGGCACGCAGATGGTCGCCAAGGGACATGATTTTCAGCGGGTCACTCTGGTGGGTGTGATTTCCGCGGATTCGCAGCTCAGCTTGCCGGATTTTCGCGCGGCGGAGCGCACTTTTCAATTGCTCACGCAAGTGGCGGGCCGCGCCGGCCGCGGCGGATTGCCGGGGGAAGTGCTGGTCGAGACTTATTATCCGGAGCACTATGCGATTCAACTGGCGGCGCGTCAGGACTATCTGACGTTTTTTGAAAAAGAGGTGCAATTTCGTCGATTGCTGCACTATCCGCCGTTCACCGCGTTGGCAAGCATTTTGGTGCGCGACACGAAAATCGAAAACGCCATCCGCTGGTCGAGGCAACTCTCCGCGTTCTTGGCTCCGCAGGAATCGCGTGGAGTGAAAGTGTTGGGGCCGGCGGCGGCGCCGCTGGCGCGATTGAAGCGCGAGTATCGCTTTCAATTCATATTGAAAGCTCCCAAGCGCGCGCAGCTCACGCGCGTCGTTTCAGAATTATTGGCATTCAGCGAAGAAAAGGAAATTCCGCAGAAGGCTGTTCAGGTGGATGTGGATCCGCTGAGTTTGTTTTAGAATTTTAGTGGCATAGGCTTCAGCCTGCTGGGTGGTTAGTCCTTGCAAGGCCCAAACCCCACAGGCTGAAGCCTATGCCACGTAAAGGCGCTAGCGCAGCATCACTGGCATGGGCATGAAACACAAAATGAAGATCAGGACGGCACCGGCTGCCCAAATGAGGCGAGATCGATCGAGCTTCTCCCATTGATTCATGAGGGGCGGATGGCGGAAGCCAATCGCGAGCAGCAGAATGGCCCACATGATCCACCCTCTCCAATAGAACACGCCGAGCGGAATCAGGAGCAACGCAACGGCCAGCGTGATTTTTTTGTGGTACTTGCTGGCCACGGAATACAGAATGTGCCCGCCGTCGAGTTGCCCGCCCGGAAGCAAATTGAGCGCCGTTGCAAATAACCCTACCCACGCCGCGCGCCCTACGGGATGCAGCAGCAAATTTCCCGGCGCAACACCCGGCCGCAGCGCAGCAACCAGCATGCGCATCACCAGCGGTTGCCCAAAGACGACTGCAGAATTGGCTTCCGAATACGGCACCACTCTCGAATACAAAATGGCAATCGCCAACGCCGGCACTGCGAAAAGGAATCCAACCACGGGCCCGGCAAGCGCCATATCAAAAAGGGCTTTGCGGTTGTAAATCGGCGAGCGAATGCGAATGAACGCGCCAAGCGTCCCGATCAGAGTGGGCGCGGGAAGAAAATATGGATAGCTTGCGGAAATTCCATAGTATCGGCAGGCAAAAAAATGTCCCAGTTCGTGCGCCAGCAAAATGCCGATCAAGGTGAATGCAAAGGGCACGCCTGCCAGCAAGAGTTGCGGGTGGGCCAGCAGCGAGGCATACGTGGAAAATAGTTCTTCAAAATCGGGAGATTGGCCGGAAGCGTAGGAAGACGCGTACTGCGCTCCGACCGCCAGCGTGGAAAGCAAAGTCAGGACGAAAAGCACAATTGCAATTGCCAGCGATTTCCGCTGCCTGCGGGCTTCCAGATTTTCCCAGTACGGATTGGGAGGCAGATCCCACGCGGCCACTGCCGCCGGAGCAATGGTCTCCGTCGGAGTGGAATCGAATTCGCTGCGATCTGTCATGGTCGATTAGATGCGCGGCACGCCACAAGAGAACAGAAATTGCAGGAAGGGGACGCAAAAGATAAATCTTGAAAAATGCGGACGCGATGCGAAAGGGAACTCAGAGCGTTTGCAGTTCCTTGCCGGGTTTGAAGCGCACGGCTTTGCCGGGAGGGATGCTGACTTCCTGGCCGGTGCGCGGGTTGCGGCCGATGCCGGTCTTGCGAGGGCGCACGTTGAACACACCGAAGCGGCGCAACTCGATGCGCTCGCCTTTGCCGAGCGCTTTCTTCATGGCATCGAAGACGGTTTCGACTGCTTGTTCGGCCTTGGTCCGGCTCACTCCGGTCTTGTTCACGACGGCATTTACGATGTCCAGCTTAATCACTCTACCCTCCAGCTTTCCAACGGCAAGCTATGCTAGACATGGAGTTGCGGGTTGTCAAGGACGACGCGCTCGGTTAAGATGCGCGTCTTTGCAAGGTCGCGCAGGAGGCCCTGAATGTCGGTAAAGCCGGATCACTGGATACGCAAGATGGCTCTGGAACAGAGGATGATCGAGCCCTATGAGGACCGCCAGGTCCGCGACGGCGTCATCAGCTATGGAGTCTCCAGCTACGGCTACGATATTCGTGTGGCTGACGAATTTCAGATCTTTACCAATGTAAATTCCACGATTGTGGACCCTAAACATTTCGATGCACGCTCGCTGGTGGCTTTCAGGGGTGCGGAATGCCTGGTCCCGCCAAATTCTTTTGCGCTGGGCCGATCCGTGGAATATTTCCGCATCCCGCGAAATGTTCTGACCATCTGCCTGGGGAAATCGACTTATGCGCGCTGCGGAATTATTGTGAACGTGACGCCCTTCGAGCCGGAATGGGAGGGCTACGTCACGCTCGAGATCAGCAACACCACTCCGCTTCCCGCGAAAATCTACGCCAACGAAGGCCTGTGCCAGGTTCTCTTCTTTGAGTCCGACCAGGCATGTGAAGTTTCCTACAAGGATAAGAAAGGGAAGTACCAGGCGCAGCAGGGCATCGTGCTGCCGCGGCTCTAGCCGGAAATTTCGATAAATAATTTCAATTCTTGTCGGTGCAGAAATGGTAGGGGCGCGGCATTGCCGTGCCCCTACGGCCTAGGCGGGCTCCGGCGGTCATGCTTTTGCCGGCTCGATGTTACTGTCTTCCACTTTGGCGAGGCTCATCGGGAAACCACGTTTGCGCCAGCCTTCGTAGCCTTCCGATAGCGGACGGATCTGCGTGATGCCCTTGCTGCGCAGCAGCAGCGCCAGGCGTGCGGCGGTCACTTCATTCGGGCAGGCGCAAAACAAAACAATTTCGCGGTCACGAGGAATAACGTCGGAAGCTTCCTCCATATCCGCTGCATCCACGTGCAGCGCGCCGGCAATCGTTTCCGGATTGGCGTCAAAGTCCAGCGCGTGGCGCAGGTCCACTATCAGAATGTCCTCGCCCGCATCCATTTTTTGCTTCAGTTCTTCAGGAGAGATGCGCGCAATTTTCAGATCGCTCAGGAATTTTTGGCGCTTGTAGAATTTCCAAAGAATGTAGGCTGCGAATGCGCCCAGCAAGAGCACCAGCAACCACTCTCCAAGATAGGCGGCCCTTGCCGCGACGCGCTCCAGCTCTCCGCTGAATACGTAGCCAGTAACTGTAAAAGCGCTTACCCAGGCAAGCGCGCCAATGGCGTCAAACAAGAGAAACTTTCGCCAACCCATCTTGATAATTCCTGAGAGGGGCGCGGCCATGGCATTCAATCCGGGAATAAACTTGGCGCCCAGCAACACTTGCGGGCCATTGCGCGTAAAGCTTTCCTGAGTTCTACGCACGCAGGAATCGGGCTCCAGCGAAATCCGGCAGAGGAGCTGCAGGACACGAACGCCTTTGAGCCGGCCGATTTCATACCACATGGAATCGCTGGCCAGAGCCCCGGCGGCCGCTAGTGCGATGACCGCCCACACATTCATTCGGTGCACTCCAGAAAGCGCTCCGGCAGCAAGCAGCAGCGGTGCGGAGGGGACCGGCAGCCCGGCCTGCTCGACAAAAACCCACGCGAAGATCAAAAGGTATCCGTGCCGGACGACGAATTGGAGTGTCTCGTTCATTTCATATTGTCATATCAAAATTTATGCGGAACTTGTAATCGTAGCAGGATTTCCCCATTTGTCCGAAAAAAGAAATGTTTCCAGCGGCTTTCGTTGGCGCTGGGCAATCTCCCTTTCCCGCAGTTTTTCCGGCAGCGAATCGGTATCTCCCGGATATCCCAGCGCAATGGCGCTCACCGGCTCCCATTCCTGTGGCACTTCAAATTGTGTGCGCGCGCCATCGACGCTAAACCCTGCCATCTGGTGAGCGACAAGCCCCAATGATGTTGCCTGGATGGACAGATTGGCAACCGCCTGGCCCAAGTCGTAGAAGGCGTGACGGTTTGGCTTTCCGGACTTGTCAAATTGGGAGTGAGCAAAAGTCAGGATCAGTACGGGAGCCTTGTCAGCCCACGCACGATTTGCTTCCACCAACACGCTGAGCGCCTTCTCATGGTTTTGGGCGTCCTCCCGCGTCACCACAAGAAAAGACCAGGGCTGCTCATTTGCGCAGGACGCAGCCCAGCGAGCAGCCTCAAAAATACTAAGCATTTTTTCCGGCTCGACAGGGCGCTCGGAAAACGCTCGAGGGCTCCATCGCCGGGCAATCAAGTCCTGAACTGGCACTTTCGTTTCCGCTAATTTTTCCAAGGTCATGGCCATCTCTTTTCCTTTTAGGCTTGCATCGTAGATTTCGTTTGGCCTACCAGACAAATTTCACCGGTTCAAATCCGCCAAGTTGCTAGTCGTCAAGTAGAGGCACGGTTCACCGAGAACGTTCTCGGTGAACCGTGCCCCTACGCGCGGGCTCAGCCAATGATGAGCCGCAAGTCGACCGCAACACGCCCGCTGATTTAGGCCGCGGGAGCTTGCTGAATCAATTCCGCCTCGATCGTGATTTTGACTTCGTCGCCGACGACAATTCCGCCTGTTTCAGTAAGAGCGTTAAAGGCCACGCCGAAATCCTTGCGGCTGATCTTTGTTGATGCAGTTACTCCCGCTCGCACATTGCCCCAGGGATCCTTAATCGCCGGCGTGGGTCCTTCGACTTCGAAAGTGACTTCCTTTGTGACGCCGCGAATGGTCAGATCGCCCGTCAGCTTGAGATTATCCGCGCCCGCCGATTCGGCCCGCTTGGAGCGGAATGAAAGGGTCGGGTAATTGGCCACATCGAAGAAATCCGCGCTGCGCAGATGCGCGTCCCGCTGAGGCTCGCGCGTATTGATGGAGTCAGCTTGGATGGTTACTTCCACGCTGGATTTTGTCGGATCGGCCGGGTCGATCAGTGCGCTCCCTGTCAGCTTCGTGAATTCCCCCCGAACATTTGAAATCATTAAATGCCGGACGCTGAAATGCGCGGCCGAATGCGCTGGATCGATCTGCCACTGGCTTGGTTTCGTGCTTTGTGTCGCTGCTGTGACTGCTGTATTCATTTTCGTTTCTCCTTTGTGATGTTTACCTGCAACCACTAAGTTGGGTCTCAAAAAGATCAGTCGCCTGATTCCAGCGCCTCTACCTGCTCACGGGCGCGGTCCAGCAATTTCGCAAACTGCTTGAGCTGATTCGCGGGAATGTGGCCCAGTTGGCGGCGATGCAGTTCCTGTACGGGTGCATCCAGTTCCGCAAGCAGGCGCAGGCCTTCCGCCGTAATGCGAGTCTTAACTACCCGGCGGTCTTGCGTTTCCCGTGTGCGAACAATCCATCCCCTGGATTCCATGCGGTCAAGCAAGCGCGTAATGTCCGGATCGCGCGAAATGAGCCGGCAGCCGATCTCGCGGCAGGCCAGCCCCTCGTCCCCCGCGCCTCGCAACACGCGCAGAATATTGTATTGCGCGCCGGAGAGGTTGTAGGGCTTGATAAGCGCCTCGGCGCCGCGCGTGAGGCCGTCGGCCGTGCGCATCAGGCTGACGAAGACATGCGCTTCGAGGGAGGCCTTGGAATCCTGTTTGAGTTTGCCGTTTCGTTTCATGTGCCAACAATACTCGTTACAACAACTATTGTCAAGAGGAATGTTTTTCGGCTCTCCCCCGCCTTTCTCCTCTTTTCTCTGTGCCCTCTGTGTTAAGTCTTTCTTGGGATCAGCAGCAAACCTTTAACACAGAGGGCACAGAGAAAAGAGGAGAAGAGCGGAGAGATTTTGCACGGGGAGCGGACTACGGCTTTCGCGTTGGCCGGATGTGCACTTCGCTGATGAAGCTTCCTTCGGATTGCGTCACCAGCGCGGCCACGGCGTGCGCTACGTCCTCCGGCTGCAGCGCTTTCAAGGGATTCTTTACTCGCTGGCCTGAAAATTCAGTGGCCACCGATCCGGGGCAGATGGCGCTCACGCGGATGCCATGGCCGCGCAAATCCTCGGCCATGCTGCCGGACAGGCCCATGAGGCCCCATTTCGATGCGCAGTAAATGGCGCCGCCGGCGAAAGTGTTTTTTCCCGCGAGCGAACTGATGTTGACGATGTGGCCCGTCTGGCGACGGATCATTTCCGGAACCACAGCGCGAGATAGAAGAAATACCGACTTCAAATTGGTATCGAGAATGCGGTCCCAGTCGCCTTCCGCGAATTCATGGAATGGGCCAAAAAGGCCCGATCCAGCGTTGTTTACCAGGATGTCGACGGGCCCGAAATCTTGTTGCGTCTTTTGCACCACGGAGGAGATTTCGTCCGCGTGCCTGATATCCGCACGGATGGCGAGTGTTTCGATTCCCTCAGTGCGAAGACTGGAAGCCGCTTGATCGAGCTTGGCTTGATCCCGCCCGCAGATCGAAACGCGAGCGCCCATCTTTCCAAGACGGCGCGCAATGGCAAAGCCGATTCCGCGGTTGCCTCCCGTGATCAGCGCGATCTTGCCTTCCAGGGCATTGTGCGATGGCATTGTTTCTCCTCAATTGCTGGAAGAAGTGATATTCTCTGCCCAGGCTTCCTTGTTCCGGAGAATGACATCATAACATTAGCCGCCGCCTCTCAAGACACAGGGCCGAAGAGGCGAGCCGTAACTTCGGAGAGGAAGACGCGGGGAATCAAGCTTGCACCGATGAGTAGGATTCCCTATAATCCGAGAGCTTTAAGCCAAAAGAAATTCTTGCAGATTGTGTTCGCGGTCGATCTTTTTGAAATTTGCTGAGGAGGCTGGAAGCCGATGATGCGAAAGTGGATGGTAATGGGCGCCGGTCTATTATGGATCGCGCTGGCAATGGGATCGGGCGCTGCGAAATTGTATGCCGCGGCGACTCCGCAAGATGCGGCGGCAAAACCCGCTTACACTCTGGCTGAGTACAACCAGTATCAGGCCGCGGATAAGGAACAAAATCCTCAGGCGAAAGTAAAAGCCCTCGATGATTTTGTAAAGGCTTACCCCAACTCCTCACTGATGCCGTATATCTACCGCGACTATTACTCGACGTACATGGCGCTGAAGAATTTCGCCCAGGCCGTCGAGTACGCGGATCGCATGATCGCCCTCGGTGACAAGATCGATAGCACCGGACGCCTGGAAGCCTATTACACTCGCGCACAGGCGTTCTTTCTTGGCGTCGGCGCCGACAAGACGCTGCAGACTCCCGATGCCCTGACCAAGGCGCGCGACGCTTCGCTTGCGGGCCTCAAAGCAGTGGACGATCTCAAGAAGCCAGACGCCGCGCCGGCGGACCAATTCGAGCAGCAGAAGAAGGGCGTCAAGGTCCTTTTTAACGCGGTAGCCGCACTGGCATCGACCAACATGAAGGATTACGCCGCGGCGGCCGGGTATTACAAGACGGTTCTCTCCATCACTCCCGATGATCCCGTCACTCACTACCGTCTTGGCATCGTGAATCTGCAGATGACTCCGCCCGCGGGAACGGATGGGTTCTGGGAACTTGCTCGCGCCATCAATTTGAAGATTCCCAACGACGCGCAAGTGAAGGCCTATCTGAAGAACCAAATTATCCGTTACCAGCAGCCCGCTTGCGACAAGCTGGTGGATGACCAGGTAACCGAACTGCTCACGCTCTCCGCCACTACTTCGGATAAGCCCGCCACGCTGAATGTTCCCAGCGCAGCCGACTTGCAAAAGGCTCGCGATGACACGGCGAACTTTATCCCCGCGCTGATGGCCGGTGGCGATGCGGGCAAAGCCATGTGGCTTGCCAGTTGCGGCCTGGAGTACCCGGACGTCGGAGTGCGCGTGATGGACGCTCCAGTTGTGGAAGGCGATAATGTGACGCTCAAAGTATTCCGCGGCGCCACGCCGGAAGAAATCGAAGCGGCAACCGCTGCCAACATGCAGGTAAAGGTTGAGGGCCAGCCCGAAGCCAAGCGTATTGAGAAAGACAACGTGGTTCGGTTTACCGGCACTCTGACCGGATATACGCAGAATCCGTTCATGCTGTCGTGGGAGAAGGCCAAGATCAACACGGAAGATCTGCCAGAGGAGAAGGGCGCAGCTAAGAAGGGCCCTGCCAAGAAAGCTCCGGCAAAGAAGGCTCAATAAGGCGATTAATTAGCGGATCGAAAGAAAAATGGCCCCGGGAATTTTCCGGGGCCATTTTTTTGTAGCCGGTGAAAATCGCGGGCCGCAATTCACGTGGCACTTAACACATTGCAGCACAACAATGCCAGCCAGTTACAGGTCACTTCCTTCTGTGATCCAGCTTGTACAAATCGATCTTCCGGCTCAATGTGTTGCGGTGAATTCCAAGCAGGCGAGCGGCGCGCGACTGGTTGCCGTGAAAACGGTCCAGCACTCGCTTGATAAATTTCTTTTCAAATTCATTGACCGCCTCGTCGAAATGGATCCCGCGATCCACCATCATTCCAACCAGCGATTCCAATTGCTCCTTCACCGTAGCACGCTCCGCACAAGATTTGTTCGCTGCCGGAAGATTCCGGCGGCGCGACTAGCTGAGTTCCTGGCCCGTTAATTGCCGATACGCTTCCCTGTATTTTTCGCGAGTCGCGGCGACCACGTCGACGGGCAGGTCCGGGCCGGGCGGCTGTTTATTCCACCCGATCCGTTCGAGGTAATCGCGCACGTATTGCTTGTCATAGGATGGCTGCGCGCGGCCGGGCTGGTAGCCGTCCGCTGGCCAGAAACGAGATGAATCCGGGGTCAACGCCTCGTCAATCCAAATCAATTCATTCTCCAAGAGGCCAAATTCGAATTTTGTGTCTGCCAAAATAATTCCGCGAGGCTCGGCATAAGCCACGGCGCGGCGATAAATTTCCAGGCTCACGGCGCGCACTTTTTCGGCCAGCTCCGCTCCAATCATGGAGACCGCACTGTCGAAGGAAATATTTTCATCGTGGCCGGTGGTGGCCTTGGTGGAAGGAGTGAAAATTGCCTCCGGCAGGCGTTCGGATTCGCGCAGACCCTGCGGCAGCGTAATCCCGCACACTTTTCCCGTAGCGCGATAATCCTTCCAGCCGGATCCTACCAGGTATCCGCGCACCACGCATTCGATGGGCAGCGGTTTGGTCCGCTTGCACAGCATGGAGCGGCCTTCCAGCTGCGCGCGGTAAGGCTCCAGTTCGGCCGGGAAATCGCTGGCCGTTACGATGTGGTTCGGAATGACGTCACGCAGCAGCTTGAACCAGAACAGCGAGAGTTGCGTCAGCACGCGGCCCTTGTCCGGGATCGGCGTAGGCAATACCACGTCAAACGCGGAAAGGCGGTCCGTGGCGATCAGCAGAAGCTGTCCGCCAACCTCGTACAAATCGCGTACTTTCCCGCGATTCAGGAAGTGAATTCCGGGGAGATTTGTTTCCCACACGACTGTATTTAATTTAGGAGAAGCCAAAGGCAACCTGTCCCTTCAGAGAGGCGGACATTCTAGCGTACAGTCCGGCGATGTCAACAGAGAAGAAAAACGAAAAGTGGAAAACCAAGTAGCACGGGCTTCAGCCTGTGGATTTTGATTTTGCCGATTGACAAATCCAAAAATCCACGGCTAAAGCCTGTGCTACTAAGAAATTTATGCTGCGTTGGTCGCGGCCTTTGCGGCGGCCGGCTCGTCCCAGCGGACAGACACCAGCTTCGATACGCCCGGCTCCTGCATGGTCACGCCGTACAGGACCGAGGCCATCTCCATGGTTTTGCGGTTGTGAGTCACCACGATGAACTGCGTGCCCGCGCTCATTTCGGAAACGAGTTTGGTGAAGCGGCCAACGTTGGCCTCGTCCAGCGGCGCGTCGACTTCGTCCAGGATGCAGAACGGGCTTGGCTGATACCGGAAGATTGCGATGAGCAGCGCCAGCGCGGTCATTGCTTTTTCTCCTCCGGAAAGCAGCAGCACATTTTGCAGGCGCTTTCCGGGCGGCTGAGCCACTACGTCGATACCCGGTTCGCCGGAGCTGTCCGGCTCGGACAATCTCATCTCGCCGGTTCCTCCGCCGAACAGCGTGTGGAATGCCGTGGCGAAATGTTGATTGATGAAGTTGAAGGCTTCCTCGAATTTCAGTTTGCAAACCTGGTCGAGTTCCGCAATGGCCTGCTGCGTATCGGTGATCGATTGCAAGAGATCTGTGCGTTCGCGGCCCAGGAATTCGAAGCGCTGCTCGCACTCGTTGTATTCCTCGAGCGCCATCATGTTAATCGGGCCCATGGACTCGATTCGCGATTTCAGTTCGCGGTATTGCTGCATCGGAATTCGCGCAGTTCCTCGCCGCTCAAGCAGGGAGGGGAATTCGGCGATCAAATCTTCCGGCTGCGCGTTCAGTTCTTCGACGCACGATTGCCGCAGGTGCTCGCGCTCGGATTCGTTGCGCGCGCGCTCGATTTCCATGCTTGCTGCGTTCCTCGCGGAAATCGCCCAGCTTCTGCCGCGCATGGCGCAGCGTATCGTCCACGTGCGTGGCGCGCACGCGCGTTGCGTCGAACTCCTTCTCCATTTCGAGCGCCGTGCGCTTCGAGACGCGACTTCTCCGCGCGCAGCGATTCCACCTGCTCGCTGATGCTCGGTCGTTCTGCGCCGCGAGCTGTTCCTGCTCCGCACCAGCGAATCCTGCTGGTGGACCAGCGACGTCGCGACGCGCGTAACCAGTTCTTGAAGTTCGTGAGCCATGCGCGCCGCGATGGTTTCCGCGCTGGCCAGGCGTTCCGCAAGCCCGGCCATTTCCGCGCGCCGCGTCGCCAGGTCTTCCTGCTTGGCCTGTGCGGTTTGCCGAAGGGCTATTTGCCGTTCCATGGACTTGGGCGATTTCCTGCTCCGCGACTGCCCGCGCGTTGAAAACTTCTCCGCGCCTGCGCTTGCGCAGTCTCGGCGCGCCGCTGCGCGGTCGCTGCGCCGTTTCGCGAATGCGCAAGCTCGGCCTGGCAAGTCGCTCAGCTCGACTCCCAGCCGCACCATGTCGCCGCGCGCCTGGTCGCGCTGCAAGGTGGCCGCCACCGCCAGTTTTTCCGATTCGACGTGCTGCGCGGTGGCCTGTTCGAGAGTCATTTCGCTGGCGCGAAGCTCTTCTTCAACGCGCTGCAAGCGCCGACTGGGCTTCCGACGCGGCTTCGTTCCAGTTGCAGCACTTCCGCGTCCAGAGTGCGCAATTCGCGCTTCATTCCCAGAGGACCGGCTTCCGACGGGCGTCCGCCGCTGACCACGCGGCCCTGATAGGTGGTGCCATCGGGCGTGACGAAAGAATACGCGGGATTCTCGCGCGCCAGCCGCTCGGCCGCCGCGGCTTGTTCCACGAGAAACGCAGACTGCAAGCGCGGCAAGAACTGCTTGGCCGCCGGTCCCAGCGGATCGCGAAATTCCACCAGGCGATCCAGACGCGAAACGGTTTGTTGTTCAATCTCCTGGGGCAGCATCGCGGTTCCGCTCGGCTGCAAATTCAGTTTGCGCAGGGAATCCACGAAGAACGTGGCGCGTCCGCCGACCTGATCGCGCAGCATAGAAATTCCCGCCCGGGCCACGTCGAACGTTTCGACAACCACGTATTCCAATTCGTCGCGCAAAAACTGCTCGATGGCGTTTTCGTATTCCTGTTCGACCTCGGCGTAATCCGCCAGAACGCCAACGGTGCGGAAGCCGTCGGAGCCTTCGTCGCCTTGGCTCGAGGCAAAAAGTTTCTGCACCGCATCGGCGGTGTAGGAGCGTTCATTCAGAATCTGCTGCACCGATCCGCGGCGCGCGCGCCCGCCGGAAAGGGCATCGCGGGACAGCTTCCACTTGCGCGGTCGCTTCCTGCTGCTGTTGGCGCAGATCGGCGAGGCGCGTCTGCGCACCCTCACAATTTCTTCCAGGCTGCGCGAACGCTCCAGCACCGATTGCCAGTGCAGGTCGGCGGCCTGCGCGCGTTCGCGATGATGCAGTGATTCCTCAAGCAATTGCTGCTCCTGCTGCTCAAAGCGCGTGACGCCTTCGCTGTGATGCGCCAGCGTCTGCTCGGCCTGGGCCTGCTCGCCGTGCAAGTGCGTCGAGTTCCTCGCCCAGTTCGCGCGGACGAGCGGCGCAGCGAGGCAATGTGTTCCTCCGTCGGAATTGTGCGCGCCGGAAATTTCCGCGTGTGGCAGCGGCGAGCAGTGCCAGAATCGCTTGCACTCGCGCAACTTCGCTCTTGCAATTGCCGTGACCGATTCGCCATGCGCGGCGGCGCGCGTCTCAACCAGCGCGGCTTGCGCGGCGCCCTGCTCGATTTCCACGGTCAACTGTTGCAGCCGCCCCGTCAGTTCCGCGTGCGCTGCCGGTTAAAGAGAATGCGATTTTCGCTGCGGTCCAGTTCCAGAGCCGTTTGCCCGAGCACGTTCTGGTGCTGGCGCAACTCGCCTTCCAGTTCGTAGGTGCGCGCGGAGAGACGCTCCTGCTCCGCTTCCCACTGGCTTACCGACTGAGCTTGCTGCGATTCCTGCTGCGAAATCCCGCCCAGCAATCCGGCCAGGCGCTCCGCTTCCAGGTCGAGCTCCTTGGCCTTGCTGGCCAGAACCTGGCGCAGCAAGCCGCGCATTTGCTCGCGAATTTCCGCGTAGCGGCGCGCCTTGGAGGCTTGCCGCTTCAGGGAAGCAAGCTGCTTCTCGACTTCCACGTAAATATCGTTCACGCGCGAAAGATTGACCTTGGAGGATTCCAGCTTGGCTTCCGAGAGGCGCCGCTTGGTTTTGAATTTCGTGATTCCGGCGGCTTCCTCGATGATGGCGCGCCGGTCAGTGGGCTTCGAGCTGAGAATCTGGCCGATGCGCCCCTGCTCGATAATTGCGTACGAGTCCGGGCCCAGACCGATGCCCATGAACAAATCCTGAATGTCGCGCAAGCGCGCCACGCGTCCGTTGATCAGATATTCGCTCTGGCCTGAGCGATACAGTCGCCGGCCGACGACAACTTCGCCGGGCTTCAAATGCATGGCATGCTTTTCTGCCGCTGTACGCTTCTTCTTCAGAAAGGCCGGCCCCTGGGATTCCTCTTCCTCCACTTGCGCCTCTTGCAAGGCAAGGCCGTCAGCGTTATCGGAAATCTCTCCGCTGTTCTCTTCGCTCTTCTCTGTGCCCTCTGTGTTAAAAGCCTTGGCCGTAGCTCCGTAAGCGCTGTCCGGAACGCCGACAGGTCCCGCCGAGAGCGTTTCGCCGCTCTGAAGCCCCAGCACAAACTCCGCCGCCTCTACCAGTTCCGGATCGACGAGGGTCAGCGTGACTTCCGCCAGGCCCAGCGGCGGCCGCTTGGCGGTGCCATTAAAAATGCAGTCGGACATTCGCTCGGCGCGCAGTGATTTGTGGCTTTGTTCGCCCAGAACCCAGGAAATGGCGTCGACAATATTAGACTTGCCGCACCCATTGGGCCCGATGATGCAGGTCAGCCCGCTGCCGCTAAATGTAATTTGCGTTTTTTCGCAAAAACGATTTGAAGCCCACCAGTTCGACTTTGCGCAGTTTTAACAAGTGCTCCCCTTTATGGCCTATGCCCTGAACGCGCCGGGCGGCCCTGTACACGACGGACGTCTACACCAATCCCTTTCCATACACATCGGCAGAAACGAATTCCGCTTGCTAGGGTGGGTTCGAGCCGCGACAAAATACCTGAATGGTCGTTTAGCAGGGGCCCATCCGCCTGGCGCTACGATGGCGGCTACGGGAAAACAAATTACCACGCGTCGCGAACGATGTAAAGACGCAACGCTTAAAACGCCAACTGCCTTCTTGCAAAGCAATGAGTCACCCGGCGTATAATCCGTCGCGGAGGGATCGACGATGATCTTCAATCTCAAGTTACCCGCATATTTCTTAGCCGCTGCGATTGTCGTCGTCCCGTCCATCCGCGCGCAGCAGCCATCGAATGCAGTTCCGGATCCAGGCCCCCAGATTAACGTGGACGGATATACGTATACCCAGCGGGCACTCTTCCAGCGGAATATCGGCGCGCCGGATGATATGACCACGCAGTTTCCGCCGTACAAGATTATCGGCAATCTTTACTACGTGGGGACCACAAGTTTGGCTGTCTTCCTGGTCGCAACGCCACAAGGAAACATCATCATTAACAGCACCTACGAACGGAATATTCCGGTGATTCTGAAATCCGTGGAGCAACTGGGATTCAAGCTCTCCGACACCAAAATTCTGCTGGGCAGCCACGCGCATGCCGATCACCAGGAAGGGGATGCGCTCTTCAAACAAATAACCGGAGCACAGGTCATGGCGATGGCGGAGGACGTCCCCGCTCTCGAAGCCATGAAGCCCGGTGGCAAGACGCATCCGATTGACAAAGTGCTGCACGACGGCGACGAAGTAATGCTCGGAGGATCGACGCTCGTCGCGCACCTCACGCCCGGACACACTCGCGGCTGCACTACATGGACGATGGGAGTGGAGGAGGGCGGGAAGAATTACAATGTGGTGATTATTTGTAGCCTGGGAGTGAATCCAGGCGTCAAGCTGGTGGACAACACGGAGGTTCCCCGGATTGCAGAGGAGTTCACTCGATCCTTCGAAGCGATGAGGTCTCTGCCTTGCGATGTGCCGCTCGGATCGCATCCTGGAATGTACAATATGAAGGAAAAATACGCGAAAATGGAGCAGGGGGGCGCGAATCCCTTCATCGATCCTGCCGGCTATAAGACGGAGTTGGACATTGACGAGGCCATGTTCCATGCAGTCTTAGGGCAGCAGAAAGCCGCCTCCGGGAGCGCCGGATCGCCTCACGCGACACAGTGATTGAAATGTCCTATCGCAAGACACATACCCCTGAACCGCTTGAGCCATTCCTGATGTAAGCTATTTTTCGATTTTTCAGAATAGGGGATCATCCACCATGCTATTCGACTTCGCACAAATTCCGGCAAAGGAATGCTACAAGCTGCTGGTCTCCACGGTAACGCCCCGGCCGATTGCCTGGGTCGTGAGCCAGGATGCAAATGGACTCCTCAATGCAGGGGCATTCTCATTCTTCAATGCGTTTTCAGGGAATCCTCCAGTTGTTGGCATTGGGGTCGGCCCCTTTAGCCCCGGTCGGCCCAAGGATACGCGCGTGAACATTCAAGAAACCGGCCAGTTCGTGGTGAACCTGGTATCCGAATCGACCGCCGAGCAGATGAATATCACGGCCATCGAATTCGACCATGGAGTCAACGAACTGGAGCAAGCGGGGCTCACAACCTTGCCTTCGGTGCGCGTGAAGCCGCCGCGCATTTCGGAAAGCCCCGTGGCCATGGAGTGCGAGTTGATACAGATTGTGGACTTAGGGGAGACCGGGCTGGTGCTGGGCCGTGTGCTGGCCATGCATATCCACGACGAGATGGTGCTGGACGCCGCGAGCCACTATATCGATACGCCGAAACTGAAGCTGATTGGGCGCATGCACGGACGCGGCTGGTACTCGCGGACCTCCGATTTGTTCGAAATGCCGCGCATTCCAGTCAGCGAATGGAAGATGAAAACTTAGACTGCCAGGCTGAAAGTATGTGAACTCGGGTTTCTTCATGTAGCGCCCGCCTGAAGGCGGGCGCTACACAATCATCGCAGAGCGGGTTTCTCGCACACTCCGAGGCGTACACCACTAGAACGGGCAATCTTCATACAGCGTCCGGCAAAACCGGTACGTGGACCATTCGCTTGCCTTGCCGGCGCGAATGCGTTCCAGGCTCCATTCCGTGCTGGACCTCATATTAAAAGCCATCGCGTCGGAAACCTCTGGGTGATAAATCTTGGAAATTTGCCACAGTCCCCGGCTGGCCTCGCCGTCGCCCTTGGCGCGCGGATTGAACTGCGACTCGTGCCTTACGATCCATAGAGCAAGTGTGGGATCTACCCCGTGTTCCACGGCTTCCGTCCGAACGTAGGCCTTTACCTGCAGGGCAGTGGGTCGGTCGCTCCGCAGCATCAAAGGATTGGCTGGAGCAGTGGGCAGGCTGGCAAGCTGCGCCCCGTGGCTCTTGTAAATAGTGATCTTCACGGGCAGAGGGAAATTTGCGGACCGCGAGACACTGGCCACGGCCGGCGCGGAAACTGCCTGGGCGCGGGGCTCTGTGAGGTTTGCGGCAAATGCAATGACGGGCAGTGAGTAGAAAGTCAGACATAGAAGTTTCCTGGTTAACTTGGTTGTCTTGGCCTTTTTGGTACTCTTGGTCTTCTTGGTCATCTTCGTCATGGACATCCCCATGGCAGGGGATTATACACAAAGGCGAACAGAAAGCGAATTGATTATTTGCCCCAGGATTTTCAAGATATCGCGATTGGCAGGGTAAGTTGGCTGCGGAAAAACTCTCACCATGTCATTCCGAAGGGCGGGGTTTGCCCGAGGAATCTGATGTTTCTTGGAAGTCGAGAAGAAAAACAGATCCCTCGCTTCGCTCGGGATGACAAACCGTACTTTTTCGGCAGCCTGTAAAGACTGGCTTTTCCCTGGAGCTATAGCTTACCGTGGCCGTTGCCGGCGGCTTTTCCTCGGACATGTTCGCGCTGTTGCAGTTGCGGATACCATTCCGCCAGATGCGCTGCAAGCTGCTCCTGGCGCTCGGCTTCCGAGCGAATTTCCAGCAGGCGCTGGCGTACGGCCACATCTACCGGCAATTCGGAGGCAACGTGATAGGCCAGCGAAATGCCGCCCTCGGTTTCAAATTGCGCGGCGTCTTCTCCGTACAGAAGTTTGTGGCATTGGTTGAAAAGCGTTTCCAGCTGCGAGGAAACTTCCGAGTCGAGGCCTGTAAAATCATCTTCCAGAAACTCCACGTCGGCTTCCATGTAGGGTTTGTCGTTGTGCGTGCGAACCAGCTGGAATGCGCTTTGCCCGGCGGTCAGAATGTCGGAGCGGCCATCTTCGTATTCCTTCAGAATTTTCACGATCATGGCCGAGCAGCCAATCTGCCCGAGTGCGCACTCCGCTTACGTTCACAATTCCAAAGGGCGATTGCGTGTCGATGCAGTGACGCGTCATTTGCCGGTAGCGCTGCTCGAAGATATGCAACGGCATGGCCTGGCCGGGGAAGAGCACGACGTCAAGTGGGAAGATTGGAATGCGAGCCGGATTCATAGATGTCAGCGAGGCATGATAGCAGATGAAGGCCAAAATTCGCCGCAGGATTCGCCCCACGATGCGGAAGGTTGACGCCTAATCCTTGCCAAGGTATAGCGTGTCGTATAGCCAGCCGGCCGCGATACCGCCGGCGAGCGGGCCGATCCAATAGACCCCGTGGTTGTTCCAGTGGTTCGAGGCCAGCGCGGGGCCAAGAGCGCGCGCAGGGTTCAACGCTCCCCCGGTGAACGGCCCGCCCAGAAGTACGCCTATAAAGACCGTCAGCCCGATTGCAAATCCTGCCACTTTGTCAAAAGCGCCGTGCGTGTCAACGGTGGTGGCGAAAACCACGAACACCAGAAAGAAGGTCATCACCGCTTCGAGAATGATTCCGTTAAGCCGCGTAACGCCGTTGGCCAGGTTCGGCGTGCCCAGTTGCACGGAGCCCCAGGCATCGAATGGAAGCGTTCGCAGCAGATACGCGGCCGCTACGGCCCCTGCGGCTTGCGCGATCCAGTAGGCCAGCAGATCGAAGGTGGAAAATTTGCGAGTGACCCAAAAGCCGATGGTCACAGCCGGATTGAAGTGCCCGCCGGAGATGTGCCCCATGGCCGTCACCATGATGCCAATGGCCAGACCCTGAGCCAGTGCGATACCCAGCCATCCAAAGCCGGTCTGTCCGGTGCTGCTCGATCGCAAAAACTGGTCCGCGCTGATCGCTCCCACGCCGAAAAAAACCAGCGCAAATGTGCCTATAAATTCAGCGACAAGTTTTTGAGGTTTCGAGTACATGAAAACTTCTCCTGACAGAGCCCGATGGAATTCGTGTCACCCTTCTTTAAACTAATAGGCGAAAACAATTCTATGAAAAGATGAATCAGCGAGTCAAAGAATCAATATGTAAGATTAAAGAATAATCAACTGCGATGAGTATTTATGTGCCGCAGTAGCGGGCACGGCATTGCCGTGCCCCTACGATTGACAGAGCCGGAATTCCCTCGCACCGATTAGCGAGTGCCGGCGCCCAGCGGCACGTTGACGGGGGTCAGCCAGTTGTGGCGGTCGGGCTTCTCGCCGGTGAGGATCGCGAAAAATTCTTCTTGCAGTGCCTTGGTGATTGGTCCGCGCGATCCTTTGCCAACCTTGATTCGGTCGACCGAGCGCAGCGGGCTGATCTCCGCGGCCGTGCCGGTGAAGAAAAGTTCATCCGCGATGTACAGCATCTCGCGCGGGAATGGCCTGTTCGCGCACCGGGATCTTCAATTCCTCGCACAATGTGATGACAGAACTGCGCGTGATGCCTGGCAGGACGCTCGATCCCGCCGGCGGCGTATACAACACGCCATCCATGGCCACGAAAATATTTTCGCCCGAACCTTCGCTCACAAAGCCGTTGGTGTCCAGCGCGATGCCCTCGGAATAGCCGTTGGCGTGCGCTTCCATGTGGATGAGCTGCGAGTTCATGTAGTTCGCAGCAGCCTTGGCCATGCTCGGCAGAGTGTTGGGCGCCATGCGGTTCCAGGAGCTGACGCAGACATCCACCCCTTGCTCGATGGCTTCCGGGCCGAGGTAGCGTCCCCATTCCCAGCAGGCGATGTACACTTCGGTGGGCACGGACATCCCGCCCACGCCGATGTCGCCGTAGCCGCGCAGCGCGATGGGGCGGATGTAGCAGGAATTCATCTTGTTCACGCGCACCACTTCGGCGGCTGCGTTGCAGAGTTCTTCCGCGTTGAACGGCAGTTCCAGCCGGTAAATCTTTGCCGGAATTGACCATGCGCTGCATATGTTCGCGCACGCGAAAGATGGCCGGGCCGCTCTTGGTTTCGTAGCAGCGGATGCCTTCGAACACCGCCGAGGCATAGCTGACTACGTGGGAAAGGACGTGAATCTTGGCGTCATCCCACTTGATCAGCTTTCCGTTGTGCCATATTTTTTCCGTCGGTTTCATCGGCATTGGCGTTCTCCCAGCTGTATTTCAACGCAAGATTTGTGCTGCAATCAGAATAACCGGGAAAATTATAGCACAGCAATTCCCGGCGCCCGCCGGGAGCGATGGTGCGAATGCCGCGCCTGCAATGCCAATTTGGTTGGCGTGAGATTTGGTAGCACAGACTTCAGTCTGTGGGTTTTCGAGTTGGCGAAAGTCAAAATCCACAGGCTGAAGCCTGTGCTACTAATGATCAATCCGTTCGATAGAATACGGTTCGCGGATGGATTGCAGATTTTTCATGGCGTGGCTGCGCAAATCGCCATTTACGGTTTCCCACACGCCTAGCAGGAGAAAAGGAATCACAGCCGCCGCGGCCCACAAGCTTGGCTTGGCGGGGGGCTTTGGATTCCGGCTCCCAGCGGAAGAGTTGCGCGGAGATCACGAAAGCGATTATGGCGCAACCGCCAAGCGATGCCAGATACATTCCCAGACCCGGAAGATTGGTGTGGTCGATCATGGAGCGCTGCAGGCCGCTCACCAGGTAGGTTGCAGGAAGGAAGACGGCCACCGCTTGCACCATGCTGGGCAGCATCGGGAAGGGAATCGTTGCGCCCGAAATAAACAGAAAGACAAACCAGATAATCTGATTGATGATCTGCGTTTCCTGCATGGTGTTGGTGACGCTGGCCACAATCAAGCCAAGCGACGCAAAGGTCACGGTTCCGATGGTCACCAGCACGAAAATCGAAAGAACATTTCCAAGGCCCGACATATGGAATACCGATCGCGACAGGAAAAATTCAATGGCGATGGTGGGCAAGGTCAAAAAATAATTGGAAAGCAGGCTGGAAGCCAGCATGGCGCTGGCGCCCACAGGCGTCACGCGAAACCGGCGCAGGATGCCCTGCTCGCGGAACGTCACCAGCTGCACGCTGAGGCCCCAGAAGCTGCCCATCACGGTAAGCGCCAGCACTTCGGCCAGCAGGTAAGGCACGGCCTGAACCCTGCCGCGGCCAAAAATGCCCGCATAAATAAAGAGAAATGTGAGGGCATGATCAGGCTGAAGAACAAAAATGCGCGGTTGCGCATGGCGAGGCGCATTCGGCTCATGGTGAGTGCCCAGGTATTGCTGAGGACGTCGCTCAATCGCGTAACCTTCTTCCCGTGAGCTCAAGGAAAATATCCTCGAGCGAGGGTGCGGAAATTTCCAGGCTAACAAGTTCGTTGCTCTGCTCTTCCAGATGCTTTACAAGAGCCACGATGGTGCGCGGCACGCGCGTCGAATACAGCAAATAGTCATCGGCTTCGGCGCGGCATTCAGTTACGCCTTCGAGTTTTCCCAGGGCACCGTTCGTTTCGGGCTTGGCTGTGCGCACAGTAATACGCGTTACCGCGCCAGAGCGCTCCTTCAGTTCACGCGGCGTGCCGAGGGCAATCACTTGGCCGTGGTCCACGATGGCCACGCGGTCGCAGAGTTTTTCCGCTTCTTCGATGTAGTGGGTAGTGATCAGGATGGTTTTCTTTTCTTTTTTGAGTTCTTCGATGATGTCGTAAATTTCGCGCCGCACCTGCGGGTCAAGGCCGGCGGTCGGCTCGTCCAGGAACACCACGCGAGGGTCGTTCACCAGTGCCAGGGCCAGCGCCAGGCGCTGCTTTTGGCCGCCGGAGAGCTGCGAATAGAACGCGTTGCGCTTCTCCTCCAGGCCAAAGCGCCCCATCAGTTCCTTTGTGCCGCGCCGCTGGGGGTAGAAGCTGCCAAACAGGTCCAGAGCTTCGCGCACGCGCATTTTGTCAGGCAGGGCAGTGGCCTGCAGCGCCGCGCCCATGACATACTTGTACTCGGCGCCGCTGGTCTGCGGATCGAGCCCGCAAACGCTTACGCTGCCGCTATCTGGGGTGCGCAGACCTTCCAGAATCTCGACCGTGCTGGTCTTCCCCGCGCCGTTTGGACCCAGCAAGCCGAACACTTCGCCCTCATTCACGGAAAAACTGACCCCGCGCAAGGCCTGCACATCGCCGTAACTCTTGGTGAGATTGAGTACTTCTATCGTCGAGCCTGTCAACATAAGCCCTTATCTATAGCACAATCCGCACGCGCGGCGCGAACCTCGGCGAGATGCAAATCAGCGAGTGCGGCAGGCTTACGTGGCATAGGCTTCAGCCTGTGGAATTTAGTCCCTGTCGAGGACTGGAACACCCACAGGCTGAAGCCTGTGCTACAAAAATCAACTGCGTTTGCGTGGCTTGCCTGGACTCCACACACAATCCTTGAAATTCAGGATACGCTTTTCGGCCAGCTCCAGGCCTTCCGATTTCGAGCAGCTTGCGCTGGAGGGAAGCGTACGGTTCGCGAATTAGCAATCTGCCGCCAGCGCCGACTACTCGATGCCAGGGTACTCCCTGCCCGCTGGGATTTGCGGCCATGGCGCGTCCGGCGGTGCGCGCGCCGCCGGGGAGGCGCAAAGCTTTGGCAAGGCCGCCGTAGGTCATTACGCGGCCGCGCGGAATTTTCTTCACCAGAGCGTATACACGATTCCAATTCATAGAATTCGTTCTTTCAATGCGCGATTATAACCGCCATAGCCCGAAGGGACTAGGGCCTTGGACCCATAGATCCATGGTGCGCCGCGAGCCCTCGGCGCAGACTTACTATCGAATTCGAAAATCAAGCATCTAAGTAAATAGGAGGTAAATAGGAGCAGCGCAAGAGTCAAGAAAATTCACCAACATGCCGATAGCAGCAAGCATGGAACGCGAACCACTTCGAAGGGGCTTTCAAGGGAGCGGAAAGGGAGTTACTGATAAGAGGCAACTTTCCGAAGAATTCGATATCGGAATTGACAGTCGTAGTGGAACGGTCTTACACTACGGACTCGATGTAGGAACCAGGAGTGACGCATGGCTTTTCTTCGCAGAAAAGGGAACACTTTCTACCTGGTGCACAACGTTCGCGAAGGCGAACGGGTAAAGCAACTGCACCTGGCAAAGCTCGGAGAGCGTCCCCGCATCACCGACGATGTCGTGAAGCAAGTCAGCCGCTCCTATCCCTCTGTTGATGTGAACTGGAACGAATTGCGCGAGCAGGTCAACAACAGCGTGGAGCTGTACGACCCAAAATCCAATCAAGTTCAGAAGCTTGTTTCCTCCCTGCGCAGGCTCAACCTCGATCTGGCGGATTTGTTTCCACCATTGTTGGACGTTTCGCACGCACCGGAAGCAGGACAGGAAATTATCACGCAGCTCCGTCTGCTGCACTCCACCGTAGGAGTCAAACTAGACCAGTTTGATCGTGCCCCACGCCGGGGTATTTCGGCGGACCGGAAATTCCGGTAGGAGAATGGTCATGACCAGCAGCCGCAATACACAATCGCATCTGGACCCCACACTGAGAAGCGTGGAGTCGCAGGAATTTCAAGCCGCCCTCAAAAGCAAAGTGGTCGGCCAGGAAGAGGGAGTCCGCGCGCTTGTGGACTTGTACCAGGTCTTTTGCGCGGGGATGAGCTCTACCGGACGCCCGGTGGGGAACCTGCTGTTCCTGGGGCCCACAGGCTCGGGCAAGACGCGCATCGTGGAAGCGGCGGCCGAGATCCTGTTCGGAGATCCGCGCGCGGTGATCAAGGTGGACTGCGCGGAGTTCCAACACTCACACGAAATCGCCAAACTGATCGGCTCGCCCCCAGGCTACCTGGGGCACCGCGAGACTCATCCGCTGATCACGCAGGAAGCGCTCGCGCAATACCACAAGGAAGACCTGAAGCTGAGCTTCCTGCTGTTCGACGAAATCGAAAAGGCGTCCGACGCGCTGTGGCAATTGCTGCTGGGCATTCTGGACAAAGCCACGCTGACGCTGGGCGACAACCGCCGCGTCGACTTGTCACAGACCATGATCTTTCTGACCTCCAACCTGGGCGGCGGAGAAATCACCGAACTGATGACCGGCGGCATGGGATTTGTGCAGCCAAATGACAAGCTGGAAGACAAGCTGGACGTGAAAGTGGAACGCACAGCGCAGGAAGCGGCCAAGAAGAAGTTTTCGCCGGAGTTCATGAACCGCTTGGATAAGGTGGTGGTGTTCCATCCGCTGCGGCACGAGCAGCTCGAGCAGATTCTGGAGATCGAGCTGGGCATGGTGCAACAGCGCGTGCTGGACACCGGGCGCGGCCAGTTTCTGTTCCGCGCCACTTCGTCGGCTCGAAAATTTTTGCTGCGGGAAGGCACAGACATTAAGTATGGCGCGCGTCATCTGAAGCGGGCCATCGAGAAGTTTGTGGTGTATCCGCTGGCCAACCTCCTGGCTACCGAGCAGATTCGCTTCGGAGACATGCTGGTGGTCGATTGGGACGGAGAGTCCGAACATCTCACGTTCCAAAAGGAAGGCGAAGGCGCGGTTGTGCCGGCCCCTGCCAAATTGGCTCGAGGCGCGGCCGCGCAGTTGGCCAAAGCCACGGGCGGAAAAATAATCGAAGCTCCCACTCAGGTAATCGTGCGCGAAGCAAAGGCGCCATCGGCATTGCCGACTGGCGCGCCTCCTCCAGTGGCCTCCGGCCGCAAGAAGGTGGACACGCAGTAACTAGGCCCGGCAGGACAAGCTATCGATCTCAATCAGGGCGGCCGGGAATAAACGGCCGCCTTTCTTTGTAGGCCCTTAAACATCGCACCAACGAGTCTTCGCCCAATTTACGATTCGTGCCTCCCGGGCTTCAATTTCGGGAAGACCCCAGGCGCTCTCTTTTGACACTTCCTGAATCATCCGCAAGTTATGTCTTAAATAAATTTCCTTTTTCTTGTCGAACGAAGTGGCTTGAGCCTCCTGATTCAGTTGAATTGGAAGCAGGAGCAGATTCCCAATTCTTCCAAGGTGTGACCACATTAATTTACCTTCGCTAGTGTAAAATATATCTGCCCACTCACCCGAAGGATTCTGAGGGAAAATATGTTCAATGGAGTCGGCAGCTCGGAGTTTCCAGACCCCAATCCTCTCATTTTCATCGATTGTCGCTCCTGCTCCAGTCATTTGCGCTAGATGCTCTTCGTAAGACCAAAGTATGTATCGACACTCTTCCGGACGTTCATAACAATTCTTGCCGATAAGTCCCTCTTTCATGGCCTCATCGATTGGGTATTCCTGGCCAAGCTCATGGAGGCCGCCCATAATTTGGTTATAAGTTCTAGTTTCAATGTCATCCATCACGATTTTAGACGCGAGGCGAACATAATCGCCAACCTTTGTGCGGGAATCCTTGTCGAAGAGGCCGAAAATACGAAACGTAACCCTCTCCCACTGATCTAGGAGCCTCTGGCGCTCGGTGTCGTTCACCCCTGCAGCGGACTTGATTGCGATTGCAAGCAACCGTGCATGCAAAATCTCGGTGACGGGCCCAAGGTGTGTGCTGGCATACAGTTCTACAAGCTTTCGAGCTACGTCCAGCAGCCGCATCGATATTTGCCTTGGCTTCTCGAACGACGCTGCTTCCTTCCTCAGTAAATCCAATGATTCTTCTGCGGACCGTGGTTTCCCTTGCCCTGGACCATAGTAAAGGGTCGCAGTAATTCGTAGGATTTCCTCTCCGGGGATGTCCTCTTTAGCTATCTCTCTATAAATCTTGCCCCAGATTCCTTGGAGCGATTCGATTTCGGATTCCGTTGCCAAAGGCGATTCCGACAGTTCGTACATTCGCCCCATAAGGACGCTCTTAGTTTTGTCCAGCCAATCTACTGCCAAGCCGCGACTATTGAGAACTTCGAATACGGTGTAAACAACTCGGCTATCTTCCGTGTCGAATACCACGAAACCAAGCCTATGCAATACAAGTCGCATTAGTGACAAAATATCTCGCGACAACATCCATGATTCAACGAACTGTCTACAATCCTTAATTGCGCTAGCGAGATTTCGGTCGGAATGCGTCTCGATCTCACCTTTACTTGGTGCAATCCCCTCACGGATGAAACGATTGAAATTGAACTCGTTGGCATTGTTGGTTTGCAAAAGAATTAACTGGCCATCACGTTTAACTAGAGTCCTACCCAAATCATGGCGGTCCTCTGATCCTGCTGGGAGCGCCAACTCAATGGATTTAAGCAGTAGAATCAAAGTCGTCAATCGCTGCTGACCATCGACCACGTCATAGACCCTGTATTGTACGGCCCCGACATCCCTCGTTTCGGCTGTTCGATGGCAGACAATTGTGGCCATAAAGTGGTGCTGGTCGTCGCTGCCTGTTGCAAGCTTTCTTAAGTCATCAAAAAGATCATCTCGCTGTCTCCTCTGCCAGCTGTAAAAGCGCTGGTAGTGCGGAATCCGAAACACTCGGTCGGCAAACAGCGTCTGTAGAACGCCATAACGGGGTTCGATCAAGTTGCCTCCTCGAATACCCAGTTCGAAACTGTCTTGGCCACACTAAGGAACTGTGTCGCTTCGAGGAATTGACAATACGCGTCTGGCACGTTTTCCGTCAATGATCCGTTCCGCGTCGGATAAAGAGCGGGGCACGCGTGGCAGCACTTGCAGTCCGATGTGTTTGTTGTTTCAAAACGTCGGGAAGTGTTCTGTGCTGAAACATGGGGGCCGAAATCCCGATGCATGCCGTGGCCACAGGCGTATCTCTTAATTGTTAACCCATTCCATTTCACGCACATAGGCGCAGGAGCGGATTGCAGCACGTTTGGTCTCACGGTTGCATTTATCTGTGATCATGCGTGCAAACGAAGTGATTCGCGGGGCACGGCAAACTAATGGGGGAATTATGACGCCTGAAAAAATTAAACTCGATCCGAGCCTTCACAGCTTTGAATCCGAGGAATTTGAAACCGCCCTGCGGCGGCGGATCGTCGGGCAGGAGGATGGTGTTCGCGCGCTTAGCGACCTGTATCAAGTGTTTCGGGCGGGATTGTCCTCGACTGGACGCCCGGTGGGCAACGTTCTTTTCCTGGGGCCTACGGGCTCGGGCAAGACGCGCATCGTGGAAGCTGCAGCGGAAATCCTGTTTCGAAATCCCCGCGCGTTGATCAAGGTGGACTGCGCGGAGTTCCAGCATTCGCACGAAATTGCCAAGCTAGTCGGCTCGCCCCCAGGCTATCTGGGACACCGCGAGACTCACCCGCTGATCACGCAGGAAGCGCTGGCGCAACATCACACCGACAAGCTGAAGCTGAGTTTTCTGCTGTTCGATGAAATTGAGAAAGCATCCGATTCGTTGTGGCAACTGCTGCTGGGCATTCTGGATAAGGCCACGCTGACGCTGGGCGACAATCGCCGTGTGGACCTGTCGCAGACGATGATTTTTCTGACCTCCAACCTGGGTGGCGGAGAAATCACCGAGCTGATGACCGGCGGCATGGGATTCGTGCAGCCCCACGACAAACTGGAAGACAAGCTGAACGTGAAGGTCGAGCGAACAGCGCAGGAAGCGGCCAAGAAGAAATTTTCGCCGGAGTTCATGAACCGCCTGGATAAAGTGGTGGTGTTCCACCCGCTGCATCACAAAGAACTCGAGCAGATATTGGAGATTGAGCTGGGTATGGTGCAGCAACGTGTGCTAGAAGCGCCGCGAGGGCAGTTCCTGTTTCGCGCGACGGGGGAGGCCAAGAATTTTTTGCTGCGGGAAGGCACCGACTTGAAGTATGGCGCGCGGCATTTAAAGCGGGCCATCGAGAAATTCGTGGTCTTTCCGATTGCCAACTTATTGGCCACGGACCAGATTAGCTTCGGAGACATGCTGGTGATCGATTGGGACGAAGAGGCTGAGAGCATCGTATTTCACCGCGAAGGGCAAGGCGCTTTTCTTCCCACTTCGCTGCGGCGCCCTGCGCGTCCGGCGGCCATGCGAAACGCTGCCAGCGCTTTGACCGAAGAGAAGGTCAAGATTGCTCCGCGAGATTTGCAGCCGTTTCTTTCGAGGTAGGGGTTTGGTAGAACGGGCTTCAGCCTGTTTTCTTTTGAACTTGCTTCCAATAAAGTCAAAAGAAAACAGGCTGAAGCCTGTTCTACTTGGGCTTCGGTTTCCAGCGCAGGATTGGTTTGCGCGCGGCGCCCACTTCGTCCAGGCGGCCGACCTTGGTGGAATGCGGAGCGGTCTTGACGAGTTCCGGATTGTAGGCGGCTTCCTCGGCGATCGAGCGCATGGCGTCCACGAACAGGTCGCACTCTTGCTTCGATTCCGATTCCGTGGGCTCAATCATCATTGCGCCGGGCACGATCAGCGGAAACGCCGTGGTGTAGGGGTGGAAGCCGTAGTCGATCAGGCGCTTGGCGATGTCCATGGTATTCACGCCGTTCTTTTTTTGCCGCGAATCGCTGAACACAACTTCGTGCATTGATGGCGAGTTGAACGGCAAGTCGTACACATCCTCAAGCTTTTTGCGAATGTAGTTTGCGTTGAGCACGGCATCTTCGGTGGCCTGTCGGATGCCCGGTCCATAGGCCAGGGTGTAGGCCAGCGCGCGAACCAGCACACCGAAATTTCCTCCGAACGCGCGGACTTTGCCAATCGATTTCGGCTTGTGACTTTCCAGCGCCAGGCGTTCGTTTTTTTCCACCAGCACTGGAATCGGCAGGTAAGGCTCCAGAATTTTCTTGATCATCACCGGGCCTGCGCCAGGTCCTCCGCCGCCGTGCGGAGTGGAAAACGTTTTGTGCAGGTTGAGGTGCATCACGTCCACGCCAAAATCTCCGGGACGGGCCACGCCGGCCAGCGCGTTCATGTTGGCGCCGTCCATGTACAGCAGCGCGCCGTGTTCGTGCAGGATTTTTGCGGCCTCGGCGATATTTTGCTCAAACACGCCGAGCGTGGAGGGATTGGTGACCATCATGGCGGCCACGTCGCCGTTCACAATTTCCCGCAGGCGCGCGATGTCAATCTGGCCTCGCTCGTCGGAGGGCACGTTTTCAACTTCGTATCCGGCAATCACCGCGGTGGCGGGATTGGTGCCATGTGCAGAGTCCGGGATTAGAACTTTTTTGCGCGGGCGGCCCTGGGTGTCTTCCAGGTAGGCGCGAATCAGCAACAGGCCTGTCAGTTCCCCTTGAGCGCCTGCCGCGGGATCCAACGTTCCGCTATCCATGCCCGTAATTTCGGCGAGGCACTTCAGGAGCAGTTGCAGAATTTTCAGGCAGCCCTGGGAAATTTCCTGCGGCTGGTAGGGATGCTCGTTTGCGAGGCCCTCCAGGCGCGCCACGAATTCATTCACGCGCGGGTTGTACTTCATGGTGCAGGAGCCCAGCGGGTACATGCCGAGATCGATTGCGTAGTTCCAGGTGGAGAGCCGCGTGAAGTGGCGGACCACCTCGATTTCGCTGACTTCCGGAAATCCTTCGATGGATTCGCGAACGTAGTCCGAGCCCAGCGCGGCGCGCGCGTCCACTGCGGGCACGTCCAGCGGAGGCAGATCGAAGGCGCGCTTGCCTGGCGCCGACTCTTCAAAGATCAAGCCTTCGTTCTGGATAACGTGGCGTCCAGCTTTTATGATGTGCTTGGTCAATTCCGTTTCTTCCTTTTGGTTCGCAGGTTCTTGTGGCGCCGGCGTCCCGCCGGCGGTTTTCCCGCCTCAACACATTGCAAAAACCCCGGCGAGACGCCGGCGCCACGCAGCAATTAAATCGGTTTCGACAAAATGTCCCGGACCGCTTCGGCCATGCGTTCGATTTCCGTGCGCGGCATGGTTTCCGTCACGCAGAACAGGCCGCGCTTGGTCAGGTCGGCAAAGTAACTTCCGATAGGCAGCGGACCGATAATGTTGTGGCGCAGCAATTCCGCGTTGACCATCTTTACGGAGCGCGGGAACTCCACCACGAATTCGTTGAAAAACGGCCCGGAAAACGCCCGGCGAACGCCGCGAATTTTTTCAAGCTCTTCCAGCGCGAATCGCGCCTTGGCCAGGTTCTGCCCCGCGACTTCCTTCAAGCCTTCCTTGCCGAGCAGGCATAGGTGAATGTTCACAGCCAGTGCACAGAGCGCCTGGTTCGTGCAAATGTTGGAGGTGGCCTTTTCGCGGCGGATGTGCTGCTCGCGCGTGGCCAGCGTCAGCACGTAGCCGCGCTTGCCGGAAACGTCCACCGTTTCGCCCGCCAGGCGGCCGGGCATTTGGCGCACGAATTTATCACGCGTGGCGATCACTCCGGCATAGGGGCCACCATAACTCTGCGGCAGGCCGAAGCTTTGCCCCTCCATGGCCACGATGTCCGCCTCCACGGGAGGCCTGACCGCGCCGAGCGATACGCCCTCGGTGATGGCTACGACCAGCAACGCGCCTTTGGAGTGCGCCAGAGCAGCCAGTGCAGGCATCTGTTCGAGGACGCCGAAGAAATTGGGCGACTGCACGACTACCGCCGCGGTTTCGCTGTTGATCGCGCCTTCCAGGCGGTTGGTATCCACCTGGCCCGTGCTGGTAAATCCGATTTCGTCGACGCGCAGTCCGATATTGCGCGTGTAGGTTTCCAAGACCTGGCGGTATTCGGGATGAAGCGAGCGAGCGACGACCGCGCGATGCCGCCCGGTCAAGCGCTCAGCCATGAGCACGGCTTCAGTGGTGGCGGTTGAACCGTCCCACATGGAGGCGTTGGCGACTTCCATGCCGGTCAACTGGCACATCAGCGTCTGGTACTCGAAAATTGCTTGCAGCGTTCCCTGGCTGATTTCCGCCTGGTAGGGTGTGTAAGACGTCAGGAATTCGCCGCGCTGGATCAGCGAATCGGTGACTACGGAGCGCAAGTGGTTGTAGACGCCAGCACCCAGAAAACTTGTGTAACCGCAGGAATTTTCCGCCGCGCGGGCGCGGAAATATTCGATGATCTCCTGCTCGGACATCGCCGCGGGGAGCGCCAGCGGCTCCTTCAGCCGGAATTCCTCCGGTATGGATGCGAACAGATTTTCGACGGATGGCGCGCCAATAGCGTCGAGCATTTCGCGGCGCTCGACTGTGCCTTTCGGAAGATAACGCATCAGGCCGAGGTTTCCTTTTCGGAGATGAACGCCTGGTAGGCGGCCGCGTCCATCAGGCTGGAAGCTTCAGCGGGATTGGCCAGCTTGATTTTAACCAGCCACGCGGCGCCGTGTGGATCCGTGTTCAACGTTTCGGGAGTAGCGGAAAGTGTGGGGTTGGTTTCAGTCACTTCGCCGGATACGGGAGCGAAAATCTCGCTGACGGCCTTGACCGATTCCACGGTGCCGAAGACTTGCCCCGCCGTAATCTTCGCGCCGACCGCGGGCATCTCCACGAAGACCACGTCGCCCAGTTCATGCTGCGCGTAGTCCGTGATGCCAATGGTGCCCATGTCGCCGGACACCTTGATCCACTCGTGTTCCTTGGTGTAGCGGTAGTCGCTTGGGTACATTACGGCTCCTTGCATTTTGTAGGACAGGCTTCAGCCTGTCTGGTTTACATTTGTGCGGCGCGGCGAGAAAAGCGACAGGCTGAAGCCTGTCCTACTAAATTCTACTTCGCCCGCTTGTAAAACGGCATCGGAACAATTCGCGCTGGTGCCTGATTCGCGCGGACACCGATGGTGATTTCCGTGCCCACGGCTTTGGATTCCACCGGTACATAGGCCATGCCCACATTTTTCTTGAGAAAAGGCGCCGGCGATCCGCTGGTAACGCGGCCGGCCTGCGCGCCGCCGATGGAAACGGAGCAGCCATCGCGCGCGATCAGGCGATCCTGCATTTCGAATCCTACGAGTGTGCGCTCGATTCCTTTTTCTTTTTGGCGGATCAGCGCATCGCGCCCAAGGAATTCGCCTTTGGCCGGCTTGCAAATCCAACCCAGGCCCGCTTCCCATGGCGTAGTGGTGTCGTCAATTTCATGGCCGTAGAGGCACATGGAGGCTTCCAGGCGCAGCGTGTTGCGCGCGCCCAGGCCGCAGGGCAGAAGTCCTTGCCCGGAGCCCGCGTCGAGCAGCTTGCGCCAAAGCTTCTCGGAATGCTCCGGCGCGAAATAAATTTCGAAGCCGTCTTCTCCCGTGTAGCCGGTGCGAGCGATCAGGCAGTCCACGCCATCCACTTTTCCAAACGCGAAATAATAGTAGCGCATTGATTCCATGGGCACGGCCGTGAATCGTTGCAGGATGCCCAGCGCTTTCGGCCCCTGGATGGCGAGTTGCCCGTAGCGCTCGCCGGCATTTTCTATTTGCGCTCCGATGCCATTGTGCTCGCGGATGTGCTCGAAGTCCTGATCCTGGTTGCCGGCGTTGACGCACAGAAAATAGTGCGTGTCGGAAATTTTGTGCACCAGCAGGTCGTCGACAAATGTGCCGCGCTCGGTCATAAGCCCGGAATAATGAGCCTGTCCGATAACCAGTTTCGATGCGTCGTTGCAGGTGACATGCTGAACAAGGCCGAGCGCGTGCGGCCCGCGAACCTCAATTTCGCCCATGTGACTGACGTCGAAGAGTCCGGCGGCAGTGCGCGTGGCCATGTGTTCCGCCACGATTCCCGAGTACTCCACGGGCATGTCCCAGCCGCCAAAATTGACCATTTTGGCTTTGAGGCGCCTGTGCTCGGCGTTCAGCGCAGTCTTGCGAAGTTGTGTAGTGGTCGGAGATGTCACTCGGATTTCTCAGCGAATCAGAAGCAAAATCGAAACTAACACGCGCCTTCGAAAGGTGTCAAGAATGCGGGAGAGAATGTGACGAATCAGTTTGATGGGAGCCGTGCCCTCTCCGTCCCAAACGGCATGGGACGGAGAGGCCTCTACCGAAAACCTGTGCGGATGGTTTCGTAGAGGCCACTCGTATTTTGAGCGGGCATGCGTTCAGTTATCCAATTGATTGGGGAATGGGCTGCGGGGAATCAATTGACTTGAGCCGAGATTCGCCGAAGTTGTGCGGAAGGGCACTAGCGTCTTGTTCTGATATGCTGCAGTGTCCTATAGTTGCTTGAAGAGGGCCGTCGCGACCGGCGCGATTCTTGAAGTACCGCGCAAAGGTGAAGGAAAAACATGCAGACAACAATTCTCTGTTCGCAATGCGATTTGGCGGAGGGCAATTGCAAGTGCGATCGCTTTTGCTGCTTCTGTCAGGGGCAGGAACGCATTCGCCTGTGCATGGACGGGAAATACTACTGCCCAGATTGCCGGGAAGCTTGCGAAATCAGTGTGGTTCCAACCGATGACTGATGAGCACGTGCGCGTGGCGTTCCACCTGGATCGGGACTCGCGTTTGGTGAGCGTGTTCTGTTGCGCTGTGGAACATCAGGCCGTACAGGCAGGTTTTGAGGCGGAAGCGGGATCGCAGCTTGCCGAGGCTGCCGGTGACGTCTGCCGCGAGGTGATTTCGAAAATGGATGGCGACGGCGCGGGCGTTGACGCTACGCTGGACAGCTTTTGCGATCGCATCGAAATCTCCATCCATTCGCGCGCCCAGGGCCAGCCTCCTGTTGGGTTGGAAGCGTTCGCGCCTTCGAGTGCGGAATCCAGCGGGGGAGGTGGTTTCAACGGCCAGGAACTGCTTTCGCGCGTGGACCGCGTGCTTTACAACAATGAGGGTGGCGTGGCCCGCACCACGCTGGTGAAGTTTTTGCCTGCCAATCAGTGAAACCCTTCCCAGTCATTAATCCATTGAATTATCTCAGTCACCACCGCCATGCAGGCATGTCTGTTTGAATGCCTGCATGTCTGAATGCTCGAATGCCTGAATATTTGAAGATCCGGTCAATTTACCGCGCCAACGGCGCGGAGGAAGACAGCCCGGGGCAACGCCCCGGGTGTCGAGTCCAGGTTGCAAGTCCGCCCTGAAAGGGCGGAAGGGATCCCTGCGCCCCTTCAGGGCGCACCACAATTCGTGAACTCTGAGACCCAGGGCGTTGCCCTGGGCTAGTATCGTACAGACCGGGGACATGTCGACAGAAATGGACCGGAAGATTCCTGACACTGCAAATTGACAGGGCATGTAGAACTACAAGATGCCCTGGAAAGCGAGCAGTGTGATGGACGAGAGAATGCGGTTTGTTTTGGAGCAGGAACGTGGATTGCACACGATGACCGAGCTGTGTGCGATCTACGACATCGCGCGGGAGACCGGATACTATTGGCTGCGGCGGTACCAGCAAGGAGGGCTGGAGGCGCTGCAAGACCGAGATCGGGCACCGGAGCGTCACCCCAATCAGATGTCGCAGGAAACCGAAGCGGCGGTGCTGGAGTTGCGGCGAGCGCACATGCACTGGGGGCCGCGCAAACTGAAACGCGTGTTGGAGCGGGAAGTTCCGCGGAAACCGTGGCCAGCGGCGAGCACGATCGGAGCAATGCTGGCGCGGGAAGGGCTAGTAATTGCTCGCAAGAAACGGCGTCGTGCGCCGCCCTACACGCAGCCGTTTGCATCGGCCGATGGGCCGAACCAGGTCTGGTGCGCGGATTTCAAAGGTTGGTTCCAGACTCAGGATGGCGCAACGCGTGGATCCATTAACGATCACGGACGCGTACAGCCGCTACTTGCTGCGCTGTCAGCGCGTGGCCAAGACCGACGGCGAGCACGTGCAGGCAGTGTTCGAGGCGGCGTTTCGCGAATACGGCCTGCCGCAGGCGATGCGCACCGACAATCGCCGCTGGTCGTCACCGCTTGCCACCGCCCGTCGAAACTGGCGTGTGCGTGGAATTCTAATTTTGAGTTAGCAGGACGTCGATGGAACGCGTGATTTCGGGGGATTGCCAATCCTGCGCTCCGACAATCTTGCGCGCGAGGCGGCCGTTGCGATCGATGAGATACGTTTCGGGGATCATCACCGTGCCATAACTATCCTTGATCTTTTTTGTGGGGTCGCGGAATGTGGGGAAAATAATGTTGTTGTCCTTCAGGAATTTGTTGTAGGCGTCCACGTCCTCGTCTTCACTGATGGCAACCACCACGCCGCCCTTCGATGAAATATCCTGTTGGAGTCGATTTAGAGAAGCGGCTTCTTCGAGGCACGGCGGGCACCACGAGGCCCAGAAATCAAGAATGACCACTTTGCCGCGCAGATCGGACAGGTGCGAAATGCCGGTAATCGGCGTGTCGAAATCCTGTGCCTTGCGACCGGCCAGGCTCGGCTCGCCCTGGCGATAGGACGGAGCGGCAAATACATACAGCACCGCTGCAGCAAGAATCAACGCGATGGGGCCTAGAATCTTATGTTTCAATGTTTTTTCTCCGGCCCTTCTATAATACAGTCTTCACCCGGCTTCGCGCGAGCCGATTCGCAGCCGGTGATGTCCCATTTTGAAGAATGCTCGGATTTCGGAGGTCGGGGCTTCAGCCCCGACGAAAAGTATCGTCCGGCATGGGGTTTTAACCCCTGAAGCTTCAGGGGCTAAAGCCCATATCAAACCAAGCGTGAACGTCCGAGCTGAAGCTCGGACCTCCGACTGCTCGAAGGAATCTCAATTTAGGACAGTGCCCGAAGTCTATTTAACCAATGAATCTTCAGCCCAATGTTTCCGCCATCGTGCCGGCACGCAACGAGGAAGCGACCATTGCGGCCGCCGTTGAGTCGCTCGCCGCGCAGCCTGAGATTAAAGAAATCATTGTCATCAACGATCAGTCCAATGACGGGACCGCCGCGGCGCTGAAGCAGCTTTGCACGCGCTTTGCGCAACTGCGCGTTCTGGAAGCGAAGGAATTGCCCGCCGGATGGGTGGGGAAGAATTACGCGGTATCGCTGGGTGCTGCGCAGGCCACGAGCGAATGGTTGCTCTTCACCGACGCGGATGGCGTGCACCTGCCCGGTTCCACGGCGCACGCACTGGCCGACGCAGAGAAGTATGGCGCGGGCATGGTCTCCTATTCACCCGAGCAAGAGACGCGTTTTTGGTGGGAAAAGGCGTTGATCCCTTTCGTGTATACGCGCTTGAGCCGCAAGTATTCCTACGACGAAGTGAATCATCCCGATTCGCCGGCCGCGGCGGCCAGTGGGCAATATTTGCTGATCCGGCGCGAGGATTACCTGCGCATTGGAGGGCACGCGGCGGTGGCGGGCGAGGTGCTCGAAGACGTGGCCCTGGCGCGCATCGCCAAGCAGGCTGGAGTGGGACTGTATTTTGCGTCGGGAAGCGGCATTATGCGCGTCCGAATGTATAGGACGTTTGGGGCAATGTGGGAGGGCTGGGCGAAGAACCTGTATCCCCTGATGGGAGAAATGCCGAGCAAAACAGGTGGCACCACACGAGCCGTGGGGCGCGAGCTTTTTCGGGTGGTTCCGTGGATTCCTTTGTTGCTACTTCCATTGGCCTTTGTGCATCTAATTTGGGGCGTCTTGAGTATTGCCCTGCTGGCGGGGCGCCACGCCGCTTATGCGGCTGATCTGCGGCGAAATCGTTTTCCGGGGGCGCTTGCCCTATACTACTTGCCAGGTGTTGCACTCTACGCGGCGGCGCTATTGAACTCGGAATGGCGGTATGCGAAAGGCAGCGTAGCTTGGAAGGGGCGCGAGTATCCGGTAAGCCGTGACTCTTGATTTGTAATCCGTGAAAGATTGTCTTCGATTTTTCGGCGGTGTTGGCTGGCGACTTCCTTCATCCTATGGTTTATCTGACACGCAAGATTGAGTTTTCGGCGTCGCATCTTTACCACAACCCGGCGTTTTCGGCCGAGGAGAACCGGCGCGTCTTCGGAAAGTGCAATAACCCGCATGGACACGGGCACAACTATGTTCTGGAAGTGACCGTGGCGGGCGAGACCGATCCGGCCACGGGCATGGTGCTGGACTTGAAGGAGCTGAAAGAAATTCTGCAGCGAGAAGTTTCGGACCGCATGGATCACCGGTTTTTGAACTATGAGGTTCCCGAGCTGGCCGGGCAGATTCCCACTTGCGAAAACATCGCGTCGGTGATCTGGGGTTTGCTGGAATCGAAAATCACGCGCGGGCATCTGTATCGTGTGCGCTTGTACGAGACTCCTGACCTGTTTGTCGATTGCTATGGCGAAAGCAATGGCGGGTCTGCGCACACTGGAGAGGCCCTATGAAGCCCCCCATGAAGCTGCACCTGTGGCGGCGATACCGGTTTTCCGCGTCTCATCGCCTGCATAGCGAGCAGCTTGGGGAAGAAGAGAACCGGCGCGTGTACGGCAAATGTAATAATCCGTATGGGCATGGGCACAACTACGTGGTGGAAGTGGCCGTCTCCGGCGCGGTGGATCCGTCGACGGGAATGATTGCCAACCTGGCCGATCTGGATGCATTCGTGGAAAGCGAAATTATCGAACCCTTCGACCACAAGTATCTGAACGAGGAAATCGCGGAATTTCGCGCCAGCATTCCCACGGCGGAAAATATTTGCATTGAGATATTTAACCGCTTACGGCGATTTCCTCAGGCCCGGCTGGAGCGTGTGCGCGTCGAGGAAACAGGACTGAACAGTTTTGAATATGCAGGCGAGCTTGCAGGGGTGACCCATGAGTGATGACAGAAAACGAGTCGAGGAATTGCTGCTGGCCGAGCCGGGCGGCGCAAGATCCTCAAAATCCGTGGCGGATGCCGTGCGCCAGATATTGCAAACGATTGGAGAAGACCCTGAACGCGACGGCCTGCGCCGCACACCCGAGCGATTCGAGAAAGCCTTTCGTTTCCTGACCAGCGGCTACCAGCAGGATCCCGAAAAGCTGCTGAATGGCGCCATGTTTACGGTGTGCTATGACCAGATGGTGCTGGTGAAGGACATCGAGTTTTACAGTTTGTGCGAACATCACCTGCTGCCGTTTTTCGGGAAGTGCCATGTGGCTTACATTCCCGATAAAAAAGTGGTGGGGCTGTCCAAGATTCCACGCCTGGTGAACATGTTCGCGAGGCGGCTGCAAATACAGGAGCGCCTCACCAATCAAATCGCCAACGCCATCCAGGATAAAATAGCTCCTCTGGGTGTGGGCGTAGTGATCGAGGGGCGGCACCTGTGCATGGCCATGCGCGGCGTGGAGAAGGAAAATTCGCAGACCGTGACCAGCGCCATGCTGGGCTCATTCAAGGAAAACCCCAAGACGCGCGAGGAGTTTCTGTCCCTAATCCGCGCAAAATAACTCCGCGCCTTTCTCTGTGACCTCTGCGTCCTCTGTGTTAGAGATTTTGCTAGTGCTGCGAAAAGCAAGGCTTTAACACAGAGGACGCAGAGGTCACAGAGAAAAGAGGGGGACGCGGAGGTCGAGGGCTCATGCATTCCGGGTAAGGAGCTGGTTCGAAACGGTTTCCACCGAAGAAAAATTTTGCATGTCACTGTGGGGCTATGGTAATCTCCTAGGGTCGAAGAGAAGACAAAACGAGAGCAAAAATAGTGGGTAAGGCGGAGAGGGCGATTTGAGCGAAGCGAAATCAGCGTTGATCGAGCAGTATCGAGTTCATGTGAAGGATACCGGCTCACCGGAAGTGCAAATTGCTTTATTGAGCGAGCGGATCAACTATCTGACATCGCACTTGAAAGCGCACCTCAAGGACCATGCATCGCGACGCGGGTTGATCATGATGGTCAACAAGCGCCGCCGTCTGTTGGATTATCTCAACCGTCGCAACCCGGATCGGTATCGCGAGATTGTGGAACGCCTTAGTTTGCGCAAGTAATTGCTCCTCAGGGGGAGCAAAGTCGCGCCAACAACATCTCCCGACGTTCACGGAGTTCGCTAAGCTTCCGGCGGCCCCAGGCATTCTTGCCCGGCCGCTTTTTTTGTAGCTGGACTTTGAAACTGAACTCGGTCCGCCGCTCGCAATCGTCCATCGTTTTCTCTTCCAAACAAAACGGGAAATATTTCTCCCGCACTCGAATGGCTTTCCGCACGCGTATGGCCCGATGGTTCGGGACGCGGCGGGGAGTCGAAAGGAACTCCGCATATGTCTCAAGCATCACCAGCTCCCCATCAGGTTACAGTCGAAGTCGGCGGACGCACGCTGACGCTGGAAACCGGAAAAATTGCAAAGCAGGCCAACGGCGCCGTACTGGCGCGTTATGGCGATACCGTCGTACTGGTCACGGCGTGCATGGATACCAAAGCGAATGACAGGGATTTTCTTCCCCTCACCGTGGATTATCGCGAATATACGTATGCGGCAGGAAAAATTCCCGGCGGCTTTTTCAAGCGCGAAGGGCGCCCCTCGGAGCGCGAAATTCTTACCTCGCGAATGATTGACCGGCCCCTGCGCCCCTTGTTCCCCGAAGCGTGGCGCAACGAAACGCAAATCGTGGCCATGGTGCTTTCGGCGGACAGCGAAAACGATCCGGACATGATTGGCATCACGGCGGCATCAGCGGCGGCATTTGTTTCTGACCTGCCGTTTACGACGCCTGTGGCTGCGGTGCGTGTCGGCCTGGTCGATGGCAAGCTGATCGCCAACCCCACGACTGCCGCGCAGAAAACCAGCCAGCTGAACATCGTCGTTGTAGCCACGGAACAGGCCATCGTAATGATCGAAGCCGGCGCCATGGAAGTGAGCGAGGATACTGTCGCCGGCGCGCTGGAATTCGCGCACGAACAGATCAAGCTCATCATCGGCGCGATTCGACAGTTGCACGACAAGATCAAGCCCAACAAGGTTACCGTTCCACCGCTGCCCTTTGACGAGGCACTGGCCAAGCAAATCGAGCAGAAATTCGGCGCGCAACTGCACGACGCGCTGGACACCAAGAAGCACCCCAAGAAGGAAAGCTACCACTTGATTGACGAAGTCAAGAAGGCCATCAAGGAATCGATTCCGCGAAGAGGACGAAGAGAAGCGCACTCTGGCCATGCGTGCATTTGAACGCATGCGCGAGGGATTCTTCCGCGAGGACATTCTGCAGCGCAATCGCCGCCCGGATGCCCGCGCCTTTGACGAAATCCGCGACATCACCTGCGAAGTGGGAGTTTTGCCCAGAGCGCATGGCTCGGCGCTCTTCACGCGCGGCGAGACGCAAGCTCTGGTGACCACCACGCTGGGCACCAAGGAAGACAAGCAGCGCCTGGACCTGCTGTTCGAGGAAGAATCCTTCAAGCGCTTCATGCTGCACTATAACTTCCCGGCATTTTCCGTGGGCGAAGTGAAATTCCTGCGCGGGCCGGGACGCCGCGAAATTGGCCACGGCGCACTTGCCGAACGCGCGCTCCTGAACCTGCTTCCGCCGGAAACCGATTTCCCCTACGCCATGCGCATCGTTTCCGACATCATGGAATCGAATGGATCGTCGTCAATGGCTACCGTTTGCGGCGGCTCTTTGGCCCTCATGGATGCCGGTGTGCCGATCGCTTCGGCATGCGCGGGCATTGCCATGGGATTGGTTGTGGAGGGCGATAAGCACGCTATCCTCACGGACATCGCCGGAGCGGAAGATCATTACGGCGACATGGATTTCAAGGTTGCCGGCACACGCGCCGGAATCACCGCGTTGCAGATGGACATTAAAGTCGGCGGCATCAGCGTTGGCTTGATGCGGCAGGCTCTCGAGCAGGCAAAGCGCGGGCGTCTGCACATTCTGGGCATCATGGACCAGACCATTTCAACGGCGCGGGAGAAGATGTCCACCTATGCTCCGCGGCTGCATCAATTGCAGATTCCCACGGACAAGATTCGCGACCTGATCGGGCCGGGCGGAAAGAAAATCCGCTCGATCATCGAAGCCACGGGCGTGAAGATCGACGTGATGGACGACGGCAAGGTGCACGTGTTCGCCAATAGCGGACCGGCGGCCGAGTCGGCGCTGCAGATGATTCGGGACATCACCGCTTCCGCCGAAATCGGCAAGACCTATCTCGGCAAAGTGGTGCGGCTCGCGGAATTCGGCGCCTTCGTGGAAATTTTCCCGGGCACCGACGGCCTGCTGCACATCAGCGAAATCGCCGAGCAGCGCCTGCGTGACGTGCGCGACGCGTTGAAGCTGGGCGACCAGGTCCTGGTCAAGGTCCTGGCCATCGAAGGCAACAAGATTCGATTGTCACGCAAAGCCGTCCTGAAAGAGCAGCGCGAAAAGCAGGAGAAGGAATCCGCTGCAGGTGCAGGCGGCGGTAGCACAACCACTACTACCAGTGGCGGCGAACAGAGCTAGTGGGGAGTGGTGCGCTGTTCCGAGAATTTAGCCCGGGTTTAATAGCTGAAACTTGGGTGCCCCGTCCTACGAGTTCTGTAGGGCGGGGCTTTTTTGTCTGTCCATCTACTTGCGGTGCGAGAAAGCAAAAGCCCCGCCCTTGAAGAGCGTCAAGGATGGGGCACCCAAAGTCCAAAATCCTAACCGCGAGTAGACGTGCCGGAGTAGTATTCAAAAGTGTGGAGTGCAGACGATTCTGTGGATTGCGAAAGGGTGGGCCACCCGCCCGAAGCCCAGTCAGTGACAACTTTGCGCAGAAACATCAGGGCGATTGTTTTTAGCCAGTATTCTGGCGGGCGGAATATCATGAAAAATGTTATATCAGTTGTGGTCAAACTCTCGGTTGTAGGGATCCTCGCGATAAGTGCCTTACATGTCAGCGCGCAAAGTCAAACCGCAACTGTCCACATTATCTCTGTTGCCCGGGATGGGACGGACCTAGGCCCTATACAGGTCGAATCCTTCAAAAGCTTGGAAGGTGCAGAAGTCAAAGGTCGATTTCGTGACAATACCGCCGCTAAAGTTCCCTATGGAATTTATGATGTTGTGATTGATCATAGTGGTGGATCACTTGAGTCCCGGCGAAGGGTTGATATTGTTGAGCCTATTGTGTGGATCGTCGTAAGCCTCGACATTGGATATGGTGATGCTAACACTTATGGGGCCAGCTTCGTTGTCAGCGGCACCGTAAAGAATTTCAAACCCAGCGATGAACCCATTTTTTTGCGGCTCGTTGGTGTCTACACCGATTACGTTGGAGACACGAAGCTAAGACCTTCGGGAGAAAATCGGGGCACCTTCACTTTGAGCGGCATGGAACCTCCTGGACGATACGTTTTAATCACGACGGGTCGTAACGGAGTTCTCGATACTCGACCACTTGCCATTGAAGCTACTCCAACGGCCCCAATCGACATTGACCTTACGAAAAGAAGTGGTGAACGCCTAACCGGTGTCCGTTAGTGTCGATGGGCGGGTGGCTCGGGCTTTGTAGTTGAACTTGAGTGCCCGTCGCATGTCTGCCGGGGCGGACAGGGCGTGGGTTTTTCTTCTGTCCAACTACCAGTGACAATTTGACGGCTTTTTCTAACGCGCGCCAAGTATTCCTCTGTCCTGTTCCACTCAACTCAGCACGGTCCAGCCCCTAAAAAGTACCAGCATCATTTGGTAGTGGATGAAGCTGCAGGAAGGCAGCAGCGGCGCCGCGCGCCCGTGCCGCGATTTCGCGCGGGCTCGGTCGCTGTGCCACGCCGAGCAGCAGGTTGACCATCAAAAGGCCCCAGAGCAGGCCGGCGAACTGCTCGGCAAGTTCGGCGGGACGGCCAGTGAGCAATCCGCCCGACTGGGCCCGAGCCATGATTTCACGCAAGGCGGCGCGGCTTGCCTCGCGCCCTCTAGAGTCGAGCGTACGTGCCACTTCGGGGGCCTGGACCGCCTCGGCGATTGCCAGACGGTAGACCGCAATGACGGTGGGTTCGCTTATCTCGCGGACGAGCTTCGTCCCGAAAGAAATCAGCACCTGCTCCAGGACTTTGCGATCGCGCAGCGCGGGCAGGTCAGCGGGCACGTCAAATCGCTTGGCGCGCTCGCTGATGCAGGCGATCAGCATTTCCTGTTTGTTGCCAACCAGTGCATAAAGCTCCCGCTTGGAAACGCGTGCTCGTGTGGCGATCTCCAGCGTGCTGGCCGTTGCGTAGCCGCCCTTCATGAACGCCGCAAAGGCCGCCTCCAGGATGCGTTTGCGCACCGCGGTTTCATCCCCGCCTTCCTGGCGGCGTTTTGGCATCGATGTTTTCTTCATGACCCGCTCCTTGACAACTCTGGTACCCAATAGTACCATCACGAGTGTGTGGTACCCAAGGGTACCACAACATAATGATTTCGCAAGGAATCAAAGGAGCTGAACAATGAAAATGGAAATGTCATCCATGCTGCTCGGGCTCGCGACAATCCTGGCGCCCATGGCGCAAGGCCAGTCCACGCCGCCGCAGCCCAAGATTACTGGCGTGCTGGCGATCCTTTCGCCAAAGCCGGGAGTCACTCTGGAACAAGTCATGAAAATCATGCCCGCCGAAATTCGCGCCACCGTTCCCCTTTATCTCGACGGCAAGATTCAGCAGTGGTTCACGCGCGGCGACGGCCGGGGCGTCATCTTCCTGCTGAACTGCAAAGATGAGGCGGAGGCGCGGGCCCTCATGGAAAACCTGCCTCTCTCGAAGGAAAACCTCGTGGACGAGCAGTTCATTCCGGTCGGGCCACTACTGCCGCTCGGAATATTATTGAAAGATACTCTACCTAACAGGGCCATAGGAGGATAAATGTCACAGGAAACTATCTTCAATCTGCATCTTATTTTAGGTTATGTGGCGTGGCTACTTTGCTTCGGCGCGTACATCCTGCCGCGGCTCAAGTCCATGGACCCGGTCGCGGCGCAACGCGCTATCGCTACACTGCACAGCTTCCGCTTCTTCGGTCTCGTCTTTATCCTTCCAGGCGTGGTTGGCCCGAATCTTCCCGCTGCCGGCTTCGCCCCCTTCGCCGCCTACTGGGACCTCGCAACCGGGGTGCTTGCCATGCTGGCGCTTTTCACGGTAAGCATACGTCCGCTCTTTTGGCTGTTCGTTGTGGCCTTCAATCTGGTTGGGACGATTGACCTGGTCCTCGACTACTACCACGCCATCCAGGTTGGCCTTCCAGCGATGGCCGGGCAGCTGGGCGCGACATACTTTATTCCGATCATTTATGTGCCACTGTTGATGATCACGCACGTCACCGCATTCTATTTGCTGCTGCGTCCTCAGTCCAAGGCGCTTCAAGCCTTCGCCGGCGACGCCGCGGCGAGCGAAGGGTGATTCTTGATTTTTGATCTGAGGCTTGCGCCAGTCGGCTAGTCTTTCAGCGAAACAGGAGAACAGAAGCGGGGAGGGGAAATATCGCCTCCCCGTTTTGCTTTTCATGGGCCGCCCTGAAGGAGTTTGCGTGAGGCTCGGAATTGGTCTATGTAGCGCCCGCCTTCAGGCGGGCACTTTGGAATCAGGCAGATGCCCGCCTGAAGGCGGGCGCTACATGAAGATTGCAGTTTCAGAAAAATGCTGTAATTGAGAAGCGGTCTGAAGCGTTGCAAAGCGATGCGCCGGTGTGTATTTTAACTGGCGACGGGAAGACGAAACACGCTAACCAGTCCAGCGTATTTTGAGCTTGGATTTTTGTCGATCCCAGGCGATGGTGGTTTGGAATTCCACGTACAGTTGAGCGCGCGGATCGCAACGTTGCGAGACGCTAAAGAGGGCAATATGGGCTACGAAAACATCAGCTTCGCAACCGAAGGAAACATCGCAATCGTCACCCTGAACCGGCCTCAGCGCCGCAACGCGCTTTCGCTCGCGCTGATGCAGGAACTGATCCACTGCCTGGACGAGATCGCTGGCCGGCACGATCTGCGCGCGGTGATTCTGGCGGCCGTCAGGGAAAGTTTTTTCCTCCGGCCACGATCTTTCGGAAATGGTTGGGCGGGACATTAACGAATACAGGCGGCTGTTCGACGTCTGCACGGAACTGATGACCAAGTTGCAATCAATTCCGCAGCCGGTGATCGCCGAAGTGCAAGGAATCGCCACGGCGGCCGGATGCCAGCTGGTGGCTACCTGCGACCTGGCCATCGCCGCCGAAGAAGCTTCGTTCGCCACGCCAGGCGTCAAGATTGGACTTTTCTGCACTACGCCCATGGTCGCGCTTAGCCGCGCGGTGGGCCGCAAGCGCGCCCTGCAGATGCTGCTCACCGGCGAAATGGTCGATGCGCACAAAGCGGCGGATTGGGGCCTTGTAAATCGAGTGGTAAGCGCCGGCGAATTGCGAGCGGAAACGCGCCAGCTGGCGGAGCGTATCGCCCAGGCAAGCGAGCTGGTACTGGCTCTGGGCAAGCAGGCCTACTATACGCAGATCGATCTCGACCAGCCGAAAGCCTACGCCTACGCGAAGGAAGTGATGAGCATGAACTCCCTCACGCACGATGCGCAGGAAGGAATTTCGTCGTTCCTTGAGAAGCGCACTCCTTGCTGGACAGGCCGATGAGCGATCCGCTGCTCAGCCGGTCGCGAATCATTTTCTCTTGCCCACACATTTCAGCGATTCTTTACCGAATTTCGGGAAGCGCCCCTGAGAATAGGGAAACTACTTGCCTATGAGGATAGCTTCCGCTCCGGCGCAATCCGTCTCTGCCGAAAAGGCAGCAAGCCTGGTCCAGTCGGGACATGTGGCTTGATTATGGCGTTGGGCTGGCCCAGCCCGATGTTTTTGATAAGGCGCTCGCCCAGCGAAAAGAAGCGCTACGGAATGTAAAGTTCCGCTCCTGCTTGACGATGAGGCCGCGCGCAGTGGTGGAATGCGATCCCGAGGGCGAGCACTTCTTCTGGTTCAGCTGGCATTTTTCCGGTTACGATCGAAAGAAGCACGATGAGGGGCGCTGCAACTACATTCCTCTCAACCTCGGCGAGGTGCCGGACTACTACCGCCGGCATATGGATCCAGTGGACATCGTCATTCTCAAGACATGTCCGATGGACAAGTACGGCTACTTCAATTTCAGCGCTTCCAATATCTGGCACCGCGCAATTATTGAACGGGCCAGGATTGTGATCGTCGAGGTCAGCCTGGGCGTGCCCTATGCCCACGGAGAACAAAACGGCGTTCATGTCAGCGAGGTCGATTACATAATCGAAGGCGACGACCAGCCCGCTCCAGAGTTGTTAAATCCACAACCGAACGATATCGATCGCGCCGTGGCGCGCCGCATCACTTCCGAGATCGAGGATGGCTCCTGCCTGCAAGTTGGCATCGGAGGAATGCCAAACGCAGTCTGCACGGGGCTCCTGGAGAGTGGCGCCCGGGAGCTTGGCATTCATACTGAAATGCTGACGGACGGCATCGCTGAACTGTACAAGGCGGGGCGCGTTTCCGGCTCCACAAAGAAGCTGGACCCAGGGAAAATTACCTACACCTTTTCGCTCGGTTCGAGCGCGACGTATGCAACGGCGGACTACAATCCGGACTTCCACTGCTGCGCGGTTGATTATACGAACTCTCCACACATCATCATGCAAAATGACCGTGTGGTCTCCATCAACAACACCACGCAAATCGACCTGCAGGGGCAGGCCGCATCCGAATCGGACGGACACCGCCACCTCAGCGGCACGGGCGGACAATTGCAATTTGTGCGCGGCGCATATGCGTCGAAGGGTGGCAAGTCTTTCATCTGCCTGTCATCCACTTATGACAAGCGCGGCGAACGCCGAAGCCGGATTGTTCTCAACCTGACGCCCGGCAACATCGTGACCACACCTCGCTCCGACGCGATGTATATCGTCACGGAATACGGTATGGCCAACCTCAAAGGAAAATCAGTCGCGGAGCGCGCCAAGGCGCTCATCCTTCTTGCTCACCCTGAATTTCGTGAACATCTGGAGCGGCAGGCCTATGAGCATCGGCTGATCCCGCATGGCGTTTCGTTTTAAGGGGCGGAAAGTTTCTTCGGGCGATCGAATCATTTTGAAAAATTAGGGCCAGCTCTGCAGGTCGGTCCTATTTGAGGCTGCGCGGCTGCAGGATCTCGCTCAGGTAGTCATGGCTTCCGGGAATTCGTTCCAGATGCGGATGGCGCACGCCACCAGCGTATTGTATTTCGCGGGTATCCACAGAGTCAAAGTTGCGAACCACGACAGAGATTTTGCCGTTCTGCGGATGCGCGATGGATTCGTTCAACGTATCGGCGGAATAGGCGCGGCCATCAACCGCCACAACCGTCATATGCGGCCCGAGACCCGCATCGTAGGCGGGCGACCCGGGTAAGACGTCCACGATGGTGCCGTCTTTCTTGGTAGTAATGCCAATTGAATATTCACCGAAGTAATCAATTGGAAGCAAATCGCTAAAGAAGGGCTCGTTGTTGGGCGTGGGGCTGTACACGATGCGCCAGCCAGCAGCCTCCAGACCATCCGTGGGCGGCTTGCTATTTACTTGGTAAACATGCGCCTCGATGAAGGAATGCCAGTCATACGGGAGGATCGCCGAGAGCGCCGATTCAATTTCCTCGCGCGTGTAGGGCACGACGATCGGCTCCGTGTCGCGCTGTCCGAAAAAGCTGCGTACGAAATCGTCCAGCGAAAGGCGGCCCTGCGTTTGTTCGCGGATCAGGACATCGGCGCGCAACCAGATGAGCGCGCCCTCGTCGTAATAATCCTGTCCGCGGCGCAACGAGGACCAACCGGTATCGGGCGTACGGATGATCCAGTTGTCCGTTGCCGTGTCAACCAGCGCGGAAAAGGTCCGTCCTGTCTCGCTACTGGAATATGCGGCGGTCCGCGCGATGTAGTCGCGCATGTATTCCGCATCATTGAAGCCGGAGCGCGTGGCAAGCAGCATGCCGATATATTCGTTCATGCCTTCATACATCCAAAGCAGAGTGGTTCGTTCCGGCCCCTGATAATCGGGCTTGGAATAGAGTTCCCCCGGGCGCCGGTACTTGCCGTCCCAGGAATGCGATTGCTCATGGGCGAAAAGGGGCCAGCCTAATTTTTCCAATTGCTCCTTTTTGGAAAGCGCGGCGTCACCGACCGCATTGTATGGGGAATCCTCATGCTCGAGTCCGTCGAAAGGGCGAGCCGCGCTTTGCGAAACAAGAATATGCAGGGTTTTCCAGTGCCGGAAACCGAACATGGCGCGGTCCTGATCCACCAGCTTTCCAAAAATAGTAAACGCGTGGGCATCATCCGCGTTGTCGACAGAGGACTGGCTGTCTCCGGTAATGTCTAGTTCCGCGGGCCAGGTGGACGCGAGCGGCGCCGCGCGAAAAAATTCTCCGGCCAGCACCGGAGAATCGATCAGGCGCTCCAGTGATACCGCAGCGAAATTCACGCGATTGCTCACCTGGCCGGTAACCACGAGCGAACTGCCTTGCCGCCAGTTTGCAGGCAGAAGGATCGATGGCTCGATCATTAACTGGCGCTTGTCGATGCTGCGCGGATAAAGCACCGTGGTATTCCACGCCAGCAATAATTGATGATTCGAGATGGTGTTTTCCAACAAGGTATCGAAGTCGACGGTAATCCGGTCGGTGTTAGCGGGAATTTCAACGTGAATTGTGGCGATTTCCTCGGGATCGCGCGTCCAGCGCAGCACAGTGTTTCCGGAATGTATGCGGATTGCCGCTACATTTTCAAGAGGGCCAGTCGGTCCGTGCTCGCCCGGAATCCAGAGAGGATACGCGAGTGCCAGGTTGCCAGGCCGAACGCGAATTTCCTCATGGACAGTGGCGATTCGTTGCGCGGCCCGCGTCTCGTCCACGACCAGCGTCATGGCAGGCGCCGAAGTATTTTGCGCGAACGCGCAGGTTACGACGCCGGTCATTGCCAGGAATAGTGCGAAAGGAACGGCTTGGCGGGAGAGAAGTTTGATCATGTGTATCCTCGATGCAGCAAATCGAAATCGTTCGCATTCTGCCAGAGATGTAACCCAATATCAAAGCGACGATCCTGCTCTGCATAGCAGCCAGCGGCTAAAGCCGGTGTGATTTCGAAGACTTTTCGGCACGGCTGAAGCCGTGCCCTACAAAGATTTGCTGATGCCAAATAGGGTCTGAAGGCGGGCGCTTCAGGATCTAAGACCGAGTTCTCATACAGACGCTTAAGGCTTGAGTCCCAACGCGAGTGCCGGGTTGGTCTTCGTCATAAGGTTGATGTCGGCAACGGAGATTCCTTCCTTGTGCAGCGCATTCATGAAATCAAGCAAGCCCTGAGGTTCGAGCGGACGCTGCGGCTCGGGCGGCTTTTGCACGGAGCCAAAATCCGTGGCCACGATGCAGGACTTTGGGCCGATGGCGCGCATGGCCTTGGCATAGTCGCTAACGCTGACGGTTGGATTTGTTCCAAGCGTCGCGCCGTACACAAATTCGATAAATGCACCGTCCTTGGCGGCCGCTTGCATTTGCGGGATGGTCATGCGCACGGAAGCTGCCATGGCGTGGGTGACTACGATGTGCGCGACTCCGCGCTGGCGAGCTTCATGAACCACAAGATCTCCTTCCTCTGCGGAGACATGTCCGGTTTCCAGCACCAGGTCATGATGCTGCGCGATGAAATCGATCAGCTCCAGCACGCTGGGCAGCAGATGGCCATTTTCGGAAACGCGCACAAATGGCCCCTTTCCGCCCGCTTCCTTTACGACGTGCTCGGCATCGAACGTGGGCAGCCAGATGACTCGGCCCCAACCGCCCTTTATGCGCGGCCATGTGTTTCACGGCTTCCAGATTGATTCCGCCGACGGCCAGGTCTTGAGTGATCCCTCCGAACAGCTCGATGCCGGGAACTTCCTTGCGCACCATGTAGGCCAGAGCGGCTGTATCTTCCCAGTGATTCTTCATCACCATGCCGCGCATGCCCATTTTCTTGGCAAGCCGCGCCAAATCGTCCGCGTCGATGGCGCGATCCACACTGTCCGGCCCTTGATGCACGTGGAAATCGATGGCGCCCTTCAGATTTATTTCCGGATCGGATTGCGCGTGCGATGAAACGGGCAAGAAGAATAGCAGGATCCAAATCCAGCCAAGCTGCTTGAACGGAATGCGCGACAGTCGTGAAAACATTTCATCCTCTTTTCGATGGCAGGAAGTTCCGCGGAATGCAGCAACGCGAATCATGTGTTTCTCGGAAGCCTCAATTTCAGAGAATCGAACGGAGCGATTATTTCTGCCCGTAGTCTATTGCTTTAAGTTTCAGGTTTGCAAGGACTCCCCCGCAATCTTGTTCGGATTGCCGGCATTGACTCGCGGGTGGATGGGGCGTACTGTGGGCGCAGTTTCTCGAGGGCCTGGTAACTCCCAATTGTCGAATGGTTTGATTTGTGGTGCGGCGCGAATTTCGGCAGGTGCACACAATCCGTTTGAAGTGGAGGCATGAAAATGAAACGCGAATTGCTAAGGCTTGGAGTTTTCGGCATGGCTATACTGGCGGTTCTCCTGGTGAGCAACCGCGTTGGCGTTCTGCAGGGGCAGATGAAGAAGACGGCCGGGGAAGGTTTTGCGGCAGTCCCAGGCCAAAAGGGCGGAGAAGATGTCTTCGGCCCTTACGATCCGGTGCAGAATTGGCCGAAGCCGCTGGCGGAGAGCCTTCCCGAACTTAAGGGGTGGACCTTCTCTCAGGCCACCTACGTGTTTGCCAGAAACTCCCGATCGTGTGTTCGTGGCGCAGAAGGGTTTGCTGCCTGAGCTTCCCAAGAATCTCAAGACCACCTGGCTTCCTGAAATTGGGCCAAGCATCAAGTACCCAATCGGCATGGGTCTACCGATGCGCGAGACTGCCAGCGCTACGCCAAGCTGTGGCGGCGTCCCTAACCCCGCGAATATGCCGAAGAACCCCAATTGCCCCGACGCACTGGATGGTCACGAAGGCCGGCCGGGCGTCGATTGGCGATGGGATCACGTCATCATGGTGCTGGATCGCAACGGCAAGGTGATCGAAGACTGGTCGCGATGGGACAAAATTTGGGGCCGGCCGCATGACATTGAAGTCAGCCCTTACGATCCGGAAAAGCACGTGTGGATCGTGGACGCCGACAACCACTTCGTCAGCGAATTCACGCATGACGGCAAGGAGCGCCTGCTGACGCTTGGCACTCCAGGCGTGCCGGGCACGGACGACACTCATTTCGCGCGGCCAACCTTCATGGCCTTTGAGCCGGACGGCAGTTTTTATCTGTGCGACGGCTATGACGGAACGCGCGTCATCAAGTATGACAAGAATGGCAAGAAGCTCATGCAGTGGGGCGAAAAGGGCGTTCAGCCCAACGAAAAGCGCCCCGGCTATTTCAACAGCGTGCACGGAATCGCCATCGACCCGGAACGCCACTTCGTCTTCATCAACGACCGCAACAACGGCCGCGTGCAAAAATTCGACGAGAATGGAAAATTTCTGGACCAGTGGGATATGGGCCCGCGGCCGCCGATGAATATTCACAGCATCTACATGGGCCAGAATCATATTCTGTGGGCCGCCGATCAGGGATCGAACAAACTGAATGCCTATGACGAAGACGGACACTATCTCTACTCCTGGGGAACGTTTGGCACTTGCCAGGGCTGCATGTGGGGCGTACACGGATTTCTGACGGATGGCGATGGAACTCTCTACACCGCCGAAGTGAGAAGTGGCCGCGTCCAGAAATACACGCCGCGCCCAGGCGTCAACCCGGATCTCCTCGTGGGCAAGCCTTGGGGAGTGGGGCAGAAGAAGTAGGCAGCGCGATAAAAGTAAGTAAACAAAAAGGGCGCCCAATCTCGGGCGCCCTTTTTTTTGCTACTAATCTAGGTCGACGCGCTGCACATTTACGCGCCACAAGGTGGGGTGCACTCGACCTCCCGGGCGAAATGCTGGCGTGCAGGCCCGAGGCGATCACTGTGATCTCGCCATTTTCCACGGATTTGACTCATGGGAACCTTCCCATCACCCGCACATCTTCCTAGTTCGCCCGAATAATTTACGTAGCTTCCACCGGGGTCGCCGTCTACTCGCGCATCTAACTGCTTTAGATGCAAGACTTGCAATCAATGCTCGTGGTGGCACGCTTCTTGCCTATCTAAGTAGTGCTAGTTGGCTACTTGGAACAACGGAGGTTGGTCATGGCCAAAAACAAACAGAGAGCGATTGGTATCTTGATCTTGTTTGGGGGAATTCTGGCGTTAATCGCTTCATGGAATTTACCTGAGAGCCCGGCGCCGCCTCTGGAATGAAAACCGCAGTCGATTTACGATCTTCGATGAAGCTGGCGATTAGCAAAAGGAGGCTCTTCATGACTCAAAATGTGATTCCTAAAGGAAACTATTTTCTGATGGGGCTTGGGATTGGGTCGCTGATCGGCGTTATGTTCGCGCCGAAATCCGGAGTAGAAACTCGCGAGTATCTAGCCGCAAAAGCAAGAGAAGGAAATGAAATGGCCCGCAAAAAAGCGCGGCAGATGCGGGATCGCGTGGAAGAGACCGTCGAACGCGGCAAGGAAATAATCACGCAGACGGAAGGACGGATTGCCACTGCAATCGATGTGGGCATCGAGACCTACAATCGCGAAAAGGCCAAGACGCAATTTAGCTGACTGCGGAGCCCAATTTCTTGAATTTACGGGCTGTGGATTAACGAGTGGGCAAGACGGGAGCAAACTACGCCTTGCCCACTTGGGTTAGCCCACAAAGAGATGCAGACCCCCACGACCACGGCACACCTGCCGCACGCATCAAGTTGGCGCCAAGCAACTACCACAATCAAGGGAAGCGCGCAGCCAGTTCGTAGCTTTATGGGAAGCGTTCCGGACCTGGAAGAAATCGCACACCTTGGGAGGGTATCCTATGAAACGCAAATATGATCTTTTTGAGAAATGCACTGACGGTTCGTCTATTTGGCGAGATTCAGTATGGGGATTTCAAGTGGCCCGCCGTCGATTGAAAGCTTTGGCCCAGCTATCGGAGAATCAGTATTTCGCAATGGACTTAACAAGCGGAGAAGTTCTTGCCTTCATCTCGAAACGCGCAATGGACAACGATCCCGCGCACTTTCAAAAATTGCAAGACGAAGCAAGGGCCATGCTGCTTCGATTCGGTGGGCATGCCGGCGACGGGTTGAGCGAAGACCAGACCGTCAGTGGCTCTCCCAGTTGGGTGAATTAGGCTAGGAAGCGCGCGAAATTGAATAGCCGGTTGTTGCCTGTCACAAATCACACACGCCGGATAATCGCGCCAACCGCGGCGAGTTTTTCCTCGATGCGTTCGTAGCCGCGGTCGATGTGATAGACGCGGTCGATGATGGTTTCTCCGCCGGCGACTAATGCGGCCAGGACGAGTGAGGCACTCGCGCGCAGATCCGAGGCGATCACGTTGGTGCCGGAAAGCGTTGTAGGGCCGTTGACCACGGCGCGGCGGCCTTCGATGGAGATATCGGCGCCCATGCGAATCATTTCGCTGGCATGAAGAAAACGGTTCTCGAAAATTGTTTCGGTGATTACCGAGGTTCCTTCGGCCTGTGTGGCAAGGGCCATGAATTGGGCCTGCATGTCCGTGGCGAAGCCGGGATATTCCTCGGTGGTCACGTTGGAGGCAGTGAGTTTTTTTCCGCCGCGCACTTCCAGCGTTGTCGCAGATGTTTCGCGGATATCGACGCCGGTTTCGCGCAGCTTGGAGATGATCGAGGTCAGGTGCTCGGGCGCGCAGTTGGTGAGCTTGAGATGTCCGTTGGTAATGGCACCGGCCACCAGAAATGTGCCGGCTTCGATGCGATCCGGAATGATGGTGTGCGTGGCGCCGTGCAATTCTTTTTTTCCGCGCACGCGAATGGTGGACGTTCCCGCGCCTTCGATGTCCGCGCCCATTTTGATCAGCAGATCGACGAGGTCAGTAATCTCCGGCTCACGCGCGGCATTTTCAATAATCGTTTCACCTTCGGCCAGGGATGCAGCCATCAAAATATTTTCCGTTCCGGTTACGGTAATTTTGTCGAAGAAGACGTGCCCGCCGGGCAAGCGGCCCCCGCGAGGGGCGCGCGCCTCCACGTAGCCGTGAGACATGCCGATGTCCGCGCCCATCTGTTCCAGCGCCTTCAGGTGCAGGTCCACGGGGCGTGCGCCGATGGCGCATCCGCCGGGAAGGGAAACGCGAGCGGTGCCGCTGCGCGCAATGAGAGGCCCCAGCGTAAGGATTGAAGCGCGCATGGTTTTCACCAGCTCGTAGGGCGCTTCGGCTCCATTCACGGTGTCCGCCTGGATGATCATTGCCGTGGGCGGAATGGCCGGCGCCTCGACGATCGCGCTTAGATGCGCGAGGAGCTTGCCCATGGTGATGATGTCGCGCACGCGCGGGATGTTTTCCAGCGTCACGCGGTCGCGCGTCAAAAGCGCCGCGGCCATCGCGGGCAGCGCGGCGTTTTTCGCGCCGCTGATGTGCACTGTGCCTTCGAGAGGCCTGCCGCCTTCAATTAAGAGTTTATCCATGAGCTTCGTGGGAGTTGCTTGTGTTTCTACTGGTTCGATTAATTGAGTTGTGGACATGTCCCTGGGTATCGCGCAAGAGGCGCATGGCCTGCTGCACGCTTGCTCCTGTCTTTAACATTATGAGCGCTGCGCCGAGATTGTGTCTGGATTGACGCAGGGCGCGTGTCGATTCGGCCACGTCCGCCCCGGACGCCTCCATCAGATATTCGCAACCCCCGTGCCTGCAACTTGCGATTCGTCAAGGCCACGCCGATCATCCAGTTGTCGTAGACGCGGCCAAGGCGAATCATGCTGGCAGTAGAGAGCATGTTGAGGACCAATTTCTGCGCCGTGCCGGCCTTCATTCGGGTTGAGCCGGTGATGACCTCGGGCCCGGTTGGCGTGACGATGTTGATTTGCGCGGCTTGCGTGATCGGTGTGCGCGGGTTCGAAGTGATGCCAATCGTAACTGCGCCTTTTTTCTTTGCGAATTCCAATGCGCCGAGGACGTAGGGCGTTCCGCCGCTCGCTGCAATGCCCACCACAATGTCTTTGGCGCTGAGTCCCCGCTTGCTCAGGTCTTTTGCGCCCTGCCCGCGATTGTCTTCCGCGCCTTCCACGGCGTGTGTGAGCGCTCGGCGGCCTCCCGCGATCACGGCTTGCACCATGCGCGGCGGAGTGCCAAAGGTTGGAGGAAGTTCCGCGGCGTCCAGAGCCGCGAGGCGGCCGCTGGTTCCCGCGCCAACGTAAAAAAGGCGTCCGCCTGTCTGGAGCGCGCCCGTAATTGCATCCACCGCGCGAGCAATTGCGGGAAGGGCGCGGTGCACGGCTCTGGCCACGGAGGCGTCCTCGCGATGAATGGCGCGCAGAATCTCGATGGTGGATTTGGCGTCAATCCCGCGCGTGCGTGGATTGCGCTGCTCGGTGGCTCTTGGCTTGGGCATCGGTAGTTGCGCCAACATCATGCCTGGGAAATCAGCTGGACCATTATTTTCGCACGCGCAGGATTGCTTTCGGCGCGCGGAATCGGAGCGCATGACTTATTTAGTAAGGGGGTAAGTAGCACAGGCTTTAGCCTGTGGATTTTTGGCCTTGCAAGGACTAACCCCCACAGGCTGAAGCCTGTGCTACTCAAAGCCATCGCCACGTTGAAACTATTTTGTTGCGGGTGCGAGGCCGAGCGACTCGATCACCGCGTCATGCACGGCGGGGCGCACGGCCGCAATCTTGTCATTTTCGCGCGTGGGATTGACTCGGTTGGTGAGCAGGATGACGAAAAGCTTGCGGTCGGGATCGATCCAGATCGACGTGCCGGTGAACCCCAGGTGACCGAAACTGCGCGGCGAAAAATAGCGGCCGCTGGTGGAATTGGGCGTGGGCGTCATCCAGCCAAGCGTGCGCGCATTGCCCGCGACGGCCTGCGGGGCGGTGAATTGGGTAATCGTGGCGTGTGTCAACATGCGGTGATGGCCGTAAATGCCGCCGTTCAAGAGCATTTGGCAAAACGCGGCCAGATCAGACACTGTTGAGAACATACCGGCGTGCCCGGCGACGCCGCCCATGGCAAACGCGTTTTCGTCGTGGACTTCTCCTTGCAGGAGCCGCTTGCGAAAGGTATTGTCATTTTCCGTTGGCGCGATGCGCGGCAGAAGATTCTTCGGCGGATTGAACGTGGTTGCGGCCATGTCCAGGGGCCCGAAAATTTGTTGGTGCGCAAGTTGATCTACTGATTCGCCCGTGGCGCGCTCCAGAATTTCACCCAGCAGAATAAAGCCGAGGTCGGAATATATTGTTTTCGTGCCGGGGGCGTATTCCAGAGGCTCGCGGCAAATCGCGTCGATGAATTCGCGCTTGGAGTGCAGCGTTAGAAAATATTCTTTGTGCGCGGGAAGCCCCGAGGAATGCGTCAGTAAATTTCGTACCGTGACCGTCTTGCGCCAGTCGGGGTTCGGCCCGTCGTTCCATTCGGGAATGTAGCGCGCCACGGGCAGGTCCAGCCCGATGCGGCCTGCTTCCACCTGCATGGCCACGAGCGTTGAGGTGACCACTGGTTTGGTCAACGATGCGGCATCGTAAATGGTATCGACATTCACGTCCGGCGATTTTGCGTCATACGTTTGGTGGCCGAATTCGTGAACGGTCAGCTCACCTTGATAGCCAACCGCAAGCACTCCCCCGGGAAAGGCATGATCGGCGACAGCGCGGTCGAGCACATCGTATGCAGGCTGCAATTTCGCCTCCGATTTCTCATCGCCCTCGCGCAGTTCCATGCTGCGCGCGGCGAGATCGTGCCCAGCGCCCAACGCCGCTACGCCTGGAATATTTACTGGCAAGCGGCCCGCGATCGCAGTCTGGCCAAAAAGTGCACGGCCCATCGCCTGCTGTGCGACGTCCACAGTGCTGAACGCGGCGATCCAGGTTTTCGCGGCGGGGAATCGTTCAGCCAAATAGGGGCTTCCGAAGCAAGCGACGATCACCGGTTTGCCGGCGGCCAGAAGACGATCCACGATGGCGGCTTGATCGTCCGGCAAGCCAATGCTGCCTTTGCGGTCCGTGACGCGCACGAAGATCGCGGCAATGGCCACATCGTAGGAATCCGGTGGAGGAAGTTTTACGGTGTCGGCGCGCACGAAGCGCGTATCCATGCGAACGCTTGCAAGGGAATCGACGCGCCAGCGAATTTCGCTTTCCAGATTTCCGGCGGGATACGGATCGGTGTCGGCCGAAACCGCGACCAGCAGGACTCGCGAGGGTTTCGTCGAGTCGAGCGGAAGAATATGTTGATCGTCGCGCAGAAGCGTGATGCCACGATCGGCGATGTCCAATGCGGCCCTATCGAATTCGGGCTTGTCAAAATTACTTGCGAGAGCTTCGAGATCCACAAGTTTCGATTTGTTCAGGCCGAGTTTGGCTTTGGCGCGCAGGACGCGCGTCACGGCTTCGTCAATGCGCGACATTGGAATTCGCCCGGACGCAACCGCTTCATGCACCGCTTGCACAGCGGCGTCCAGCACGGGCGGAACGAGCAGCACGTCGGCGCCCGCCAGGATCGAACGCACGGCAACTTCGCCGGGCGGGTAGCGCACCGTCACGCCGCCCATATCCAGCGCGTCGGTCACCACCAGGCCATCGAAACCCATTTGGCTGCGCAGCAGATCGGTCGTGATTTTCGAAGACATCGTTGCGGGCACGTCCGGATTGGGTTCCAGCGCGGGCACGGCGAGGTGGCCGGTCATGATGGAACTGGCGCCGGCGGCGATGGCGGCACGAAATGGCACGAGTTCCACGCGATCCAGATGAGCGCGGTCGCCGGTTACAGTCGGAAGATCGAGATGCGAATCGGTGCTGGTATCGCCATGGCCGGGGAAATGTTTTGCGGTAGCCAGGCCGCCATTTTCTTCGACGCCGCGCACAAATGCTGCGACGAATTCGGAGACGCGCGCCGGGTCTTCGCCGAAGGAGCGCGTGTTGATGATGGGATTGTCGGGATTGCTGTTGACGTCGGCATCGGGCGCGAAGATCCACGGAACGCCGATGGCTCTGGCTTCCAGCGCCGTAATTTTGCCCATGGTGTAAGCGTCTTCGGGCCGGCCTGTGGCGGCGACGGCCATGGCGTGAGGAAATGACGAGCCTTCTTCGATGCGCATGGAAGTGCCGCGCTCGAAATCCGCGGCCACCAGCAGAGGAATTTTTGCGTGGCGCTGGAGAGTGTTGACCAGCACTGCGGTCGGGTACACTTGGCTGCGCGCAATGCCAACCGGGGAGCCTTGCGTCTGGATTGCGAACGAGCCGATATGCTTTTCCTCGACATCGCGCAGAAGATCCTTGTAGTCTTGGCTTTCAGTGGAAAGGAAGGAGCCGTAGGCCCACACGGCGAAGAGCTGCCCGATTTTTTCATCGAGCGTCATGGACTTGAGCGTTTGAGTCACCCAGCGCTGGCCCTCGGAGGAAAGACCCGCCGGTTTCGGTGTGTCCGGCGCGCGCGGAGGTTTTTTGTGTACGGCCGGTGATAGCCATCGAGAGAAGCGCGAGCAGCAGGAGCCAGCGGCTTATCGTTCGCATCGTGCGAATTCCAGTGTGGTCGCCCGCATGCCGCAATCATATATAGCACCCGCGCGAGGGCGATACAAATGAGATTGGAACCACGGATGCACACAGATAAACACGGATAAAACCAGCACAGGAATGAAACCACAGATCAACACTGATAAAAGCTGATGAACACAGAGAATAAGGACTTTTCGGATGAGAATTGTCGGCTTTCCCTGCAGCGCTGGAAATAGCGTGCGCGAAAGGGAGCGGTCCATTCGTCGATTGGACGTTGTTCTTTCCTGCGATTTGTTTTATCCGTGTTTATCTGTGTGCATCCGTGGTTCCGACGTTTCGCGGCAGCTCTCCGCGCAGACGCTTACTGGGATTGACGTGCTTGAGGCTCAGAAATTTGCGCCGCTCGCCGGGAAACGCGTCGGGCTGATTACCAATCAGACTGGGATCGATCGCACTGGGCGCAGCACGATTGATGTGCTGGCTCACGCTCCGGGCGTGAAGCTGGTCGCTCTGTTCAGCCCTGAGCATGGAATTCGCGGAAGCATTGATGCGCGCGTTGCTTCCACTACGGATGAGGCCACGGGATTGCCTATTTACAGCCTCTACGGGGAAACTGAACGGCCAACCGACGCGATGCTCGCGGGGATCGATGTGCTGGTGTTCGATATTCAGGATGCCGGCGTGCGCTTCTACACCTACATCACTACGATGGGATACGCGATGGAAGCAGCGGCGTCACATCACATCGCGTTTTACGTTCTGGATCGTCCCGATCCGCTGGGCGGCGAGCGCATCGAAGGCCCAATGCTCGATCGCGAGCGCATCAATTTTGTGGGCTATTTTCCAATGCCTGTGCGCATGGGCATGACGCTGGGCGAAATGGCCCAAATGTTTAACGCCGAAAATAAGATCGGCTGCGACCTGCACATCGTGCGCATGGAACGTTGGCGGCGGCAAATGTGGTTCAGCGACACCGGGCTGCCATGGGTGAATCCCTCTCCCAATTTGCGGTCTGCCAACGCGGGTATTTTGTATCCTGGATTGGAAATTTTGCAGGCAAGCGGCGTTTCCGTGGGGCGCGGGACGGATCGGCCCTTTGAACGTATCGGCGCGCCCTGGATTCGCGGCGAGGAACTGGCCTCCTATTTGAATCGACGCGAAATTCCCGGCGCGCGATTCGAGCCGGACAAATTCACGCCGGATTCCGGCCTGTACAAAGGCGAATTATGCCAGGGCGTAAGAGTTGTGCTGACCGATCGCAATGTATTGCAAACAATGCGCATGGGAATCGAAATTGCTGTCGCACTCGATAAACTTTATCCCGAACAATTTGAAACCGCGAAGTTGATTGAGCTGCTTGGCAATGCCGCGACGGTCGAGCAGGTCGCCAATAGCAGGAATCCGGCGGCGATTGTGGAGGGCTGGAATAGCGATCTCAATGCGTTTCAGAAAATGCGCAGGAAATATTTGCTTTACCAGTGACGCTGGGATCAAGCCAGGAAGCCAGAGAGCCAGAGAGCAGAACCAATTCCATGTTAAATTGCTGAGCATGAAGATTTGCTCCTTACTGCCGTCGGCTACCGAGATCTTGTTTGCGCTGGGGCTTGGCGACCAGGTGGCTGGAGTCAGCCACGAATGCGATTTCCCGCCGGAGGCGCGAGGCGAAGCCTGTCCTCATCAAATCGCGCATTTCGCATACGGAGAGCGCTGCGGCCATTGACCAGCAGGTGCGCGAATTTCTGGCGCGCGGGGAAAGCCTGTACAGTGTGGATTTGGAATTGATGCAGGCCATTAATCCAGACATCATTGTCACGCAGGATCTCTGCCACGTGTGCGCGGCCACGCCGGACGATCTGGGCGCGGCGCTTTCGCATTTGCAACACCAGCCGCGCATCGTGACCCTCAATCCACATTCTCTCGCCGACGTGTGCGCGGATATTCGCACGGTGGGCGAAGCCACTTCGCGCGTGGAGCAGGCGGAAGCGCTCGTCGCTGAATTTGAAAGAGACGTCGCAAGCGTGGAGCGATCTGTCGCAGGGCTCGACCGGCCACGGGTTCTTTGCCTCGAATGGCTCGATCCATTTTACGTGGCGGGACACTGGGTTCCGGAAATGGTGCAGCGCGCGGGCGGGGTGGACGTCCTGGGGCACGCCGGGAAACCATCTTTTCGCGTCGATTGGGAAACCGCGCGCGCGACGCAGCCGGAAGTGATCGTCATAATGCCGTGCGGTTACAGTCTGGCGGCCGCGGAGACGGAGTTTCGCAATCTGCCGTTGCCGCAGGGATGGAAAGATTTGCCGGCGGTGCGCAATGGCCGAGTTTTTGTGGTCGAGGCATCGGGATATTTTTCGCGGCCTGGTCCGCGCCTTGCGGCTGGGATGACGATTCTTGCCGATGCCATCCATGGAGGCCAGCGGGCACGTCTCGCATCGCCCGATATCGAAATGCGGCTCACACGAATCGTCGCTGCTGGATGATTTTCCCCACCTGGAAATTGCTGCCAAATTCAAGTCCGATCCTGGCGAGCCGGAGATCGGGATGGGCAGTGAGCGCGACAGAAAAGCCCCGCCTCTGAAGAGGCGGGCTACAACAATGGTTACAGCAAATGTCCGCGAATGCGTTGGTGCTGTAGCCCGGGTCCTCAGACCCGGGGATTTTCTGTGGCTTGGCCTACCCTTCGGCGGCTAGAGACTGTGTTGCCATGCTCGCGATCGCGCCGGTAAGAAAAGTGATGGCCGCGCTGAGCGGAACGTACCAGGTCCACAACAGTGGCGTGCGGAAGTGAACGTAGAGAATCGCGGCGAGTCCTACAAACATTCCAGTGAGAACACCGGCCGCTGTCGCTCGCGCAAATAAAAATGCCAGCAGAAAAAGTCCCAGCAAACTTCCCAGAGTGATGGCGGCGATAGTCAACCCGGCTTCAAGCATTGGTCCCCACCTCACAGTTCCGAGAACAGCCAGCGCGATCCCCCAGACCAGTGTCATCCACCGCGAACGGCGCAACAAGCTTGCGGGATCTTCTTCCAGTTTTTGCAAGCCGCGCAGATGTTGAAAATCCACCACACTGGATGCGGCCAGCGAATTCAACGAGCCGCTGGCGTTGGACATGGCCACGGCGATAATCGCGGCAAGGATTGCGCCGCGCGCTCCGGAAGGCATGGCGCTGACGATGAAGTCAGGGAAAACGGAATCGTAGCTGCGGCCCGCAATGATGGCAGGCGCGCCGTGCCATGCGAAGAGCATCACGCCCAGCACCAGAAACAGCGCGAACTGGACAAGAATAATCACCCCGCTGGCCAGCAGGGCCAGCTTGCTCTCGCGCTCGGATTTGGCCGCGAGCAACCGCTGCACAATGGTCTGATCCGTTCCGTGGCTGGCCATGGTAAAAAATGTGCCGCCAACCACGCCGGACCAAAAGGTGTACAGCTTCGCGGAGTTGCTAAAACTCAAAGTGAAATCGAAGACGCGGAACTTGTCCGCCGGGGCGGCCGCTTGCAAGATCGCGCCCCATCCACCGGGAATCCTGTGCAGCAGCAGAAAAAATGCAGCCAGAGAGCCGCAGAAATAGAGAACGAATTGCACCACGTCCGTCCAGATCACGGCCTTCATGCCGCCTTCAAACGTGTAGATCAACACCAGCGTCATGATCAGCAGGATGGAAGTGCGCTGCCCCGTGCCAAGCGCTGCCGTGACCACCAGCGCAATGGCCGCCACGCGCACGCCCTCGGCAAGAACGCGAGTCACCAAAAATGTGCATGCCGCCACTGCCTTTACTTTTGCGCCAAAGCGCCTTTCCATCAGCTGGTAGGCCGTATAAAATTCTCCGCTGAAGTAGTGGGGAAGAAACAGGAGGACGATCACCACGCGGCCGACAAGATATCCGAAAACGAATTGCAGGAATGTGAGATTTCCGGCAAAGGCCAGCGCGGGCGTTCCCACAATAGTGAGCGTGGATGTTTCCGTTGCGACAATCGAAAGGGCCAGAGCCCACCACGGCACCGTGCGCCCACCAAGAAAATAATCGCGTACGGTGCTTTGTCCGCGCCGGAACGCCATGCCGAATAAAGTGATACCGGCGAGATAGGCGACGATGATCGCAAGGTCCAGAGAGGTCAGGCGCATGTTGAAGGCGTGGCGATGATAGGTGCACATGCGTACGGCGTCAAGCGCGTGCCGGCTTTTGTGGCACAGCCACTCTTGGCTGTGCGTTTTTTGCGATCATGGCGGCAGTGGGAAATCAACATTTGGAATTTTGAAAAGCGCACAGCCAAGAGTGGCTGTGCCACTAAATCGCCGTCTTGCCACGAGGTGCCATGGGTTACGCGATAGGATTTGATGGTGGCGGCACGAAGACACATTGCGTATTGCTCGATGCCAATGGCGAAATCATTGGCGAAGGATTCGGCGGGCCGGCCAATCCTTTGCGATCCGTAGGATTCGAGGGCGCATTTGCCTCACTGCGCGACGCGGGCGCAGCGGCGCTTTCCGCCGCGAATGTCAAAGCCGCGGATATTTCCGCCGTTCATGCAGGACTGGCCGGAGCGGGACGCCGCAATGTGGCGCGTCGCGTGTTGGTATTTCTGGCGCAGGAGTTTCCCTCTGCCCTGGCGCAGGTTTCCACCGATTATGAAATCGCGCTGGAAGCGGCTGTGGGCACCGGACCGGGCGTTGTTCTGATCGCAGGCACGGGATCGGTGGCGTTCGGGCGCAATGCTTCCGGAGAAACGGCGCGCGCAGGCGGCTACGGTCCGTGGATCGGCGACGAAGGCAGCGCGTTTGAGATTGGACGGCGAGCCATTTCGGCGGCGGCACGCACTCGAGATATGGACGCTCCGCCCAGCGCGTTGCCGGAAATGATTTCCGGCGCGCTCGACTGTCCGGACTGGGACGAAATGATGTTGCGCATCGCCAAAAATCCGGACGATGTTTTTCCGAAACTGTTTCCGGTCGTCGTGGCTGCTGCAAATTCCGAGGACAGCACAGCGAAGGAAATCATCTTTGCGTCGGCCATTGGGCTCGGCAATCTCGCCATGACAGTGATTCGCCGCCTGGGAATGAAGGGCCAGGAATTTTCACTGGTGAAATGCGGCGGCGTGTTTGGCCGCTGCCACATGCTGGATGCGCTGCTGGACTCCGTCTTAGTAAGTGGAGCATTGCGCGCCAAATTATCGCGCCTCGAAATTTCTCCGGCGGTTGGCGCAGCGCGCATGGCGGCGCGGCTGTCCGAAACGCCGGCACAACCCTCTTCTCATGACGCTTGAAGAAAAGTTCGATACACAAGCCGCGCGCACCGCTGCCCGCGAGGAAATTCCCACTCTGCTGGCCTCGGGCAATCAAGAATTGTTGCGCTCCCTGATCGACAATCCCGCGTTCGACGAGACACATGTTTGCCTGCTGCTTGAGCGCAAGGATCTATCGGGTTTACTGCTGGAGGAAATCAGCAAGCGCAAAACGTGGCGCGCCAACTATCGCGTGCGGCTTGGCCTCGCGGCGCACCCGCACACGCCGCGCCTCATCGCCATGCGCCTGCTGCGCGAACTGCACCTGATGGATTTGGTGCGCATCAGCCTGCTGACCACTTCTTCCATGGAACTGCGGCGACTGGCGGACGAGCGCGTCCTGACGCAATTGCCGCAATTGCCGCTGGGGCAGAAATTGACGTTGGCGCGCCGCGGCTCGGCGCGCATCGCCGCGGGGCTCGTCGCGCACGGGCCGGAACAAGTGGCGCGCGTTGCGCTGGACAATTCCTTTCTCACGGAATCGCAGCTGCTGAAAACTCTTGCCAAGGAAACGCTTCCGGAACGAATCGTTGCGGCCGTAGCAAGCCACGGCAAATGGTCGACACTGGTGAACATCCGCGTGGCGTTGCTGCGCCACCCGCAAGTGCCCACGGACCGCGTGCCTGCTCTTGTGTCCGGCCTGCCGCGCAGAGAAGTGCAGGATTTGCTTGAATTGACGCGCCTTTCCGCACATGTGCGTGATTTGCTGCGGGAAGAACTCACCAAAAGAAAAATCGATCACCATGACCCATGAATATGTAGCGAAACGGGTGTCTTGTTAAATCGTCGCGCCAACGGCACGGAGGATGATAGCCCAGGGCAACACACTGTACTACTATTCCGCAGATTCTTTGCATGGCGCGACGAATTTGATGTTGCGTTGAATTAGGAGTGCTCTCGCTCGAAGTCCCGGAAGGACGGCACATCGTAGCCCACCACGTAAGTGGTGGGAGCGCGTGTCCCAACAATCCTGAGCCCCGTAGGGGCGGCACACGTTAGAGAATGTGTCGCCCCTACGGGGCTTATATTCGCCGGGTGTTGCTCTCCCACCACTTACGTGGTGGGCTACGATGTGTCGTCCCTAACGGGACTGGCGGAGAGAACAAGGGCAATTCGCAATTTAGCCATACAGGTCGCCTTTGGTTGCGGCTCCGCCGCCGGGTACAATGCCCATACCGTGCGGTCCGCCCTGAAAAGGCGGAAGGGGGCTCCTGCGCTCCTTCAGGGCGCTGCACATTTGTCTGTCAGCTTACCCAGGGCGTTGCCCTGGGCTGGCACACGGTACAGACCGGGGACATGTCAGACAGAATGGACCGGGGAGATTCCTGACACTGCAAATTGACAGGGCATGTAGAACTACAAGATGCCCTGGAAAGCGAGCAGTGTGATGGACGAGAGAATGCGGTTTGTTTTGGAGCAGGAACGTGGATTGCACACGATGACCGAGCTGTGTGCGATCTACGACATCGCGCGGGAGACCGGATACTATTGGCTGCGGCGGTACCAGCAAGGAGGGCTGGAGGCGCTGCAAGACCGAGATCGGGCACCGGAGCGTCACCCCAATCAGATGTCGCAGGAAACCGAAGCGGCGGTGCTGGAGTTGCGGCGAGCGCACATGCACTGGGGGCCGCGCAAACTGAAACGCGTGTTGGAGCGGGAAGTTCCGCGGAAACCGTGGCCAGCGGCGAGCACGATCGGAGCAATGCTGGCGCGGGAAGGGCTAGTAATTGCTCGCAAGAAACGGCGTCGTGCGCCGCCCTACACGCAGCCGTTTGCATCGGCCGATGGGCCGAACCAGGTCTGGTGCGCGGATTTCAAAGGTTGGTTCCAGACTCAGGATGGGCAACGCGTGGATCCATTAACGATCACGGACGCGTACGGCCGCTACTTGCTGCGCTGTCAGCGCGTGGCCAAGACCGACGGCGAGCACGTGCAGGCAGTGTTCGAGGCGGCGTTTCGCGAATACGGCCTGCCGCAGGCGATGCGCACCGACAATGGAGCGCCATTCGCTTCGCGAGCGATAGCCGGGCTGTCGCGCTTGGCAGTATGGTGGATGAAATTGGGGATCGTGCCGGAGCGCATTGCGGCCGGACATCCGGAGCAGAACGGGCGGCACGAACGGATGCATCGCACCATGAAGCAGGAGACGGCCTCGCCACCGAAGGCGAACCCGCACGCGCAGCAGCGAGCGTTCCACCGTTTTCGCCGCGAGTACAACCAAGAGCGTCCGCACGAAGCGCTAGGAATGCAAACGCCGAGCGTGGTGTATAGGCCGTCGCCGCGGCGGTATCCGGCGCGCGTGCCTGAACCGGAATACGGCAGCGCTCTGCAGGTGCGGCGTGTGGATTGCCGTGGAGTTATTTCCTGGAAAGGCGATGTGGTGTTTCTGAGCGAGACGTTGATTGGAGAACCGATTGGGTTATTGCCCGAGGACGACCGCTTCTACACGGTGTACTTTATGACTTCTCCCATCGCGCGCTTTGACAGCCACCGACGGAGGATATTGGCATTGCCAGCGGTTCTCGCTTCGGCAGGAGCAGGGGCAGGGGAAGCTTCCCCTGCCCCTGCTCCTCATCCACCGCTCGCAATACAAGCAAAAGTGTCAGGCATGTGCCCGGTCTAAAATGTCAGGCATGTCCCCGGCTGCACAACA
>CAWGSV010000010.1:0-30200 GCA_963825365.1 uncultured Acidobacteriota bacterium | reverse complement strand
GCTCAGCGAGCGGTAAGACTTGTCGTCCGAGGTCTTGCCAAGGACGTAGCCCAGGCCAACGTATAGAAACACGACTACTGAAAGGGTAACGACGGATAATCTAGCGAGGCGGCTCATCTTTTGTTGGCCCCATTCACGAAGGTGAATTCCCATTTATGATAGCACGAGAAGCGCGTTTGGCGGCTGGCGATTCTAGAACTGTTCTTTCAGCAGAGCTACCCCAACCCAAGACAGTCGAGCCATGGGGGGACACTTACTATGATCTAATCTCATCATTCGACGTGAGATAGGTGTGAGAAATACGATCGTGCCAGCAAAGCCGATCTTCATCCCACAGCGCCCAAACAAAACCCAAAAAGCATGAGCCTGCGGAGACCAAATACCCAAAGCTTCTCCAAACCATCTGGCGAGACGTAGGAGTGCCGCCATCAAAGCTAACAGCGCGCAATCCGCAAATCATCATTCCGGGAGTGGAGCCGCCGAAAATCGTGAACAGCGCGAAATACTGGGCGTAAAAAAGCGCAAAGGTAGCCCCGGCCACCGACAAATCCAGCTTGTTAAGGCCGATGTGCCCTCCGAGGACCGAAAAGAGCGCAAGCATCCCTCCGTAGCTGAATAGAAGCAGCCCTGTATCCACCAAGGCAGATTTGCGGCGCCTGCGTAGCGACGCAACAGGGTACAAAGGCGATAGCGCGATCTCCGCTGCAGATTGCGAAGCTGCCAGCCAATGCGAATCTGCGCCAGCCGAGGCAGTCTCCAGTGTGGGAATCGATATTTCGAATCGCTCCTGACGATACTTGTGCGGTTCGCGAGCTTTCTTCGCCCTTGCTGGCGGCTCGACATCCGTCTGAACAGTCGATGATTCAGGTGAGCTAGGGGAATCGATATCGAATGGCAAATTGGTTTGCAAATCGGCGATCGCGCCGCCGTGCCGGCGGGCTCGATAATCCTGAAGCTTGCTGGAGACCTCGCGCCGCCACTCCGGCTCGACGGCCAGGTTTCCCTCGGTGGCAGTGGCCAAGCGGCGCGAAGCAGGCGCACGTCCGGGGCCACCCAAAGGGGCGTCACAAAAACAGCAAATATCAGTCGGTTCGCCGTTAACGGCGCCGCAATGCTGACAGGTTTTTATCACCGTTCCGTTTTGCGCTGCGGATGTCTCGCCGAACGGAAATCGGGAGTCACGGACATTCTATCAGCGAAGCGCAATCAGAATATTTTTTGCGTTCGTTTGTCACGAATTCGATACCCCAGGCAGCCCGGCGCGATGATTCGAATCTATAGGACAGCCATTCCTGGTTTGCCGTTTTTTGCATGCCGTGAGCGCGCAGGATATGAAAAGGAAGAAGACAGCCAGGTGCAGGAATCCCACAGCGGCAATTCGATCCGCTATTTGACTCGCTGGAATCATTGTAAGGCCTCGGGGGGAATGCTAGGCTAACGAGCTATTTTCATTTGTGACGTTGCGGGCGATGGATTCTCCCGGGCATTTCCAGTATATTCCCCGGCCAACGTGCGCCGCCAGATCATGATACTGATTCACAAATTCGGTGTCGTATCTCCATGGCGCACTTTGCTTGCGCTGGCCGCTTGCTTCTTTGTGATTCGCGCTGCGGCCGCGCAAGAAATTGTTCCGCCAACCTCTTCAGGCCAGGCCGACGGTGCGTCTGGAAGCCGAACAGCAACGCAAGGAAGGCGACATCTACTTCGCCGACGGCAAAGTCGAAATCCAATACAAGAATCTTCGTTTGCGCGCCGACCACGTGCAATACAACACGAAGACTTACCTGGCGACGGCCACAGGCAACGTCCAACTCGATGTGGACACGCAGCACCTGACTGCGGATTCCGGCGATTTCAACGTGCAAAGCGGAGAAGGCCGCTTCGAACACGTGCGCGGCGAAGTCATGATGGAACACAGGCCGAATGCATACATTCTGGTTTCGCCGAATCCACTGGTCTTTGAAGCGCAGGAAGTGCGGCGACTCGACGCCACACCTATTGGATCGAGCATGCCTGGCTGACCGTATGCGAACCGGACAAGCCCAGCTGGAAATTTTTCACTCCGCATGCCACGCTGCACTGTGAACCGCTCCGTCGCCATGGTCAATGCCAATTTTCGTCTGTTCCGCATTCCACTGTTTTATTTGCCGTACGTCACGTGCCCGCGGGAAACAAATTGCGGCAATCCGGATTCTTGATGCCGGAATTCAGCGACACCTCGCTCAAAGGTGTCGTCCTCGGCGACGGCTATTACTGGGCGCCCAGAGATTGGACGGATCTCTCGCTTGGCGTGGCCTACCTCAGCCGCCGCGGATGGCAGCAAAATGGCGAATTTCGCGCCAAGCCCTGGGAAAATGTGACAGTTTCGGCCAAATATTTCGGCGTGATTGACCGCGGATTGCCCGCGCCCGTGCTGAACGCGCAGGGAATGCAGGTGCTCGATTCATCGGGCAATCCTGAAACGGCATTGGAAAGCCAGGGCGGCCACAGCGCGCAATTCGAACTGGACGCGCACTTGAACAATGGCTGGCGCGCCGTCGCGGATCTCAATCAGCTCACCTCGCTGATCTTTCAACTGGCATTTGCGCCGACCTTCGGCGAAGCAGTCAATTCCGAGGTGCGCAACGCCGCATTCCTGACCAATAATTTTCGCGGGTTCAGCGTCAATCTCGCCGCCACCAGTTATCAAAACTTCGTGAACGCGCAGCCGCAAGTCAGCGCCGATGTTCGCAGCGCGCCCGAGGCGCGCTTCAGTTCGGTGGACCAGGCGCCCTGGAAGAATCTGCCGATTTATTTTGGCGGGGAGGCCTTCGCGGGAGCGGTGCACCGCGATGATGAAAATCTGGTGACGAACCAGACCACCGGCGTGCAAACCGTTCTGCCTGGAGTCGTAACTCCCGCGCTTGTGGAGCGCTCGGAAATTGCGCCGCGCGTCGTCGTGCCGCTGCGCTGGGGGCCCTGGCTCGGCGTCACTACCAGCTTCACGGTCCGGTCCACAATTTACGGTGCGCAACTGGTTGGCGGAACCGTGACCAGCAATCCCCTGAGCAGGAATACGGGCGAATTGAACATCGATATTCGGCCGCCGACGCTCGAGCGTGTGTGGGAAACGGGAAGCGGAAAGTGGAAACACACCATCGATCCGGAAATCGAATACAACTACGTGCGAGGCGTGAATCAATTCGACCGCTTCATTCGCTTCGACGAAGATGAAACGCTCACGGACACGAATGAATTCATGTATTCCATCACCCAGCGGCTGTTTCACCGCAAGGGAGACGGACAGGCCAACGATCTGGTCAGCTGGAAAATTGCGCAAGAATATTACTTCGATCCGACGTTCGGCGGCGCGCTGGTTCCCGGAACGCGCAATGTCTTTCAGGCGCTCGACTCCATCACGCCGTTTGCCTTCGCCGATGAGCCGCGCCATTTTTCGCCGATCGACAGCGACCTGTTGATCACGCCCGGCGGAATCTACGATGCCGAGGTTCGGCTGGATTACGACACCGTGCGCCAGCGGGTCACCACGGCGGAAGCGCTTCTGAAAATTCACCCGACTGAAAATTTCAATTTTACCGTGGCGCATTTTTCCATCGACAACACATCCCTCTCGTCGTCCAATATCTCCGTGCTGCAGCCGCTCGCCAATCAGATTCGCGCGCAGGTGGGATATGGCGACCTGAACCGCCGGGGCTGGAACGCCGAAGGCGGATTCAGCTACGACGTCAAGCAGGACACCTTTCAGAACCAGTTTGTGCAGGTGAGCTACAACGGATCCTGCTGCGGAATCGCTTTGGAATACCGGCGACTTTCGCTGGGAGTGATCCGCACCGAAAATCAATTTCGCGTGGCGCTGATCATCGCCAATATCGGAACGTTCGGAAATCTGCGGCGACAGGAGAAATTGTTCTAATCATGAGCGACGAACAATCGCTTGCTTTCGCCACCATCGAAGAACTTGCCGCGCTGCTGGCAAAACGGAAAATTTCTCCCGTCGAGCTCACGGAAATATTTCTGCGCCGCATCGAACGGCACAATCCGGCTCTCAACGCGTTTCTGACGGTCACCGCGGAGCACGCGCTCGCCGCCGCGCGCCGCGCGGAAAAACAATTGCTCCGTGGCCGCAGTGCACGCAGCGGCAATTCGCCGCTCCTCGGAATCCCCATCACGCTCAAGGACAATATCTGGACGCGCGGCATTCGCACCACTGCGGGATCGAAAATCTTGCAGATTTCGTCCCGGCGGAAGATTCCACCGTGGCGCGAAAGCTCGCCCGCGCGGGCGCCATTCTGCTCGGCAAGACGAACCTGCACGAGTTTGCGTACGGGATTACAAGCAGCAACGCGCACTACGGCCCGGCGCACAATCCCTGGGCGCTCGATCGAATTTCCGGAGGATCGAGTGGCGGCTCCGCCGCGCGATTGCCGCGGGCCTGTGCGTGGCTTCCGTAGGCACCGACACGGGTGGATCGATCCGCGTTCCTTCCGCGCTGTGCGGGATTGTCGGACTGAAGCCGACCTTCGGACGCGTCAGCGTATTCGGCACGGTGCCGCTCGCGCCGTCGTTCGATCACATTGGCCCGCTGGCGCGCAGCGTCACGGACGCGGCAATCCTGCTCGGCCTGCTCGCCGGGCGCGATCCGCTGGACCCGACTTCATCGCCGCGTCCCGTGGAAGATTTCCGTGGCGCGCTTCGCAAGCCGCTTCGGAAATTTCGCCTGGGCCGCCCGCGCGAACTTTATTGGGAGAAGCTCGATCCCGAAGTGCGCCGCGCGACCGAAGCGGCGGTTCGCGACATGGAAAAGCACGGCGCGGTTGTGCGTGAAGTTTCCCTTCCGCACTTGAACGAATCGCTCGAAGCGGCCACGAATATTTCGCTGCGCGGAAGCGCTCCACGTCCACGAGGCGGCCGGATATTTTCCCGCGCGTGCCGGCGAATATAGCGAAGACGTGCGCCAGCGAATCGAAGCGGGCGGCAGGTGCTGGCCATCACATATCTGGCCGCGTTTGATATGCAGAAAGCAATTGCGCGCTGAATTTGACGCCGCATTTCAGGATGTTGACGCCATCGTTGCGCCCACGGTTCCCATCCCCGCGCCGCTCATCGGCGCGGAATCCGTTCAGATCAATGGCGAAGCAATCGGCGTGCGTTCCGCGATTGTGGGGATTGACGCCCGGCGAATTTTACGGGCCTTCCCGCGATTTCCGTTCCGTGCGGTTTCACGCGCGACGGCTTGCCCGTCGGGTTGCAATTGATCGGCCGCGCCTTCGATGAAGCCACGCTGCTGCGCATCGCATTTTCCTACGAGCGCGCAAACGATTGGCGCGCGCGCCATCCAAGCCAGTAGGACAGGCTTCAGCCTGTCTGATTTTGTATTTAGCGGTGGTAGGGCACGGCATTGCCGTGCCCCTACGGCGAGTAAAATGAACCGGCAGCGTCTTCAAAGATGTCCGTCAAGAATAGATTGCGCGTGGGACCAAGAAATCCCCCGTCTCAGCCCGCAATTGTGTGAAAATACAGGATGGGTGAATCGTCGGCAGGTTTGCAGCCGTCTAAGCCAACGAAGTATCAGATGTCTTGCAACTTCCTCCTTCGGAGATAATTTCGTTCGATGCAAGTTTCGATTCTTTACGCCTTCGTCGCGGGAATCATTTCGTTCCTGTCGCCGTGCGTGCTGCCGCTTGTGCCTGGATACGTCTCGATGCTTTCCGGGATCGGTGTCGAGCAACTGCAGACGGGCCAGCCGGCGCGCAACAGCCTGTTCGCTTCGTCGCTGGCGTTTGTCTCGGGATTCTCCGTGGTATTCATCAGTTTCGGCGCGTCGGCCAGCGCCGTGGGACAGTTTCTGCTGCAGCACAAGGCCCTGATGGGCCCTGTCGCCGGAGCCGTGATCGTTCTGTTCGGCCTGCACCTGGTCGGCTGGCTGATCAAGCTGCCCGTAAATGCGGGACTGGTGATCGGCGGCGTGCTGGCATTTGGCGCGGCGATTCTCTTCCGCCGCTCGGGAACCGAACCATGGGCCCCGGCGGCCTGTTCGGCTCCGTGCAATTGCTTTCGGTCGCGCTCATTTTTCTGGCCGGCCCGTCGCTGACGCGCTGGCTCAACCGCGACATGCGCTTCCACAATCTGGGCGGCCAAACGGAGAACGCAAGCCAAATCCGGCGGCGCGCTTTCCGGAGTGACCAGCGGTTTCCTGCTGGGCTTCGCATTTGCCTTTGGCTGGACGCCCTGCATTGGCCCGATTCTGGCCGCCGTGCTGGTGCTGGCTGCAAACACGCAGACGATTTCTCGCGGCGTTTTTCTGCTGGCGGTGTATTCGGCGGGCCTGGCTGTTCCTTTCCTGCTCACGGCCATTGGAATTAATCAGTTCCTGCGCTTTTACCAGCGATTCCGGCGCATTTGCATACCGTGGAAGTTCTGAGCGGAGTGCTGCTGCTGTTCGTCGGCGGCTTGATTTTCTTGAACCGGCTGACCTGGCTATCGGGTAAACTGGGTTTTCTGAACAAGTTCGCGCTGTAAGGAGTTTGCATCATGAAAAAGGGCATTTTTGTCGCCGCCGGTGTGGTTGCGTTGCTTGCCGTAATGGTCTGGGCCGACCATAAATTTCCGGCGGCTGGTGCGCCTCCGCGGGCACTGCCGGCCAAGCCGACCGATGCGCCTACTGTCACCATCAAGAGCCTCGACGACAAAGATGTCACGCTGCAGCAGTACAAGGGCCAGGTAGTCCTCGTGAACTTCTGGGCCACATGGTGCGAGCCCTGCAAAGTGGAAATCCCCTGGATGATCGAATTTCAGCAGAAGTATAGCCCGCGCGGCTTCACCATCCTGGGAGTTTCCATGGACGAAGATGGCAAGAAGGCCATCCAGCCTTTCCTCGACAAGGAACGCTTCGACGTGAACGGCCAAAAAGTAGCCATGAACTATCCGATCCTCCTGGGCAACGACGCCATCGCTGAAAAATTCGGCGGAATCCTCGGCCTGCCCACCAGCATGCTCTTCTCCCGCGACGGCAAAAAAGTCAGAACCATCGTGGGCCTGGTCAATCACGACGATATTTCCAAGGTGATCGAGAGCTTGCTGTAGGCAACGCTGAATTGCCGCCGCTACTTCCAACGCCTTAAGCGATGCTCACTGCAATACAAGGACTTGCAAGCTTCAAAGACACGGCCTTACTCCAGCGCAAAGTCTACCTCACAAAAGCTCAATCAATCTTTCCACGCTGAGTTCGGCGTCTCGCAGGATGCTCTTAAGAATTTTCGGATGAAGGATTTTTGAAGAATGGAAGGGGATGGTAGTACGCTTACCGGCTAAATTCTTGTATATCATATGGCTTCCGCTCTGCCGCGCGAGAGAAAATCCAACCTTCTCAAGCACGGCGGCTATCTGACGTGCCGTCAGGCACGGTGGCTTGGGCTTCAGACAGCAACTTCGACGGTTGAAAGGCTCACAGCAACATGCTCGGGGATTTCCTCGCCGTCCGCAATACGATCCTCAATGTGCAGGCGAATCGCGTCTTTAATATTTGCAACGGCCTCTTCGTATGTATCTCCCTGGCTATAGCACCCCTGGAGCGCCGGGCAAGAAACATAGTAGCCGTCCGAATCCGCTTCCAGTACGATGGGAAAGGTAATGTGTTTCATAAACCCATTATAAACCTATCGCCAAATTTCCGTTAGTGACATTCATTAATGTGAGCCTAACCATTTGAAAGTGTGTCACTTGTGCAATCCCGGATGATTCAAGGTGGAAAGGTACTTACCAATGGCCCTGAATATCAAGTACATCGAAGCAGAGAAGCTAGCCCGCAAACTTTCGGAGCTTACAGGCGAAAGTCTGACCGTGGCTGTTACGGAAGCGATTCGCGAGCGATTGCAGCGGCTCCAGAGCATGCAAGAGGCCGGGCTGGCGGAGCGCTTAATCCGCATTGGAAAAGAGTGTGCACTGCACCTCGACGAAGCAGCTCTTTTGACAGATCACGGAGAACTTTTGTTCGACGAACGGGGATTGCCGCGGCGAGCCAGAAGACGGAAGCCAACTTCAAATCGATGAATCTTTCCCGCGCGTGGCGCGTATGAAAGAATAGAGGTGCGGCCCAAAGCCCATGAAACCTCGAATCCACATTTTCGCGAACCTATTGGCGTGGCGCTGGAAACGCTGCGCACGCACAAGATGCGTTCGTTTCTGATGCTGCTGGGCATCGTGCTGTCCGTTTCCACGCTGATCATGGTGGTTGCGCTGATCTCCGGCGTGAATCTGTACGTGGCCAATCGCATCGCCAACCTGGGGTCGAATGTTTTCCTCGTCCTGCGCTTTCCGATCATCACGGACATGGACGAACTGGTGAAAGCCACGCGGCGGAACAAACCGCTCACCTGGGACGACTACATATTTCTTGCGTGACAACTCCAAGCTGGCGCTGCGAGTGGGCGCTCAGGCCAACCAGCTGGGCCGCACCAAAGCCAATGGCCAGACCGTCGAAGACACCACCATCTATGGCGTGACCGCAAACATCGGCGACATGAAAACCGAAGGGCCCGCGCCGGGCGCTACATCACGGACACCGACAACCAGCATCGCTCGCTGGTCGCGCTGATCGGCACGGACATTGCCGAAAAACTTTTCCCCGGCGTGATCCCATTGGCAAGGAACTCGACGTCGACGGCCGCCCCTATGAAGTCGTGGGCGTTGGCAAACCGATCGGCACGGTGCTGGGCCAGACGCAGGACAATTTCGTCTACATTCCGATCGAGACGTGGCTGAAATTTTACGCCACCAGCAACACCAGCCTGGCGATCAACGTGCAAACCCGGGGCGGCGGACTGGATGTCGCGCACGCAGGAAGAATCGGAAATGCTGATGCGCGCGCGCCGCCACCTGAATCCCGAACGATCTCGATAACTTCGGCATCCTGGACGGCGGCTCGCTGGTGAATTTGTTCAAGCGAATCACCGGGCGCGCTGGCGGCGTCGATGATCGGCATCGTGGCGGTATTTCTGGTGATTGGCGGCGTGGTGATCATGAACGTGATGCTGGCGACCGTCACCGAGCGCACGCGCGAAATCGGCCTGCGCAAATCGCTGGGCGCGCGCCGCGCGGATATTCTCTTGCAATTTCTGACCGAGACCGCCGTGATGTCCACCATCGGCGGAGTGATTGGCGTCGCGCTGGCTTACGTTTTCGCGCAGATTGTTGCCGCCAACACGCCTGTGCCGATGCACGTCCCGATCTCGGCGGTAATTATTGCGCTGGTGGTTTCGACGGCTGTCGGCGTGTTCTTTGGACTGTATCCCGCGAGCAAGGCGGCGAACCTGAATCCGATCGAAGCGCTGCGGCAGGAAACCTGAGGCGAGACCGGAAATCCATGCGAATATCGCTCGGCGAAAACGCGAAGATGGCCCTGGACACGCTGCGGGAGAACAAGGTGCGCTCGTTTCTCACCGTGCTGGGCGTGGTGATCGGAATCACCGCGCTCATCACGGTTTCGTCCATCCTGGTGGGTTTTTACGCGCGATGTCACCGCGTATCTGAGCGATTACGGCCCGAACACCATCTGGATTTTCAAAGTCGCGCCCGGCGTCGAGCACCGGGCGAATGACCGCCGAGGAGCGCAATCGCAAGCCGCTGACGCTCGAAGACGCGCATGGCCATTCGCGAGCAATGCCCGGCGGTGCGCGAAGTTGCCGTCTCCGTCCTCAAGCGCATTTACAACTTCAATCGCCCGCCCGCTGATCACCGCGCGGTACAAGGACAAGGAAGTCACCGGCCTCGATTATTCGGGAGCGGACATCTGACTATCCGAGACGTCTTCAACACGCGGCCTTACATCGGCCGCTTTTTCACCGAAGCCGAGGATCTGCACCGCGCCGACGTTGCCGTCATCGGCTACGACCTGGGCAAAGCATTTTTTCCGGACGGCAACGCGCTGGACAAAATTATTTACGTCGAAGGATTTCCCTACCGCGTCATCGGAGTATTCGAGCACCGCAAGGGACAGCTCTTCCAGAATCCCGCGCGTGGAAAAACAGGTGCTCGTTCCCTATCGCACCTATCAGCAAGCATCATCCCGCGGACGACGAACATTTCATCGGCGCAGTGGCGGCCCCGGGACAAATGGCCGAAGCCCAGGACGAAATTCGCGCGCGTGCTGCGCCGCACGCGCCACGTTCCCTATTCGGCTCCGGAAAATTTCGGACTGTCTACCGCCGACGGAAATTGCCAACCAATTCAAGCAAATCACCGGTTCGGTCGCTTTGCTGACCGCCGTGGTCAGCTCGATCGGACTGCTGGTCGGCGGCGTGGGCGTGATGAACATCATGCTGATGTCGGTCACGCAGCGCACGCGCGAAATCGGCGTGCGCAAAGCGATTGGCGCGCGCCGCCGCGACGTCATCTGGCAATTTCTGACCGAAGCCGATCGTGCTCACCGGCGCGGGCGGAGTCATCGGCGTGTTGCTGGGAATCGGCATCAGCGTGCTCATCAATATTTTCTTGCCCAGGCTGCCTTCCACCGTGCCGCTGTGGGCGGTGCTGCTGGCCGTGGTCGTTTCCATGAGCGTCGGCCTTTTCTTCGGCATCTATCCGGCGGTCAAGGCCGCACGGCTCGATCCGGTGGAAGCGCTGCGGTACGAGTAAAGTCCAAGTATAGAGAGCACATCAACATGCCCCCAATAAAACGGCAAATCATTGCAATGGGCGGAGGCGGCTTCACGGCCACTCCTGATAATCCCGCTCTGGAGTTGTATGCGCTCGCGCAGACTCGCAAGTCAAATCCATCGATCTGCTTTCTCCCCACGGCAACCGGCGACGATCCCACTTACATCGCCAAATTCTACGCAACGTTTGCCAAACAGCGCTGCCGCCCGACTCATATTTCCTTCTTTGAACGCACGCCTAATCTGAAGGAAATTCTTCTCTCCCAGGATCTGATCTATGTCGGCGGCGGCAACACAAAAAGCATGCTGGCGGTTTGGCGGGAGTGGGATGTGCCGAAAATTCTTCGCCGCGCGTGGAATTCAGGAATCGTGCTCGCGGGAATCAGCGCGGGCGCAATTTGCTGGTTCGAATCGGGTATCACGGATTCGTGGGCTGTGAATCTGGCCCCGCTCCGCTGCCTTGGCCTGCTGCCCGGAGTGTGCTGCCCACACTATGACGGCGAAGCCGATCGGCGCCCGGCCGTGCATCGTTTCGTTGCCAAGGGAATTCTGCCGGAAGTGCTGGCGATTGAAGATCGAGCGGCAGCACACTTTGAGGGGCGCAAGCTGAAGCGCATCGTTGCCTATCGCCCGGGCGCTGGCGCGTATCGCGTGCACCGAAAAGGCCGAGAAGTTATCGAAATCGCGCTGCCTGTAACACGCATTGGGCAATAATCGCTTTCGCCTCCCATGTTTCGATTGCGGATGCCGAAAAGTCGGATCTTCCGCAAATGTGTTTACTCCTGCCCAGGTCGCGCCTTGCCCGCCCGGGTGCTTCGCGGTACTCTGTTTCTGCCATGATGGATGAAAAAGAATTTCAGAAGCGATGCGATGCCGCGTTTGAATCGCTGCGCCGCCGGCTGCAAGATGTGGGCGATGAGCACGGCTTTGAAGTCGAGGGCGGAAGCGGGAAGCTCGAAGTCCTGTTCGAAGATGCGGACGAAACCAGATTCGTCATCAGCCCGCAAACGCCGGTGCGCCAGATCTGGATTTCCGCGCTGACCACAAGTTTCAAGCTGTCGTGGTCGGATGCGGCGGGAACGTTCGTTCTGGAAAAGACCGGTGAGACGCTGATGCAGCTGATGGGCCGCATTCTCACCGAGCAACTTGGCAGCCCGGTGAGCGTCTAACTTAATATGAACGCATTCACGACGATCAGCGCACGGTGCTGCGGTTGTTTTTCGCTGAGCGCGTTTGTTGCGTTCTGCGCTGCTCTTGCACGCCTCGGCGCAGGACACGCCCTTTCCCGCCGCGGCCAGCGTCCTGCAGCCGCAAGCCTACGTTTCGCTTGCAGCCTGTGCCGCGCGGGCAGTGCTTTTGAAATCGCCGTGGTCGCGAAAATTTCTCCGGGCTTCCACGTCAACGCGCACGAGCCTTCGGAAGATTATCTGATCCCCACGAAAGTGACGGCCGATCTTCCTCCGGGACGTCGTTCTGGTGGAAACGACCTACCCGCGCGGAGTGATGCGCGCTTTCCGATTTTCGAAGACGCCCCTGCGCGTTTACGAAGACTTCTTTCACCGTGCGGATGAAACTTCGCGCCAGCGGCACCGCTCCGCTCGGCCAGCAAAAAATTGGCCTCACCGTTGGCTACCAGGCCTGCAATCAGGACGCCTGCCTGCCGCCGACAAAAGTTCCGGTGACGGCCGAACTCGAAATCGCCGCCGTGGACACACCCGCGCATCCGGCTAATGCGGATATCTTTTCTCCGGCTCCCGCTGTGAAATTCCCGCTCGACAATAAGCCCTAGATTTAGTAGCACAGGCATTCCGTGCGCTTTCACGCCTTAAGCGTACGCTGAGTTCTCGCGAATTCGCAGGCGAGTGCCTGTCTACTTATGGCAGACTGAAATCCGCGCCACTAAGCCTATGCCAAACTGAATTGCGCAACTGGAGAAAACTCCAGGGAGATTCTAGAAGAAATCAGCGCCCGGCGAGCGCTTCCACGGCGCGGCGCAAGCGGCTGACCACGCGATCCTGTCCGAGCACCAGCATCGTTTCAAACAGCGGCGGCGCCACGGCCTGCCCGACAATCGCGACGCGCGTCGCATTGATCAGCAGGCCTGCCTTGACGCCTTCGGCGGCGGCCAGTTCGCGCAACGCGTGGTCGCACGCATCGTGATTCCAATCGGGCAGCGCCGCAAGAGCATCCGCCAGTTTGCCAAGCATCCCGCCCAGGCGCTCATCCTTCCAGAATTTTTCGCGCGCCTGCGGATCGTATTCAAACGAATCGCTGAAAAATGCGCGCGCCCAGGTGGAAAAATCCGGCAGCAGGCGCGTGCGCGGACGCAGCAGGTCCACGGTCTTCGAAAACCACTCGCGCTTTTCTCCCGCCCATTCCGGCTGCCACAGCTTCGAGCGCTCGAGTTCGCCTTGCACGGCAGGCAGCAGTTCGTCGATCGGCAGCTTCTGCAGATATTCCGTGTTGAACCATTCCAGCTTTGGCGCGGTCGAACACGGCATTGGTGCGGCTCACGCCTTCGAGCGAAAATCGCGCGACAATTTCAGCGCGTGCGCAGGAATTGCGCGTCCTCGCCCGGCGACCATCCCAGCAGCGCCAGAAAATTCCGAAACGCCTCGGGCAGAAATCCTTCGTCGCGATAGGATCCCACGCTGGTGGCGCCATGGCGCTTGGAAAGACGCGTGCGATCCGGGCCCAGAATCAGCGGCACGTGCGCAAAAATGGGCGGCGCGGCGCCGAGCGCGCGATACAGCAGCGCCTGCTTCGGCGTGTTCGAGATGTGATCGGAGCCGCGAATCACATGCGTGATGCGCATGTCGATGTCATCCACCACGACGCTCAGTTGATAGGTCGGGCGCGCCGTGCGCCTGGCCTTCCTTGGGAGAACGCAGCAGAACGAAATCCTCGATCTCCTCATTGGCCACTTCGCGCGGACCGAACACGGCATCGTCAAATTTCGTGGTCGTGCCCAGCGGAACGCGAAAGCGGATCGCCGCGATTCTGGCCGCGCGATGCCGGCTTGCCGTCGCGGCACGCGCAGCGTGTGATGCGGCGCGGCCCCGGCTTCCTTCTTCGCGTCTTCGGTTTCCTCGACCGCGTCGCCGCCCGCATATTTCTCCGGCGGACAATAGCAGTAATATGCCGCGCCGGATGCGACCAGCTTCTCCGCCGCGGCGCGGTGCAAATCCAGGCGCTGCGACTGAAAATATGGGCCTTCATCCCAATCCACGCCCAGCCAGCGCAGCCCATCGAGAATTCCTTCGACCAGTTCCGGGCGATTGCGTTCGACGTCGGTATCCTCGATGCGCAGGATCATCGTGCCCGCCCTGCCGCCGCGCAAACAGCCAGTTAAACAGCGCCGTGCGCGCTCCACCGACGTGCAGATAGCCCGTCGGCGAAGGCGCAAATCGCACGCGAATCTCGCTGTCCGGATTTCCCGATACGCTCGAAGTCGTGGACATGCTTCTTGCCAGTCTCTCCTGAAAGTGAAAAACACTTCATCTTAGCCGAAGCCGCTCAGGAAGGCGAGCCGTGCTGCGGTGATATGAACGCACGTTCCAAGAAACGGATTGCGTCAATTCCCGATTCGACAATCGTGTGTCCGATCGCTCACGTGTCTTGTTCCTCTCTGGTACCCCAGTACCCTTGACCGTCCAGAAAGGCGTCCCTTATAGTCGCGAGAGTGACAAAATTGTCGAGAGGGGTGTGGTGTTTCTAATGTCGAAACACGCATCAATTTCGGATGATTGGCGGCGCAGATTGCGGAAGTTGAATTTGATTTCTTCACCTGACATCTACGGCGAACAAACTCAAATTGAGTGGGAAATAGGATTTGCGGACTGGGCGGCGCGTTTGATTTGATGACTTCGGAAAGCATTATTGCGATCACACTGCTGACAGCGTCGGCACTGACTTCGGGTTTCTTCGCCTACATGCACAGCTTGCGGCGCCAGGCATACCTGATGCTCTGGAGCGCCGGATGGTGCCTGCTCGCGCTGCATTATCTCAGTCCCGCGCTCGAACCCTGGATGTCCGTCGCGCCGTGGCAAGCGGCGGTGAACGAATGGCTGCTGGCCGCGGCAGCGCTGCTATTTTTCAGCACGGCGCAGGTGTACACCAATAGAGAACCGTGGGTCCGCCCGCAAGATCGCCGCCGGCGGAGTGTTCGTGGTGTGGTCCGCCGCCTACTATCTGCATATGATTGGAGTTTCGCCGCAACTGGGCGTCGCCGTGGTGCTCGCGGTCATCGCCTGGGTTTTTTACCAGGAGAGCCGGCGCCACGAAACATTTGCGGATTTGCTTCTGGCTGTTTCGTTTCTCAGCTGGAGCGCCATCCTGCAGCGGTGAATTGCTGCTCAGTTCCCGGATCGCCGACTCGCTGCGCGCACTGGAACTTCTGCCTCAACTATTTGCGGCGGCATTGATGGTGATGGGCCTGTACGAAGAGGAAAAGCGCCGCGTCGAACACAACATGCTGGCGCTTTCCAATGTAAATCTGGCGACCTCCAGTTTTGTAGGTCCGGAAATTCAACAGATGCTCTCGCACGCGCTCGAGCGCGTCCTGAGCGTGGTGCGCATGCCGGCCGGAGCGCTTTTCCTGCATCACGGACACGCGGAGGGCCCGACCTCGGTCGTCGCCGTCGGACTGACGGAAAATTTCTGCGCCGTCGCGCAGGAAGAGGGCCTGGACGATCATCTGGTGGATATGGTATCGCGCCTGGGCGGGCTGGTCGTTTTCCGCGATCTTGGCCGCGATGCTTCCTGGGCCGCACTAGAAGGCGAGGAAGCCTTCCGGCGTTTCCGGCAACTGGCCACCAGCCAGCATCTGCACACCGTCGTAGGAATCAGCCTGCAAGCCAAGGAGAAGGCGTTCGGCGTGCTGTTCCTGGGCACTCCGGATAGCCGCCGATTCTCCGCGGCCGAGCTGCGCCTGCTGCTGGCGCTGGGCCATCAAATTGGCATGGCCGTCGAAAATAGTTACCTGGTCCAGCAGACCGCGCGCCGCACGCAAGAACTTCACATGCTCAACGAAATCGGCCGCGCGCTGAGCTCCACGCTGGATCCGGACACGCTGTTTGAAACCATCCTGACGGAAATGAAGCGCCTGTTCGACGTCAATCATTTCTGCGTGGCACTGCACGATACGGCCCGCAACGAAATCAGGTTTGAAGTCGAAGTGCGCGACGGCGAAGTCATGCCCAAGAGGTCCCGCCCATTTGGCGGCAACCAGATGATTGAATATCTGATGCGCACGCGCCAGCCTGTGTTGATTCGGGAAAATTACACGGAAGAAATTCGCAAGCTGGGTCTCGAAACTCAGGATTCGCAGCGAAGGCTGTTTCTGCGGCGTGCCCCTGCTGCTCTATGAGCGGCCCATCGGAGCCATGATCCTGCAAAGTCCGCAGGAACGCGCGCTGGACTTCGGCCACCTGGAAATGATGCGGGTGCTGGCCAGCGAAGCGGTCATTGCGCTTGAAAATGCGCGGCTGTTTCGTGAAGAGCGCGACGAAATCGCGCCACCTCACCCTGTTCAACAATATTTCGCGCAATATCATTACCACGCTCAATCCGGATGAAATGCTGGCCAAGATCGCCGAAGAACTGGAACAGGGGCTCGACTACTCGCACATTGGAATCGGAGTTGCTCGACTATTCGACCAAGGAAATTGTGATCCAGGCCGAAGCCGGACGCCGCAAAGGCGCCTTGGGACGGCGGTCTGGACCTGGACGGAAATGTGGTGGGCCGCGTCGCGCGCACCGGCCAAATGGCGGTGGTGTCCTACGATGCACAGCATTCCACGGGCGAACCGGTGCTGGAAGGCTCCGTCTCGGCAATTGCACTGCCGATCGTGTACGCGGACCAACTGCATGGCGTGTTGTACGTGGAGACCGACAAGATCTCCGATTTCCCGCAGGAAGAAGTTTTGTTCCTGGGCACGCTGGCGGACCTGATTTCCGGCGCGCTCCACAACGCCATTGACGTTCCAGAAGGCGCAGGAACAAGCCATCACCGACGGCCTGACCGGGGCTGAAGACGCATCGCTTCTTCATGGAGGCGCTCTCGGGAGAATGGAAGCGCTCGACGCGCGCGGGCCGTTCGTTCTCGCTGGTGCTGATGGACCTGGACCGTTTCAAATTCGTGAACGATTTCTACGGCCACCTGGACGGCGACCTGGTGCTGCAGCGCGTGGCGCACATTCTGGAACTGAATTGCCGGCGCTCCGATGTGGTCGCGCGCTATGGCGGCGATGAATTCGTCATTCTGATGCCGGAAACAGACTCCGAGACAAAGCCACCAGCTTGCCGCGAAACTTCGCTCGTGGATTTGCTCCGATCCCGTGCTGCGCGAAAAAAACGTCACATCCAGTTTCGGTGTCGCCACCTTCCCGATGAATGGATCCACTCCTCAGGAACTGATTCAGGTCGCCGACGCCTCGATGTATCTTTCCAAACATCAGGGCGGCAACACGGTTTCCACCGCGGATCAATTCAATCCGGATGATTCCAAGCAGTGGAAGCGCGACGTCCTGGATGCCTACCTGGGCGTCACGCTCAAGCGCCTGTTCGTGACCGGGCCGGATGCTTTTGTGGAAATCTACAGCCGCGATCGAGCAGTTCGCGAGGTCGCTCGCCGAGACGGAGTCCGCCCCGGCGCGCTTGGCCGCAATTGAAAAAGCAATTGCCTCGGGCCAGCCATCTTTCGAGCCGCTGCCACCCATCGTCATGGATACACTTACGTCGCTTGCGCTTGCCGTCGATGCGAAGGATCAATTTACGCAGGGCCACTCGCATAAGGTTTCCAGCTACGCCGTACTGATTGCCGAAGCCATCGGCCTAAGCAAGCTGGAAATCGAAGAAATCCGCCTGGGCGCCATGCTGCATGACGTCGGCAAGGTGGGAATCGTGGAATCGATCCTGAACAAGAACGGCCCGCTCAATCCCGAGGAATGGGAAGAGATGAAGCGCCACGTGGAATATGGAGCCAAACTGCTCGAGCCGCTTCGCGGCACCGAAAGTATCCGCGAAATGGTCGCCCATCATCATGAATTCTTCGACGGATCGGGATACCCTGAGGGGCTTGCCGGTGACGAAATTCCACGAGGCGCGCGAATCATCGCCATTGCCGACGCCTACGACACCATTACTTCCGAGAGAACCTACAAGAAGGCGCGCACACCCGAAGAAGCCTTTCAGGAACTTGACCGCTGCGGGGAAGCACAGTTCGATCCAGAGCTAGTACAGACATTCATATCCCGGCTGCGCGAATTGCCCAACCACCTTATCCTCAATCCGGACGCTGCCCAGGAACCGGAAGTCCTCCGATAGCTCGAGAAGTTTTGAGCAGCGCTATTCCTGCCTTGCATTCTGTTGCTGCCCTCAATTTCCATTAACCGCAAGTAATCCCAAGCGGGGCGGCCATTACACCGGACTTGTTTCGCTGCCTTTGATTGCGTAGAATCGCGGTTCTTCTAGCCGGAAACCAACAAGCCTCACGGAGACAGACGGAGACAGGATGTCAAGACGGATTGCGGCAAAGATTACAGGTGTGAGCGGCTTCGTCCCACCGCGGGTGATGACCAACGCCGATTTGGAAAAGCTAGTGGAGACCGACGATGCATGGATTCGCGAGCGCACCGGTATCCGCGAACGGCACGTCGTTGAAAAGGGTGTCGGCGCGTCTGACCTAGCTACGGCCGCCGCGCGCCAACTGCTGGCCTCCAGGAACGTGCCTGCCTCGGAAATTGATTTGATTGTGGTTGCCAGTGTCACTCCAGACATGATGTTCCCGGCTACTGCATGCCTGGTTCAAAACAACCTGGGCGCCACGCACGCGTGGGGATTCGATCTTTCGGCTGCATGTTCCGGATTTCTCTATGCCCTTACGGTTGGCGCGCAATTTGTTGGCGCCCGCACGCAAAAGAAGGCACTGGTCATCGGAAGCGACGTGATGACTTCCATTTTGGATTATGGAGATCGCACAACCTGCGTGTTATTCGGGGACGGAGCAGGAGCCGTCCTGCTGGAGCCCACGGATCGCGATGATGAAGGTATTCTCGACTTTGAGCATGAAGTGGACGGTTCCGGAGGGAAGTATCTCTTCATGCCCGGTGGCGGGTCGATTCACCCGGCTTCACACGAAACGGTGGACAAGAAAATGCATTTCGTTCATCAGGAGGGCGCTCAGGTCTTCAAGTATGCAGTGCGCCGCATGGCCGATCTTGCCTCTGAACTGCTTGAACGTAATGGATTTACGAGTAAGGACCTGGCACTCGTGGTGCCTCACCAGGCCAACATGCGCATCATTCGCGCCATGCAGGACCGGCTGGGCGTGGATGATGCCAGAATCATGGTGAACATCGATCGCTATGGGAATACCACCGCAGGCACTATACCTCTGGGGCTGCGTGATGCCGTCGCCGAAGGGCGGCTAAAGAAGGGCGACCTTGTCCTACTGGTAGCGGTCGGTGCAGGTTATACATCGGGTGGGGTCTTGCTTCGATGGGCCTGTTAGCTAGGCCTTTCGGTATTGGAGGTCGCTGAAGTGGTTTCCATTTAGATCCCGCGAACTTCAGCGGCATAACTCAGGTTGCGCTCGAGGTGCTGATCCATCAAAACCGCAACGTACCGTGTGCATGTGGTCATTTCGGCGTTTGCCCAGCTGGCCATTGCAGGAATTAGGCTACCAATCTTCTCCACGGTCTTGTAGTAGGCGCGGATGGCTAAGAAGCTTCCGTTCGGCCCGCGCAAACCTGGCGATAAATCCTTTAGAATTATAATACTACGGAAATCCTGAGCGCCAATTCCAGGGTGCTGAATAGCTGCGGCGACTCGAATGCGGTCCGAAACCTCCTGCGCTGCAATTCCCGAGATCGTGGCGCGCCAGTAGTACAGTCCAAACTGTACGAAGGCGCCGACCGATACTACGAATATGAGAGCTGCAACCATCTTGGGTTGACCTCAGGATTACATTCTCGCCTATGTCCTTTGACGGGACAATGGTCGTTTAGTACTGAATCGGGTCACCTGAAGTACTATACTGTCAGAGTTCACGAAAAACCTTACGGTTGAGCCACTTACATCATATTTGGGAGCAAGAAATTGCGCGCCAGTAGTAAAGGAGGAATCTCCCACAGGCAGTGGCCGAAAGACCGAAAATGAGAGCGTTGTGAATTGTGAGTCGCTCCAATCCTTCCATTCTGAAACATTGAATTGCGAACGGCAATGGGCCAGATGTACTACGGCTAGCAGAGGGCGTAAGTCCTTACGGAAGAATCAGATCACCCATAAGGCAGGCGATCGTTACGCAAGATCAGCGAGGGGGGATTGGGTAGATTTGCTTTGAATTCGAAGAGTCACAATCGTATTCGCGAGTTTCGATTCCCCACTGCGGATCGCCCAGTTCAGGGAAGAATCGCTGCTTCCAAGCATAACCTTCGTCCCGAATCCGCAGACGTGACGAAATGGAGCCGCAGGTCCGGTCCAATTTCCGTACCACTTCATCGATGGGCGCATTGCCTCCAGGATCGCGGCCACCGCGAACCAGGATCATTTTCCCGCTCGGCATGCGGCCTGAGGCGAGCCAACCCGCCGAGGAATATACATGCGGGTCAGTCACTGAGTCGGGAAGCAAGCCTTGGAAACTCCATTGCCCATTCCGATTTGGCAGATGCAAATAGTAGGTGAGATAGAACAGAAACGAAGGGTGATCGGCGATCACCGTTGCGCCGCCGCCGATCTTTGTGGCGGCATCCCCGGCAACTTCCTGCCATGGTTCGATGAATCGAGGTGCGGAATAATAGCGGCGCGAATAAATTCCATACCATCCCAAAACGCCGATGACTAAAAGCGCTCCGGCCAAGCCAAAAGTTGCCCAGCGCGGTTTTGCTGTTTCAATCGCGACGCCCACGGGCAACAAAACCCAGGGAGAAATCATGAGCAAATAATTTGTCTGGAGTATGCCCATAAACGCCATCACAACAATTAATACCGCGCTATAAAGCAGGAATCGCCGCGCTGCACGCGGGAGCCACCGGACGATTAGACTCACGCAAATGAGCAGGGCCAGGCCCGCGGGAACGCTCAATCGCCAATACCAGGGAGCCACCGACTCGCTGACAAATAGTGAAAAGACGTTAAACGCGCAGTTTGCCAGGATGGAAAGCGCGCGCTGATGCAAATTCATCCCGTGCGAAAGCGCGGCGCGGAAAGGTGAAAAGAGCGGAATGAAAGACAGGCATACTAGTGCCGCTGTTCCTGCAACAACTTTCGGACTTGCCGTGGGCTCCTTGGACCGCGCGCGAAGAAGCTGATCCACTGCAAGGCACGCCAGAATGGCCCAGCCGAAATAGTTTGTCCAAACCAACAAAACACAGAAGAAACAAAAAACGGCGCAACGTCCGGAAGTCCGGCTTTCAAGATACTTGAAATAAGAGAGCGTTAATCCCGCAACCAGCAGAAACGAAAACGAATACCACGCAGCCAGCCGTCCAAAGTGAAATCCGAAGGGCCAGAGCACCCCTGCCCAGACAACGGCAAGCCCCCCGGACGCACCTGTGAAATGGCGAGCGGCGCGGCCAAGTAGAAAAAGCCCTGCGATAAAGAAGAGGATGGAAGGAATCCGAAGGTAGTCGAAATTTCCCGCCGTCAAGCGCAGCCAAAAATGGAGAAGGATTTCAAAGAGCGGAGGGTGCTGCAGCCTTGCGGAACCGGAAAAGAATGCCGAGAGCATCGGGCCAAGCGGGCCCGCGGCAACGCCTAGAATGGAGGCTTCGCTGTCGATGATCGTGGCAGCGGTATTAGTGGTAACAAGGCCAATGCCCAGCAGGAGCAGAGGGACAACTTGCAGGGCCACTTGGTTAGGCTGTCGTTGGCGTGCGGGCATGGCTAATTCTGGCTCGGGCGCAGAGGAAATCCTGCCCAGGCATTCAGAAGGCCTAGTGTTTCACGGACTACATCCAACGCGTCTTGTGTGTGCCGCCACCAATGCGCGCCGTCATAGGCGTCATCCTGTGCGTAGTGAACGAGCATGCGCGGTTCCGAGCCAACCAGTTTGCGCCAGATAGTTCGCACGCGGCGAGTGTGGGGTTTGGAAGTCACCATGATCACCGAGTGGTAGTCCAGGGCATGAAGCGCCTCCGCCGTTTGGCGAACCTCCGCTTCCGTGTTCGCGTCTGGATGGTCCATGATTCGAATGGCGTCCGGCGGAACTCCTTGCGCGATCAATACCTTTTCATTATAGAAATCCTCGCCCAAGTAGGCAATCTTCATGGCCTTCAAATCTTCCACGGGAGCGATCGGCGGAGAAATCCAAACTTGGTCCGCATACCCCGCATGAAAAACCCGCGCAGCTTCCACGGCGCGTTCAGGGAGGCGCCCGCTCAGAATCACGATCACATCCGCATGCGCCAGCGGGTCCTCAACGACGAGCCATCTGCCCACAGTGAAAAATAAAGCCGCCGCGGCCGCCAGCACGATGAAAATTCCACCGGGAATCAGCCAGCGGCGGATCCTAGATTTTGTTTCAGTCAAAATTCCGCCTCATCCTTATGCCGCGCCTCGTGGGACGGTTCGCGCTCTCTGGAAGATCTTTTACGAGATCCTTCCTCGGGTTCGTTGAGCGCCCTTGTAAATATCAAATTATAGTGCCGCTTGGTGCAGTCCTCGCAACGAAAAGGCCGCAGGAAAACAAATGGAAGAATGGCAATTTCGAACAGCCCGCGCCGATGCGAACGGCGGACGTCCAGGCTGTTGCAAGAGGGGCAGCATCGCAGCAAATAAAATCGATTGTGGGACATGGCCATTGTAAGTCGTGAAATCCTAACCCGCTAGGCACTAGAGGTCAATCGCAGCTCGGAGCCTTTAGCCCTGCCTGCCACGCCGCGTTCGCGGCAATAGCGCGCGTTGATTGCAGATACGCGCTTCGTTCAGTGGACGGCACTTTGTGCAGAAGGCTGCTCCGGCTACAATGAAATTCAGCAAGGCCGCGATATTCGAGCGTCTGAGGGAATACGGAATCATGAAGAATTGCAATCCTGCTGAAGGCATGTGCCAGGAAAGGTCAATCCATTGCGCGCAGTAATCACAGGAGGCGCGGGATTTCTCGGATCGCACCTGTGCGACTATCTTCTCGAACGCGGCTGGGAAGTCCTGGTCGATCGACAACCTGGTCACCGGCACGGCAGCCAACCTGCGGCATCTTGCGGGCAATCCTCGATTCCGCTTGGTGCAGCAGGATGTCACGAAATTCATCGATGTTCCCGGCCCGGTCGACTACGTCCTGCATTTTGCCTCGCCCGGCAAGCCCGGTCGATTATCTGAAGCTTCCGATTCAAACGCTGAAAGTGGGTTCGCTTGGAACGCACAATACGCTGGGACTGGCCCTGGCCAAGAAGGCCAAATATTTTCTGGCGTCCACTTCCGAGTGCTACGGCGATCCGCACGTCAGCCCGCAGCCGGAAACCTACTGGGGCAATGTGAATACGATCGGGCCGCGCGGCGTTTACGATGAGGCCAAGCGCTTTTCGGAAGCCATGGTGATGGCCTATCACCGCGCGAAGGGCCTGGACACGCACATCGTGCGCATCTTCAATACCTACGGACCGCGCATGCGCCTCAACGACGGCCGCGCGCTGCCGAATTTCGTTTATCAGGCGCTGACCGGGCAGCCCATCACCGTGTATGGCACGGGAAAACAAACGCGCAGCTTCTGCTACGTTTCCGATTTGATCGAAGGAATCTACCGGCTGATGATGTCCGACGAGCACGAGCCGACCAACATCGGCAATCCGCAGGAAATTACGATTCTCGAATTTGCCGAGCGCATTCGCACGCTTGCTCGGCGTGACCGCTCCCATTGTCTTCGAACCCTTGCCGCAGGACGATCCCAAGCAGCGCTGCCCGGACATTTCCAAGGCGCGGCGGCTGCTGGGCTGGGAACCAAAAGTGAATCTGGAAGAAGGGCTGCGGCTGACGCTGGAATCGTTCAAGAAGCAATTTGCGGAAGCGAACGCGAATAGCGGTAGGACAGGCTTCAGCCTGTCTGCTTTTGACTTCTTTCGGCGCGACAAAATTCAAAATCAGACAGGCTGAAGCCTGTCCTACTGTCCGGCCGTTACGGCCACCATGTTCGGGCCGCCCGAAACTCACATATTCGAATCCCAGCGCTTTCATTTCCGCCGGGCGCAGCATGTTTCGTCCGTCGATCACCAGCGGTCGCGCCATTTCCTTGCGGACTCGCTTCCAGTCCAGCCGCCGGAACTGCTCCCACTCGGTCAGCACCAGCAAGCGCGTCGGCTCCGCGCGCCACTTCGTACGGGTCCGCGCTGTAGCTCAAATCCGGAAATACGGCGCGCGCGCGCTCCATGGCTTCCGGATCGGTGGCGCGCACTGCCGCGCCTTCGGCCAGCAGCCGCCGGATCACTTCGATCGCCGGCGCGAGACGAATGTCATCCGTATTCGGCTTGAACGCGATTCCCAGCACGCCGATCTGTTTCCCCTTCATCACCCACAGCGCCTTTTTCACCTTGTCCAGCAATTGATCCACGCGCTGCTTGTTCACGCGCTCGGTTTCCTTCAGCAATCCGAAATCGACGCCCGCGCGATCGGCCAGCTTGATGAACGCCTGAATATCCTTGGGCAGGCAAAATCCGCCAAATCCCAGTCCGGCCTTCAAAAACTGCCCGCCAATGCGCGGATCGAGGCCCACCGCGCGCGTCACTTCATCCACGTTCCCGCCCAGCCGCTCGCACAAATCCGCCAGCACGTTGGCGTAGGAAATCTTCAGTCCCAGAAACGAATTCGACGCGTGCTTGATCAGTTCCGCGCTGGCAATCGTGGTCACCACAAAATCCGGCGTCGCCGCCGGCGGACAATTCGGCTGGTGCACCGGGCACCGGAATCGTCCCTTCCAGAATCGGGCGATACAATCTCGCGCAACTGCTGCTCGCTTTCCTTCTCCTCCACGCCGATCACGATGCGGTCGGGATGAAAGAAATCCTCCACCGCCGTCCCTTCGCGCAAAAATTCCGGATTCGACGCCACGCGAAACTTCGCTCCGGGATTCGTCGCATACACCTGCAAGCGCGCGCTTCAACTGCTCGCCGGTCTGCGCCGGCACCGTGCTCTTCTCGATCACCAGCTTCGGCGTGCGCGATTCCTTCGCGATCAGCCGCGCCACATTGTCGATCGCCGAAAGATCCGCTTCCCCGGTTTCCGTCGGCGGCGTTCCCACGCAGATGAAAATCACGTCCGCGTCGCGCACCGCTTCCGCGCCATCCGCCGTGAACCGCAGTCGCCCTTCGCGCACCACGCTGTCCAGCACCTTGTCCAGATTCGGCTCGTAAATCGGAATCTTTCCCGCCTGCAGCGTGGCGATGCGCGCACCATCGTTGTCGGTCGCCACCACATCGTGCCCCGCCTCCGCCAGGCAACTTCCCGACACCAGTCCCACGTACCCGCACCCGATCACCGCTAATTTCACGCCTGTTCTCCCATTACAATTTTACTATCTGCACTGTTCATATCCGCGCGCACCGATTCTCGCCCATTCTTCGGCTTAACAATAGCTTCATTCCCGCCTCCGTTGCCACATGAAAACTTCCCTGCGCTAAATTTTAGATCTGATTGCAGGGCAGCGATCGCTTGGGAATGTCCGAGTAGGACAGGCTTCAGCCTGTCTGGGTTTGAATTTTTGCGGGCGAAAGAAGTCAAAAGAAGACAGGCTGAAGCCTGTCCTACTTATTTCAACCGCGATTCTTAGGAAGGATCGACCCGCCGGAGAGCAGTCCTCGAAGGCCGAGCAACAGAAGACGCGGCTGGCTGAGCGTAATGTGCCAGAGAACGCGCGCGGCTTCGTCGCGCGTGTATTGGCTGAGCGAGCGGCGCGTCGAAGCGTTCATCAGATCCACCAGGCGGCTGTAATCCGCCTGCTTGAACTGATGAATCGTTTTGCGGATGAGCAAATGAAGATCGAGTTCACGTCGCAGCGATCGCAGCTCGCGGCTTTCTCCGCCGTTCAGGATCGCCTCGCTGACGCCGAGCGCGCCGCGGAATCCGGTTACAATTCCTCCGACCGTGGTGACCTTCACCTGCCCAGCGGCGTCGCCGACCAAAAACACGCGCCCCGCGCCGACTTGACGCTCGACCGGAGTCCACCGGTCGTACACCGGGATTCGCGCGCCCTGAAAACCGAGCGGCGTGAACCCGCGCTTCTCCATGAAGCGTTCGAGACAGCTTGCGCGTTTCCTGGCCGTCTTCGCCGATCGAGTCCCAGCGCGGCGCGCTCGCGTCGATTCGGGAATCAGCCAGTAAAAGTAAGGCGTGTCGTCCGGAATGAACCAGACGCGCACCGTGTCAGGAGACATGTCCGCAGGAATTTTGACGATGGCCTGCACCAGCGGCACGGTTGGCTGGCGCGGCCATCCCGCCGCTTGCGCGACGCGGGAGAGCGCGCCATCGGCGCCGACGACGATGTCCGCGTGCAAGTTCCTCGGTCTGGGCGTCCCGGGCGCGTTCGACCCCCACGCGCAATCCGGTGCCATTGCTTTGCAGCGACATGAAGCGGTTGCCGAATGAAATCCTCGCGCCATGTCTTTGCGCCTGCTCGGCAAGACCCTGAATCAAGTCGCGAGCGCTCGATAATCAAGTCCGGACGATCCAGCGGCACGAATGCCGTGCGACCGTCGGTGAACAGTTCAAATTTGCGGATTTCGTTGACGATTGCGCGCTCGCCCACTTCGCCCAGCAGGTCGCGCATGTGGCTGGTGACGATCAGCGTGCGGGGCGTCGGGTCGAGTTGCTCGGAGCGCTCCAGAACGTCCACCGAACATCCGGCGCGCGCCAGCAGAGATGCGGTGAAAAAACCGGAAGCGGAGCCGCCAATGACGGCGACCTGTCGGCCGGGCCTTCCTCCACTTCCCTTTTCAATTTCCTGATGCAGGGTAACCTTCCCTCGCTTCAAAGTCCCATCGCATGCATGCAGCGCATCGGCGTGGAAGCGCTTCACGAATCAGAATTGTCTGTGCTGACAAATGTGGAAAACTGCCAGTCCCCGATTCACTCTTGTTTCAAGCTTCTAACAAACCTGTTCCGACCCTTGCACCGGCCTTCCGGTAACAAAGCCAGGATATTGAGAAAGCAGTATAGCCAAACCGGGACGTTAGGCAAAGCGGAAGGCACCCGGCGGTGGAAAATAAAGTCTCCGGCTGTTCCGAGTTGGGCCCGCCGAGGCGATGAGCAATTGACATGGAATGCGGTTTGCTTTCGTAACGGCCGTTCCGTTCCAGATTTCGGGCCCAGTTTTCGGAAATGATCGGGCATGTTACTTTTAGCACTGGACCGGCACCACGCAGATCCATGCCGCGTCCAGGAGCCCAAGAATGTCCGCGCAGCCCAAGTTGATTTCCATACAGGTCGGGACGTCCCCGCACCGTCACGCAGAACGGCGAGGAAGTCACGACAGGAATCTTCAAAGCTGCCTGTCGAGAAGCGGCTGCACCTGCGTGAACTCAATCTGGATGGAGACCAGCAGGCGGATTTGACCGTCCACGGCGGACAAAATAAGGCCGTGTACGCCTATCCCTCCGAGCACTATCGCTTCTGGAAAAATGAATTGCCGGGCGTGAATCTTCCATGGGGATCTTTCGGTGAAAACTTCACGACGGCAGGCCTGCTGGAGAGCGATGTTTGCATTGGAGACCGTTTTCAAATCGGCTCAGGCGGAAGTTGTCGTCACACAGCCGCGCCTTCCCTGCTTCAAACTGAACCTGAAATTTGATCGCGACGACATGATCAAGCGTTTTCTGGCCAGCCATTTCAGCGGGTTTTATCTGCGCGTCCTGCGAGAAGGAGAAGTCGGCGCGGGCGATGAAATTATTCCGTGCATCGGGACGAGAACCGTGTTACCGTGCTGGACGCTCTGCGCATCTATCTGCGTGAATCGGATTCGCAAGAATTGCTCGACCGCGCGCTTCAGGTGGAATATCTTTCCCCATCCTGGCGCGAGGAACTCAGCGAACGGGTTAAGTAGCGCAGGCTTCAGCCTGCGGGGTTTAGTCCTTGCAAGGTCTAAAACCCACAGGCTGAAGCCTACGCCACATGAACGAGAAAAAACTTCCAGGAGGAAGAATGAAGATTGAAGTGGGCTTGATCGGGCTTGGCCGGCTGGGGCGCGTCTACGCGCGGGACCTGGCCGCGCGCGTCACCGGCGTGCGCCTCGCCGCGGTCGCCGACACGAATGCCACGCTCGCGGAGGAAACCGCGCGCGAACTCGACGTGCCGCGCTGGTATGCCGATCCCCTCGCCATGATGGACGATCCCGGCGTGGACGCCATCATCATCGTCAGCCCCACCGACACGCACAGCGACCTCGTCGTTGGCCGCGCTGGAACGCGGCAAGCCCGTGTTTTGCGAGAAGCCTCCCGCGCTTTCGCTCGCGCGAAACGCAAACCATGAAGGACGCCGTCGCGCGCAAACACGGCTTTCTGCAGATGGGCTTCATGCGGCGATTCGACGCGGGCTACGCCGCCGCAAAAAAGCGAATCGACGACGGCGTCATCGGCACGCCGATTGTTTTCAAATCGTCCTCGCGCGATCCTCACCGGCCTTCGCTGGAGTACGCGAACCCGAAGAGCAGCGGCGGCATGATCGTGGACATGGGCATTCACGATTTCGACCTGGCGCGATTGTTCATGGGCGAAGTCGCCACGGTCGCCGCCGTCGGCGGAACGCTTGCCTATCCGGAGCTGGACGAAGTCGGCGACATTGACAACGCCATCGTCACGCTCACGTTCGCCAGCGGCTGCATTGGAATCGTGGACCTGAGCCGCAGCGGCATCTACGGCTACGACATCTTCGGCGAAATCCTGGGCACGACGGGCACTCTGCGAATCGGATATCTCCGCGAGACGCCGCTCTTCGTGATGACGAAGAATCAGGTCGCGCACGACACCGTGCCCTTCTTCATGGAGCGATTCCGCGACGCCTACACGGTGCAGCTTCAGAACTTCGTCGACAATCTGCGCAACGATCGCGAGCCGCCCATTACGATTGACGATGGGATCGGGGCGCTGCGCATTGCGCTGGCGGCTACGCAGCTCGCGAACACCGGTGCGAGCGTTTCGCTGGCTGATGCTTAGCTTGTAAATGATCGGTTTGATTATCTCAGTTTCTTACTCAACGAATAAGCGCGATCTCAAAGGCAGGATATCCCCCATCCATGCAATGGCGTCTGGTGGGGCGGTCGCACATTCAAAATTCCAATTTCAATTTTCAAATTTTCGACTCTTAATTTGTAAGATGTCGGTCGATTTGGAGAGCAGTTTCAATGATCCACGAACAGAATCGAACACTGCGAACCTTTTTCTTCGCGTTTGGCGTTCGTAGGGAGCGCGCTCGAGCAGCGCGACCGCACCGAGCACAGCCACGCCTGCGAGCGCGGCAATCGTGTAGGCAGGACGCGCGGACAGATGACTGATGGCCAGGGCCAGCAAGCCGAATACGGCGCCGAGCGCGTACATCATCAAAACCGCGGTGCGCTGGCTGGTGAAAAGATTGAAAGGCGGTGCGCGGTGTGGTCTTTTCCGGGAGTCGTGAAGGGAATAAAACCGCGGCGCGACCGGGAAATGGAAATCAGCGTGGTATCGAAGATCGTTGCGCCGAGAATGAAAATCGGAATCAGCCACGCGGCGTCATGACCGCCGGCCATTACGGGGCGCAGCTTCAGGGCGAGCGTGGCCATCAGGAAGCCGAGAAACATCGCGCCGCCATCGCCCATGAAAATTTTGGCGGGCTTGAAATTCCAGCGCAGGAATCCGGCGGCGGCTCCCAGAACGGCGGCGGCCATGGTGCTCACCAGGAGTTGCCCGCTTTCAAGAGCGAAAATCGCGAAGAAAAGCGACGCCATGGCGGCCACGCCGGCGCAGAGTCCGTCCATGTGGTCGAGGATGCTGAACGACGCGGTGATGCCAACGACCCAGACAATTGTGAGCGCCGTATCCGCCCAGATTCCGGCGGTCCCCGGCCAAATAGCGGAAAAAACCTGCGCGCGAATTCCCGAAACGAGCAGGATTACCGCCGCGGCGGGCATGGCGCCAAACAGTTTGATCTGGTGATGCAGCAGGCCGCGATCGTCCAGGATTCCGACGACCGCGACGAGCGTTGCGCCCAGATAAATGCCGATCACCTGCGTGAGCGCGGGGCCATCCATCGAAACCAGCAGCGCGATCAGGACGCCGAGGTAGATGGCCATGCCGCCCAGCAGCGGCATCGGCTGCACGTGGACCTTGCGCGGGCCGGGATGGTCCACCATTCCGGTGCGCAGCGCCAGTTGCCGCACCGGAACCGTGAGCCCCAGCGAAGCGATCAAACCGACGGCAAATGCAAGCAGGCTCGTGTTCATGAAAGCGCTAAATTTGGCGGGCTGAGGAAAAAGTGCCCAACCCTTTTGTCATTCTGAGCGAAGCGAGGAATCTCTCTTTCTTTTGAACGGCTCAAACCTCGGAGAGATTCTTCGCTTCGCTCAGAATGACGAAACTAAACTACTTCTTCCAA
>CAWGSV010000009.1:0-91764 GCA_963825365.1 uncultured Acidobacteriota bacterium | reverse complement strand
AAGCGGGGCGAGCCATCGCGGCAAATGGACGGTTTCACGGTCGCTCTCTGTGGGGACGAGGGCCAGGCGCAAAGTGTGCAGCAACCCTTGTCCAACACCGTCGCGAAGCTTGATCCGGAACAAGGCGCGGGGCAGCAGGCCTGAACCCGGATCGGAACCTCCGGTATATTGATCGTAAATTTTTTCCGCTAGTTCCTGAATCGCGCGGTCGTGATAAATTTCTTCCAGCAATTCATCGGGCAACGGAGCTTCGAACAAGTCGTGCGCCAGGAACAGGCCCAGCAAGAACACACGGGTGGATTCCATTTTTGCCGCTATCTTCGCAGCCAGCGGCCAATTCACTTCCTGAGTGGTCACCAATTTCGCTATATCGAGAACCCATGCCAGCCTCTCCCAAAAATGCTTTGCTCCATGCACGCATAACATCACCAGAGTATCTTCGATGGAAAAAGTGCGCAGGCGCTGTCCGCCGATTTCAACGGTCATCAATCTACCGGCCAACTCTTGAAAATCGATTGAGTTCGGAAAATATCGGAGGGTCCGCTCGGTGTGGATTTCCACCAAAATTTTTTGCGGGTGCGACTCGAAAGAATACTGGCCAGGCGCATTTCCTTCCTGCCCCGCATGGGCTTCCCGCGCATCGAATTGCGGTCTGTATCCTGCGGACTTAAGCAGGGAAACTACCTCTGGAATATGTTTTTGTTCGACAACGAAATCCAGATCCAAATACTCCCGCCGGATGAAGCTCCCATACGCGACCCAAGCAAGCAGCGGCCCTTTGTAGGGGATAACCAGGATATTGGCGCCTTCAAATAAGCGGTGCAATTGAAGCAATTCCCCGAGGAGTGCCATTCCGGCGGCTGTCGAGGGTGCCGTTGCCTCGCGCAACGCATTCAGTTGTTCAGGCGAAATCAGGTCGCGCGCGGTGCCGGCAAGAATCTCATAGACAATGGGCGACAAGCGATGGCGATCTGCTAAGGCCAAAACATCGGGCCAATTCAACCCATTCTGAATGAGCAGACGAACGCTCTCCTCTTCACGAGCGTTGATCGTGGCGCGCCCGCAACACAGAATGAATTGCAACTCAGGGTGCTGTGCGCCCACCGCAATTTGGCCTGCTGCCTACTTCCTGCATGGTTCCCATTTCGCGAAAGTTTCCCCAATCGTCCAAAAGAGCCACAGTCCTGGCTCAATCTTTAGCAACATCATGCTCCTCGATGGGGCATTGGGCCTTTGTTTTCCGACGAACTTCCACGCGCATGGCATCGAAGTTTGGTGCTGCCATGCCCGTGATGTGGAGATCATGGCTTTCATTCTCGCAAGATTTCTACTTTTTGGTGCGAGAATTTATGGTAGCCGTTCAGGAGAGAAGAAGGACTTCAAATTAGGAAAACTATAATGAAGAAATAGCGTGTTCAATTTTTTCACTCTGCGTGGAACTGCCTAGCAGGGAATGAGGGATCCCATTATCGACAGGACTCACTGGAAATCGAGCTAGCAAAGGTGAGTGCCTGCTGCCATCTTTCAAATCGCCCGGGAAATTCGATTGCCAGGCGCCGGGCAATATTCTCAAGAGAAGTTTTTCCGTCCATCAAATCAAGAGCCCTGCGGCGAACCATGCCTTCTTCGGAAAGCTGCGGGACATAGTCCGACCCCATTTTGTGCAACTTGGCGACGGAGATCACCGCACCTTGCAATTGTGATTGCTCGAAGCGCGCTACAATTTCGCCCGCCCTTTCTGTCGATTCAATCTGCGTTGACCAGCTCCAGAAGTAGTCCTTTTCAAGCAGCTTGGCCTCCAATTCGACACTGACATTTTGCCCTCTTGTCAGTGGCACAGGTTCAGACCAAGGGACGAATTGGGACCCATAAATTGTTTCTGGAGATGCAGGACCATTGGAAAATGCCACCCCGTCGGCCAATTCCATGTCGAACCAAACCAGGATACCGTGGCCGATGCCACTGCGTTCGATAGTCCATTGGAGTGTGCCTCGAACGTCGGGATTCTCGATGGTGGTGTAGTCCAGCGTCGCCCAGAGCTGCGGAATGGTCATCAACTGATTGGGTGAAACGCGCACTTTGCGAAGTTCGTTTACAGCCTTTCTCCGGGCCACGCTGAGATCCTGCCTCAGCGATTTGCCATCCCAGACTTCCACGAACTTACTGTAGATCTCCGGAGTTTCGACAACGGCCGCCCAGATTCGGTCCATGCGTCCGATTAGCGTGCCGCCGGGAGCAAGCAATCGCCGCCTGGCATCTGCAATCGAAGGAATGTGGTGTTCGAAAAGAGGGAGAACTCCTCGCATGTCCGACACAATTACATCGGCCAGAACGGGAATCGTGACCTCGCTGGAAAGGCCTTCGAAAAACGTGATCTTATCGGCGCAATGGTTGGCAACCGCGATTTCGCGTGCAACCTGAATAATTTCATTGGGCTCAATTGCATAGACGCGGCTTGCGCCAAGTTGGCAGGCCATCACTGCCATGATTCCGGGACCCGGTGCCTATATCCATAACCACGGCGCCAGGACGAATCGATCTACGGAGCGCCTCCCGAAATGCTTCGATGCGAATCGTGTCCGAGATCATGTCCCCGTAGCCGGTCAAGGAATACATTCAACCCACCTTCGTCTATTCTGGGCGACGAGTATCCGCATTCAGTCCGCTTTGCGTCCCAGGCGATGGCTTCACAAAGGGCGGACAACTTAGACGAATCGGCCGATAACCTCACGCGGCGCACGGGCAGTTCAGCCACGATCCGACCAAGCACGCCAAATTCACGGCTTCGCATCTCTGCATTCAACAGATAATTCACATAGGTGTTAGACACCATCGTTATGAATGCCTCATTGGCAGATAACTCTTCTACAATGGGAGCAGTCAGGCCTGGCTCATGCTCTCCGAGAACATAAACTGCGCCCAAGGGTAAGGGAGTCGCCTGGAATCGGGTTTGATCAAGTGGCATATATCGCTTGCCCCAAGTCGGCGTAATGTGTGGTAATGCCTCCTCCGCGCCAAAAAGAATGCGAACCGAATCCGGCCAGAGATTAATGCGTGGATAACCCGGCTGGACCAGAAACCGGCTGCCCTGATCGTCCAGACTGGTCACATCGTCGGACAAGACAGGATAGCCGAGTTGCGCAAATGCGGCGGCGGTGGTTGATTTTCCAGCGCCAGAGCATCCCATCAAGCAAATTGCCCGACCATCCACCGCCATAGCGCTGGCATGTAAACATACGATTCCGCGAAGTCGCAGAACGAAGGCGATGACCGGCCCCACCAGATAAGTACACGCATCTTCCAGAGTGTAATCGTCCGGCCAGTCCGCCCAAACTTCCCGGCCGCGTGGGTCGACGGCGAATCGAGCTCCATCGCTGTAGAAAAAACCGAAGCCGCCGCCGTCAAGCATTGCAACGCGCAAAACACATTCGTCATCCGGCTCGGATTTGGAACTAATGTAAAAAAAATCACCGGAAGCGGCGGAGAACACGGGCGCAGACTGGTATTGCTCCTTTAAATGAATCCGAATGTCAATCTGGCCAGACTCGCATTGAATTGGAAGTGCGGGAACGGGAATGTTCGCCGCAATTCGCAATCCGTAAAGTGAATGGTATACGGGCAAGCGTTCCTCGGAACCCATTATGCAGCCTTGCCGCTACTCATATTGGCCTTTGCACGGGCATTTTCGGACGATTGAGTAAACTCACTCGTTCCGCAGGATATCCTGAAACGGCGCTCCGTACCTGCTTTCATGAGTCGAATTGTGAGCGTTCCGATTCAGACATGTCATGACGCTCGCCATAATTTATACGTGGCGGGCAAAACCATGCGCAACCAAATTCAGGCCCCGCAAATATCCGGGTTTCTTGCAAAAATACGTTTGAAGTTTGCGGGTTGGGCACGAAATTCTGTTCGTATGATCGCTTGGAACGTGCGAATCGATTCTGCAGAAAGTTGTAACCCAGCTTCAGCAGGCGAGCACATGCAGTGGTCTTCTTGGAGTAAAGCTGGGTTCAGACGTGAACGATCCCGCAAAGCCGACCCGGGGCACCTAGCCCTCGATCCCTGACCCGGTGCTCGATTCGCCTGCGATCGACAGTAGGCATTTCCAAGGTCGGTAACGCCACTTCACCAACGAATTCTGTTAATCTCAGACCTGAAACCCTGCAGGAAACTACCTGGCTTACGTTGATGCTAGCTTCTGCCGCTGGATATCGTAAATTTTCATGCCAGTCAAAATTTTGGTCTGGGTTCGAATAGTTTATACACTCCCCCCTAAACTTCCGATCAGACGTAAATTTCGATTAGTTAAAGGTTCTCGCGCAACCAAAGACAGGATCGGACGCCAAGTTCGGTTGCATGCCGTGCGGGGCCATTCTGTACACTACGGAGGGTCTGAATTCGGCCTTCCAAGCAGGCGGACCAGGCTCAAGGCTCAGGGAAGGTCGTCTGAAGCAGGTACCCTTGCACTCGACTCCTAGGCTCAATGTGCGTAGTTCTTCCCCGCCGTTTCAATCACAAGGCGTGGTCTGGTAAGCTGAATCACTTGCGATCCTTCCTGATTTGGCCCTGCCATGTAAAGAACGTCCTTCGGGAAAGCATCGAACGCTGAGAGAACTACCGATTTTCGCTTGCCGTGTTTTGCGACAACGCTATTCCTGAGGCTGCTCGCAGCTCTGTCCAGGGCGGGCACCCGCGCCGTAAGTCCCACTTGGCGGCTGAATGCGCTCCTGCGGAGACCTGATTCACCATTCCGAAGTTCATATAGGAAGATCCAAGAGCGCTGGCGGCACCGTGACTGGAATCTCGAAACGGCACGATAAAATCTTAACAAGTAGCACGGGGTTCATTACTCGCGTCTTGTTCGTGCCGGCCTCGGGCTATTCGTAGCTAGCCGCTGGTGACAACCGTCTGAGTTAATTTCATGAATGTCCCCGTAAACTCGAAGCACGGCTCTTGATACAGCTTCTTGTTCGAAGACGGCTGTACCTGCTTATTTATCTCATTCACGGTTCACCCCTCGCAACCTAATTTTTACCCTATTCCACATGCCTACGCAACCAAAAATTCAAGCTAAGTGGCCTAAGATGTATCCATGCCGTCCACGAGTCCCGCTCTCCATGGACGGCTGGAATGCGATTCCGGACCACATATTGTTCAAGTTCCGGGACTGGTTCAAATCGATCGACCCACGCCGCCTCCGGCCGATTGAGAAGCGCAATCAATGGGTCGGCAGCCAGAGGCGACTTGCGCCGCAGACGCACCGCGTCCGGCAGTATGCCACGAGCAGCCTCGCGGAGCAGTTCCTTATCGGAACACCAAGGAAGCCTGGGAAGAGCGAGCAGGAAATTCACCAGGCGCAGATCGAAGATGGGATGGCAGACTTCGACCGGAACCCGGGTAAAGCCGGCGTCATGCATTTCAAATAAAATCGGCCACAAGGGAGCAGCCATAAGCTCATGCGCTTCCGGGCGAACCGCGGCTGATGGGGTTGCGTGGCACGATTCAAGGCCTCCCAGCGGTCGCGCAAGCCCAGTCGCTTTTCCAGGTCTTCATTCAGCCATCCTGGATAAACTGGCGCCTGGCTCTTCGAAGCAAACAATATCCTCCAGCGCGTGCGAAGATAAAGCCGCGAGAACCGCCCTTCCACCGTAAGAAAGCGCGCCGCGTCAGCCAGCGCGCGGCCGAACTGCCTTTTCTCGATCAACTGGCGGAAGTGAACCGAAATCCGGCCGCAGAGCGCGGGGTCTGCACCGTAGCCGGTAAGAGCGACGCGGCTCCGGACGGCAACCTGCCGCAATATGATCCACAGTTCGTGTCCGGCAACGCCGAGTGTGTGGGCTCGGGAGTGTGATATTCCGGCTGGTCCGCGCGCTCGAAGATTTTCCAATGATCGCTCACCAGAAATTCAATGGGAATTTTCAGCGCATCCGCGACGAGCTTGGCGTAATGGCGCTCTTCGTGAGGGATCAAACTGTCGAAGACCTCCGTATAAGCACGCATAGGCCGGATGATTCCCATTGCGCAGCGAAGACCCGCTGGGCGCTGGCTGCCACGGTTGGCGAGTCCAGTCCGCCGCTCATCAGTACGCCGGCGCTCTTCGTGCGCAGGCGGTCGGCGACAGCGGCGTCGAGCAATTCGCGGAAGTCGCTCGACGTATTCCTCGTCCCGCGCGTAATGGATGGGCGTGGTAACCGACAGTTCCCAATAGCGCCGCACGGAAAGCTTCCCTCGCTCACACGATCAGGGTATGCGCCGGAGGCAGCCGCTGGATATCGGCAAACGATGTCGTCGGAGAGTGTCCTGATTCATATTCGAACAGGAGAAAATCAGCGATGGCCAGATCGTTGAGCCGATTGGAAACCGACGGGATGTTATCCGAACACAGTCCAGCGTGTTGCTGAAGATGAGGCACGAGCCCACATGGGCGTAGAAGAACGGCTTGACGCCGAATTGGTCCCGCGCGCAAAACAAACGCCTTTCTCGCGCGTCCCAGATGGCAAAGGAAAAATCGCCGATCAGATGTTCCACGCAGGCATCGCCCCAGGCATCGTATGCGTGGAGGATCAGTTCCGCATCCGGTGTGGATAAAGTCAGCGCGCGCGACGTTTGGCATTTCTCTTTCAGTTTGCCGATCAGCTCGGCACGCGCGTCAATCCGTGCGTCCGCAACGATCCATAGGCGTCCATCGATTTGAGCGGGCTGCTTCTCCAGCGGAGTCCCGCTTGCGATTTGCAACAATGCATGTCCGAGCCCCACCGGCCCCTGGCACCAAACTTCTTGCGCATCCGGACCGCGAAACGCAAGTGAGAGCGTCATGCCCTCGAGCAAAACTCGATCCACGGGCGCGCCATCCAGATTTAATATGCCCACAAATCCACTCAATGTAATTCCGCCTTCCCAGCCGCGTGTGCTGCTCCTTCCCCTGCGGCGATGGGGGCGTCGAATCGTGCATAATGCTGATGCACTTCCGCGTCGTCATTCAAAACTTGCCCGCCCAATTCCACCCAGGCATGCGCTTCAAATCGCCCGCCTTCCTTGCGCGCACCGATATGCAGCTCTCCGCCGATGCCGTCTCGCCGCAAGAGCCACCACAGCATCATCGAACGCTCCAGACAATTTGGATTTGCTGGGCCGTGCAGTTCAATGGAGCGAACGGCGCGAACGGCGCGAAGGGCCGCCTCGCGCTGCGAATCATCCGGCAATGCCTGGGGAAGGTGAACCGACAGAGAAAGTTTCTCGATCAGCTCTTTGCATCGCTGGAAGCCGAATAATCGCAATCCAATTTCGGTCAAAGGCAATAGCAATGCGGCGCGCAGAATGAGCGCGCGATCTTCGGGGCGGACGCAATCGAAATCTGCGCCATTTTTCTAAAAATGGTTGATGGCGTTTGGTCATCGATCTATCGTGAAGTTCTCATCGTGTCGGCCGCAATCTATTTGCATTTTGAAATGTAGCAGAATTTGCGGAGAATTCCGCCGCGCAAGGGCAGCAACGCTGCGATTTGTCGGGATGCCCAATCCTGCCGATTCCTACAGTTGAAAAAACCAAATTTGGATCGGGCGGCGTCCCGAACCTCAACAACCAGTCTAGGCGGCGGATTCATCCTTCACTTCGATCAAACCTTCCGCGAGAAGCTTCTCGAGCAAGGTTGCCAAGTCGCGGGCGCATCGTTCCGGCTCAACGTCATATTCGTCGGTGATCGCGTTTTGAATCTCGACGACCGCGCGCGGCTCCTGCATCAGATTCCAGATTCGCGCACCCACCGGGTCGAGACCATAGTAGACACCGCTCTTAACGTTAAGGATAGCGGCTTCCCCGGCCAGGTCGCAGGACACCTGGTCTCTTGCCACTACCACGACGGAGCGGTCGGAAATGGTCATGCTCATTCGTTTTTCTCCATTGCCCCTGAACCCAGGGGCTGTTTGTATCGAAGAGTTCGCGCGCCGGGCTGCGTTCGAACCCCGCTTATACGCCGTCTGCTCCGACTCAATAGACGGTTTCTTGCAACGCGCAAAATTGTAACGGCTCTGGCAGCCAACAGCAATGCCATTCGGCGCGCGAGTGCCGTGGATATACAGGTGGCTCTTGTTTCGCACCGTTCGAAAGGATATAACGGCGCTTGGTGAAAAACTTCGCGGTCGGCCTCGAAAATGTCGAAAAGTATTTTCCTCCCGCGGCTTCCGGATGGCGGGCGTTCGTACATCCCATTTCCCGGCTGACGGTTCCCGCCCTGCGCGGCATTTCACTTCAGGTCAAGCAGGGCGAGGTGCTGGCGCTGGTCGGCGCCAATGGCGCGGGCAAGTCCACGCTGCTGCGCATTCTCACCACGCTCTTGATTCCCACGCGCGGGCGCGCCCAGGTCTGTGGTTTCGATGTCGCTCGTGAACCCGCCAAGGTGCGCCTGCAGATCGGCTATCACACCGGGCGGGGACGCATGCTTTTATTCGCGCCTCACCGCGCAGGGAAAATCTGTTGCTGTTTGCCGGCCTCAATAATATTTCCGAAGCAGAAGCATCCAGACGGATTGCGGAACTTACCGATCCTTTCGGCCTCGGTGAGCTGCTGGACCGCCAGGTGCGCACGCTTTCCACGGGAAACATTCACCGGCTGGGCCTGGCGCGCGCCATGCTTCACCGGCCATCGCTGTTGATCCTGGACGAACCCACGCGCAGCCTGGATCCGCTGGCGGCCGCCGAATTCCGCAGATTCCTACTGCAAGGATATCGTGGGCGAGCCACGGCACGACCATGATTTTCGCATCGCACACGCTGGCCGAAGTCGAGCAGCTCGCCGGAAGAATTGCCGTGCTGGATGGCGGCCGCTTGCTGGCCTGCGACACTCTGTCCAGCATCAAGTCTTTGGCCGGCGCAGGCACGCTGGAGGACTCACTGGAAATTCTGACTCGGCGGCGCCGCCCGGGACGCACAATGAGCGGCTCATCGCAATTCGTATTGACGCTGCGAAAACTGCTTCTATTGTTTCGCCGCGATTTTGCGGTCGCGCGCAGTTATCGCGCCGCATTCGTGATCGAACTTTTCCAGGCCCTGTCTCGCCTCCGCCAGCTTCTACTTTCTCTCGCGCTTCGTCGAAAGTCCGGCGCTGGAGAAATCGCTTCCGTCCGGCACAACTTATTTTTCATTCGCGCTGGTGGGAATTGCATTCTTCGACTACCTGAGCGTGGCGCTCAGCACCTTTGACGGAAGCCTGCAGGAAGCGCGGCAAAACGGCACGCTGGAAAATCTGCTGGTAACGCAAACTTCCCTCCCGGTGATACTGGCGGGATCGAGCCTGTATCCTTTCGTCCTGATGTCTCTTCGCACGGCAATCTACATTGGCTGGGGCGCGATCTTGTTTGGCTTTCCCTTGCAGGGCGCCAACTGGCTGGGCGCAGTGCTGGTGCTGGCAGCATCGGTGCTGGCGTTTTCCGGGCTGGGAATTCTGAGCGCGAGCTATCTGCTGGTCTTCAAGCGGGGCAATCCGGTGAATTGGGCCATCCTGGGTCTTTCTTCCGTAGTCGGAGGGATGATGTATCCAATTTCCGTTCTGCCCGAGTGGCTGCAGTACGTGGCGCGACTCATTCCCGTCACCTATTCCCTGCAAGGAATGCGCGCGGCGATCTTGGGCCACGCTTCGACGCGCGAGTTGCTGCCGTCGATCGCCGCTTTGTTGCTATTCGCGGCCCTGCTTCTGCCAATTTCCTTCACAATTTTTTCATGGGCTCTGCGGCGAACCAAAATTACAGGCACGCTCACCCATTTCTAGGAACCGTCCTCACTCTATTGCGGGGAAAGAAACGTGTGGTTGACAACCCTTTACGCTAACTGTACAGTTCAATAAATCGAACTGGAGAGTTCATTTCAATGGCTAAACCCGCAAAGAGCGCATCCATCGTCGTTTCGGCGCTTCATGCCCGAACAAATTTCGGCAGGCTGCTTCGCAGGATCGAAGAGCAGCCCGGTTCGCTTGTAATCGAGAAACGAGGCACTCCCCGGGCCATCCTTCTAAGTATTCGCGACTACGTGCGGCTGGCCGCGCCCGAACCCGAAATACTGAAAGCGATTGGCCAGGAATCGAAGCGCAAGGGCACGGACAAAATTTCCTCGCGCCAAATCGATCTAGCCATCAAAGCGGCCCGCTCGAACAAAGCAAAGAGCTAATGCTCCCGCTGCGGCTTGTATTGGACACAAATATCGTCGTTTCCGCGGCTCTCAAGCCCGACGGTTTGCAACGTACCGTGCTCTTGCTGGCCATGGCTCGTCCCGCTCGCTTATATGTTTCGGCGCCGATACTTTCGGAATACCGGATGGTTCTGTCCCGCCCTGAATTCAAGATCCGTAAAGGCCTGCGGCTGCAATTTCTTCAAAGAATTGAAGACGTTTCGCATTTGGTTTCTCCCACGAACCCAATACGCGCCACAAGCGATCCGGATGACAACATCTTCCTGGAATGCGCGGATGCGGCCCGCGCCGATTATCTGGTTACGGGCAACCAGCGCCATTTTCCAAAATTCTGGAAGCAATCCAAAATCGTCTCTTCCCGCGAATTCATTGCCATGATTGCTCCGCATCTAGTCCCATAGCCCGAGCTACTTCATATTTTACGATTGTAAATTGGCAGCCAAATTGTGTGGGATTCGATTGAGAGGTGGGATTTTTTTCTAATTTCTCCGCAGAAAATAAAAATGCGCGATGGGGCGAAAACTGTGACCCCATCGCGCACTCTCAAAGAAGGAAACTACTTTTTCTTGGTCGTTTTGGCAGGCGCCTCGCCGACCTTCGTGGTGATACCGACGCCCATTGCCGGAAGGGAAGCCAAACCATCCTTGGCCTGCGCGCCGATCGGTCCGTTCGGATCAAGGTCGATGGCCTTCTGATAGGCTTCCATCGTGCCGGGCTGCATCACGGGAGTGATCTTGTCGCCCACGGTCTTGAACTCCATCGTGTTCACCAGAGCGATTCCCAGAAGCAGCCAGGCCTGGCATTCTTCGGATCGAGCGTGGTGGCCTTCTGCAGCGGCTCGATGGCTTCCTTCATGCGGTTTGCGTGATAGAGCACGATTCCGAAATTGCGCCATGCCAGCGCGGCGTCGTCGGGTTCAGATCGACATACTTTTGATACGCGGCCCGGGCGTCATCGACTTTTCCGAGCTTCGCCAAGTCATTGCCGAGGTTGTTGTAATTGGCGGCGACATCCGGCTTCAACGCGATGGACTTCTGATAGGTATCCGCCGCTTCCTGCCACTTGCCCATGCTCTCGTACGCTTCGCCCAATCGGGACAAAACGATGGAGCGGTTCGGATCTTCCGGCTTCATCGAGTTCCTGCGCGGCGGAAAGCTCCGTCACGGCCGTGCCTCCCGCCTGGTTAATCTGGGCCTTGACGGGATCCTGCTGGTCCTTCGGAGTCTGCGCCAGTTTGGTCTGCGCGGCCTTCATCTGTTCGATGGCCGCAATGCCCGCGTCGTAATGCGTCTTCAACGCCTCAAACTGCTTTTCCGCTTCCTGCCGTTTTCTTTCAGCTTCCGACAGCGGCGAGCTTTGCCCTGTCTCCATGAGTTCCTTCATGTTGATGTCGAAGGCAGGGGAAGTGCCGGCCGGAAGCTTTAGCCCCGTCTGGTAAAGGAGCATGTCTTTCTGGTCCTTGTCCTTGCAGTCAAGTCGATGTTGTAGGTTCCGCCAGCCAAGCCGGGCGCCGAGTAGTGTCCCTTGGCATCGGTCTTGGCGTTGACTTCTTTGTTGGTTTCGGTATTCTTGATGGTGAGAGTGACGTCGGGATACGGTTTTCCCGTCATGTCCAGAACATGTTCCCTGACATCGCGGCACCCTGCGCGTAGGCGGCAGTCGCCAGCCACGCCGCCAGCGGCCCGGCGATCAGCGCGAGCAAGACTGCCATCCTGAGTGTTTTCATTCGGTTCATGATCTTTACTGCCTCCTGGCAACGCAGATCCGCCGGGCGTTACCCGCGCGGTTTATGATTATCTCTCAACTCGGGCCCGATAAGCGATAGGATCGCTTATTCCTGCTTCCGCAAAGGCACTCAGACGCAACCGGCAACTATCGCACGCGCCGCACGCCGCGTCTTCAAACTGGTAGCAGGACCAGGTTCGGTCCAGCGGCGCGCCCAATTCCATGCCGCGCCGTACGATCTCCCATTTTCGCATGCCGATGACCGGCGTGACAATTTCGATTTGCGTCTCGGGACGCGTACCTTCGCGCACCAATTGCTGGAAGACACGATAATATTCCGGCCGGCAATCCGGATAGCCGGAACTGTCCTCCGCGACCGCGCCGATAAATATCGCCGTGGCGCCGATGACCTCCGCCCAGCTTACCGCAACCGCGAGAAAATGTGCGTTACGGAATGGGACGTATGTGGACGGAATTTCGTTTCCGCCAATGCGATGCGCCTGTTTGACCTTCGGGCACGGCGATTCGGGCATCGGTCAGCGCCGAGCCGCCGATCTGCGCGAAGTGATTCGAGCTGCACGACCAGCCGTTCGCGCACTGCGTAAAAATCCGCAATTTCGTCAAAGGCCTGCCGCTCGCGGCGCTCGGTTCGCTGGCCGTAGCTGGCGTGCAACAAGGCCAAATCGTGCGTTTGCCTGCGCGATCGCCGCCGTGACGCAGGAGTCCATTCCGCCGCTCAGCAGGACCACCGCCTTGGGTCTCCGATTCATCGACTGATACACTTCCTCTGCCTTACTTGGATGCACTTTCGCACCTTCAGAGGCTATACGCCGCGAGTGGCCGGATGCCAGATGAATTTGTGCAATTGCAGTCCCAGGCGTACCGGCAAACCGTCCGGCAAAATCCACTCCACCAGATCCTGCGCATTCATTCCCGGCCAGGCGCCCGCGGGATCGGCGTGCACCGGAGAAAATATCACCTGATGAACGCGCCGCGGCCAGGTCGTGCTGCAGCGTGAAGTCGCGCGCAAATTCATAATCGCGGCGGGTGGAAATCACGAATTTGATTTCGTCCTTGTTGTCCAGCGCGTCCAAATTTTCCATTTGGAATGTGTCCGGCTCGCCGGAATCGGGGCATTTTACGTCCACAATCTTGATCACGTCGCGCGGCAAGCACGTCCACCGGCCGCTCGCCGCTGGTTTCGATCATCACGGTATAGCCGCAGTTCCAGAAGTTTCTGCGAGAGCGGAATTGCCTCAGGCTGCAGCAGCGGCTCGCCTCCGGTCAATTCGACCAGCGAAAGTTTCTGCGGATTCTTTCCGTCGCCGGGTTGCGCTTGGGCCGGGGCCATTGACAATTCCTCCACGCGCGCCAGAACTTCCTCGACGCTCATCTTCGTGCCGCCGTGAAATGCGTAGGCCGTGTCGCACCAGGTGCAGCGCAGATTGCATCCGGTGAGGCGCACGAAAATGCACGGCAGGCCCGCGCGCGTGCTCTCTCCCTGAATCGACCGGAATATTTCCGTGATGATCATGGCGCCGTTAGCGGCTCCCGCGCGAAGCTTTGCGGCGCTGGTGCCGCTGAACCAGAATCACCGCCGCGCGCAACCACGATCACCGCGCCAATAAAGCGAAATGGCTCCAGTGCGAAGCCCCAGCCAGTGAAACATGAAGAGGTAGCCGAGTCCCACGGCGATGGCCGGCACAATGACGATGAGAGAAGGAGCGATTCATGGCTCACGCAAATATTCCACTGCTACGGCCAGTAGCGTCGCCGAAGTCGTGTCGGTTTCCCAGATCGTGATGCGCGTGATTCGCGCGCCATCGGGCATTGCCTTCATCTGCCGCGTCGTTTCGTCGTAAAAATATTTCGCCAGATTTTCCGCCGAAGGATTGATCACGTCAAACGGCGCCTGATCGTTCAGAAATTTGTGATCCACGCCGTCGACGATGTCGCGAATCACGCGCTTCAGATGCGTGAAATCGTACAGCAAGCCGATGGAATCGAGTTGCCGGCCCTTCCACATGACGCGCACCTTGTAATTGTGGCCGTGGACGTTCTCGCACTTGCCCTTGTATCCGCGCAGGGCGTGCCCGGCGGAAAAAGTCTCGTCAACGCTGACTTGAAACATCATCTTCCCCTGAAATTTCCCTGAAAATTGAAACCGGAAATAGCCAAAAAGGCGCAATACTCCGGACTCGGGTTCGCCGGCTGCAAAGAACTAAAAACTTTTGTCATTCCGAGCGAGCGAATCCTCTCTCAGCGATTAAAACCGGAGGATTCTCGCTCCGCTCGGAATGACAAACAATCTACTTTTCCGCATGAACCGTTCGACTGCGGCGATGTCCCTGGTGGTCGCGTACGCCGGAAGCGATTCCATGAAGATTTTACCATACTGCATGCGCTGGATGCGGTTATCGAGAATGGCCAGAACGCCGCGATCGGTGCGCGAGCGAATCAGCCGGCCGAAGCCCTGCTTGAGCGCCAGCACCGCCTCGGGCACCTGATATTCCGCGAAGGCATTGCGGCCGTCCTCCTGCAGCGCGTTCACGCGCGCCGCGACGATCGGGTCGGAGGGCACGGCGAACGGCAGGCGGTCCACAATCACGCAGGAAAGCTGCTCGCCGCGAACGTCCACGCCCTGCCAGAAACTGGAAGTGGCGAACAGCACCGCGCCTTCGCGTGTTCCGGAATTTTTCCAGCAGCGCCGAGCGCGGCGCCGAGCCCTGCAGCAGCAGCGGAAAGCGCACGCGCGTGCGCACGCGCTCGTACAAATCGTTCATCTGGCTGTAGCTGGTGAACAGGCAGAATGCGCGCCCCTCGTGAAATTTCCAGCAGCCGCACAATTTCCTGCGCCGCGCGCTCCGGGAAACGCGGCGTCGCGCACATCCGGCAGCTGTCGCGGGAATGTACAGCAGCGCCTGCTCGGCGAAATCGAATTCCGAAGGCAGCACGCGCTCGCTGGCCATATTCATGCCCAGGCGCTGCTTCAGGAAATCGAAGCGCCCTCCACCGCCAGCGTCGCCGAGGTCAGAATGATCGTTTCGAACGGCTCGAACAGGCGCTCGCGCAGCAGCGTGCTCACGTCGATCGGCGTGGCCGCGACGAACACGCCCTTGGCGCGGCGTTCGAACCAGTAGACGAAATTGCCTTCGCTCGATTCGAACAGAAATTTCAGCTCGCCGCGCAATTCCATGCCGCGGCGCGCGATGTTCAGCAGTCTCCTCGGGCTTGGCGGGGAGCGAGGCGATTTCCGCTTCCAGGCTTTTCAGCGCGTTCACCAGGGCGTCGTAGGCCTCGCGGTTTTGTTCGAGAAATCCGGCGCGCTGGGTCTTGTCGAACGGGAAGCGGCCCTCGCGCGCCGGGAAGGCCTCGAAAAAGCTGCGCGAGCGTTCGCGCATGCGCATGACGTGCTTTTGCAGTTCCGCGCCGCCGGCCTTGCGTGACGCGCACGGCCAGCTCGGCGTCGCGCGCCAGTTCATCGAAGCGATAGTTGGAAATCTGCCGTCCGAAATAATCGCTGGCGACGTCTTCGATTTCGTGCGCCTCGTCGAAAATCACCGCGCCGTATTCCGGAAGCACGCTGCCGAAATCGTCCTGCTTCAGCGCCAGGTCGGCGAAAAACAGATGATGATTCACGATGATCAGGTCGGCTTCGGCGGCGCGCTGGTGCATGGCCGTGATGAAGCAGCGGTTGAACTCCGGGCATTTCTGACCCGGTGCAGGCGTCGCGCCGCGCGTCGAGGCGCTGCCACAAGTCCGAATCGTCGGGCAGAAAATTCAGTTCCGCGCGGTCGCCCGTCTCGGTCACTTTTTCCCAATCGCGAATCTGCTGGAACCAGTCCAGCTCGTCCAGGCCCTTCAGCATCGGCTGGTCGGCCATGCGGTACACTTTTTCGCGGCACAGAAAATTGCCGCGGCCCTTCATCACCGCCACTTTCAGTTCCGGCGCGAAATATTTCTGCAGAAACGGAATGTCCTTCTCGAAAAGCTGCTCCTGCAGCGATTTCGTGGCCGTCGAAATCACCACGCGCCGCCCGCTGCGAATCGCGGGAATCAGATACGCCAGCGTTTTGCCCGTGCCGGTTCCGGCCTCGACAATCAGGTGGCGCTTTTCGCGGAAGGCGGCTTCCACCAGTTCCGCCATCTCCAGCTGCGATGGCCGGTGCTCGTAGCCCTCCGGCATGCATTTTTCGAGCGCGCCGCCCGGGCCGAAAATTTCCGCAATTGTCGGCTTCTGCAAATCCCGCGCATCCGGACGCGAGTCCGCAGGCTTCGTCCGCACAGCGACGTAGCGGCGACGACTTGCTCTGTTTTCTTTGGCGCGTTTGGGCATCGGATGGGGAATTGTTCGCGTCGGGCTGCGAGCGATGCGAGTCTTCGAAAAACCGCGAACCGATAAAATAGCACACACCGGCGCGCGCGCGCCGCTTTGCTATACTCGCGCCGATGGCAAAAGCGGCGCGCGCCGAAAAAACTCTTTCTGGTCGACGCGATGGGATTTATCTTTCGCGCCTTCTTTGCGCCCATGGCGCGGCTGAACAGCCCGCAGGGCATTCCGACGAAAGTTCCCTACCTGTTCTCCAACATGCTGCGCAAGCTGCAGAAGGAACATGCGCCGGACTACCTCGCCGTGGTGTTCGACACGAGCGAACCGACGTTTCGCGACAAGCTCTTCGACAAGTACAAGGCGCAGCGCCCGCCGATGCCCGACGATCTTTCCGTGCAACTGCCCTACGTGCGGCGGATGTGCGAAGCCATGCGGCTGCCGATTCTGGAATTTCACGGATTTGAGGCGGACGACGTGATCGGCGCGCTGGCCAAGCAGGGCGCGAAAAAGGGGCTCGAAGTTTCCATCGTCACCAGCGACAAGGACATGATGCAACTGGTCGGCGGGAAAGTGCGCGTGCTGCGCCCCGGCGCGGGCGCCGGACAAGACCGATCTGATCGTGGACGCAGCGAAAGTCGAAGAGATCATGGGCGTGCCGCCGGAAAAAGTCGCCGACGTGATGGCCCTGATGGGCGATTCGATCGACAACATTCCCGGCGCGAAAGGAATCGGCGAAAAAGGCGCGCGGAATTGATTCGCCGCTTTGGCTCGGCGGAAGCGGCGCTCGATCGCGCCGAGGAAGTCGAAGGCAAACGCTATCGCGAGGCGCTGGAAAACAGCCGCGACGCGGTGCTGATGTCGAAGCAGCTCGCCATCATTGACACGAATGCGCCGGTGAAGCTGGTGCTCGACGATCTGCAGCGCGCGATCCGGACGTCGAAGCCCTGCGCGCGCTGTACGCGGAGCTGGGTTTCACTTCGCTGCTGCGCGATCTTCCCGCGGCCGCTGCGTCGCCGGCGCGCCCGCCGCGACGAGCGATTCCGCGGCGCTGGAATCGCCCGCCGCGCTGAAGAAATATCTGGGCGCGATTCCGCGCGACGCCGAGACTCGCCGTCTGGCTGACGCTCGCCGAGGGCGAACGCGAAGACGAAGGCTTCGGCACGCGCGTTGCCGCGATTGAAATTTCGCCGAAGCCGGCGTCTCGCGCACGGCGTGGCTGGACGACAAGGGCGAAATGCTCGGCGCGCTCGGCGAATTTCTGCGCGATCCCGCGCGGCCGAAAATCGTGCACGATCCGAAACTCGTCGAGCTGCTCGCCGGCCCCGTCGCGGGAATCCGCCACGCGACGATGCTGTATTCCTATCTGCTGCGTCCCACCACGTCGAAACACAACCTGGCCGACGTGGTGCTGCGCCAGGAAAACGTCACGCTCTCCGGCGCTCCCGGCGAACACGCCGATCATTTGCAACGGCTCGCGCCGCTGCTGCGCAAGGAAGTCGAGGCGCAGGACCTCGCGGAACTCTACGAGACGATTGACCTGCCGCTCGCGCCCGTGCTGGCCGCGATGGAGCGCCACGGCGTGCGCGTCGATCGCGAAGCGCTGGCGCGATGTCCGCGACGATGGAGCGCGAAATCCGCGCGCTCGAAAAAACCATCTGGGATCTGGCCGGATCGGAATTCAACATCAATTCGCCGCAGCAACTTGCCGAAATCCTGTTCGACAAGATGAATCTCGACGCTGGGCGGCAGGCGCCGCGGCAAAACCGCGCTCGACCGCCGCGGACGTGCTCGAAGAGCTGGCGCTCCTGCACGAACTGCCGCGCAAGGTGCTCGAATACCGCGAAATCAGCAAGCTCAAATCCACCTACGTGGACGCGCTGCCGAAACTGATTCATGCCGAAACCGGCCGCCTGCACACCAGCTTCAGCCAGACCGGCACGGCCACGGGCCGCCTCAGTTCCTCCGACCCCAATCTGCAAAATATTCCCGTGCGCTCGGAACTGGGCCGCCAGATTCGCGCCGCGTTCGTCGCCGAGCCCGGGCAACACGCTGCTCTCCGCCGACTATTCGCAGATCGAGCTGCGCATCCTGGCGCATTTTTCCAAAGACCCCGTGCTGGTCGAAGCGTTTCGCACCGGGCAGGACATTCACGCGCGCACCGCGCAGGAAGTTTTCGGCGTCGGTCCGATGGCGCAAAACGCCGAGCACCGCCGCGCGGCCAAGGCCATCAACTTCGGCATCATCTACGGACAGACGCCGTTCGGCCTCGCGGCGCAACTCGGCATCGACCAGAAAGAAGCCGCAAAATTTATCGCCGCCTATTTCGCGCGCTATCGCGGCGTGAAGGAATATCTGGAAGCAGTCGCTCGCCGAAGCGCGCAAGACCGGCGTGACGCGCACGCTGTTCGGACGCATCCGCCCGATCCCCGAAATCACTTCGCCGCAAGTCAACCTGCGCAATTTCGCGGAACGCACCGCGCTCAACACGCCGCTGCAAGGCACCGCCGCCGACCTGATCAAGCTGGCCATGATCGTGATCGAGCGCCAGCTCACGGAACAAAAGTTTCAAGCGAAAATGATTCTGCAGGTGCACGACGAACTGCTGTTCGAAGCGCCGCACGATGAAATCGATCGCCTGCGCCCGCTGGTGCGCAAAGCCATGGAAAATGTGCACGAACTCGCCGTGCCGCTGGTCGTGGATTTGAAAGCCGGCCCGAACTGGCGCGACATGAAGTAGATCCCAGGCTGCAGGTCTTAGATTGCGGCTGGACACTGGCAAAAGGTTTTGCCCCAGAGCGCATTCCGACTCGGCCGACTTCCTCGATAGATCGTCTGATACAATTCCGGCACGCAACTCATGGAAGGAGAAACAAATGCATCATGTACTTCGCGCGGAGGACATTCGTCTGGAACCCGCCTATGTGGGAAATAGCAAGTCGTTCAGCCGTTGTTCCCTGGTTGATGGAACTTCCGGTTCGGTGCACATGGGATTGGGGATGTGCGCCCTCGATGCCGGTGGTGTGATCGACACGCATCTGCACTCATTCGAAGAGAGCTTTTATGTGCTGGAGGGTGAGCCCACGCTGGTCATGGATGGCAGCGCCCATATGCTGGTGCCCGGCGCGTGCGGGCTCATTCCACTTGGTGTGCCACACGCGTGGATGGGGCCCGCCACTGGCAGCGCGAAGTGGATTGACATGCTGGCTCCGCAGCCGCGTGTGAAGGGCGCGCCGGAAGACACGTTTTTTACGGCACCGCCCGCACATCTTGAAATGAAGCAACTGGACATCCGCGACCCGCGTTCCCGCCACCTGTTTCGAATGCTGGAGAGCGACATTGTGCTCGACGAGCTCAAAGTCGGCTCGCGCGTCGGCGCTCCCACGGTTTCCGCGAGCATGTCCACCGCGCTTCTCGCCTACAGCGGTATTGCGCTAAAGATGCTTGTCGACCAGCGCCTGGACGCGCAGCTTTCCACCATGTTCATGGTGGAGTACCAGCCCGGCGGCGTGGCGCACCCGCACGACCATCCTCTGGAAGAATCGTACGTCATTCTTTCCGGCAGCGTGGAGGCATTGGCCGATGACGCGCGCTACACGCTTCGGCCGGGCGATGTGTTCTGGACAGGCGTAGGCTGCGTGCACGCCTTTTACAACACCAGCAAGGGCACCGTGCGCTGGCTGGAAACCCAGTCCCCGCAGCTGCCGCCGAGATACGGGTACCGATTCAGCCGCGACTGGGAGTACCTCAAGGAAAAGCTTGCAGCGTCTTCCCCGGCGCAGAAAAAGTAGGCAGTACAGTTTGCCGATATTTGATGAAGTTGTTGCAGGGGTCGCAGCGGAAGACCAGTAGAGTCAATATGAGAAATCGGTTTTGAATTTGTAGCGCCCGCCTTTCTTTTCAGGCGGGCATCCGTCAGTCGTGCCAACGTGCCCGCCTGAAAAGAAAGGCGGGCGCTACAAAAAAGCCCGTCGACAAGATTGCAATCCGTCGGCGCTGAAGGCGCCGAATGAAGGTAATTTTGTCATTCTGAGCGGAGCGAAGAATCTCTCTTGGACTTCAGTTAAAGAAAAGCAAGAGAGATTCTTCGCTCCGCTCAGAATGACAAAATGTTTTTTTGGGATTTTTCCGCTGCCTGAATGATCCGGCTGGCCGGCGTCAATGAAAGGGGCTCGTGTCGAAATTTGGATCCTGCACATGGTATGGCCGTTGAGAATGAATTTCTCAACGGATCGGAGGCGATATGTCTGACCTGGGTAGTACTGTAATTGTGGGTGGAACTTCGGGACTGGGGCGAGAAGTCGCCCAGATCCTCGCGGCTCGTGGAGAGGAAGTCGTGATTACCGGTCGCGACAAAGCTAAGACCGAATCCGTCGCTGCGCAAATCGGTGGCCGGACCCGGGGCCTTGCGTTGGATCTGTCTGCTCCGAACGAGATTGCGGGGCGGCTGGCGGAGATCGGCCAGGTGAAAAGCCTGGTCATCGCGGCGATCGAACGAGATGAAAATAGCGTGCGCAAATACGATATCGCCCGGGCGATGCGCCTTACGACGATCAAGCTGATCGGTTACACCGAGGTGATTCACGCGCTTGTGTCGCGCTTCACGCCGAATGCTTCCATCGTCTTATTCGGCGGGCTGGCCAAGGAGCGGCCTTATCCCGGCTCCACCACCGTCTCCACAGTGAACGGGGGCATAGCCACCATGGTGCATACGCTGGCCGTGGAGCTTGCGCCGCTTCGCGTGAACGCCATTCATCCTGGAATCATCGGTGACAGCCCAGCCTGGAGCGGAAAACCTCCCGAAGTTCTGGAACGCGCCAGAGTTCGCACGCCGACGGGACGACTGGCAAGCATGGCGGACGTCGCCGGCGCGGTGATTTTTTTATTGGAAAACCAGTCGATCAACGGGGTCAACCTGAATATCGACGGCGGTTGGCTGCTGCTGTAAGCGCTTGGGGTTCGGACCGTGCGACCTGCGCGTTCGATTGAAATAAGATGTTCGAAATTGTAAGCTCACGGTCAACAACGATTTTGAGGAGGATAAAACACATGGGATTGCGGCGATTGCTTTCGATATTCACAATGATGGCGGTATGCGCCTTAACTGTGGCGGTTCACACCTCAGGAGCGCAGGGCGGCGGGCAAGCTGCTCCTGCTGCGCCCGCTCCCCCGGCAATGACCATGAGCACAACGGCGTTTGCCGATGGCGCTGAAATTCCCGCGAAATACACGCAGGCCGGCAATCAGACTTCACCGGCATTCACCTGGACCAACATTCCCGCCGGCACGGTGACTATCCTTCTGCACATGCACGATCTGGAGGTTAGCCGCAATCACACCATGGACGATCAGCTTCATTGGCTCGTCTGGAATATTCCGGGCACCGCGACCGGGCTTCCCGAAGGCGTCCCCATGGGCGCTCAGTTGCAGAACGGCGCCTATCAACTCAGCGCCAGCGGCGCGGTTTATCGAGGACCCGGCGCCCCGGCCAACGGCCCGCGGCATCATTACACTTTTGAACTGATTGCCCTGGACACCAAGATCGATGTGCAACCCGGGACGGACGCGTTCGAGACGCGCACTCAGGTCATGAAAGCGATCCAGGGACACATCCTCGGCAAAGCCGTCTACATGGGCCTCTTCCGCCGGCCGCAATAGCCCTGAAAATGGCGCGGAGGGCGCAACCGCTGCCCGGTAATGCTAACCAGCGCATTCCCAGATGCCGATAGCGCTTGCTGGTTCGACCGGTCAACGCAACGCCCTATAACCAGTTAATCTGACAGCGCTTCCCATCGAGAATTGGTCGGTGCAACTATATTCAATCAAAACCTATACAGGGCTTTAGTTTTGTGTGAATTGATGCCGGGCACAAAATAACCCTCTTAGACTCGTTTAAGGTGCCTTCGAATAAGTGTTGCGTTGACCTCTTGAGACCCCCCGTTTCTCAGCACTGGGCGCAAAGCAGCCAGATTCCCAGTCACACTCCGCCCTCGGCTGCTGACTGAACATCGCCACGAAGTGGGACGGGTGCCGGAGAAAGAAGATTCTTAAAAATCGTAATGGAACCGATGCCCCAAACCGCCGGACCATCGGCTCCTCGAAATATTTCCAGGACAACACCGCGATACCTAATGTAAGAACTACTGCAAGCAGTGTCACTCCGATGCCTGAAAGGCTGGCTATGCTAGGGGCGGACCGTAACAAGGAAGCGTGCAATATTTCGTTGATTGGAATATGAATTAGATATACGCAGTACGAAATCCCACCCAACTTCATGAGCCATCTCCAGCGCATGATCCGCGCCAATTTGCCGTTTGAATCAACCATAACAGTGAAAAGCAACGTCACGTAAAATAATGCAAGCCATGAGTACCCCAAGACGCCTGTGACTTGACTCTCAGGCCCAGGAAAGTATTTCAACAGGATCGGCAGACCACAAAAGAGAAAGATCAGCACTCGATAAATAATTTTACTTTTTGCACTAAGAAAAGCTCGCGCACTTTTATCATTCCAAGCGATTGCCGCGAGTATGCCAATGGCAAGAGTGTCAGCACGACAAGGCATGAGAGTTGTCCAGTAGAAGCTATGAGGGGAGAATCTGTAGACTAGTTCACGTAGAACAGGTGCAAGCACCACGGTTATACCGAGCATATAGATCAGTGACACTCTGGAGAGAGCGCGGATTAGAACTGGCGCGATCAAATAAAATTGCTCTTCAACTCCAAGGGACCATGTTACTGCGAGCCAACGCCAATCGAAGTCCAAAGGACGAGAAATGAAATTTTGTAGAAATAGTAAGTAAATGGAAATGCTCGGATTCGGCCTCAGTTCCTGGTATTGTGTTCGGAATTAAATTCTGGCCTACAATGTGAATTGGGAAATAGAGCACAATCCAGAGGTAATAGATTGGGAAAATGCGATGCACTCTTCGCAGGTAAAAAACACTGTAATAATTTTGCGAATCGCGCGTCGAAGAAGGATTCCTCCAATCACAAATCCGGACAACACAAAAAACAAGTCCACTCCACTCCACCCCAATCTAAAAACCTGTTTGAATCGATAAAGAAAGCTCCCGAACCCTCCCCCACTGGCTCCCGCGACATTGTGCAGGGATACGACTAGAAGGATCGCGAGTCCGCGCAACCCATCCAATTCAGGGATTCGCCCCGCGTTCTCCTGCGGCTCTGCTTTCATTTGAGGCACCTCAGTAGATATTGCGCTCGCTTGCAATTGATGAGAAATCGCTGGATTCCTATCTTGTTTAGGCAATCTGATCCCCTCATCAACCCGGTACGCAAGTTACTTCTTTAATATTTCCAAGTGTCTGGAAAATTATCCCCAATGCGCGCGCCTTTGTCCAAATAGATTAAATCGATCGGTATTGCTGAATCCAACCCCCTTTATGAAAGCTGACTAACTTTATGACTTTCAAAACCGCCGTGCCCAGTGAATGTTATTCTTTCATAGCGTTATGTCCCCCTCCACTTCCTCTGCAACTGGAAGTGCTAGTCGCAATCGGCACTGCATGGCCAAGTCCTGATAAGTTCTATAAAGGAAAAGTCAAGAAAAACACTGCGCCCACCGCCGGAAAGTTTCTGACTTTCCAGCCTGCCTGATTGAGCGAGGGTGCTTCTTGCCTTCCGCCCCATGGACTCGGTTTATTGCACAGCCGATCACGGCTGTTTGGATTTTCTTTGTCAGCGGTTTTCATCCGGTGTTCTTGACGAAGCCAGTCCACTCTGAGACTCACAAGCAATGCGGTTGTCAGGTGCCAACCATGGTTCTATCTGAGGCTCTTGGCCTATCGCTGTTTCGGGTTATCCGAGAGGGCCTAGGGTCCTCGAAGAGACTCTGCGTCCGAGCGACGCAGCGCCTATCTTCACAGTGCAGACTCGCTCTCGAACCCGAATGTCTCAGGAACCGACTGACCACCGCTGGAAAAAGTTTCCAGGGATGAAGCGGACTCCAGAGACACTCAAGCTGTTTGTAGTTTCAGATGTTGGGCGTCGAACGAAACTCCTTTCTTCCAAACGATCAGGATGATCGCCGCAATCTTCCGCGCCAGCGTCAGTCGCGCCATTTCCGGGCGCATTCCCTTGGCCACCAGAGCGGCATAAAATTCCTGCAAGGGTCCTGGCTTCGTAGCGGCGATGATGGCTGCCCCCTTGAAAATATTTTTCAGTTCGTGATTGTGATTGCTGGTTCAGGCCGCGCAGCGCAAACGTGTCTCTTCGATGGTTGCAGTTGCCCTTTCACATAGCGATGATCCGCGCTGCTGTGCGTTTCGATGGCCAGGCCGCCGTAGGCCCACAGTTGTCTCTTGCCGCGGAAGCGGTACGGTGTCTGCAGAATGGCGATCAACAGGGCCGCGCGAATCGGACCGATCGAAGGAATCTGGCACAGCAGTTTCGACGCCTTGTGCTTGGCGCTCTCGGCCAGCAGTTCGCGGCGCACTTGTTGCCGCAGCGATCTGAGCGCATCGAGTTGCTGGTAGTAGATCTCCGCGCGGCGGCGCACGCCCGCTTCGCTCAGTTTGCCGAGCCACTCGCCACGACAGCGCGGCGCATAGATTTGCTTGCCAGCGCAGGGAATGGCCCAACTGCGATACACCGCCTTGAGGCGCGTCATCACGCGAGCCAGATCCCCGCTGATCGCCACATAACTGCGCGACAACTCTTTCAGCGTTCGCACGCCGTGTTCGCCGTGATACACAGGACGCAGAAGATTCGAGCGCAGCAGTTTGGCGCAGTCCTCGCGCGCACGTCGATGCGGTCACTCTTGTTCCCAACCTTCAGAAATGCGTTCTGGCGCGGATCGCACACCAGCACTTGATTGACGTGTGGCCGCAGCAGATCGTACAGCCACGCGGCCCAGGTTCCTTCCTCCAACGTGACCTGCAAATCCCCGCGCAGCCCCTGCACAAACTGAATCACCGTGCAGGGCCTCGGTTTCGATTACCGATTCCATCACCAGCTTGCCAGCCGAATTTAAAACCGCGATGGAAATCGTTTCCGTGTGCACATCCATCCCGATATACTTCGTGTCATCCATAAAAAGGGCGCTCCTTTCTGGAGACGGTTCGAGCGGAACACTCAAAAACCTGCAATCCCCCACAAGGGGCGCCCTTTTATACTGCGTTCTATAAAAAGTCAAGAAAAACACTTCACTTTCCGCCGGAAATGTTCTGACTTTCCAGCCTGCCTGATTGAGCGAGCGTGCTTCTTGCCTTCCGCCCCATGGACTCGGTTTGTTACACAGCCGGTCACGGCTGTTTGGATTTTCTCTGTCAGCGGTTTTCATCGTGTTTCGTGGCGGAAGCCAGTCAACTCTGAGACTCACATGCAAAACTGTCGTCAGGTGCCAACCATGGTTCTATCTGAGGCTCACGGCCTATCGCTGTTTCGGGGTATCCGAGGGGCATAGGGTTTCTCGAAAGACTTGGTGCTCAATGCACACGCTCAGCCTAACGGCCTTAGAAGATACTTACCCTTGAACCAGAGCATCTGGAGAACCAACAGGTCATTATCCGAGATGAATCCGGGACGGACTCTCGACAGACGCTCAAGCTGCTTGTTGTTTCAAATGTTCGGCGCCGAACTCCACTCCTTTCTTCCAGGCGATCAAAGCGACGGCCACGATTTTGGCGCGCCAGGGTGAGGCGCGCCATCGTTGGCTTCATCCCTCTGGCTACTAAAGCGGCGTGGAATTCTTGGGACAGTCCAGGGACGGCAGCAGTCCGGGTCGCGGCACCCTTGAAGATATTTTTCAGATCGTGATTGTGATTGACGTTGTGCCCGCGAATGGCCAGGAATTTCTTGCAACGCTTCAGCCGGCCCTCCACGATTTGGTATTCCCCGCTCGTGCAAGTCATCAACGCCAAGCCACAGTAGGCCCACAGTTGCCGCTTGGTGCGAAAACGATGCGGCGTTTGCATCAGACCAATCAACAACACAGCCCGATTGGGTCCAATCGAAGGAATCTGGCGTAGCGAGTTCATCGCGATGTGTTTTATAGCCTTGATGCCAGAATAGTTGGAGTGCACGGCATTCGTGTTGTCAATAGATTATAGTTATGTTTAGAGATAACTGAGATTGCGGTACGAAAGCTAAACCGCTTGTTCCTTAATGAAATCGGATTTGCTTACGTGGCTCTAGTTTCCATTACAGTGTTTCTTGCATATTTGTTACGATTGTAGCGGCGGGACGCGGCTCCAAACACTAATCGCCTTGATTTAGTATTCCAGTAAACTGGCGAGGCAGATTCTCAGTAGCCGATGAGACAGTTTGTCAGGCGCGATCCCTAATTGCCAATAACAAGTTCCGATAATTAACGTAAGAAACGCTAAAACGCATAAGATAATCGTACTTATTTCTTGCGATTGAGCTGTTATTGAAAGCGCAAATATGCCGCCCCTTTGTTACAAATGCGGAACATTTTATGAACGTAATCGATGCCCTACATGTGACGCCCGCATCGAGCCCATTAAAAGAGCCGTTTACTGGTATATAGGGGGGGTGTAGCGGATTTTGTGGAATGTTCCTTGCTTTGGTCATATATCCACCGCTCTACGACAATTCGTTGACCCCTTAACTCTTACCAATTGTCATGGTAATCCCAATCGTCACCATGATCGCGCTTGAGGTGTGGGATCGAATGGAACGTTTCTCAATTCTTGCCGGGTTAGTATTTGTATTGGCTCGAGTTGTTCTTCCTGTACGAGCAGCTTTCTACTTCTTAAACGGTGCTTTGGATAATAAACCCCCTGTCGAAGTCAATACTCTTGTTTCCAATGGGTATATCGACAGGGCGGATTACGGTCCTTCGCATACTCTCGTGGTCAGCGTTCCGTGGAACCAGACGCAAATTGAAACGCGCCTCACCGTCAGGCGCGAAACATATCCCTTTTCGGAGACGGGTGACTCTCTGCGGTCTGAAATTTGTCCCGGTGAATTCAACACGCCCTGGTACGGTCATGCAGTCCTATCGAATGGTCATTGTGAAATCAGGTTCAAGGCCCGTTAAGTCGTGCCAGCTCAACCTGTCGGTACTACACCTTATAACCCGCTGACCCAACAACTCTTCTTATCAAAAATCAATCTGCACTACGGTACTCAATCAAAACCTAATTGTGGTTTTCGTTTTGGTTGAATTTACCCCCGCGAATGAAATCGGCTTCTTAAGCCCCAAAAGAGAAGGTTTCTAATAAGTATTGCAGTGACCCATTGAGAACACGCTCCCTTTCAGAGAAAGGATTTATACCAGATGGTGTTGCATTGACCGGTTGAACCAGCGCCGTTCTAACGGACTTGGGTAGTGATTGGCCTAGGATCCGCGTCGGACCCTATACATATACAAGGCTGCCCTTGTAACGGCAGACGCCACCGCGCTTTGGCAGGATGCAAATGGATACGTTTGGGAAACCTCTACACCCGAGAGTCCTCTCTTGAAGTAGTAGCCTCCCCGGTTACCTTCGGGATCGATACCCCCAAGGTCGTACCGTTGAGCTCCCACGTTCTTTGAGCTCATCGAATCAGCGCCCACTGCAAAAAATAAGAGGCCTTCGAGCCGCAACCCAACCTCTGTTGTCGCGCCGAACATGGAAATTGCAGTTCCTCCCATGATCGCAAACCACTAATCCCGCCACCTGGCACTGCGTTCTCTTTGCAAATGAATACGCGCATGCGCTGGAATGGATCGAGATCCTGCTGGATTTTGCAAAACTCGGCTGGGATCCACGTTCGTCTCGAAAGCCTTGCGCTTCCGCATTTGGTCGTAAACTGAGCAAAACTCCTTAATTTCTTCGACGCCACATCCGGTGATTACATTCAGATTATTCTTTTCGGACTGTGTGAGGTGGTTTCGCCATTTTCGATCCAAGCCTCTCCGCAAATCTTCCAGCGAAGGAGAAAGATCGAGTATAGAAGTCCTGGTAAGGGCTGTCCCGGAGAAGATGCTCACGGCTGAATTGCTAAAGCCGGATTCTAGGGACATAGAGCGAGGGGATCCGGCAAAAGCATTCGGGACAACACCCAAAAACAGCTTCCTTTTGCGACAGTATTCCTCTTCCAAACAACATGCCATACGCGAGGCCACTTCGCGAGACAGGTCATACCCTCGGCGTTCAATGAGAGGACCCCAGGCTAGATACGCGATACCCAAACTGAGTCTTGTGGGTCGAAATATTCTAAGCTGCGCGAGCCCCAGGGCCTCGCCATCAAGTTTCAGAACGAGGCGACTGATATTCTTTTCTCCCCAGCGGACTTTTCCGTAAGAGGACGATTGGTAAATTGTGGCATTGTCGAACTGCTCCAACAGCTGATCCCATTCATGGCGCGCGACACTGTCTACTTCGACTGTCCAGCCGGAGTTGGGCGACGATAGCTTCCTATGGCTTTTTTTATGTGCAGGTTGCGATAGATTGATAAGCAAAAAGTTGGTCCCAATCGGACTTTTTGAAACGCGCAAAAATTCTGCACCTGTAACTCAATGAAGACCGAAGTTACCCCAGGGCGGTTTGAAAATCCCTATAAAATCTTCATTCGGGTGATTAACGCGGTAACAACTAGTCGTCCGATGACTGCCGTTCCCTGGCCGATGTTCGGCCGCACTTCGGCCAAGTTCCGCGAAGTCGTGCCGTTTCCCAGGCCCTATCCTGCCCGGGGAGGGGATTACTTCCGGTTTGCCCGTGATTCGGGAGTTGGCCGGCAAGAACGCCTGAAAATGCACACGATGTATAAGCCTTATGTCCAAATCGGAAATTCCGGACAAAATTCAGGTACGTTCAAAATGGGACAGACACCGACACCCAAGTGCTCTTAAAATGAGGCTGGGCTGGGAAAAGGCCGGTTAAATGCCAAAAGGTTCATGACGATGAGGGGAATGGGATCGACTACCAGTGAATTTGAAGCAATGTATGGTGGCTGTGTGACTTGGGCCGGCGCCTCAGGGTGCTTCTCAAGCGTTATTTTCGAGGGGTAGAAATGACTACAGTAATTATTTCAAGGAATTACAGGATATTTCATTCATCACAGTGCTCCGGCTTAGGTAAAATATTTGGAAAGCATGCAGCGCTAATCAATAGGGATTTGGGGAAGTTTGGCAAAGGAGTCACCGATGTTGACACAACTCGAAAACCATAAAATTAGATGGATTGGCATTCTGGCCATACTCGTTTCCTGTTTGACACTCACACCGATGGTCGCGCCCTTGCTGGCGCAGACTACCGTTCTTGGGGAATTGACATTTAAAGGCGCCTCGAAGGTGGAAAAGACATCCGGCGTGTGGATTGACGGCAAGTACGTGGGATATTTGGGCGAACTGTGGGGCCCAAAGCGGATCCTGTTGATTCCTGGTGATCACGAACTGACCGTTCGGCAGGCGGGCTATAAGGATTTCACGGAGACACTTACCGTGGAACCCAAGGTATTATTGCTCGTTCCCGTCAAAATGCAGAAAGACACGAGCAACACTTGGCCGAGCGTGACGGCCGAGCTGAAAGTTGACGTTCATCCGGACCGTGCGGCCGTTTTCGTGGACGACAGATTTTTGGGGCACGCAGGGGAATTGGGCGGGGCGTTTCACTCCATGCTGCTCAGCCCCGGAGCACACCGAATCAAGGTCGAATTGCCTGGATACCAGAGTTTCGAGACGGACGTGACCTTGGTTGCGGGGCAGAAGTCGGTGGTCAAGACGAACCTTGAAAAAGGCAGTATCCACCAGGCGGACGCCCTCATCGATGACGCCAACAATTCCGGCGGCAAAAAATAACCGCGCGCTCCTTTCGCAAACCGAATCTTGTTGAACTTTCAGTCCCGAGAACCGGGCGGGCTCTACCTGCCCCGTTTATCGGGCACGATTGAGCACGCCGCACGCTAGACGATGTGCGCGGCATGCTGTGGCTCCGGCTGCTGGCGACCCAATTGAATATCGACGCAGAGGGTTCGTTCTGGTGTGAAAGGCTTGGCAAGTTTGCGGTCCTACTCCCGCGCGAACCATGTTCGCGCTTCCTGTTCATCAAGGAACGGCATTATCTCGCAGAACTCCCCGGCTACCGTTTCTATAATCCGCGTGAGATATATGCACAGCGAATCAGCAGTTACGACTGCTTTACGGCCAACTTTGATCTCGGATCTTAATTCCCGCAACAAGTCGCCAATTTTAAGAGGATCAGCGGGCAGAACCCGCGGCGGACTCATGTCCATCGACGATAGGGCGGTGTCGGATTTGCCCGCGTTTCGGAATCAGCTGTGTTCGCTGGAAGCCGAGGAAGGTAACAGGTCCAGAAGCGACTGAGTGATCTTCGGGCTCGCGTGATCGACCGTGAACGTGATTGCCATGCGCACCAGCCCAACAGTATCACTTCCTAATTTATTGCTCAGAGAAACACGCATCTGTAATTCGCCGGCCATAAAATCAAAGATTATTTTTATGGGATGGTTTCTCAGTCGCGAGGGCATGCGATTCTGAAACTTCGTGTTGCGCTGGCTGTGCCTATGGGATTGTCGAATCGGTTCAACTTCCTTTTTCCTGTATGTAAAGACGATGCTGAATCGCATTATAATCAATGCAATTGGATATTTAAGCCTAAGGAAAACCACATGTCACCACAAGAGAGGCGTCACTCGGAACGGTTCAATCTCGGCGTACCATTAACTGTTCGATGGATGGACAGTTCTGGACAGCACCAGGCGCGCTCGGTCACCCAAGACGTGAGTTCAGGTGGCATGTATTTCTGCCTGCCAGAGGCCATCCCCGATGGCACTGCGGTTGAAATCGAACTGACTCTCCCGACTCAAATCACTCTCGCCACGCCATTGAGAGTGCGCTGCAATGGCCGCATCCAGCGTTGCGTCTTGAAAGAGGGCGAATCCACGGGCATGGCTACAATGATTGAAAAGTATGAGTTCTTGTCCGACAGCGATGTGGTTGCGTAGAACTTTGTTCCACGAACCCATGACCTAGTTTCGTAAGGTCTTCACGGAATGTGGCTCGGCCTTTCGGGTCAGCCAGAATAAAACTGCGGAAGAAACCCGCGTTAGTTACCAGCCTTCAGCTTGATCTCCGCGGTGTCGCCCTTTATTTCCATCGCAGTGCCAAAAGGTTTCGACGCGTCGGCCAGGCGCTGCAGGATGTAGACGGCTCTTGCGCCGGTGGCCGGAGTGGGCAGGCCTCGCGTTTGCAGAAACTGGTTGTTGGTGTACTCGTTGCGCATGTCGGGCTGGCCTTCGCCGATGCTATTGAGGGCGATGGGGCGGAAGGAAATCGATTTCAGATTTTTCCCTTGGAATTCGACGGTGGCCACGGCGCTTTCCCAATTGACCGGCTCATCGATGTATGTGATTGGCACGGGTAAGTTATAAATAAAATTTCCCAGGTCGTAGAAGATGGGGCGGCCATGATAGATCTCCACGCCGTGCAGCGTGGGCGCGCCGTGCATCACTACGATGTCCGCGCCGGCATCAATCTCCGCGTGCGTCCATTTCACCAGCCATTCGTTGGGTGCCAGGCGCTCGGGCAGACCTTCCGTGTAGACGTTGGCGAAGGAGTGGTTGGAGAAGACGTGATTGTGCTGGTACACCACCACGATGTCCGCGTGCTGGCGGGCTTCGCGAATGCTTTGCAGGATGCGCTGCGAATCTTCCGGGTTCGGCGTGTTTCCGGGCGCGCCGGGCAGATCCATCGTGGCCTCGTTCTCCATGGCGCCGGCTTCAACGCGCAGTTCGTTCACGCCCGGACGGCTGGCCGTGGCGCTGCCTCCCGGCGCGATCAGGCCCGAGGCGCTGGCGACCAGGGCAACCGTGCCCTTGGGCGTGTGCAAATATCCGGGCGCGGCGGCTTCGGCCACATTCATTCCGGTTCCGGCGTGGACGATCTTGCGGGCGTCCACCGCGCGCAGCGTGTTCTGCACGCCAGTCACGTTCAGATCGAAGGCGTGGTTGCCCGAAAGCGACAACAAGTTAACGCCAAAAGTTTTCAGCGCGTCGACCGCTTCGGGCGGAGTGAGAAATCCGCGGCCTTCATGCACGGTCTGGCCCTTTTCGGCGACCGCGGCTTCCAGATTGGTGAAGATCACATCGCCTTTCAGCAACCCCTGAATTACGGGCACTTCCGCCGGCGAAGTCTCGCGAATGTCCGAGCGGATCATGGATTGGCCAGCCAGGGTGATGGTAATGGTGTTCGACTGCGCCCACGTCACAGGGTAGGTTGCGCATGCGATCGCGAAGAAAATCGCGAGGCTCGCTGCTCTCGCAGACACGCGTGCAGTTTTCCACTTTGCCGTTGCCATTTGTATGTTCCTCATGTTTTCACTGAATGGGCTGAGATAGAAATCCCAAATGTTTTGTCATTCCGAGCGAAGCGAGGAATCTCTCTGTGTTTTAGACGCTTGAAAAGAAAGAGAGATTCCTCGCTTCGCTCGGAATGACAAAAATAAATTCTTATTCGCAACCTGTGATGTGCTCGACGCACCACCACAACACTTTCATTTTCGTTCTTCATGCGGATTACCGGCGTTTCGCTCTTCACAATATACGCGGGATGCGTGCAAATTTCCCCGGATCGCTCATTTTTTCGGCGCGCCTTCGTCCAGAAACATCTGCACTTCATGGAAAAGTTCCATGCGGTTTTTTTCCATCATGACGGTGTGCGTTCCCTCACCGATTAGCACGTAACGTTTCTCCGGCGCGTTCACCAATAACGGAAACAGTGCACGAGACATGTAGGGCGGCGTGTCCTGATCCCACTCCGCCTGGATCAGCAAAATGGGCACGGTGATTTTCGCGGGATCATAGGTCGATTTCCCGGCGGACCAGAAGCGCTGGCCGTCCAGTACTGTGCCGTTGGGGGCGCGCAGCGCGGGCGGATTCTGCTTGGGGCCCTGCGGATCGCTGGCCAGCGTGGCGTCCCACCATTTGTCGAACCAGCCTGCAGGAATAAGCTCCGCTTTCTTGTCTTCGGGCACGCCGGTCATCCAGCGTTTGAAGGCCGCATCGCGCAGCACGGTGCGGTAGGCGCCAACCGGCCCATTGGTCTGCACCAGCGAAGGCGATGTCGACTCGCGGTGCCAGATCGGCGCGTACAAGCACCAGCCTGACTACTTTTTCATTGTTGGCCGCCGTGTAGGTGGCCATGGTCGAAGTGCCCCAGGACCATCCGATCAGCTCGAGTTTTTGCAGCTTGCGCCGCGCGAGAATGTGGTCCACCACCGCGCTGATATCCCGCGACGGCCGTTTCGGTGTCGGCAATGGGCGCGTTCTGTTCCGGCGGCGCGTCCATTTCAGGGGGCCGCGTGGAGCGGCCGTAGCCGCGCACATCCATCAGGTACACGTCATAGCCGCGCTGGGCGATGTAATCCATCCAGGAGAGGCCGTTCAATTCCAGATCGAAGGAAGTTTCCGCCGGGTAGGTTGCGCCGTGCACGAAGAGCACGGTCTTCTCCTGCGAGAAATGACTGATGCTCGCGAGATGCTTGTTGCGCACATAAATTTTAATTCCGGGATCCTTGGCCGGCACATACATCTCTTCCATGGCAATGCGCGACGCTGGAGCCTCTGACATTTTGGACGCTCCCAGAGCAGGCTTCGCGTCTTGCGCAAAGCCGATTGTTGGAACAAACAACAGGACAAGAAACGCCATCGCGGATTTCACGGAAACCTCCATGCGTTTGGGTTGTCCGAATGATACGCCTCCCCTTGTGGAGTTCACAGACAATTTGGCTTTGCTCGCGATGCGGGAAACAGCACAACTGCCCGCTCTAAAAACCAGAGCGGCCTCTACAAAATCAAATGCAGCACCGGGTACCGGTTTCGTAACAACATCGCTGCCTTGTGCTAATCTTTATTTCCGCATCTTTGAAATTTATAGAGAGGTTTCACCATGAAACATACGCCGGGATTTCTGGCAATCGTCAATGACGCAAAGACTCGCGTGAAGGAATTGGGCTTTCGCGAGGTGAAGCAGACGCCTCGACGCGGGAGAGAAATTCACGCTGGTGGACGTGCGAGAAGACAACGAATGGGCGCGCGGCCACCTGCCGGGGGCCATTCACCTGGGCAAGGGCGTGATCGAGCGCGACATCGAAACGACGATTCCAGACAAGTCCGCGACCGCTGGTCCTGTATTGCGGCGGCGGCTTCCGCTCGGCGCTGGCCGCCGATAACCTGCAGAAAATGGGCTACACCAACTGCATTTCGATGGACGGCGGCTGGCGCGCCTGGACCGAGGCGGGCTTTCCCACGGAAACATCGAAATAATAATCTTTGCGGCGGGCTTGCGCGTTTTGCTGTACAGTGATTATCTTTTAAGGATCAATCGATTCGTTGTGCAATCGCTGGGGCGTGGTCCAATCGGTAGGACACCGCACTGTTAATGAGGACGGTGTTGGTTCGAGTCCTACCGCCCCAGCCAAATCTTCCTTTTCATCAGTTCCTGCCTTTCTAATCCGTGGAAAAGCCCCAAACCATTTTGTTATTCCGAGCGCAGTCAGGAATCCCTCCTGGTTTCAAGCGTATGAAGAAGAGGGATTCCTCGCTGCGCTCGGAATGACAAAATAAAGTACCTTATCCGAACCCAAGACTCTCCGCGTCCTCTGCGGTCTTTCCTCAGTGTTCTCTGTGTTAAAGGTTCTCGAATTTCTGTGGAGGAAAGTACACACGTACTTCCGCCGATGGGTATGGTCTGTTGGGTGTGGTTTTGGGGTAGGCGGCGGAAGCAGGTCAGGGGGAAGATCGCGCCGGCCCAGCCCTCAATCCCCTAAAGGGATCCTCGGCGCGTCTTCCCCCTACGGTTCCTATTGTTCGCACGCAGCTAGGCCAAACACAAGCGCACTGAAAACACAGTGCTTTCTTTTTCGCTCCGCCGGGTAAAAAAGCCACGCGCGGGAAAATTTTCCGGTGACAAAGTTTTGCGCATACCAGGAACTACTGTACAATCGGCTGCAATTTGGCCAATCCTCATATCGAAAAGTTTTCCCTCTGCGAGAAAACAACAAGTGCAATGCCGCTCTCAATTCCTATATTCGTGCGCCTGGAATTGACTGCTTCCCCTCGGCCTGCTACGTTGTAAGTTTACGATGGGCGTATTTTACGCGCTGTGTGCTGGGCCGGCAGTGGGGGCGGCCTCCGAAACATGGGCCTGACGAAAATCGTCATTCGCGGCGCGCGCCAGCACAACCTGAAGAACATCAACCTGGAAATTCCGCGCAACACGCTGACCGTCATCACCGGGCTTTCCGGCTCGGGCAAATCCTCGCTCGCGTTCGACACGATTTACGCCGAGGGCCAGCGCCGCTACGTCGAATCGCTTTCCGCCTACGCGCGGCAATTCCTCGATCAGATGGAGCGCCCGGAAGTGGACTCCATCGAAGGCCTTTCCCCTTCCATCGCCATCGAGCAGAAGACCACCACGCGCTCGCCGCGCTCGACGGTGGGCACGATCACCGAAATTTACGATTACCTGCGCGTGGTCTACAGCTCGATCGGCACGCCGCACTGCCCGAATTGCGGCAAGCCGATCTCGCGGCAATCCACCGACCAGATCGTGCGCGCCATCCTGCAGGGCGAACTCGCCAAGACCGGCGACCGCATCATGATCCTCGCGCCCATCGTGCGCGGGCGAAAAGGCGAGTACCGCCAGGAACTGGAGAAACTGGCGCGCGACGGCTTCGTGCGCGCGCGCATCGACGGCGACCTTTGCCCGCTCGACGATCCGCCGCGCCTCGACAAGCGCAAGAATCACACCATCGAAGTCGTCGTCGACCGCCTGCTGGTGAAGCCGGGCATCGCCGGGCGGCTCGAGCAATCCATCGCCACGGCGCTGAAGCTGGCCAAGGGACTGGTCACCGTCGTCGGTGGTCGGCGGCACCGAGCAGGTCTATTCCGAAAAAATGGCCTGCAGCGAATGCGGCATTTCCGTGCCGCAACTCGAGCCGCGCTCGTTCAGCTTCAATTCGCCGTACGGCGCCTGCCCGGCGTGCAACGGCCTGGGCTCGAAATACGATTTCGATCCGGCGAAAGTGATTGTCGACTGGTCGCGGCCGCTGTTCGAAGGCGGACTCGGTCCCGGCGCGGGCTCCGTATTTTTGAAGCGCAACCTGGAGCTGGGCGCGATGGCGCATGGATTCGATCTCTCGACGCCGTTCGAGAAATTTCCGCGCGAAGTGCAGAATCTGATTCTCTACGGCAATCCGCCGTCGAATGCCAAGAGCAACGGCAGCGGATCGACGGCGCGTGCAACGCGGCAGAAGGCACGCGCAAGAGCGCTGCCCGGGCTTGCATTTTCAGGGCGTGATCGGTTTTCTCGAACGCAGTTTCGAGGAATCGAATTCGGATACCTATCGCGAATGGATCACGCAATACATGTCGCCCGTGCCGTGCGCGGTTTGCGGCGAGCGGCGACTGCGTCCGGAAAGCCTGGCCGTAAAAGTCGGCGGCCGCTCGATCTCCGAATTCACCGCGCTGGCCATTTCCGACGCGCGTCCCGCCGTCGATCAAATCCGCAAGGGCCTGACGCAGCGGCAGACGGACATCGCCGGGCGCGCGCTGGCGGAAATTTCCGCGCGCCTCGATTTTCTGCTCGCCGTCGGCCTCGGCTACCTCAGCCTGGACCGCTCCGCCGCCACGCTTTCCGGCGGCGAAGCGCAGCGCATTCGCCTGGCGACGCAGATCGGCTCGCGCCTGCGCGGCGTGCTCTACGTGCTCGACGAGCCGTCCATCGGCCTGCACGCGCGCGACAACGATCGCCTGATTTCCTCGCTCGAACATTTGCGCGATCTGGGCAACACCGTGCTGGTCGTCGAGCACGACGAAGAAACCATTCGCCGCGCCGACTACGTGGTGGACCTCGGTCCCGGAGCGGGCGATGCCGGCGGCATCTGGTCGCCACGGGCCGCCCGGAAGAAATCGCAGCGCAATGCCGATTCGCTGACGGGGCGCTACCTGAGCGGCGAACTGGAAATTGCCGTGCCGCCGCAGCGCCGCGCGCCCAACGGCAAAGTCGATTCGCATGCTCGGCTGCGAAGCCAACAATCTGAAAAATGTCGATGTGCGAATTGCCGCTCGGCCTGCTCACCGTCGTGACCGGCGTTTCCGGCTCGGGAAAATCCACGCTGGTGAACGACATTCTGTATCGCGCGCTGGCGCAGTCGCTCTACCGCTCGATGGAGCGCCCCGGCGCGTTCCGCGAAATCGAAGGCGCCGAGCAAATCGACAAAGTCATCGAGATCGATCAGGCGCCCATCGGGCGCACGCCGCGCTCGAATCCGGCGACCTACACCGGCGTCTTCGCGCCGATCCGCGAACTCTTCGCCATGCTGCCCGAATCGCGCGAGCGCGGCTACAGCCCGGGCCGCTTCAGCTTCAACGTGAAGGGCGGCCGCTGCGAAGCCTGCCAGGGCGACGGCCTGCGCCGCATCGAAATGAATTTTCTGCCCGACGTGTACGTCACCTGCGAAGTCTGCCGCGGCCGCCGCTACAACGCCGAAACGCTTGCCGTGCGCTACAAGGGCCACTCGATTTCCGACCTGCTCGACATGCAGATCGCCGACGCGCTGAAAGTTCTGGAAAATATTCCGCAGATCCGCGTGAAGCTCGAAACGCTGGTGGACGTCGGCCTCGGCTACATCCAGCTGGGCCAATCCTCCACCACGCTTTCCGGCGGCGAAGCGCAGCGCATCAAGCTCGCCAAGGAACTTTCCAGACGCCAGACCGGCCGCACGCTCTACATCCTCGACGAGCCCACCACCGGCCTGCACTTCGACGACGTAAAAAAACTCCTCGACGTCCTGAATCGCCTCGCCGATCTCGGCAACACCGTCCTGATCATCGAGCACCACCTCGACGTGATCAAGCAGGCCGACTGGATCATCGACCTCGGCCCCGAAGGCGGCGAAGGCGGCGGCCGCATCGTCGCGCAAGGCACGCCCGAGCAAGTTGCCAAGGTGAAAAAATCGTATACGGGGCAGGTGCTGGCGCGGGTTTTGAATGGGGCGAATGCGAGTCTCTAATGGCATTCGTCACTTGATGTCAAATTCCGATTGGAAAACCTCCCCATAAGCGGCGTTTGTCAGATACTTTATTGGTCTACATCGATTTGAAATGTAAACAGGTAGTTCTTGAAACTATGATTTATTTCTAGAGGTACAAACAAACTGAAGGTTTTCCCTGCATATAATTTCGAGGCATTTCCGGCCGGAAAGATAGCCTCCCAGTCTAATTTGCTGCCGCGATAGGCATCCTCAGACTTTTTCCAGTCATCTGGAAAAATCTCGGCGTCTAACTTTCCTGTCGGAGGAACAACTAGCGGAGCACGGATGGCGGGATCATTCGGCTTCTTAGCCAGAGCTGTCCAACCTCCGTACACTGCCCGATGCGTTTTGCTTTCAGTATCGATGAACGACATTTGATCCCAATGTATGATGATTGAATCGTCCGTCTTGTTTCGTAGCGAAAAGTTGAAATTCATCCTAGAAATTGAGAAGCCGATTTCTATTTTGTCGTCCTCGTAATGTAAGGAATCAGTCTTTACTGGCTTAATTATCGTAAACTTATAAGCTACTGGATATTTTCCGAAATTATAAAAGAGAACAAGTTTTCTGATGTCTGATTTGGGAATTATGATGAAACCTGGCACCAACAGGGGCTGCGACTCCCCGGGCATGAGATTGGGAATATCCAGGATAAAGAAGTCACATTTATTATCCTGCGCATCATACGCGTACGCCAGTATTTCGAGCTCGACCCACTGCTTAGCTGTCGTATTGAAAATAACTCCACTAAGTTGGTTGCTAGCAGTATTTAGATGCAGATTTCTGAACTGGAGCTGGCCCTCGTCTAAAATGAAATCGGCCGATCCCTGGGGTGAAACTGTAACTTCAACCTTCGACCCCTGCGCCGAGGCAGACAGAACGAATAGGAAGGAAGAGAGTGAGAGCAATAATATTCTCCGCATCAAAACCTCCACACGGCCACACCTTTTTGTTTGCCGCAACCAGGTGGGTCAGTTATCGGCGTTCGAATTCACGATTTCGCATAAGACGAGATAGAAAATAATCGGTAAGGTGCAATTTTACAACGGTACTGAGGTACTGAGGGCTACATTTACCACCTTCTGCCCGATCGGATGGAAAATCTAAATTGCTTAAATTAGGTGCTTGACTTCTGAGTTGCGACCTCCTATCATCACGATCATCATCATCACATCAACAAGTAATAGTACGCCAACAGACCGTAAGGGGGGAGTTATCAATGTCAGCCCACATCCCGTTCGATAATCATGGCCCATGTTCCGTCGCGTTGATTGCCTTGAAGGGGCACCCTAAACGCGCATACCACTACAGCAAGACGTCCGGGCAAGAGGAGTCCTGGGCCTTGCGCGATTACCTTACCGAGGAAATCGTGCGTTCAGGCGATAGCACGCTAACCGCCTCCGAGCTTGAAAATTTGGTTGAATATGCCGAGGAACCGGCTTATCGGTCGGTGAGACTTATCCATCGGTGGAAGGCGGATTGCTTAACTGTTGCCGAACACCACCACGGAGCGGCACATGTAGATGTGGACGCCCGCAACCCCTCAACACTGGGGAATTGGCGAAGGATGAACAGTCAGGGGTCATGAAGGCGTAGTGGAGTCAACTTTTGCGGTACTCCATTCTTTGCGGATTTGGGCGGGTGGCCCAGGCTTTGCGGGATTTTGAATTTGGGGTGCCCCGTTCTTCGCTGTTGGAAGGGCGGGGCCTGTGTCGGACGATCCTACCTAGTCCTCATGAAAAAGTTTCAGCGCCGTCGCCAGAATGGGCTTTGCCCAATCTGGCGTCTTCCGTAAGTCGCACATTTCCACAATTTTTCCATGATCCATGTGAAGCAGAAGTGCGGGGCGCGGAGCCACACCCTTGCGCGGATCGCCTTCCTCGCTGTTGTCGAAGAGGCGAAGCTCCGTCAGTTTGGGCATGAGGTCCACGAGGTTGAGGCGGCTCGATTCGTAGCGCTCTCGAATTTTTGTTTCGGGGATGTCGTGCCCGCCGGCGGCGACTCTGGCACGCACGCGGGCGATGTGCAGTTCGGGCGTGGCGAGGCCCACATACCAGATGCGCACTTCCATTTTTTTGGAGAGGGCTTGATGAAGCAGGCGGGCCATGGTGTGTCCTCCGAGCGTGGTTTCGATGGCGAAATCCAGGCGCTCGGAGATGGCGCGTTGCAGCAGGCGTTTTCCCTGATGCCAGGCGGCGCTGTTGGCTTCCTCTTGAGTGCATGCCGGGATTCGCGGCGCGGAAGCGCCGGGCTGCTTCGTCAGGATTAAAATATTGGGCGCCGCTTTCGCGGAACATGGCGCCGCCCAGGCTGCTTTTCCCAGCGCCGTTGGTTCCAGCCAAAACGTAGATGCAAGGAATGTGCTCCCGGTCAGCCATACTCGATAAGGGGATTGATCAGGCTCGCTTGCGCGCGGCCGCCACAGCGGCCTTTCCGAGTTGCTTAGTGCGAAGCGGCAAATGCGGCCTTCATTCCGGCGCGTGCTTTGACAGTTTGCATCCCCGCCAGCAGGGCATCGAATTCGCCGTTCAGCGCGTCCAGCCGGCCATGTGTGGCGCTTGAGAGCGCGCCGTATTCCTCCATGGAAAGCAGCACGGCTTTGGGTGTCTCGTGTTTGGTGATGAGCACCATGCCGCCACGCAGGACTCTGTCCAGAACTTCTCCCAGTTTGTTCTTGGCTTCGCTTGCGCTGACCTGGATGGCCAGTTCGCCCCGGCGATTGCGTATCGCGGGCGCCGGACTTTGCTTTAATTTTAGGCGGCTGCGTTGCATGGCCATCGCCGATCTCCTCTTGGAAGCACTGCTAATGTGTCTATTTTAGCTATTTTGTCTAATTTAGTCAATTTATGTGTTTTTTTTGGGTTGCGGAGAATCAACACATGCCCGCCTCAAGAGCAGGCGGCCTCTACACAATCAACTGCCAAACATGGTGCTGAACTTTTTGAAGTTATCATCCAAAAAAATCAAAAACCCCACCCTTGCGGATTGCGCAAGGATGGGGTACCCAGCCAGGAGGTCGGGGCTTCAGCCCCGACGAATGGAGCGTACGTGCGAGGGGTTTTAACCCCTGAAGTTTCAGGGGCTGAAGCCCGGGATCAAACGAAAGCTAAATGTCCGAACTGAAGTTCGGACCTCCTCAGAACAAAAATTACAAATCTGGAAAGGGACAGTACTTAAATTTGTCCCATGCCGCCGTCCACGTTGATTTCCACGCCGGTGATGTAGGACGCGTCTTGCGAGGCCAAAAATGCGACGGCGCCGGCGACTTCTTCCGGCTGGCCGAAACGCTTCATCGGGACACGCTCCGTGATTGTCTTGGTAAATTCATCGATGGCTTCCTGGGGCAGGCCGGTTCGGCCTAAAATTGGAGTGACAATCGGGCCGGGGGCCACGGTGTTTACTCGGATGCCGCGCCCCACGAGCTCCGCCGCGGCGGTTCTGGCAAGAGAGCGCATGGCCGCTTTTGTCGCTGAATATGCGCTGGCGCCTACTGTGCCTGTGCTGTCGGCCACGCTGGTATTCAGGATGATTGAGGCGCCATCGTTCAGGAACGGCAACGCCTTCTGGATGGTGAAGTACGATCCCTTGACGTTGATGTCAAACGTCTCGTCGAACACGCTTTCTGGTGTATCGGCAAGCGGCATGAACTTTCCGACTCCCGCGTTCACGAACAGCACATCGATTTTGCCCAGCTTCGGTTGAAACTTCCTTGAACAGTTTGTCGATGTCCGTAAGTTTGGATATGTCTGACTGCACGGCCAGCACGCCGTTGCCAATTGTTTTTACGGCTTCGTCCAAAGTCTTCCTGCTTCTGCCCGAGATTGCCACTCGTGCGCCTTCTTCTTGCAGGCGCTTTGCCGTTGCCAGGCCAATGCCGCTGTTTCCGCCGGTCACCACCGCTACTTTTCCCTCGAATCTCTTCATCTGCGTCTCCTTTTAATTGCCAATTTGCCTACTGACCTTTTCCGGAGGCAACCTTGCCGCCGCGGCCAGGCTTCTAATGATTTCGATATTTAGATGACTATCGAAATGATAGGATGCAGATAATTCCGACATTTTTCGAGAAGATGCGGATCCCCCTGGCGTCACCTACAGGGATTCCGCTAGACTGGAAGCAATTCATGGACCGTTCCGGGATTGAAAAAATATCGAAAGCGCTGGCCGACAAGACTCGCCTGAGGATTTTTGAGGCCATCTCGGCCTCCAAGCACATGAACTGCGGCGAGATCGTGTCGCTGCGCGGCGTCACGCCCGCAACCGTTTCGCACCACCTCAAAATTCTAAGCGAAGCCGGGCTGATCGAATGCAGCCGCCAAGGGCAGTTCGTGCATAGCCAGGCCGTCCCAGAAACCATTGCCGCCTACACGCGTGCGCTGGCTACCATTGCGCGCGGCAAGAAGTCGACACGCCGTCGCTGAAACTGAGGGGCCGCTACCGGCGTTTGCCCGCACTTGCGCGCGGGGAAAACTGCCGCTACAGTGATTGTGGTGTCCTGGAGCGGCTGTACCCGCCGACAGCGCTTTGCCACTCTGACATGGTCTACGACGAACATAGTCCGTCCAGTGCCGCGCCCGCCCGGGCGCGTTCCAACGAATCGCCGGATGGCGCCTCGGAAAATATGCATTCGTCCGCGGCGGAATCGCCTTCCATGGAAAACTCCGCCATGGAGCCAGTAAACCCCGCGCCGCAGAATCAGCCGGACATTTCTCTTCCGCCACCCGCGCCGCAGCTTCGCGCCGGGATCTCCGACGATTTGCAAGTGCCGTGGGGCTGGCAGGAAGTGGCGCTTTTTGTCATTCTGCTGGTGATTGGCAGCGTCGTGGTCACCCGGGGAATGGCCGAAATTGCGGTGCGGCTATTCGGAGTGAACGCAAACGAAATGTTTGGGGACACCATGAGCACGGCGAAGTCTGTGGTGGTGCTGCTGCAGCCAGGCGGTGCTTGACGGCGCCGCGATTCTGTATCTTTACGTGATGATTCTGGGCGAGGACGGACGCGCCGTTCTGGCCGTCCATCGGCTGGCGCGAGATGCGGCACGGCACGGGAAAAGTTCGCGACTTCGGCGCTGCAATTTCTGGCGGGCGGCGCGGTGCTGGCCGTGGCGGTTTCGTTTGCGGGCGGATTTCTCAATTCAAAGGAAACGCTGCCGATCGAGGAGTTGCTGCAGGCGCGCGTCAGCATTGTGCTTGTTCGGTGTGCTGGGCGTGCTGGTTGCGCCGCTGGTGGAGGAAACGATTTTTCGCGGGTTTCTGTATCCGGTGATTGCGCGGCGGTTGGGCATCGCCGCGGGAATTGCCATCACCGGGACGCTATTCGGATTGATGCACGCGGCGCAGCTGTGGGGCGGATGGGGACAGATCGCGCTGCTGATCTTCGTGGGCGTCGTGCTGACCTGGGTGCGCGCGCGAATCGGGCACCGTGGCGGCCAGTTATTTTGTGCACCTCGGATACAATGGCCTGCAGCTGATCGGGTATGTGGTTTATGTCGCTCGGCGGGTCGCATCATTAGCGCACAGTAGGACAGGCTTCAGCCTGTCTGATTTTGAATTTTGCGTATTCAATAAGAAAGTCAAAAGAAGACAGGCTGAGCAGCCTGTCCTACGGGGGACAATTCCAGCATCATGAACGTCGCACAGCCCATTGAATGGACCAGCAAGGGTGTGGTCATGCTCGACCAGCGCCGTCTTGCCGGGAGAAGTGATTCACCACACCTACACGGACTATCGCGAAGTCGCGGCGGCGATCAAGGACATGGTGATTCGCGGCGCGCCGGCGATTGGCGTGGCGGCGGCGATGGGCGTGGCGCTCGGCGTCGAGCGTTCCAGCGCGCGCACGCAGGAAGAACTTCGCGCGGAATTTCCGGTCATCTGCCAGACCATCGCGCAAACGCGGCCGACGGCCGTGGATTTGTTCTGGGCCATCGAACGCATGAAGCGCCGATTCGAGCAACTCATCGGCGGCAAACGCGCCGCTGGATGCCATGCGGCGCGCGATGGTGGAAGAGGCGCGCGCGATTCACGCCGAAAAACGCGCCACCGACGAAGCCATGGGCCGCTTCGGCGCGGAGCTGATGCCTGCATCGGGCCAGGTGATGACGCAGTGCAATGCCGGAGCGCTCGCCACGGCGGGAATCGGCTCGGCGCTGGGCGTGATTCGCGTGGCCATCGAAGAGGGCCACAAGCTGCGCGTGCTCGTGCCGGAAACGCGGCCGTACTCTGCAGGGCGCGCGGCTCACCGCGTGGGAATTGCACGAAGGCGGCGTGCCGCTCACGCTGATCACCGACAACATGGTGGGGCATTTCATGAAGACCGGAAAAGTGGACGCGGTGGTCGTGGGCGCGGACCGCATCGCCGCCAACGGCGACACGGCAAACAAAATCGGCACCTATCAGATTGCAGTGCTGGCGCGCGAACATGGCGTGCCGTTCTACGTGGCCGCGCCGGTTTCCACGTTCGATCTCACGATTTCGTCGGGAGAACAGATTCCCATCGAAGAGCGTTCCGCGGAAGAAGTGACGCACATTCGCGGAGTGCGCATCGCTCCGGATGTGCACGCGGCGCATCCGGCATTTGACGTCACGCCCGCGCGCCTGATCTCCGCGATCATCTGCGAGCGCGGCGTGGCGCGCGCGCCGTACGCGGAATCGCTGCGCCGCCTGGCGGAGTCGGTTGCAGCGGCAAGCCGGTAAGCATTAAGTGGCATAGGCTTCAGCCTGTATGATTGAGTCTTTGCAAGGACAAAATTCCACAGCTGAAGAGTCTGTGCGAGAACTCGGTTTTGGTTCGAGTAGCGCCGATTGCGAGTTCTACACGGACGCTAAAGTCAATTTCACATAAATCCCTAAAAAGTTTCTAACTCGATTTCACGCGCCAGCCAGTGCCGCATACTGCTCTTTCGTGAGCGGCACGACGGAAAGCCTGCCTATGCGGACGAGCGGCGAATCCTTGAACAATTTGTTCGCTTTGATTGCTTCGAGGGAAACCGGTTTCGCAAGAGCTTTTCCGGCCTTGATTTTGACTTTGGGATTTTTGGGATCGGAAGCGTCCACGGAGACGACCGTCGCGGTTCCCACGGCGCTTTTGCGTGAGCCGGTTTCGTAGATGATCAGCCTCGCGCCGGGAATCATTTCGCGGAGATGCTTCACGGCGGCGGGATTCGAGACGCCCTCCCATTCCGTCGTGCCGTCTTGCAGCAGATCGGCAAAGGAATATTCCGAAGGCTCGGTCTTGAGCAAGTAATCCTGGGACATGGCGATCACCTCGGATATCGAGCAGCTATTGTAGCGCCAACCTTGCAGGATTGGCATTTGCAATCGCGGATAAATGCCCGTCGCCTCGGCGGACGGGCGCTACATAAGTTCAGAACGCTTTTCCATTGGCGTTCGCGCGGCAACGCGATATATTCTCCGGCAGTTCCGATCATCGCAATAATAATTGGATAAGAATGAAGGGCTCGACGCGTCTCTTCATGCGACCGGCATAAACGCGAAGCACGCTGACAAAGATTTAGGGAGGATTACGATGAAAAAGTTTGTACTGGTTCTTGCATTTTTCCTGTGCGCGCCGCTGGCTTTGCTCGCCCAGCAGGCGGCTCCGGAAATTCCGTTTGATTCCGTGCCCAACGCGGTGAAGCTTCCGGATGGATCGTATCTCGGCGAAGTTTCCGGCGTGGCCGTGAATTCCAAGGGACACATTTTCGTTTTCTCGCGCGGCAACACCACCGGTCCGGCCTACGCGGCCGCCGCCGCGCAACTTCTGGAATTCGATAAGGACGGCAAATTCATTCGTGAGATCGGCCACAATCTGTACGCGTGGTCGTTCGCGCACACGGTGAGAATCGACAAGTACGACAACATCTGGGTCGCGGACAAGGGCTCGGACATGGTGGTCAAATTCAATCCGCAGGGCCAGGTCATCATGGTATTCGGACGCAAGCAGGAAGCCTCCGACGAAGGCACCGAGCCGCTGAAGCATCCCAAGCCGCCGCTGCCGCCGGTCGACGGAATGTTCCGGCAGGTGACCGACATGGCCTGGAACGCGGCTGGCGAAACGTTCATCAGCGACGGCTACATCAATTCGCGCGTCGCCAAGTACGACAAGAACGGCAAGTGGATCAAGTCGTTTGGCGAGCCCGGCAGCGGTCCCGGCCAACTCAACACGCCTCACAGCATCGCCACCGACGCGCAGGGAAATGTATACGTCGCGAACCGCGGCAACTCGCGCATCGAAGTGTTTGACGGCGACGGCAAATACCTGCGCCAGATCAAGATCAGCGAGCCGTTTGATTACGCGAACACCGTGCCCATCATCGGCAACAAACCGCCCGTGGATCTGGTGGGAACCATGGGTCCCGGCGCGCCCTGGACCGTCTGCATCACGCCTGGTCCGAATCAAGTGATCTACGCGTCGGACGCATTTCCGGGCCGCGTCTACAAACTCAGCCTGGACGGAAAAGTTCTGGGCATGCTGGGCGGGACCGGCAGGCAGCTCAAGCAATTCGGATGGATTCACGAAATTGCCTGCCCGTCGGAAAATGAAATCTACGTCGGCGGAATTGATCAACTGGCGCGTGCAGAAACTTTTGCTGCATCCGGCGAAGTAACGCCCCAAAAGCTAAGGGCTTAACACAGAGGACACTGAGGAAAACAGGAGAGACACAGAGAAATTCAATTGCGCGAATTGAAGAAAGTGAAACTCTCCGGGTTTCTCTCTCTTATTGTTCTCAGTGTCCTCTGTGTTAAAGCTTTTGACTTTTTTGAAAAGCGATTCAACCGCGAAGTTACCCGAAATTTATCGAACAATTCCCGCTTCGCGAATCACTCCGGCTTCGCCCTTTTCGCGCGCCATGTACTGGTCGTAAATCCATCGATACGTTTTTTCAAGCCCATCGCGCAGCGGCGTGCTTGGCTCCCAGTGCAGATACTTCTGGATCAGCGTGTTGTCGCTGTTGCGCCCGTTGACGCCCTTCGGCGCGCTCAGATCGTAATTGCGCTTCAGCTTGATGCCCGCGATGTCCTCGGCCATGTCCACCAATTGATTGATGGTCACGGCTTCGCTCGAACCCAGATTGATTGGCTCCAGAATTTCCGAGTTCGTGATTCGTTGTATGCCGTCGGTGCAGTCGTCGATGAACATGAAACTGCGTGTCTGCACGCCGCTGCCCCAAATTTCGATTTCATGCTTGCCGGAAACTTTGGCTTCGATCACTTTTCGGCAGATGGCCGCCGGCGCTTTTTCGCGCCCGCCGAACCAGGTTCCCCACGGGCCATAGACATTGTGAAAACGCGCCACGCGCGCGTATAGGCCGTAATCCTCATGGAAGTGGCGGCACATTCGTTCCGAAAATAATTTCTCCCAGCCGTAGCCGTCTTCCGCGAGCGCCGGATAAGCGTCTTCTTCCTTGAGTGATGGCGCTTCAAACGTTTTCTGCTTGTCCCCGTTGTAGACGCACGCAGAGGAGGCGTAAAAGAAGCGCTTGCTCCCATGCTTCAGCGCCGCTTGCAGCATGTGCGTATTGATCAGCACGGAAAGCATGCACAGCGCCTTGTTGTGCTCAATAAAGCCCATGCCGCCCATGTTGGCGGCCAAATTGTAAATCTCGACAGCGCCCTTGGCGGCCGTCTCGCAGTTTTCCTTGAGGTTCAAATCCAGGCACAGATTCTCCACATCGTCGAAGCGCTGATACCATTCGTCGAATGGTTTGACGTCCACAGCGCGAAGATTGCGGTAGCCCTGTTTGCGCAGCAAGGCAATCAGCGCGCCGCCGATAAACCCGCCCCCGCCCGCTACTAAAATTTTGTCGTTGAGTCCCACAGAAATCTCCCCTCGTTCAAAGTCATGGCCCGTCGACGATTTCACCACGCGAAGGACTTAGGATCAATCAATAATTCGTTCCATGTAGTACAGATGGAACCTTGTTCCCTCCGGCCCAGGTGAGAGTAAAATGGTGTGAGAATGTGAGGCTGGAATGACCAAGAAAAAAGATGGTGTCACCCAAAAAATCCGCAAAAAGTGCCATCGCCCCGAACCTGAGGAATGGCTAGCCAATCTCGACCGCCTCCGAGGGGAGACACTTTTCCCGAGGGCCGAAACCAGCCGATGCTTCGTGGCAACATTGACGCGGACAAAAGGAGATTCTTCAAGCTTGCCGACCAATTGGGCGGGACTTCAGACCCGGCCAAACGAAAACGCATCCAGGAGCGACTCGCGCGCATAGCTTTTGGTAATTAGCTGCAAAGGATTCAGGTGAGCTAATTCTCATCTCTCTTACGAGATTAGAGGCAGAGAGACCATTTTGGCGTCGAGCCTGGAAGTAATGTATTCTCAAAATGGTGGCGGCTCACGACTTTTTCACAGCCATGTGAATAACCCGTAATACTTATCCTTGACATTTAGGAAACCGATGCTATTATCGTTGGGCTAGACGGTAGCCTACCTGCTGGACAGGAGGCAATTGCTCTTTGACAAACTGGGTAAGATGAGATGTGCCAGAACCCGTTCGATTGACCTTGGCATTTAGGTGCCAGGGGATTGAGTGAATCGAGCGATAAAAAGTTCGCTTGGAAAATGGGAATCCGACATCTCAGAAATGACGGTCGGGCTTTTTTGTTTTCTAAGCAGCCAGTTTCACACGAGAGTTTGATCCTGGCTCAGAGCGAACGCTGGCGGCGTGCTTAACACATGCAAGTCGAGTGCGCGTCCGTAGCAATACGGATGGCGCACGGCGCACGGGTGCGTAACACGTGGGCAATCTGCCCTCGGATGGGGGATAACTCGCCGAAAGGCGGGCTAATACCGCATGACATTCCGGAGACTCCGGTCTCTGGACTCAAAGGCCGCAAGGCCGTCTGAGGAGGAGCCCGCGCCCGATTAGCTAGTTGGTGAGGTAACGGCTCACCAAGGCTTTGATCGGTAGCCGGTCTGAGAGGATGGCCGGCCACACTGGAACTGAGACACGGTCCAGACTCCTACGGGAGGCAGCAGTGGGGAATATTGCGCAATGGGCGAAAGCCTGACGCAGCGACGCCGCGTGGGGGATGAAGCTTCTCGGAGTGTAAACCCCTTTCGACCCGGACGAATGACCCGCAAGGGTTTGACGGTACGGGTATAAGAAGCCCCGGCTAACTACGTGCCAGCAGCCGCGGTAATACGTAGGGGGCCAGCGTTGCTCGGAATTACTGGGCGTAAAGGGTTCGTAGGTGGTGCGGCAAGTTGGAAGTGAAATCTCTGGGCTTAACCCAGAGGCTGCTTTCAAAACTGCCGTGCTCGAGTGCGAGAGAGGTCAGTGGAATTGCAGGTGTAGCGGTGAAATGCGTAGATATCTGCAGGAACACCCGTGGCGAAGGCGGCTGACTGGATCGCAACTGACACTGAGGAACGAAAGCTAGGGGAGCAAACAGGATTAGATACCCTGGTAGTCCTAGCCCTAAACCATCGGAACTTGGGGTGGCCCGCGTAGGCGGGTCGTCCCGTAGCTAACGCGTTAAGTTCCGCGCCTGGGGAGTACGGTCGCAAGACTGAAACTCAAAGGAATTGACGGGGGCCCGCACAAGCGGTGGAACATGTGGTTCAATTCGACGCAACGCGAAGAACCTTACCTGGGCTTGAACCGCTACGGACCAACGATAGAAATATCCTCTTCCCGCAAGGGACCGTAGTAGAGGTGCTGCATGGCTGTCGTCAGCTCGTGCCGTGAGGTGTTGGGTTAAGTCCCGCAACGAGCGCAACCCTTACTCGTAGTTGCTACCCGCAAGGGAGAACTCTACGAGGACTGCTCCGGATAACGGAGAGGAAGGTGGGGATGACGTCAAGTCAGCACGGCCTTTATGTCCAGGGCTACACACGTGTTACAATGCATGGTACAGACTGTTGCGAACCCGCGAGGGGGAGCTAATCGGCCAAAGCCATGCTCAGTTCGGATTGCAGTCTGCAACTCGACTGCATGAAGCTGGAATCGCTAGTAATGGCGTATCAGATCGACGCCGTGAATACGTTCCCGGGCCTTGTACACACCGCCCGTCACATCACGAAAGTGAGCTGTACTAGAAGTCGCGCAGCTAACCGTAAGGAGAGCACGCGCCCAAGGTATGGCCCATGATTGGGGTGAAGTCGTAACAAGGTAGCCGTAGGAGAACCTGCGGCTGGATCACCTCCTTTCTAAACATAGTGGCAATCGATCCTGTGCAGGTGTGCAGGTGAAGTTGCCCAAGCTTCGGAGCCTCTCACGGGGATCCGAGGTAATCGCTCGAACGATTCAATCTTCGAGCGGGTTCTGTCAGATCTCATCTTCTGAAATGCGCACTCGATGTGCGCTGCCCAGTTTTCAAAGACCTAACCTAAAACAAGAGCCCGTCCCTTAACCGGGGCGGGCTTTTTTTATTGAAGCCCGTCGGGAAAGACTTTTCCAAACTCCGTTTTGAAAGGGTCCGCTGAATTGGAAGCCGGGCGAATTCAGGAAGGTTGCCACAGAATTTGTTCGTGCACTGAGTGGGCGATAATTGTGTAGATTGGGCGGTGAGGATCTATTCGTGCAAAGGGAATGAGTCGAGGCAGAGATTACATGAGAGCACCGTGAGGCGCTCCACTTCGTCACCCCTATCGCTTCGCTGAGAAGTTTCGCGTGAAACTTCTCCACTTTTCACAAGCAGACTGAACGCAGCGAGCAGTGAGACAAGTAAGCGAGAACCTGCGTGAGTAGGCTGAGAACTTGCTTGATCGATTCGAGCCACATCATTGTAGTGCTCCCCAAAAAAGAAAAGCCGTCTGGCAGAACGCCAGACGAGTTTAGAAACTAAATAAGAATTTCGGGATCCCCAAATAAAAAAGCGCCCGAACTGCAGGGCGCTATAGTGTCGTGACTTTCTTTTTAAATTTGAACTCTATGGGAAGGGGCAACGCTGTCAATGAGATTTAAGGTGGCGGGTGGTCCACCCTTGCGCTTTTTGCAAGGGTGGGGGTTTTTGGGCCTCGCACCCTATGCGACGATTGAAATCTTGACATGTGCTAACTGCGTTCAAGTGGATTGGCTCTCCCGGCGCTGAAAACGCCGTGGGTGGCCAGCCCGGGGCAACGCCCCGGGTATCGCGCCCAGGCACCATCTTCCGCCCTGAAGGGGCGGAGGGGCCCTGCGCCTTCAGGCGCACACATTTCCGGTGAAATTCCTACCCAGGCGTTGCCCTCGGCTAATTACCATCGGCGCTTTCAGGGCCGGGAGGAATTACGGACTCGGCCAAGGGATCGTTTACGTCACCTGCGACCGTCATTTTGCCAAAAAGTAAGGAGGCATATGATAAAGTCCAGAGGAAGGAGATTCCCGTGAAGAAACAGGCCAAGGTCACCAGCAAAGGGCAAATCACCTTGCCATATGAGGTTCGCCGGGAATTGGGCGTCCGGGCGGGCGACAAGGTGGAGTTTGAAAAGGACGACTCCGGCTTTCATATTCGTCCTGTGAGGACCGAAAGCCCGTTTGAAAAATTCCGCGGAATTGGAAATCCGGGTTTGCCCCGCGGCAAGAAGGCCATTCTCCGCTATATCCGCGAGATGCGTGGACATGACGACGGCGATTGACACGAATATCCTCGTGGTTCTCTGGGACCCGGAGGACAGCCTGAATCTCCCCGTTCGCACCGCGCTGGATGCGGCGCTCGCACGGGGGAGTTTGACAATCGCCGCGCCTGTTTATGCCGAACTACTCGGATTCCCTACAAGAAGTGAGAAGTTCCTCGACTACTTTTTCAAAGAATCGGGGATATCCGTGGATTGGAAATTCGACCAGGCAATCTGGCGGGCTGCCGGCCACGCCTTTCAAGGGTATGCAACTCGCAGGCGAAAGCAGAAAGATCCGGGCCCTCGCCGAATCCTTACTGACTTTTTGATTGGCGCGCACGCACTTAAGAACGATTTCCCTCTTCTCACGCTGGACGACCGCATTTATCGTGCAGCCTTCCCGACCCTCACTATTTCGCATCCAATAGGCGCATAAGCCCGACTGCCGCGTGCGAGAGGCGCGCGCCGCGTCGCGACACCAGGTACAAAGAGCGCGGCAGCTTGAGCTGGCGGATGCGAACCTCGGCGAGCTGTTTTCTTTCGACCTCCCAGCGCACGCACATTCTTGGCACGATGGCCACGCCCATGCCCATTTGCACGAAGCGTTTGATGCTTTCGATGGTGGGCATTTCGATGTCGCGGCGCAGCGGGGTTCGATGCTTCTCAAAGAGCTGGATGACGCGCGAGCGGTAGGGGGACTCGACGTTGTGGGCGATGAACGTTTCTTCGCCCAGTTCCTTGATGTCCACCGAGGAGCGGCGGGCCAGCTTGTGCTTGGGCGGGACGACGAAAGTCAGCTCGTCGCGCAGGATTTCCACGGCTGTGAGTTTTGCGTCCTGCGGCATGTAGGAAACGGTGCCCAGGTCCAGGCGGTAATTCAACACTTCCTGCGGGATGTCGCGCGAAAGCGTGCGGTGCATGATCAGCTTCACGCCGGGGTACAGTTTGCGGTAGCGCGCCAGTGTGGGCAAGAGCGCATGGATGGAGCTTTCGTTCACGCCCAGGCGCAGTTCGCCGCGGCCCAGGCTTTTCAGGTCTTCCATTCCCTTTTCGATTTCGTCGCGCAAATTCAAGAGGCGCTCGGCGTATTCGCGCAGCAGTTCGCCGGCGTCCGTGAGCTTCACCTGGCGCGCGCCGCGCACCAGGAGCGGCTGCCCCACCGATTCCTCGAGTTTGCGAATGACGATGCTCACCGCCGGCTGCGTTCGGTACAGCTTTTGCGCTGCGCGCGAAAAGCTCTGCTCTTTTGCCACGGTCAAGAATACGTGCAGTTGGGATAGGTCCATGGATGCCTCAATGTAGCACAGGCTTCAGCCTGTGGATTTTTGGCCTCGCAGAGACTAAATTCCACAGGCTGAAGCCTGTGCTACTGGTGCCTGGCCACACTATTTAGCCATAAAGATAGTTTATGGGATAGCAGATTTATTATAAATCAGATTTGCAATGGCAAAGCGCCAAATTAAGCAGAGGCAGACGGCTTCGTCTTAAAGTATGCGGCGAGAAACAGGAACGCAAAAATCCAGTCCATGGAGCCAACGGCCAGCACCGAAAGCGGCAGGCGATGCTGCGAGAAAAGAACGATGAGCGCCAACCCGTAGCCTACTTTTTCAAGAATGGATGGCAGGATCATGGCGCGGCATCGCACGGGATCTCGCGAAATCGCAAAAAACGCCACTTGCCACGCCAGAGCCACTCCCAGAAACCCGTAGAAATACTCGGGGTGAGTAATCGCGGGCGGTGTGTCCCGGCCGATTCTATCTTCCATAAAATACAGTGGCGGGATGATGAGGAAGCCCTGAATTCCCGCGAGCAAGAATACGATCTTCGCGAATTTCACTATTTAAGGCTCCAGCGTCCCCAACTATTTCGCGGGCTGAAAAACAATTTCAATGTAGCGGCCATCTTTAGCGCCAACGTTTTTGTACGTACGCACTTGACCCGCGGCGCCTTCCAGCCAAACGAAGTCGCCCGGCTTCAGCGTCTTCGCCGGTTCCTTGGGCGTCCCCGAAATCGTTGCAGCGTCCAGAGCAACAATCACTTCCGGCCCCGACTCGCCTACTTTCGTCGATTTGTGCGGAAGCACGCGGACGAACGATGCGCGAGTCTCATTTGACTCAAGCAAAAGTTGACTGCCGGAAGCGGCCGGCAGCTTGGGGTCCACCACCGGGCAGTTCAGCGGCTGGCCCGCGAGAATTTCGGCGCAGACATTGTGAAAGTTGGTCTGCGGCTGCATGAGCTCCACGGCAACGGTGTGGTACGGCGTGTCCCCATCGACGTGCGTGGAGTGAACGTATCCGGAGCGCTGCAGGCGAACCTGGCCATCGGCATTTTTGGAGGGCGAGCTCGTCTTCCCGGGGATGCCTACGGTCACCAGTTGGTCGCCGATGGCAATGGCGATGGTGTCCTGATCGTGGCTATGCAGAATGATGGAATCGCCGGGCGCCACTTCCACATTAAAGACCTTCACGTAATCGTTGTGCAGGGCGAGATGATGGTGCGGCTCGTGGTCCATGGTGGGGACGGCGGAGTTTGCGCGACTGCCAATGACGTACGGCAGACCGCCACCATTAAATCCGCGTAACCATGTAGATTTGAGTTATTCATGGGTTTCCGCTTTCCACAGACAATCTAAGTCGGAACGGCTGCCGAGTCAACACGCACCGTAGCCCAAGTGTTTTGAGGGATTTGAACTCCGACCGGACGGCGCATTCCCGGGAGTTCGCCGAGCAAGCATGTCGTTTCCAACCATCCCATGTGCCTCACGCGAACGCCTACTAACCAAACGCTAAAGCCAATCAGGGTCCTGCCGATTTGTCCTATGTAATGTGCAAATCGTCCAGCCTTGGCGGATGCGATGGACACACACCAACGGGCACGCAGCTGGAATTGAAAACTACGGTAGGGCAAAGGATGGCTGAAAGGAACGGTGGCACATGAAAATATCCACGAAACTTATGTTGTTTTATGTTGCATTCCTGGCAGTGTTCTGCGCACTGGGCGCTGCGCTGGTTGCAGATATGCGTTCAGTCTCGGCAGGGTACGATTCGGTCCTGAATTCATCCGTGCGCCAGATGGATCAAGCTCGCATCGTACAAGTCAATTTCAAGAAGCAGGTGCAGCAATTACGGACATTCCTCTTGCGTGGGCACAATGCGGGTGACTTGGCCACTTATACCAAACAGTTTCACGAAAAAGAGCAAGACGTCCTGCAGGGAGCGGAAGCGCTGTCATCCGAATTGCAGGATCCCCAGGCAAAACAGCTAGTCCAGCAATTCCTTGCCGCGCGGTTGATCCTAAGTCAGAAATACCAGCAGGCATACGATGCCTACGTCGCAGGGCACGCAGATTTCATGGTCGCGGATAAAATTGTGCGCGGGCAGGATCGCGCCCCAACTGACCTGTTTGACCAAGTGGTTGAGCGGTTGGGAGTCTTAAGCAAGCAGTCCGTTGAAACGCAAACTAAGGCTGCATCCAACGCGCAGAATTTGGCGCTCGGTTTGGCCGGGGGCCTGGTCGTGTTGCTGGGAATCGTCGGATTCCTACTGGTTCGGGATATTGTGCAGCGCCTTGCCTGGCTCAAATCCGTTTCAGACCGCCTTGCACGGGCGGACCTTTCCGGTCTGGCAATAGAGGTTTCCGGCCATCACGAAATCGCCGCCTTTGGCAAGAGCATGAGGGGTGTTCGAGCGGCGATGGAGGAATTGCTTTTGCTTTCCATGGAAGAAACAAGTGTCAAATCCTGAAGGGAGACAGCAAAATGGGCGCTAAATTAGCAGGATACTTCGAACAAATCAGTAAAGAATTCGGGCCCGTAGGCAGAATGAACCTGGCGCTGTTAACTTCCATCTCCTCTAGCAAAGCGTTGACGGAGATTGATTCACCCGCGAATATTCAAGTCTTCGAGAAGGCCATAGTCGAATTGAGAAAGGCTGCAAAATAATCAAAGCGGACTGTCTCCTTGGGCAGCCTGTTTCCGAATCGCAATCAGGCTGCTTCCCCTCCTTAATAACAACACCTATGTTTTCTGCTACATAGCTCGTCTTTGAACTTGCCTGCCTCGCTGTCACACAGAATTAACATTCCTCTCACGGGGCAGTAAGGGGGCACCGATAGCTTGGAACCACCCGGGAGTGTCGGAAGGGCGGCCCGATTCGAAATTGGGAACGATTGTTCCCTTGGAAGTGGCCGCGCAACTGAGAATTTTGCCGGGGGTGCAGTGGAAGTGGGCCGTTCCAAGGTGGGGATGGGACCTGTTTCAAATTCATACAGACGAATGATCCATCGCGGTTGCTCGGGGGATTCAGAAGCAGTGAAGCAATCCCAATTCAGTTTCATGGATGAAATACAGTCATAGGACTTCATTTCAGGAGGAAATGAAATGCGAGTATTTGCTGCAGTGTTGTTGGGCATAAGTCTCACGGCGTCGCCGCTTCTGGCGCGCGCAGCCGGAGAGACCGGGAAGGATGACACACCTGCAGCCGCGAACAGCGCTGCAGCCCTGCCGGATAAACCCGCGGCAGTGAAGCCGGAAGCCTCTGCCATCGAAAGCGAGATGCAGGACCTTCGCAGCCTTGTGGAGGAACAGCGAGCGGAACTTGAGGCGCAACGCGCGGCTCTCAAGGCCGAACAGTTGAAGATGGAAGCGCTCGAGGAAAAGTTTGGAGCAAAACCAGCGGAATCCGCTCCCGCTGCCGTAGCGACTTCGCCGGCAGTTTCCGCCGGGATGCCCGTGGCAACCGCAGCAGCCGCTCCAATCGGCCCGGCTTCAACCGCGACTGCCGCCATGTCGGCGCCGCAAGAAGAAAAGCCCGGACCCCTGTACTTCAAAATCGGCGCCGCAGAATTCTATCCCCTAGGTTTCATGGACTATGATGGGCGTCTTCCGCACCACGAACCTGGGCGGCATCGGCACAAGTTTTGGCTCGAATCGCATTCTCCAATACCGCTGCCGGCCGGCTCACTGAATTCCGATTTTCAACCCAGAACTCGCGCATCGGCTTGAGGACGCAGGCCAAGTTCGGCCAAGCTGACGTCACCGGTTACCTCGAGGCTGACTTCCTCGGCTACCTGCCCCCCAACGGGAACGACACGAGCAACAGCAATTCCCTTCGCATGCGCCTCTACTGGGCGGATTACCACCGCGGCAAGATTGAAGTCTTGGCGGGCAATCCTGGAGTTTCCTGACTCCAAACCGAAACGGACTTTCGGCCCTGCCTGGGGATCTCTTCTACTCCCAAGACGTGGACACGAACTACCAATTGGGCCTTACTTGGGCGCGGCAGACTGTCGTTCCGCGTCATTGCCCATCCCACAAACAATTGGGCGCTCGGCGTTGCGATCGAAAATCCGCAGCAGACCTTGCCTAGCTCGGTGTCCGTATTCAATTCCGCCGAACGCAACTTATAACCAGGAATTTGACAGTTCAACAGCGGAAACACCAGCAGCACCACGCGGTGTAAACAACCCGAACGTTCCGAACGTCTGCTCCGGACATCATCGCGAAGACTGCCTTCGACGTCAAGCCGGGCGGCCATGGAGTGCACTTCGATGTGGCCGGGCTTGTTCCGCACCTTCAAGGCAGTCAACCTGCTGCAACCCGTGCAAGTGGCAGTCACCACCTGCCACGGTTTCCACGCGATCAGGCGGAGGCGGAGCGGTTACCGCTAACATCGAATTGGTTAAGAACTTGCGCTTCATCGGCACCGGCTTCTAGAGCTACGGCGGCGGGCGTTACATCGGCAGCACCGGCGGGCCGGATTTGATCATTCGATCAGATGGCACTCTCTCCGGTGTGCACGCTGCATCGGCAATCGCTGGATTTGAATATCAGGTCAACCCGAGCACGGTCATCTACGCGTACGACAGCGGAGCGTATTTCGGAAGAAACGTGGACATGGTCGCGACCCAGTTGCCGCCACGGGAGCAGGAGCTACCGGCAATTGCACGGTCACAACCAACTTCGGGTACGGCTTCGGGAAAGGCACATCAGTTCTAAACACTGGCGCAGCCGGGACTTGCCCAGCCGCCCCAGGCGGTTCTGCGAACTCCGCGAATCGCTACCTCTTTGAACCGACGGTTGGCATTCACCACTACCTCTGGAGGAACCCGGCCTACGGCGACCTCCGCATCATGACGCAGTTCTCTTACTCCTCGCGCACCCCGTGGTATGTCGCCGCTGGACAGCCGGCCACGGCACACATGGCCATCGCGTACGTCGACCTGCGCTACGATTTGCCCTAACCCGAGCGCAATAACCCGTCACACAAACTCCAAGGCAGCAGCCGGATTTTCGGCCCTGCCTTGGAGTTTTGTTTTTGGGTTTTAGTAGGACAGGCTTCAGCCTGTCTGGGTTTTAGCTATTCGTAGATTAGAAAAATCAAAAGAAGACAGGCTGAAGCCTGTCCTACTAAATGCGTTTACGCGGCGTCCGGATCGTAATTCAAGTTGGGGGCCAGCCAGCGCTCCACGGTGCGCAGATCGAGGCCTTTGCGGCGGCTGTAGTCCTCGACCTGGTCGCGGCCGATTTTGCCGACGGCAAAATATTTCGATTCGGGATGCGAGAAGTAGAAGCCGCTGACCGAGGCCGCCGGATACATGGCGAAATTTTCCGTCAGCGTGATGCCTGTGTTTTTTTCCGCGCAGAGCAGATCGAAGAGCGGACGCTTTTCGGTGTGATCGGGCTGCGCCGGATATCCAGGCGCGGGGCGAATGCCGCGGTAGCGCTCGTGCAGCAGATCGTCATAACAGAGATTCTCGTCCTTGCCGTAGCCCCATTCGATGCGCGCGCGTTTGTGCATCAGCTCGGCAAGCCCTTCCGCCAGGCGGTCGGCCAGCGCCTTGGCCATCAGCGCGTTGTAATCGTCATTGTCTTTTTCAAATTTTTCGACCAGCGGTTCGATGCGCAATCCCGCGGTGACCGCGAACATGCCCAGATAATCCTGCTTGCCGCTCTCGCGCGGCGCAACGAAATCCGCCAGGGCGTAGCTCGGCTCCTGATTTTGTCTTACCTGTTGCTGGCGCAGGGAATGAAATGTCGTAAGCAGATGGCGCGATTCGTCGGCATACACTTCGATATCATCCTGCACGCTATTCGCGGGGAAAAATCCGATCACGGCACGCGCTTCCAGCAATTTTTCGCGCACGATATGGTCGAGAAGCTTTTTGCCTTCGTCAAACAGTTCCTTTGCTTTGGGGCCGACGCCTTCCTGATCGAAAATCTTGGGATAAACTCCGCGCAATTCCCATGCATGAAAAAATGGCGTCCAATCAATGTAGGGAACGATTTCCTCGAGTGGCACGGGATTGTACACGCGCGTGCCGAGGAAGGAAGGCTGCGGCGGCTGGTACGCGGACCAATCGTAAACAGGCTTTTTATTGCGCGCCTCCGCCAATGGCAAAAGAGGCTGCGCTTTGCGCGTGGCATGTTTCTCCCGCGCCTGTTCCTGCTCGATGCGATTGGTTTCCGTGAAACTTTTCTTCAGCTCGGGGTTGAGCAAATTGCCCACCACGCCCACTGCGCGCGATGCATCCTGCACGTAAATCACCGGCTGGCCATAGGACGGAGCGATCTTCACGGCGGTGTGCGTGCGGCTGGTAGTTGCCCCGCCGATCAGCAGCGGGATGGTGAGCCCTTCGCGCTCCATTTCTTTTGCAACGTGCGTCATTTCCTCGAGCGAAGGAGTGATGAGGCCGCTCAGCCCGATCAAGTGCGCGCCCGTTTCGCGCGCGATTTGCAGAACTTTCTCGGCAGGCACCATCACGCCGAGGTCAATCACTTCGTAGTTGTTGCAGGCCAGCACCACGCCCACGATATTTTTGCCGATGTCGTGCACGTCGCCCTTCACAGTGGCCATGACGATGCGGCCTTTGACGGAGACGCCGCCCGCCAGCTTTTCCGCTTCCAGATATGGCTGCAGATAGGCGACCGCTTTCTTCATCACCCGCGCGCTCTTCACCACTTGCGGCAAAAACATGCGCCCCGATCCGAAAAGATCTCCCACCACATTCATGGCACTCATCAGCGGGCCTTCGATCACCGCCAGCGGCTTGCCGAATTTCTGACGCGCCTCTTCCGTATCTTCTTCGATGTAGTCCGTGACGCCTTTCACCAGAGCGTGCGTCAGGCGCTCTTCCAGCGTGCCTTTCCGCCAGAAATCTTCCTCCACCGCTCCCTTTTCCTGCGCCTTCACGGTTTCCGTGAACGCCAGCAAGCGTTCCGTGGAGTCCGGGCGGCGATTCAGCAACACGTCCTCGACCAGATTCAACAGGTCCTTGGGGATCTCTTCGTAAACCGCCAGCTGGCCCGCATTCACAATGGCCATGTCCAGGCCGGCTTGAATCGCGCGGTATAAAAATGCGGAGTGCATGGCTTCGCGCACCACGTTGTGGCCGCGGAAGGAAAACGAAATATTGCTGACGCCGCCGCTGACTTTCGCGTAGGGCAGCTTGGCCTTGATCTGCCGCGCGGCTTCGATGAAATCGACGGCGTAATTGTTGTGCTCCTCGATGCCAGTGGCCACGGTCAGAATATTCGGGTCGAAAATAATATCTTCCGGAGCGACGCCGGCTTCTTCCGTAAGAATCTTGTAAGCTCTGGCGCACACTTCCATCTTTCGCGTGAGCGAATCGGCCTGGCCCTTTTCATCGAAGGCCATCACGACCATGGCGGCACCGTAACGGCGAACCAGGCGCGCGCGTTCGCGGAAGGCCTCTTCGCCTTCCTTCAAGCTGATGGAATTCACGATCCCACGGCCCTGAATGCATTTCAGCCCGGCCTCGATGACTTTCCAGTTGGAGCTGTCGATCATGATGGGCACGCGGGCGATGTCCGGCTCCGCGGCGACGTGATGCAGGAAGGTGGTCATGGCCTGCTCGGAATCGAGCATGGCTTCGTCCATGTTGATGTCGATGATCTGCGCGCCGTTTTCCACTTGCTGCCGCGCCACGGACAACGCAGCTTCGAGTTCGCCGGCAAGAATCAGCTTGGAAAATTTTGGCGAGCCAGTGACGTTGGTGCGCTCGCCGATATTGACGAAGCGAGAATCCGGCCGCAGCACCAGCGGTTCCAGGCCGCTGAATCGCGTGTAGCGCTCGGGCTTCGAGAGCACGTGCGGCTTCAAATCGCGCACCGCTTCGGCGATCGCCTTGATGTGCGCGGGCGTGGTTCCGCAGCAACCGCCGGCGATATTCAGCCAGCCGCTGGACGCGAATTCGCGCATGTCCGCGGACATTCTTTCGGGCGTCTCGTCAAATCCGCCGAAAGCGTTGGGCAGGCCGGCATTTGGGTGGCAACTGATGTGCACGGGCGCGAGATGCGAAAGCTCTTCAACGTATGGGCGCATCTGTTTTGCGCCGAGGGCGCAGTTGATGCCCACGCTGAGCAGATCCATGTGCGAAACGGAAATCCAAAACGCTTCGACCGTCTGGCCGGAAAGTGTGCGCCCGCTTCGATCGGTGATGGTAACGGACACCATGACCGGAATGCGTTCTCCGGTAGCCGCGAAATATTCGTCGTTGTATTGGCTGATGGCGAAGAGCGCGGCCTTGGCGTTCAGCGTGTCAAAAATTGTTTCGAGCAGCAACAGGTCCGCGCCGCCTTCCACCAGGCCGCGCGCTTGCTCGAAATAAACGTCGCGCAATTTGTCAAAGGTAACGCCGCGCGAAGCCGGGCTGTTCACATCCTGCGACATGGAAGCCGTGCGATTGGTCGGCCCCATGGAGCCCGTAACGAAGCGATATTGGCCAGAGTGCGCCGCTTCGTATTCGTCGGCCACGGCGCGGGCGATTTTCGCGCCTGCCACATTCAGTTCGTGAACTAAATGTTCCAGCCCGTAATCGAGCGCGGAAATTCCATTGGAGTTAAACGTGTTGGTCTTGATGATGTCCGCGCCGGCTTCCAGGTATTGGCGCTGGATGGCCTGCACCATGCCCGGCTGCGTGATGTTCAGGACGTCGAAGTTCCCGCGCAAGTCGCGCGCGTGATTCGCAAATTGCACGCCGCGAAACGCCGATTCCTCCAACTGCTGCCCCTGCAGCATGGTGCCCATGGCGCCGTCTAAAATGACGATCCTCTCCTTCAGGAGTTCGTGCAGCGCGGCAATCCGTGTTTCCCTTCGATTCAATGAGAATCTCCTACCTGTAAATTAGCTCTGCAATTGAACGGGTACCGCAAATGTGGGCCACGCCCTTCAAAAATGTTACAAATGTATCTCTTGTAGTTTACCGGAGAGAGCTTAATGACCGTAGTGTCATTCTCGCATCGCGTACTCATCCCAGCAAATCGCCGAACCCGCTCGTTTTGTGTGTGTACCGCTGCCGTTTTCCTGGCAGCCGCGATGGTCATGATCCTGCGCCCGTGCAAGGTGGAGGCTCAAGGTTCGAGAGTTGCGGCAGCCCTGGAGGGCACGGTGATGGATAGCAGCGGCGCGGTAATCCCGGGAGCAGCTGTCGTGGTTCGCAATACCTCCACAAATCAGGCGCGCACCATGCAAACAGATGCACAGGGATCCTTCCACGCGGAGGGGCTGGCGGTCGCTTCCTATGAAGTTCTTGTGAATCTGGCGGGGTTTGCGCCCTACCGGAACGCGGAAATCGATCTGTCACTCGGACAAACCACGCGGCTGGAAATCGTTCTGGTTCCCGCGTCGTCCTCTGAAAAAATCACGGTGAGCGCCCAGCCGGGAATAGTGGACACCTCACAGACTTCCGTGGTGTCTTCGGTTGACGGGGAAAGAATCGAGGAATTGCCGGTCCAGAGCCGCAACTCCCTGGACTTTGTCCTTCTCGCGCCGGGTGTTTTGACTGCCCCGGCGGCGCCGCCCATCAGCGGAGCCACGCCGCTTGGCGGCAGCGGATTTACGTTTGGTGGCATGCGCGCCCGCAGCAATACGATTTCGATTGACGGGCTCGACAACAACGATGAGTTCTCAGGATCCAGCCGCACCGAACTTTCGCCGGAAATCGTCCAGGAATTTCAAGTGGTCAATAACGGCCTTTCGGCGGAATCGGGCGGAGCTTCCGGGGGTTCCATCAATGTCATCACGCGCTCCGGAACCAATATGATTCACGGCGACGCGTTTCTATTTGCGCAGGATGCCGCGCTCAATGCTCGCGACCCGTTCGACGCTGATCCGGGGAAACCGTCCTTCCGCCGCTATCGCGCTGGCTTAGCGCTAGGCGGCCCGCTCATCAAGGATCGAACCTTCTTTTACGTGGCCGCCGAGCAGGAACACAATCGAGGCCAGAGCGGCTCGGACATCGATCCTGCCGCCTCGTCCGCTCTCAATTCTTTCCTCGCGACGGGAGCGTTCGCTCGGCTCACAACCCGCCAGATCGCCACCAACTTCTTCCCAATCTCGCGCGCGGAAACCGAGGCCGCCGGAAAACTCGATCAGCGTCTCACAAAAAATACTTCCTTGATGCTGCGTTATGCATTCACAAACAACCGCGAGGCCAGCGATGCGTTTAACACCAGCGGCTTGGCGGATATCAGCGCGCGCGGCAGCAGCTTCATCGCCGACAACGCGCTTTCCGGTTCGATCACTACCGTGTACGGTTCCGACGCGGTGGGTGATCTGCGTTTTCAGGCTGCGACGCGCCACGCAGTTCTGCGCACGAATGACATGACCGGGCCGGAAATCAGTATCGCGGGGATTGTGGATTTCGGGCGCCCCTACGCCGGACCAGGCCAGCGCCGCGAAAATCACTATCAAGCGGGTTACACGTACACGCGCACAAAGGGAAAGCACACCTGGAAAGCAGGCGGTGCGATCAGTCGCGTAAGCCTCAAGGCGTCCGCCGACGACGGTTTTGGCGGAGTCTATCTCTTCAAGGCTCTCCAGGATTTCCTCTCCGGGAATCCGGACCAATTTCGCCAGGCATTTGGCGGCACGGCCGTGAATTTCCCGGTGACCATGGTCGGGGGATTTTTGCAGGACCATTGGTCGCTCGCGCCGCGAGTCACGCTTGATTTTGGCGTTCGTTACGATTTCGAGCGATTGCCGGGCGGGTTCAACCAGGCCGGCCATAATTTCAGTCCGCGAATCGGCCTGGCATGGACGCCTTCCTCCCGATGGGTGCTGCGCGGCGGCTATGGAATATTCTTCGACCGCTACATCCTCGCCGATCTCGCGCAGGCCGTCGCCGTGAATGGTTCCCGGGGATTCGAGCAGGTAGCGGACGGCGGGGCAGCGTCAAATTTATTTTTGTTGGCGAACGGGGGGTCGCAGAATTTTCCAGTGCCGGGAATCGCGCAATCCATCTTTCGCGCCGACCCGCGCATGGCCACCCCTTACAGCCAACAGGCAAGCGCCGGCGTAGAGCATGAACTGGCCAAGAATCTTTCTGTACGTGCCGATTTTCTGTATGTTCGCGGCGTCCATCTGGCTCGTACTCTGAACATTAATCTTCTGCCGCCCACCGTCCTCACTTCGGCGAACGCCGTGAGCCTGGGAGTAGTGAGTCCCACGGCTCAGCAAATTGGTCGGGACGTCTTTCAACCCGGGCGCCTGAACCCATCATTTGGGGACATATACCAGATCTCAAATTCCGCGACTTCAACCTACAAAGGCATTTCCTTCACATTAAATCGGAGAATGAATGACGAACTTGCGTTCTCGGCAAGCTACACGCTTTCCAGAACCGTGGACGACGCCTCCGATTTCTATGAGCAGCCACAGAATCCTTTTGCCCTGGCAAATGAAAATGCACTCTCGCTTCAAAATCAATTACAGCGCTTTGTGTTCAATGCCCTTTGGGAATTGCCGATCGGCGACGAAGATGACAAACCCGCAAATCAACCGGACAACCCCGGTTGGTTGACTCGAACATTTCGCCACATCGAAGTGGCGCCAATTTTCACGGCGGGAAGCGGCCAGCCGGTAAATCCGCTGACGGGCGTCGATTCCAACGAAGCCCATGCGTTCCCGCTGTCTGCCAGACCCCTCAATCTGTGGCGAAACTCGCTTCAGAATCCCGGAATGGTCGATATGGATTTCCGCGTATTGAAGTATTTTCCGTTTGGTGCATCCAGGCATCTGGATGTGGTCGCTGAATTTTTTAATCTATTCAACCATCCGAATGTTTCCCAGATCAATCCCGTGTATGGATCAGGTCTGACACCGCTTGCCGGATTTGGCGCACCCATCGCAGGGATGGGCGCGCGGCAAGTTCAGTTTTCCCTGGATTTTGAGTTCTGAATGTAGCACAGGCTTCAGCCTGTGGGTTTTAGTTGCAGCAGCGACCCTGCTCCAATCAACCCCACGGGCTGAAGCCTGTGCTACTGGAACAGATCGAGGATTTCTTCGTAGCGCTTAAACGGAGGAATCAGGTAAGCGCCGACAATTCCCAAATGGCGGGCGCCTCTTGCCCAATCCAGCATTTTGCGAGCCAGGGCGAAGCCGTGATCGCGAGCGGAGGCTCCCGCGGCCTCCAACTGTTTCAGCAATTCTTCCGGGATCACGATGCCGGGCACTTCATTGTGTAAGCGCAGAGCCTGTTTGTAGCTGCTCAAGGGCCACAGGCCTACAATAATGGGAATCGGCGATTTCCCGCCAATGAGTTTTAGAAATTGCTCCCAGTGCTCAGGATCAAAAATCGGCTGGGTCATGGCGAAGTGGGCTCCGGCTTCGACTTTCAGGCGAAATCGGCGAATCTCCTCGTCCAAGTCCTCAGCAAGAGGATTCACGGCCACTCCGATAGTGAAATTTGTGGCGCCGCCAAGATTTTTTCCGCCCCAATCCTGCCCCTGATTCAGCTTTGCCATCACTTTCACAAGTCCGATGGCATCCACTTCGTAAACTCCGGTTGATCCCGAAGAACTGCCCAGTGATGGCGGATCTCCGGTCACGGCCAGGACGTTGCGCACGCCGCCCACGGTCCATGCGCCCAGAAGCATGGCCTGCAAACCAATCAGATTCGAGTCACGCGTGGTGAGATGTGGAATAGTTTCAATGCCGCGCGCTTCGAGCGCCCCGGATAGTGTCAACGCGTCCATGCCCACGCGCGCAAGAGGCCCACTGTTGACGTCGATGGTGTCCACCTTCTTCGAGGCCATCACGTTCTGCACCTGTTCGAGAACGCGATCGATGGACGTGCCCTTTGGGGGATCGATCTCCACGGAAATCACGAATTCCTGCGCCTGAATTTTTCGCCACAGTGCGCTGTCAGGCTCGCGCGCGGCAATTGGATGAGCCTCGGGCGCGCTTTCCACCGCCGTAACAACTCTGGCGCCTCCCGACGGATGCTTGCCCTGCACCGCACGAACCATGGCGCGAATATGATCTGGCGTGGTGCCGCAGCACCCACCCAGAATTCGCGCGCCCATGGCAACGGCTTCGCGAGCAAACAGATCGAAATATTCGGGCGAGGATTTTGGATAGATCACGCGATCGCCGGCGCGCTGCGGAAAACCCACGTTGGGCATGGCGCTCATCGGAAACGAACCTGCCACGGAAGCAAGATCCTGCAAGAGTCGCAAATGATCCTGCGGCCCCACGGAACAGTTCGCGCCGATCACCTGCACGCCGCGATCGCTTCAAAATAGTCCAGGCATCTTTCGGGCGGGCGCCGCTAAATGTGCTGCCCTCTTCGGAGTAGGTGATCTCCGCAACAATTGGCAGTTGCGAAAACGAACGAATCGCATCGATGCCAGCCACAAGTTCGGCGGGATCGCCGAACGTTTCCAACACGAAAAAATCCACGCCGCGCTCCTCGAGCGCCTCGGCTTGCTCACGGAATAATTTCTGAAAATTTTCCGGCGTGGCCTCGCGCACATCGCGGAAGGAACCGAGCGGGCCAATCGATCCAGCGATCAGGACATCGTGGCGGGCGGCCTCGCGTGCCTCTCGCGCGATTTTTACGCCGCGATGGTTGAATTCGGTTACGCGGTCTTCCAGACCAAAGGCAGACAATTTATTGCGGTTGGCGCCAAATGTGTTCGTTTCGATGATATGCGCGCCCGCCTCCAGATAGGCCATGTGCACACGAAACACTTCCTCGGCCCGCGTGGCGTTCAGTTCGTCGACGCAGCGCTGCGCACCCAGCGATTCATACAGCAAGGAGCCCATGGCCCCGTCCGCTATGAGTACGGAGTCGCGCAGTCGTTCTAGGAATTCTTCGATTCGCATGGCTTGCGAGAAATCTCCCAAAACTGTCAATAAATCAATTCCTAAGTATTTTAGGTTCGCATGCTGAATTGGGATACGGCCTACAGGTGGTGTGTTGTCCGGTTTGCCATGCCCTGGAGCCCGTCAATGAACCGTCGTAAGCCGGCGGGATCCTTAATATGGCACAGGAGGGGAGTAAGGTTCACATGTGGCGCGCTAAGAAGAGCATTAGCCCAAAGATAACCACGGGTATCAGGGCCAGCATGACGTAAAACAGGACTCGCCGGACGCAGGCGAGCGTCTCTGCTTCCAATTCTTGATCTCTTCGCGGTCGGCCACTCCCACTTTTTCAGGGTGTTCCAGGTCCAGAGCGAATTCGCGCATGTTCGGGTAGCGCTTGCTGGGATCGCGTTCCAATGCCCGGTAGATAATCTCCTGCAACTCGGGCGTAACTTCAGGATTAACCTCGCGCGGCGGGATCGGACTATTCAGCAGGCGTTCGTTCATGATGACGAACGGATTGGGCCCCATGAACGGCACCTTTCCCGTCAGCATTTCGTAAAACATGATGCCTAGCGAATAAACGTCGCTGCGGGCATCGCCGCGCTTTCCCTTTACTTGCTCGGGAGAAATATAGTCCGGCGTTCCCATGGCCTCGGTCAGCTTGGCAAAGGTCAGGCGGCGTGATCCGGCGTTCGCCGCGATGCCGAAATCGATGAGCTTCACGTTCATCATTCTGGGCCGACCATGATGTTTTCGGGCTTCAGGTCGCGATGCACCACGCCCTGGCTGTGAACGTATTCGAGCGCTTTGCACAATTGCCAGGGTGATGCGGATAGCGCGTTCGGGAGGAAGCTTTTTTTGCTCGTTCAGGATCTGGCGCAGCAGGCGGCCATCCACCCATTCCAGAACCATGTAACGCCGGCTGCGATCTTCATCGTTGATATACGCGAACGACGCCGGGGTGAACGAGTTTCTTGCCGATATCCTCTTCGCGCTTGAATCGGTCGAAGAGGACCGGGTCGGCTTCCATTTCCGGGTGGGGAATCTTGATGGCGACCTGCACGGCCATCGCGCAGATCGGTGCCGCGAAAAATGGAGGCCATGCCGCTTCTGGCGACCAAGCCATCGATGCGGTAGTGATCGAGTTGATCGCCGGGATGGAATTCGCTCATTGGGAAGGCAGGTCTGCGGCAAGCACGGAAACCGCGGCGAACCTCGTATCAGTACAGTTTGTAGGGACGCCCGCGATACATGCCCATTCGCTCGACGTCCCGAACGCGAATCAATTGAACGCTGATATTATCGCCGCCACCCCGATCATTGGCAAGAGCAACCAATTTTTCCGCGGCTTGATGAAGGTCCATGCCATGGCCGCAAATGGCGGCCATTTCCGAAGCATCCACAGCGCCATGCAATCCATCGGAACAGAGCAACAGAACGTCACCGGCGAAAATCTGGTGGTCGTTGGTATCCACATTTGCAATCAATTCGGTTCCGAGCGACCGGCTGAGGATATGGCTGCGTTTCTCCGTCGGCCGCTTCTTGCGCGGTGACCAGACCCAGGCGCACCTGCTCGCTCGCAACCGTGTGATCGCGAGTGATCTGCGTGGCCTTGCCGTTGCGGATCAGATAGCAGCGCGAATCGCCCACATGGCGCCACGGATACGCGGTCAAACCGCAACGCGCAGGCCACGATCGTGGTGGCCATGCCCGCGGATTCACGCCCGCCGGCAACGGCAGTTTCAAAAACGTGAGGTATTGGCCTGCTGAACCAGTCGCGGCAAGAGCTGCGGAATGCGATTCCCCGTCCTTGGCCTTCCGGAATCCGGCAATCATGCTTTCGACCGCGGTGCGCGAAGCGACTTCGCCCTTTTCGTGGCCGCCGACTCCATCCGCCAAGCACGAACAGCCAGCCGTGCGTGCGCACCTGCGCGGGAGTCGCCGGTGACGCAGTAGCCCAAGATAGTCTTCGTTATGGTCGCGGACTCGTCCGACGTCGGTGCGTTCCACGAATTCTATGTCCAGCATATCGCTGGAGGTGGAACTCTGCAGATCGGAGGCTGCCCGTGGCGAACCGGCCTGGGAGGAGCGTCTCCTCAGGTTCTCCAAGAATTTCGCTCACATCCTGAAACAGAAATTCGGACAGGTCCGCCGTAGCGGACCTGTCCGAATTTTCAGCTAACTGAGCTATGTTCATACTACACCATTAGGTACGACTGGTGACCAGCGTTGTCCGTCCAGTGGCCTTGCTGGTACATCAGGAAGTAAATCCCTCCGTAAATGCGCCCAGACTGCCGCAATCCCCAAGGCAAGGAACGGTTCCATCTTCGTGCCATACCCCATGAATGGCAGCACGATGTAAGCTCCCATGCAAATCAGGTTCGCGACGATGCCGAAAATCGGGATGAGCATGTGTTTGAGGAAGCTGTAAGTTCGGGTGTCCCTTGTAGCAGAAGATGCAGGTTACGCAGCTTAGCATGTAGAGCAGGAACGTCCCGAAGTTGGAAGCCAGTGTAATGGTGAGCAGGCTGTTGGGCATCTTCGCCATGGTGTCATGAGACGCGTAACCGAAGCTCGACCAGAACCCCTGAGGCAGGGCCTTGATCGTGGCGTCCGGAAGAGCGCCGGCATCGCCGAAGAGAAACAGTCAGCGCGAGGCAGCCGAAGACCGCCGAAATGATCGCCAAAGCCCAGATGGCGCGGTGAGGGCTCAGGTTCTTCTCATGCAGCATGCCGAAGTGTTCCGGCACTTCGCTGTCTTTGCCCATGGCGTAGGTGACGCGGGCGCCTGTGTTGATGCAGGAGAGCGTGGTGCCGATCAGCGCCAGGAAAACGGTTACGGCTTCGATCAGCATGAAGGCTCGCCCATGTCCGTGGAACAGGGCATCGCCGACCATGATCATCATGTCGCCGATGGGCGCCGCCGAGCCGGTCGCGGTCGACATCGGATAGCCGCTACTTAAGAAGTAGTTTGCGGCGAAATACTCGAACAGATAGCAGAACGCCCCCTGAACCAGCAGTGAAGTGATGACCGCGATCGGGACGTCCCGCTTGGCGTTTTTGGCCTCGCCGCCCATCGCAGTCACCGATTCGAATCCGACCAGGATCAGGATGGCGACCGTGGCCTGCACGAACATCCAGTTGAAATTGTGGATCGCGAGTACGGACGTGGCGTTCGGATGGGCCTGAAACACCGGCGGATTGCTGGTGTCATACATATCGTAGCTGACGATGTAAGGCACCGGTTTTCCGGCTCGCGTCCAGCTTGGGTTGCGGAACCTTGTTGGCATCACGGGTGATGACATCGGTTGCCGTTCCATCTACCGTCTGGCTCGTGGTCGCGAATTGATAGTTGTAGCCCTCGCCGGAGACCGAATCAAACTGCCACGCTTCGCTTCCGGGAGGATGGCTCATGCGGTAGCTGATAGCCATTACCGAGAAAACGATCAGCGCGGAGATCTGAATCACGTTGATGGCAATGCTGACCGCCGTGGAACCATTCACACCGCGATGCGCGATATACGCAACGCGCGAAGGAAAACACGATCGCGATGAGCATCATGAACATCGGACCGGGGTTCGACGCGCTCATGAAGTTCGGCCACAGGGTACCCGTGATGTAACCGCAGAAAACTCCAGTGACGGCAACCATCACGCCGGGGTAGATCCAGTAGTAAAGATGCGAACCCCAGCCGACGATGAACTTCATCAGGCGGGCGTATTTCCATGCCTTGTCGTGATTCAGGAAGGACTGCTCCGCGAAATAGTAAGAACTGCCCGTGCCCGGATACAGCTTCGCCATTTCCGCGTAACACACCGCAGTCGCTAGACACAACAAAAGCGCGAAGACGATGCCGATCCACATCGAGGGCGCCGTGGCACCCTCTAATGCTTGAGGTGCAAACGTAAGCCAAAGGAAAGCGCCGGGTGCGATGAGCGCCATTGCGTTCATCGTCAACCCGGTCAATCCTAAGGTTGGTGTCATTTTTACTTCGCCGGTATTTTCCGCCATGTAATCTCCTTTATATATTCTTTATCTCTGTGCCGAATCCTCGTGCCCTAATAACGATTGCAGGCACAAAGATGTTTCGAGGAGCGGAATACTAGATGGCTGCGCGGGAGTAGTAAAATGCAACGTTTCGATGTGCCCAAATCACGGATTCATATGGGCGTAATACAGGGTCGGAAGCAGGACTTTGAATGAATAAAGATCCAGGCAAGGCGACGGTGCAAGATTTCCGAATTTCCAGGTTACGCCTGTAACTTACTCATTTATTTGCAGTTGTGGACTTGCTAGTGCGGATTGTCTAGATTTGCTGCCGATTTATTCAAACTTCGAGCTTGGCTCAGGCCCCGACTACCTATCCGGTTCTTTTATTCCATGCATAAGAAAACCGCAGTCTTCTTGACCGCCGCGTTCTCTCTTCAGCTCGACAAAATATCCATCGCAGCACGATGCGCCTCGAACGCAAAATCATTTTTGTTGCAAGGGTGCGTCAGGTTCCGGCGCGATTGTGATATTTTAGCCTGCGTCGGAAATTTCAGTGTGAGTCTCTTCTCCTTTGAAACGAGGGATTTTGAAATGAAGGCTGTGGGTTTTCTGATGCTGGCGGCGGGTTGGTTCCTTGTGCTGGCCGCTATCGTCCTGTTCCCGTCGCCGCCTTTGCGGGCCGCGTTTGCGCTGGTCGGATTTGCAGTTGAGGCGCTGGGATTGCTCTTCTCTTTCCGATCGCATTTGATTCCGCGAGAGGAAAAACGATAATCCCCATGCCTGCTCCGAAACTTACCGAAGTCACGACGGTCGCCTGCCTGTTCTTCACTTTTTTAGTTCCCCTGGCGGCTGCTGGCCTGGCCCTAATGAATGTCGGCCTGGGGCGCTCGCGCAGCGCGGGCCATATGATGATGGCCTCGCTTTGCGCCCTGGCTGTCGCGGCCCTCGCCTATTTCGTCTGCGGATTTGCGTGGCAGGGATTCATCGGCAGCCCGGGGCATGTCCTTAGCTTGTCCGGAAAAAACTGGAATTGGATTGCCGCGGAACCTTTCTTCTTTCGCAAACTTTCGCTTTGACGGCTCTGTCTCTTCGCTCACCGCGCTGTTTCAAATTTTCTGCGTTGGGCTTGCTGCCTTGATCCCACTGGGGAGCGGCGCGGATCGCTGGCGCCTGCGGGCCATTTGTCTTTCGACGGCGTTGCTGGCCGCCGTCGATCTATCCTCTTTTCGCGCACTGGGTGTGGGGCGGGGGCTGGCTCGCGCAACTCGGAGTCAATTACGGAATGGGCCGAGGATTTCTCGATGCAGGCGGAGCCGGCACGATCCAGGTAGTGGGCGGCCTGACGGCGCTGGCGATTACCTGGATTCTGGGTCCGCGTCGCGGAAAATATTCCGCGGACGGAATGGCCCCGGCCATTCCCGGCCACAATGCGGTTCTTGTACTGTTCGGCTGCGTGCTGGCCCTCGTTGGCTGGATTGGACTGAATTCCGCGGGCACCATCCTCTTCACTGGAGGCGAAGCTTCCGGGAGCGCGTCTGATCGCCATCAATACCATGCTGGCCGCGTCGGCCTCGGCGCTCGCAGCAGCCTTCATAACCAAGATCCGCTTCGGTAAGCCCGATGCTTCGCTGACCGCCAACGGTTGGGTTGGCGGCCTGGTCGCCAGCAGCGCATCCTGCGCGTTCGTGATCCCCGCCGAAGCCGTTGTCATCGGCTCGATCGCAGGCACTGCCGTCACTTTTTCCGTCGAATGGTTGGAACTGCGCCTGGAAGTGGATGATCCGGGTGGCTCGGTTTCCGTGCACGCCGTGGGCGGGATCTGGGGCCTGCTGGCGCTGGGCGTGTTTGGCCAATTCCAGCGGCCTGTGTTGAATGTCCCGGCGGATGCACTGCCAGGGGGAATGAGCAGCATCGCTTCCGGCCAGTGGCTGGCGCAATTGATTGGTGTGGCCACACTGCTCGGTTTCGTTTTGCCGCTAACCTACGGATTGAACCTGCTGATCAATCGCTTCTATCCGTACCGCGTATCGGTCGAAGGCGAACGCCAGGGCATGGACCTTCATGAATTGGGCGCTGGAGCATATCCGGAATTCGTGACGCACGGGGACGAGTTTTTTCCGCGCTAAATAGTAATCTTCTTTTATCTGCCTCTTTTCTGCTTACAATCAGGCATTCTCGTTCGCGGGCAAATCAACAAACATTTCAATCCAAACCATCCGGTCTTTGAGTTTGTCTTCCGGCAATCGCCATAGCACTCTGTATGGGAGTCCTATGAATGGTTCCTAGAGGGTTTCGCCATGACTTTTGGTCAGATCGATTTCTCGGCAACTTCTGAAAGGGTCCAGGGGAACAAAGTGAGTTTGACGAATAGCATGCAACGCTTTGCTACCGCTTTTGCATTCGTGGCGGCAGCGCTTTTGTTGAGCCTTGCCCTTCAACACATGTTTCCCTACCCATTCCTATTTCTGTTCTTTGCCGCGGTGATGGCCAGCGCCTGGTTTGGCGGCACAGGGCCCGGTATTTTCGCGGTCATTCTTTCAACTCTGGCGGTGGACTACTTCTTTGTTCCTCCCCTGCATTCCCTGGCCATCAATGCCACGGACATCACTTATTTTCTGGCCTTCATCCTGTGTGCGCTGGCGGCAAGCTGGGTAAGTTCCTCCAAGAGGAAAAGTGAAGAAGAGCTTCGGGAGGCGCGCGATCATCTGGAAGCGAGCGTGGCAGAGCGCACCGCGGAACTTCAAAAGACGATTGCCGAATTGCGTGAAAATGAGCGCCAGCGGGAACAATTGGTGAGCGAGAAATCGGTGCTATCCGGCCAGCTGGAAGCGCGAAAAATTGTGGAGCGGGCCAAGGGAATCCTGCAACGCGAAATGAAAATCAGCGAAGACGAAGCCTACCGCATGATTCAAAAGCAAAGCCAGCAAATGCGAAAATCCATGAGGGAAATCTCGGAGACCATAATATTGAACGACGAATTGAAGCGCGGCTCTTCCTAGATTGCTTGCGAAGCAAATCACTAAAATCGAAAGTTTGAATTTGACTACTGAAGGAGAAAGGCCGCACACTGCGCTGGCACTTGAAGAGGCAGCTTCGCCGTTTTAATGTTTCATTTCGCCGATGAAATGAAACGCCGGTAAAGCAAACCTCCGACTGCATTGTTTATCTCGGACACGATGCCGTGTCCAATTAACTGAAACATAGCGCTCGACGACGAGCCTAATCGCCAGTTCCGAACCGGTGCTGGACCGGGTCCGTTCGCTCCCGATCCCTTGCAATTCCGTCGGCTGGCTCTGTGTCTTTCAGTTAGACCAAAGGTTTACGAAGCATATACCGCTGGGAAAGTATTGCGATTCCGTTGCGGACGGAGGGATGAATGAATTTGCCTTTGATGCTGTTGATCCTGGCGGATTTTTTGCAGTCGCCTGCATTCGTGCCTGCGTGCCGGCGAATCCGAATGGCAAGCTCAGCTTCAGCGATTTATTGAGGTTTCCGGGACGCCTCGAACGTCTGCAACGCACACGGTGGCAGTGGTTCTCAATGGTGGCTCTGCTTTTGGTTGTCCGGCTGCAAGTGGGGCTGCCCTTAGTCCTTGAAGTCATCGTCGCTGTGGAATTCGTGATCTTTCATGGCGTTGCCAACCAGGCGCGAGAATGCCAGATGGAAAAAGAGAAGGAGCGTAAATGCGGCAGCTGTGGGAAGTCGCTGACTTCGTTCGCAGCATGCGAAGGCAAGTTGCGGTTCGGTGAGTTTTCCCGCGCGCCGTTGCGGCTGCTGCGTTTCGAGTTGCGCAACGACATTGTGCAAACTGTGGAATGCGACTGGATAGCGCGCCCAGCCGGACGCTTGGGATTCCAACCTGCAGCGCCAGGTTCGGGAAGAACACGAATCACTGCAGGCGTCTGGCGGACGCAATCGCCGTGCGCAATCTAGTTTTTGATGCGTTTCCCAAGATCGAATCCGCCGTGCTGCGGGGCTTTCGTCAACCCGCGCGCGAGCCACCCGAGATGATCGTTCTCGGCACGGTCTCCAGGGAAATACCGGACGATGCACCGGGTCAGTTCCCTGGTGATGCGAGCGAAGTTGTACGGATTTTGTTTCTGTCTGGAAGACGGGTTCTTGAGACCTCTGCAACAAGTTGCGAACCGAAGTGAGCAATTCATCGCTTAGACGAGTGACCCAACCGGGTCGAGGAGGAATTAGAAATGGCAGCAAATAAACAACAAGGAAGTTACTTCGGCTTATTTCTGGCCGGGGCGACCGTGCTCTGTGTCGGCCTCGCCTATTTTGACAGCGGGATCCGGCAAGGCACTGTTGGCGGCTCGGAGCCATCGTTCTCATTGGAAGTCTATTTGGATTCATGGGAATCAAATCGCTGGAAGGCAAGACGGCGATGAAGCCAGGACCAGAGGGAATGAAACTGATCGGGATCGCCGTCTGCGCGCTCGGATGGATTCTCACCGTTGGCTGGCATTCACATTACCGATAGCACCGGGGGTCGCATCATCTTTGCCCTGCTGGGAATTGCGGTAACTCTGGTCGGGATCATCTACATATTGCCCGCAGCTTTCAACAAGAACGCTGTGTGGAAAGGGGAGCAGTCACGATGAAGAAAATCCTTCGAAATTGTTGTCTCAGGTCTTTGTATTTTTGCACTTGCCTGGGATGTGGGCGTAGTAGCGCACGCTCAGACGTCGCAGCGCCGGCGGCTCCGGCGGCAGCCGCTCCGGCACCAGCTTCACTGCGGCCGATGCCGAACTCAAGGACGCCGCCGGTAAAGCGCCCGCTACGGCAGACTTGGCAAAGGGCGATCCCGGAGGCACGCTCACCGGAACCATCAGCGACGTTCCGGCAGCCGACTCCAAGGCTGGCGTAACGCTTCCCGATGTCGCCAACCAGGTTGGGCAGAACAAGATCGCCGTCAACTTCGTCTGGACGCTTGGTCACGGGCTTCCTCGTCATGTTCATGCAGGCGGGTTTCGCCATGGTCGAGTCGGGCCTGTGCCGTGTGAAGAACGCCAACCACACCTACATGATGAACTTCTTCGTGTACACATGCGGTCTATTTGCCTACTGGATCACTCGGCTTTGCCATACAAATGGGCGGAGCGGCGGGCAACGGCAACCTGGGCGGCCTGCAACCCCTGGCTTCCGAACATGCCATTACATTGTTCGGGAAGACCTGGGGCCTTTTCGGCCAGACCGGGTATTTGCTGAGCGGCCACACCTATGACGTAGGCGTCATGGTCATCTTCCTGTTTGAAATGGTGTTCATGGACACCGCCCTCACGATCGTGACCGGCGCCTGCGCCGAACGGTGGAAGTTCCCCGCCTTCGCAGTCTCCTCCGTCGTCATGGGCGCGATCACCTATCCGCTCTATGGCAACTGGGCCTGGGGCGGCGGATGGCTCTCGCAACTGGGCACCAACGCCGGCCTGGGCAAGGGCTACTGCGATTTCGCCGGATCGGGCGTGGTGCACGCTGTCGGAGGAATCACCGCGCTTGGCCGTTTCCCTGATCATCGGCCCGCGCATCGGCAAGTTCAATCGCGACGGTTCGAGCAATCCGATCATCGGCCACGACATTTCGGCCGTGCTGATCGGCTGCTTCATCCTGGCCTTCGGCTGGTTCGGATTCAACCCAGGCAGCACGCTGGGCGCTTCCGCCAGCCGGCAACTTGCGCATCGGCACGATCGCCGTGGACACCATGCTGGCGGGTTGCACCGGAACGCATCGGTGCAATCCTCTACATGTGGGCGTTCAAGGGCAAAGCCGGACGCATCCATGAGCGGCAACGGCCTGCTGGCGGGACTCGTGGCCATCACCGCACCGAGCGGCTTCGTCAGCACGGCCGGCGCCTGCATCATCGGTCTCGTTGCCGGCGTACTGGTCTGCCTGAGCTGCGCATTCGTCGAAAACGTCATGAAGGTCGACGATCCAGTCGGCGCTATTTCCGTCCACGGAACCAACGGCCTGTGGGGCGTGCTCTCGATCGGTCTGTTTGCTGACGGAACGAGCAACTACGGAGGAAGCTGGAACGGTGTCACGGGCTCGGTCACCGGCCTGTTCTACGGTGGAGGCGCCAGCCAGCTTGTCGCGCAACTGGTCGGCGTTTCCACGCTGATCGGCGTCGTGTTCACGCTCAGCTTCGTCATCAACCTGGTCATCGAGTTCTTCGTCGGGCAACGAGTTTCGGCGGAAACAGAGCTAGCGGGTCTCGATATTCCGGAAATGGGCCAGCTCGGCTATCCCGAGTTCGTCTTCCGTCCGGAACCCGCATATCTCAGGCGACTAATCGAGTTGATCGAGGCATTGCACGGCAGGCGCGGCGTACAGTTCGCGCCTTGCCAATCCAATCTTGTCAAGTCAGCTACTTGCAATGCGAGTAGAATCCTAGAAAGCGAGGCAAGGGTTATGATGGAAATTCGAGATCGATGCCAAGAAGTCGAAAACTGCAAGCGCGATGTCTGAGCTCGCGGCGTTTCCTCGGTGCTCGCTCAAGTCCCCCGCAAGGCGCAGGGCTTGCTGGTGCGCATGTTCGCGGATCCGTACCTGCTCGCAAAGGAAGAGCGCGCGGACCTGGTCGCAGGGATTGCGCGAGTGCGTCGCGGCGCAACCCGAACGTCTCGGAATTGCGCGTTCTGTTCGGCATGGCGCTCTGCGTGAACTTTAAGGTGCAAGACGCCATCGAGGAACTTCGCGAAGGCGTGCGGCTGGCTCCGGACAGCTTCATCGCCCAACTGAAGATGGGCGAGCTGTGGATGCGGCTCCGCGTCTGCGAAAAGGCCGAAGAGCACACGCGTCAAGCGGCGCTGCTGGCGCAGAACATGGCGCAATCGGAACTGGCGCGCAGGCAGGCGGCCACGATTCGGACTATGATGCACAACGGGATCGAGCGCGGTGGCTCTAGCTACAAGAATCCCTGGCAACTGCGCTGACCGCGCGTCTCGCGCGAGCTGCTGGAAGCGAAGCGACCGGCGGCGAAGCCGAGAGCCCTGGCGCGCCGCAGATGATGCGCGGTAGCCATCGCGAGCGTGAGACGGAATCGTGCACGCGCGCGCGTCCGCCATATGGTCTGCTTGCTGCGGAGGTGCAGCCGGACTCTAGTCGTAGGCGGCGTGCCTTTGATCATTTTCGTGATCTGGAGAGTAGATCGTTGGACAGTTCAGTGCAACGATTCGCAGCGATGACTCTATCCGCTCAGGAGTAGTTCCTGCCGAACCCGAGCCGGCTGGAAGTCATCAACCTTGTCCGGGCGCACGTTTCGTGGGCGGCTGTGCGTCTCTTGCGCGGCGATCCTGCTCGTGGGCCGCGATCATGCCGGTCTGGCTGCTGGCCGCGGAAGTGCTGGCGACGATTCTTGCGTTGTTTCTGCTCGGGCTCGTTCAAATACCAGGTTCACAAGAACGCGCTGACCTACGGGATGCTGCTGGTCATCATCGCCACATTCTTCAGGCTGGGCACGTCCGAATGGCACGCAGAGATTCGACGAGAGCGGATGGTGGCATTGGGCGCAAGCTGAATCTGCTGTCCTTTCACGGCCTGGACGATCTGATCCACGCGGACACGATGCTTTTCATTCTTGGCTTGACCCTTTTTGTGTCCGTGATTGCCCAGACTCGCCTGCTCGAAGGCATCACGTTTTCGCTGCTGCGCCGCAACCACGGCGCGATTCTGCCGACGGTCATCTCCGTGACCGCTTTCGTGGCGGTCGCGTCGGCGATTTTCGACGGCGTCTCCATGATCGGACTGACGATCCGAACCCTGGTCATCGTTCTGCTGCTGGCGGCCGCGCCGACGGCCGCGATCCGCTATGCGGTGATCGTCTGCACCGCGGTCACCACGATTTGCGGCGTATGGCTGGCCTACGGCGAACCGCCGAACCTCATCATGAAGGCCAACCTTTATCCGCTGCTCGGAAACGCCTTTTTTTTCATCTACTGCGCGCCCGGCGGCGATCGTCAGCTATCTGCTCGATTGCCCGCCAGCTTCGCAAGAGACTGCGCAATCAGCACGTGTATCTCGATCTGCTGGACGTCATCGAAGCCAACGCGCAGGACGTACGGTTCCTTCAGGCGACGCGCCACGGCGAGGTGCTGACTCCGATCGAGTTTGTCGAGGATCACGCCGCCGAACTCGGCGGGCACGCAGAGGGCGTGCTGAAGTGGCTGCGTCAAGGTGAATCGCTGGGCCTCGCGTTATTCCGCGAAAACGTTCCGGAAGCAGACTCGCAAGAACTTGCTGGGGCATTTTGTCAGCGAAGATCTCGCCGACTCCCTCGACCGGCACTATCAGCTGGCATTCGCGCGCGACCTGCAAGGTGCGCGAGGCGCTGAGCACGCAGAATCGAGAAACGCTGGCCTCGCTCGCGCACGTTCGCCGGCGCGCGCAAAAGATCGGCGCTCTTGCGCTGGTGCCGTTTATCGCGCCTGCTGATTCTGCACGGCATTGACGATCGCCTGCCGTTGTTTTGGGCGTCCTTTGCGGGCTTCCTGTGCGCGCTGATCGGCATCGCGGGCATTCCCAAGATGCGCGCTCTGGCCTTGCACGAAGCCTACGTCGAATACGCCGAATACTATTTTCTGTTTCCGCTTGTTCCTCTCCATCACGCTGCTGACCAAGGCGGGCTTTTTCGATCAGATCCAGACCCTGATCCACAGCGGAATCGAACACCCTGGGGCAGGGGCACGTCGCGTTTGCGCAATTTCTTGGCTGTACGTTCCTGTCGGCGATTCTGGACAACAACATCGTGGCGGATTTCGCTTCCCGCGGTCTGCACGGTTTGAGTCCGTCCGTGCTGCACCTATTTGCGATGGCGCAGATCCTCGGATACGCGCTCGGCGGATGTTGGACGCACATCGGCTGCGCCCAATCGGTGGTCGCTTTTGCGTTTATCCGGCGCGACGTGGATGATAGCTACACGCCGCTGCAGTGGATGAAGGACATTACTCCGGTCATTGTTGAAATCATGGTTGCTCTGACGATTCTGATTTATGTTGAGAACGCCCTGCTGCGATGGCTGGGATAGAGAAGAGCCGTCCATGAAGGAAATGAAGGGCGGTCGCAATTCCGGCTTGTATTGGCGTGAATAACGTTTCGGTTCATTGAAACTGTCTCGAATGGGAAGTTACTTGGAATGACTAAACCGATGGATCAAATGGACGAAAACGACAGGGCAGCCGTCAAGCCCGGCACGCAATTGGGTCACTACCGAATTGAGGGCGTGGTCGCGCATGGCTGCGCCGCCACCACTTTCCGGGCAACCGATTTGCTCACGAATCAGCCGGTAGCCATCGAAATCCCTCGGCCCGAAATAGAAGCCGATCCGGTTTTGCTCGAACGTTTCCAGCGAGATGAAGACCTGGACAAATCTCGTCACTATCCCGGTCTGGTCAAGCTCATCGAGAAACACAGAGGAGATCCCGGAAAGGGACAGACCTATCTCGTCCGGGAATGGTTCGAAGGGATTTCTCTGCGTGCGCTATTGTCGCAGGGAAAGCTGGCGCAAGGCCGGGCGATTCAAATCGCCTTATCCATCTGCGGAGCCGCTGAATACATGCACAGCCGCGGGACTATCCTGCGTGATCTCGAACCGGAAAATATTCTGGTAGGCGCTAACGATCAGATAAAGCTGATTCATATTGGAATGTCATCCAAGGTCGGAGCGAGGCGTCTCACGATCACAAAGCTCTCCCAGGTGGTCGGCGCTTCAAAGTATGCATCGCCAGAGGAAATGCTCGGAATGCGCGCGGACACCCGAAGCGACATTTACTCAATTGGCACTATGCTCTACGAAATGGCGACCGGCAGAGCTGCCCCTTTCCCGGGCCCAAAATAAGCGACAAGTTAACAAACTATCCAGTCCCGCCGCGAGAGCTGGATCCGAGTATTTCGCCACAGCTTCAGGAGGTGATTTATCGCGCTCTGGAGCGTGAACCAAAAAAACGTTACGCCGGTGCCGTCGATTTCGCCCGTGATCTTGCCAGTCTCGACCAGGTGAAGCGCTACGAATCGGCGGGAGTTGCGCGAGTGGAGAAAGAGGCCGGCGTCTCAATTGAGGCGAACTCTTTTCTACGCGGCCATTGCGTCATTTCTATTGTAATTTTTGCCTTGACGCTATTTTTTGTCCCGCGATAGAGCGATGGGCGGGCCAAAATGGAAATTAACCTGTCCGCCGGTTTTGAGTTTCACGCGGGATCGAGGCTCACCGCGACCGCCATCGCGGTGAGACCCGCGTGGGTCATGTGACCGCAGCGTTTTGCAAATGCCTGCCGGTCTTTTGCATGCGCTGCGGCATTCTGACCGCTTATCGATTTCTCTATTTGTGGTTATTGAAAGCGATCGCAAATTTGCTGAGGGCGGATAATAATGAAAAAAATCCGTAAGCTGGGAATTCGCAGGCAAAATCAAAAACGGACCGTCTCAATGAAGCATCGCAAGAAGTCGCAAAACAAGAAAGGTGGCCCGGCCTCGCCACAGTGGTTGTTCATTCTTCCTCTTGGCATGAAACCTTGACCGGCTGTGAATGCTAGCGGAGAACCGCTCTCAGGCGGCCAGCAGGGTGCAAGCACCTTACCAGCGCAAATCTGTTTCCGTGGGCTGCTCGTAGTCCACGCCTTCCACTTCAAATCCGAATAGGCCGCGAAACTCACGCTGAAATGCGGCAAATTCGCTGACCTCGCGAAGATTTTCAGTTGTGACCTGAGGCCACAGCGCCGCGACATCCGCCTGCACATCAGGCCGCATTTCGCGATCATCCAGGCGCAGGCGCCGCGCTTCGTCAGGCTTCGGCGCTTGACCTGTGCAAAGAAAATCGGTGAAGAGGCGCCGCATCTGTTCGAGCGGCCCTTCCTCCAGATTTCTTTTTTTCATGGGCATGGAAAGCAAACTCAAGTAGAGCGGCACAACAGGAATCGCCGCGGAGGCCTGCGTGACTACTGCTTTGTTGACGGAAACCCAGGCTTTGCCGCCCAGTTGATCGGCGAGCGTTGCGTCCAGATCTTTTGCCGCGCGTTCCAGGTCTTTCTTGGCCTGCCCAATCGTGCCGTCGCGATAAATCGGCCAGGTAATTTCCGGCCCGATGTAGGAATAGGCCAGCGTGCGCGCACCCGGAGCAAGAAGTTTTTCTTCGAGCAGCATTTCCATCCACAACCGCCAGTCGTCGCCGCCCATCACGGCCACGGTATCCGCAATTTCTTCATCACTCGCGGGCTGCAACGTAACGCTCACCACTTTTTCCGAATCAAGTTCGATAGTGCGATTGGTGAACGGCTGCCCGACCGGCTTCAACACGGAATTGTGCGTTTTGCCCGTGCGCGGATCCGTGCGTTTTGGCGAGGCCAGCGAATAAATCACCAGGTCGATCGGAGCCATGTCTTTGCGAATAGCTTCCGCGGTGGCGCGCTTGATTTCGTCCGAGAATGCGTCGCCATTGACGCTGGCGGCGAAAAGCCCGTCGCGCTTGGCCATCGAATGGAAAGCGACCGTGTTGTAATGCCCCGCCGAGGCGGTCTTGTCGCCATCCGGCGGCCGCTCGAAAAACACGCCCAGCGTTTTCGCTCCGTATCCCCACGCCGCGGCGATACGCGAAGCGAGTCCGTATCCAGTGGACGCGCCGATCACCAGCACATTTTTCGGCGCGTTTTGCCCGGCGGGCATTTTCCCTTTTACGCCCGCAACCCAGCGCTCCACGTTGCGGCGGCATCCCTCGGGGTGGGCATTCACACAGATGAAGCCGCGCGAGCGGCGCTTGATAATTTGCAGTGGCATAATCGAAAGATAATACCGTAGCGCGAGCGCTCCTGCATATCCGCAGTGCTGTAGCCCGCCTCTTCAGAGGCGGGGTTTTTCGTCACTGGCAGCAAAATGTGTGCGGCGGGCAAGGACTCATGACCAGAAGCTTGCGCCGGGCTTGCAGAAAATCCCCACCTCTGAAGAGGCGGGCTACAGCAAACGGTGCGGCAACTCCAGTTCGATCCTTGCCTGCATTAAACTTGCCAGCGCGAAACTTTTACGCGCGCGGAATTGCCGGAAAATAACGCTCATCGAGAATCTTTCGATGGTGAAGTTCGTGGCCCGCAATGAGGTAGGCCAGCGCCAGAACCGTTACCGAGTTATTGCTGGCGACGCCGCGGCGCATCCAGGCCTCTTTATCCAGAGAACGAAATAAAGCCAGGCTGGCCTGGCGAACATCTTCATACTCCTCAACGATATCCGCGAGTTTGCGATCCCCAAATCGGGCGGCGCGAACGTAATCGTCCTGCTCAAACCCCGCTAGCGGCGTCTCGTCTCCCCGCGCAATGCGCATGGCGCGATAGGCAAAAATCCGCTCCGTATCGGCAACGTGCCCCAGCACTTCCTTCACGCTCCACTTTTCCGCGGCGTAACGAAAATTTCCGTCGCGTTCACTTCGGCCCGAAAAAAGCGTGGCGGTTTGCTTCAGCTGAGTTATCAGCGCATCGAGAATGTCATCTCCAGTTACCAGCACAACGTATTGCTCCGCGTACGGCGCGTAGTCGCCTGCTGCGGGCCTGATTTTCGTCATGGCTCACCTTCCATCCTTTAATGTATACCTCATGCGCTTCAAATTTTGGGTAGCGTCCTGCGTGCTGTATGATTTGGCATCGTGAATACACTCATTCTGAGCGAAATTGAGGCCCGCGTGCTGGGGGCGCTCATTGAAAAAGAATTGACCACGCCCGAATATTATCCGCTTTCCCTGAACGCCCTGGTCAACGCGTGCAACCAGAAATCCAATCGTGATCCGGTCATGAATTTGGATGAAGATTCCGTTCACGAGGCCATGCGCGCGCTGGAAAAGAAAGGCCTGGCCGGGCCCGCCGACAATATGGTCAGCCGCGTGGCCAAATACGAACATCGCTTGCAGGAAGCCTATAACTTCACGCGGCACGAAACCGCCATCCTGGCCGAACTGCTGCTGCGAGGCCCGCAAACGCCCGGCGAACTGCGCAACCGCGCCGACCGCATGCACAAATTTGACGACCTGGGCATCGCGCAATCCACGCTGCAGCGGCTGATGAAGCGCGAGCCGCCGCTCGTCAAAGTGCTGCCGCGCCAGCCGGGCACCAAGGAAGCGCGCTACGCGCATCTGCTCAGCGGCGACGTGGAAGTGCCGGCAGTGGCGGAATCTGCTCCGGGAGTTACGGCAACGAGCGGCGCGGGAGGCGGCGATCGCATTGCGCGCCTGGAAAATCAAGTTGAAAATCTTCAATCGGAAATTGAAAATCTAAAACAACAATTCGCAGCGTTTCGCAAGCAATTCGAGTAGGTCCAGAGCACAGGCTTCAGCCTGTGGGTTTTTCGTAGCGTGGCAGAAATTCAAAATCCACAGGCTGAAGCCTGTGCTACCTTACTTCTCCACTTCCTTCATGAATTCAGCAAAATACTTCTGCCAGGCAGCCGCCTGAAAAAACGTGTAGTGCCCGTACGATTCGGGAAACGACAACAACACAAATCTTCCCGTCTTTCACCTTCTTGATTTCTTCTTCCGCGATGCCCAGTTCCGCCGGATTCCAGAAATCTTCCTGCGGATTGATGAGCAGCAATCTTGGCGCGAATTTTGCCCAGGTCGCTTGGAGGCATCGAAATTCCGCGACGCGTCATACTGATACATGAAATCGTTGGCATCCGTGGTCTTCATGTTCTGCTCGATGTACTCGTTCACGTATTTGTCGGCGGCCGCGGCGGTCGGATACTCCTTCTGCCAGCGCGTCGGCGCGCTGCCCACCACCAGCAGGTGGCCAAGCGCGGCGCGCAACCCGTAAGGCTGCTCGGTGTAATTGCCATTGTTCCATCCGGGATCGAGGCGAATGTCGTCCACCATAATTTTTCGCACCATGCGATTGCGGCTGGCAACTTCCACCGGCAGGCAGGAAAGCAGCAGCATGGCGTCCATATCGTTGGGATTCGACTCGCGCCCACATGAAGCCTTCCATGCAGCCCATGGACGCGCCGACCAGCAGATGCAGATGGTTCACCTGCAATCCCTGCGCCAGAAGAATTTGCGACGCGCGCACCATGTCCGAATAATCGTAGTGCGGAAATTTCCCGCGCAGGCCGTCGCTGGGCTTCGTGGATTTTCCGAGGCCGCCGCCGAGTTGATCGGGAAGAATCACAAAATATTTCGAGGTGTCCAGCAACTGGCCGGGGCCGAAGAGCACGCCCGCGAATGTGGGAACCAGCCACACTTTGCCGGCGCGATTGGTGCCGTGCAGAATCATCACGGCGTTCGTGACGCGGCCGCTCGCGTCGCGGCGCGGTTCACCGAGCGTCGTGTAATGCAGCCGCACTTCGGGAAGCGTTTGGCCGTCGGAAAATTTGAAATCGTGCGCGATGAAATCGCCTTCTTTGGGCGCCACATTCTGTGGCTGCGCCGAAAGCGCTAGCCGCCGCGAAATACAATGCCGCCAGCCACACCATCGCTTTCCAAATTGTCTGATTGCATTTTCACCTTCTCCTCGCGAATTTTCCCTGCGCGCAATATTTATTCAACGTTGCTGCGAAACTGCCCTCTCCGTCCCGAAGAACGCGGGACGGAGAGGCCTCTACGAAACCCCGGGCCGCAGGTTCTGAAGTGGCCGCCCTTTTTGCGGCAGGTTTATTGATCAGTTTGGCCCGGTGGTGAAGGCCAGCGTCAGCAAAGTTTTCTGCTCGAGTTCATGTGCCTTGGCCGAGCCCGTCGCGGGGCTGGCGCTAGCCGAGCGTTTCACCGAACGCACTGGAATATCCGGAAAATAGGTGCGGATGCGCGGCATGACGTACGATAGCGCCCCCATATTGCCGGCTCTTCCTGCACCCAAACCATTTCGCGCGCGTTGGGATGGCGCGCCATTTCCGCGCGCAGCTCGTTCTTTGGAAACGGATAAAGCTGGTCGAGAAATAAGATTGCCGTGTTGCTGTCGCCGCGGCGTTTGCGTTCTCCGCGCAATTCGTGGCCAATCTTTCCGCTGCAAATCAGGACGCGCTCGGCGGAGGTGACTTCGCGGTCCGGCACCACCCACTCAAATCGCGGCCGCTGAAAATCCTCGATGGGCGAAGAGGCGTCGGGATGCCGCAGCATGCTCTTGGGCGTGAACACCACCATGGGCTTGCGCCAGCGCCGCAGCGCCTGCCGCCGCAACAATTGAAAATATTGCGCGGCATTGGACGGCTGGCAAACCTGAATGTTGTCCTCAGCCGCCAGCTGAAGATAGCGCTCGATGCGTGCGCTGGAATGCTCGGGCCCTTGCCCCTCATATCCATGCGGCAAGAGAAGGCCGACGCCCGAGGGCAAATCCCACTTGTCTTCCGCCGCGCTGATGAACTGGTCGATGATGATTTGCGCGCTGTTGGCGAAATCGCCGAATTGCGCTTCCCACAAAACGAGAGCCTCGGGATAGTCGCGGCTGTATCCGTATTCAAAACCGAGCACCGCGGCTTCGGACAGCGTCGAATTATAAATTTCGCAGCGTGCCTGCGCGTTCGATAGATGTTCGAGCGCCACGTACTGCGCCTCATTGCGCGTATCGACCAGCGCCGCGTGCCGCTGGTTGAACGTGCCGCGCACCGTATCCTGCCCCGTAAACCGCAGCGGCGTCCCGCCAAGCAGCAAAGTTCCAAAGGCCAGCGCTTCGGCCATCCCGTAATCCACCGGGCGCTTCCCGTGCCCCATTTCGGCGCGCTGCTCCAGCAGTTTTTTCAGTTTCGGATGGATCGCAAAATCCGGCGGGTAGCTGGTCAGCAAATCCGTAACCTTGGCGAGCTCCTCGGGCGCAACTCCCGTGTCCACTTCGTAGGCGCTGTCGTAGCGGCCGCGTTTGTATGCCGACCAATATGCGGGGAGCCTGCGCAGGCGCGGCTTTTTCTGCATTTCGCTGGCGGCCTGGTGCGCACTTTCCAGTTCGTTGCGCACCGCGGCAACCGTGGCCGACGGATCCACTGCAATTTGTTTTGCGTAAATCTGCCAGAGTTGCGGGTGATCCTTGATCACTGCGTACAGCAGCGGCTGCGTGATGGTAGGGTCATCCACTTCGCTGTGGCCGTGGCGGCGGTATCCGATCACATCGATCACCACATCGCCGCCGAACGCGGAGCGATATTCGAGCGCGATTTGCCCCACGCGCACCACGGCTTCGGGATCTTCTCCATTCACGTGAAAAATGGGCACGGCCTGGCGCTTGGCCAGCGAAGAGGCGAAACGCGAAGAGTGCAATTCCAGCGGCGGCGTCGTAAATCCCAATAAATTATTTACGATCACGTGGATCGTGCCGCCCACTGTATACGCGCTGACGTCCGCAAGATTCAGCGTCTCCGCCCACACGCCCTGCCCGGCAAATGCCGCGTCGCCATGCAAAATAATTGCCAGTATTTTTTTAACTCCGCCGGGAAATCCGGCGCGCGTTTGCTTGGCGCGGGCGCGGCCCACGACCACGGGATCGACCGCTTCCAAGTGGCTGGGATTCGATGCCAGGTGAACGCTGAGCTTGCGCCCTTCGCGCGTGCGATATTCTCCCGTTGCTCCAACGTGATATTTCACGTCGCCGCTGCCCAGCACGCTGCGCGGATCGACATCCTCGAAGCCCGCGAAGATATCCGCCGCGCTCTGCCCGGCAATGTGCGCCATCACATTCAGCCGCCCGCGATGGCTCATGCCAAGCATCACTTGCTCGGTGCCCGCTGCGGAAGCTGCCGAGAGCACGCGGTCCAGCAAGGGAATCACCGCCGTCACGCCTTCCAGCGAAAATCTTTTGCTGCCCAGATAGCGCGCCTGAAGCACCTGCTCGAAAAGTTCCGCGCGGATCAACCGTTCGAGTATGAAGGCGCGATCGGCTTGCGGCGCGTCACTCTCCATGCGATTTGCAATCCAACGACGGCGCTCGGTGTCGTCAATATGCTCGAATTCCGCGCCTATTGAGCCGCAATAAAACTTTCGCGCCTGCGCCGCAGCCTCGCCCTCCACCACAAGTTCGGGATGCACAATGGGCGCAAGAAAACCCAGCGGGTCGAGATTGGCCGCAAGATATCCCCAGCGCCTGTAGCCGGCAAATACGCGCTCGGTCTCGACGTTTTTTTGTTCAGCGGCTTCCGGCATTTTCGTGGTTTCCCCGATCCTCTAACCAGGCCAATACCAACGAGCCATTCTACCAAACGGACGGCATTGCACGTGCCGAGAGACAATTTGGATGGCCCTATTGACGAAAACCGATTTGGAATTGTTGTCCTTGACGTTTTAACAGAGGCACAATCGCAAATCGAGGGAGTTATGCTGCGCATCGTACCGGCTCAATCCGAGGAGGCCATCTCGCAGGCGCGGAAATTGTTCCTGGAATACGCCTCTACCCGCGATGTCCTGCCATGCGTCCAGGATTTTGAGCGCGAGGTGAACGCACTGCCCGGCGTCTACGCCCCTCCCAGCGGGAGACTACTGTTGGCAATTGATGGAAGCACCGAAAATGCCGGGGAAGCCATCGGTTGCGGCGCGCTGCGCAAATTGCAGCAAGACGTGTGCGAAATGAAGCGAGTCTACGTGCAGCCGGCGTTTCGCGGCCACGGCGCTGGGCGAAAACTTGTCGAGGAACTGATCGCAGAAGCGCGTTCGACAGGGTACGCGAGGATGGTTCTGGACACGCTTCCTACCATGGACAAAGCTCACAAACTGTATCGATCCCTGGGCTTTCGCGAAATTCCCGCCTATTGGAATAATCCCATTCCTGGCGTGCTCTTCTTTGAGTTGACATTGCGCTGAAAATAAAGCGCCTCCACTATCCCCCGTAAATCTGCTGCATCTTCATGGCAAGCTCAAAATCATTCTTGGTCAGGCCGCCGGCGCTGTGGGTGCACAAACTCACCGTCACCTTGTTCCAGGAGTTTGACCAGTCCGGGTGATGATCCATTTTTTCCGCGGCGATGGCCACGCGTGTCATAAATCCGAACGCCGCCGAGAAATCCTTAAACTCGAATATGCGGTGCAGGTTTCCGTTGATGACCTTCCACCCGCTGAGCTTTCGCAATTCCGCCGCAACTTCTTTTTCCGAAAGTTTCGTCGCCGCCATGAAAGCCTCCCAATCGCCTGTCGCGGCCATTATCCGTCCAGGACCGATGCTGGGCAAGCGGGCGCAGCCGCCCCAAGTAGCACAGGCACTCTTGCCTGTGCGGTTTTCCAGGCTTCGCATAATCTACCCGTTCAGCTGCAATCACGAACCCCGCACAGGCAAGAGTGCCTGTGCTACTAAAACGCGAACGAATCCCGTTGAACGCATCGCGCATTTGCTTTAAGGTACTCGCTCGAATTTGAATTTGGTCGAATCGCCGCCCCGGACGCCGGCGAGAACGATTGCGCGACACAACGCGACGGAGCTCATCGTGAAAAAGAAAATTCGTGCTGTGCAATACGGCGTCGGCCCCATCGGCGCGGCCATCGTGCGGCTGATGCGGGAAAAGAATTCCATCGAAATTATCGGGGCCATCGATTCCGATCCGGCCAAAGCTGGCCACGATCTGGGAGACGTAGTGGGCGCAGCCGATGCGCCCTGGGGCGTTCCAATCACGAATGACGCCGAAGCCATGCTGGGCAAATCCCCGGACGTGGTCATCCATTCCACTTCATCGTACTTGCCCAGCGTCATGGATCAGTTGATGGCCTGCCTCGCGGCGGAAGCGTGCGTGGTCTCCACCTGCGAGGAGCTCGCATATCCCTTCCGCAAATATCCGGAGCTTGCCGCGAAGCTCGACGCCGAGGCCAAAACCTGGGGCGTTGCGCTCGTCGGCACGGGCATCAATCCCGGCTACGTGATGGACAAGCTGCTGATCACGCTGAGCGCCGCGTCACAGCAAATTGAATCCGTGCGCGCCGTGCGCATTGTGGATGCCTCCAAGCGCCGCCTGCCGCTGCAGAAAAAAGTGGGCGCGGGAATGAGCGTGGAGGAATTTCGCGCTCAAGTCGCGGCGGGAATCATCAAGCATCACGGCCTGCCCGAATCGGTGGCAATGGTTTCAGACGCGCTCGGACTGGGCGTGGATGATATTTCGGAAACCATCGAACCGATGGTGGCGCGCGAACGCGTCAAGACCCCGTTCCTGGAAGTTGAGGCAGGGCAGGTAGCAGGCGTGCACCAGATCGCGCGAGGCTATGCAGGCAGCAAGGAAACAGTCTTCATGGAATTACAAATGTTCGTGGGCGCAACAAACCCCGGCGACACAGTCGAAATCGCCGGCAATCCCAACCTGACGCTCACCATTCCCGGCGGCACGCACGGCGATATCGCCACTGCTTCCGTGGTCGTGAATTGCATTCCCGAAATCCTCAGCGCAACAGCCGGTCTGCGCACCTCGCGCGATCTACCCATGTGCTTTCTTGCGCCCAATGCAAACCCGTAAAATCGAGGGTGAGCCTTACAGAAATTGAACCTTGATTTCTTTTTGAACCATTTCGAAATCCCGGTCTGCCGTCACCAATTCCGCCTTGCAAATTTTTGACAATGCGGCGGCGAAACAGTCAGCATAAGGCAGATTGAATTTGGCATGCAGCGCGGAGGCGTACCTTGTCAGATCGAAATCGGCGTCTATGACCTGGATAGGGAATTGGGAAATTTCTGCCGCCATTTGTTGCGCGGCATTCTCTCCGCGGCCTCGCCAAGCGGTGTAGTAGACCTCACCCCAGTTCACAACGCTCATGAAAAGCTCAGTCTTGCCGTTCACGCTTTCGGCTAAGAGTTGCTCCACCGCTTCGCCACCGGATCGATCCTCAAGTAAGGAGATCAAAGCGCTCGCGTCAAGCACCATTCGCTTCACAGGGTGCGGTCCTGCTTTCGGCCTTCCTTCAGAATTTGGAGCATTGATGGCTCGCCTTTAAGCGACCCGCGCAGGCTGCGGATGTACTCTCGTGTGAGCGGCTGTAAAATGATGCGGCTTTCTTCCTCTATCATTGCCACACGAGTCCCCTTGCGAATCCCATACCTCCGGCGCAGCTTCGAGGGAATCACCAGTTGGCCCTTGGTCGTAACGGTGGAAACCGCGGTCTTCATATGCCCTCCGATGGAACTTCCCAAAAGGAAATGAACAACACCATGATAGTAAGCCACTTCTAAGTTCCTCTTACATTATGGACGGCGTAGGATGAAAAGAAAATAGACTTATCGCGGATGCTTCCAAAACGTGGCTAGCGCCGAAAAATCCACATCTTCCGTGCTGGCGCCCTTCACGGCGCTGAGCACTTCGCGCGCGGCCGCCGCCGCGGGCAGCGGCACTCCCAGTTGATTGGCGAGATCGAGCGCCAGCCCCATATCTTTATGCATCAGGCGCAACGGGAAGCTTGGCTTGTACTCGTTTTTCAGCATATTAGCGCCTTTTAAATCGATCACCGGTGAGCGGCCCATGCTCGACTGCATCACCTCAAGCAGGCTTTGGCCCGGGACGCCGGCGCGCGTCACTAGCGCAAGCGCTTCGGCAAAGGCCTCCACTTCCAGATCGAGGAGCAAATTCATGGCCAGCTTCACCGTCTGCCCCGCGCCCACCGGCCCCAGGTGAAACCAGCGCTTGCCCATCACGCCCAGCACGGGCTCGACGCGTTTCAGCGTGCTGGCTTCTCCGCCCACCATGAAAACCAGTTCGCCTTTTTCCGCGCCCCAAGTCCCGCCCGTCACTGGAGCTTCCAGAAATTCCGCGCCCAGCGTGGCCGCCGCCGTGGCGGCGCGCTTTTCCAGGCCCGGGCTGACCGTGCTGGATTCAATCATCACACTGCCGCGGCGCAATCCCGAAAAAACGCCATTCTCTCCCCAAAGCACTGATTCCAGTGCTGGCGGATCGCTGACAATTGTGAGGATCACTTCGGAGGCCGCGGCCACTTCGCGCGGCGTCGAGGCTCGCTTTGC
>CAWGSV010000008.1:0-10793 GCA_963825365.1 uncultured Acidobacteriota bacterium | reverse complement strand
ACTTGTTGTACTACCCGCCCGTCTATAGAACCGTGCGCCATAAATTTACCCTGGAATGTCAAGCTTTTCAGGAACCGCATTCCTGCCCCCGTCCCTGGAAACTCAGTTTTGGAGTGGGGAACAATGCTCGTAGCAACACACTACCCCGCGAACACTCCGCTTGTTTTCTATCGGCAAGACTGGGAAGTAGCTTGAGCGAAGGTTGGAAAACTCTTTTAGTTCGTCAGTGGGTTTTAAGCGACCGTTGATTTTCTAAGAGCCAGTGATTCAGAACGGCGCATTTTCTTGTCGCGCTTTTCTTCATACATACGTGCATCGGCAATTCGCAGCAGTTGCTCCAGTGAAGGCTGGTGGACCACCGGCACATCGGCGGTCCCCACACTCAGCGAAACTTCGAATTGCCAGGTGGAGAGTCCATTGATGAAATCCGCTCGTTGCTGCAAGCGTTTTCGAACTTGCTGGGCTGAATCCTGCCCCGCATCCGTCATCAGCACACAGAATTCATCGCCACCCAGACGCGCAAGAATGTCCGACTGCCGAAAGCATGCTCGCACAATATTGGCGGTCACGATCAGTGCGCGATTGCCTTCCAGATGGCCGTAGGTATCGTTGATCGTTTTCAAATCGTCCATATCCAGGTAGACCAGCGATGCCGCCCCTTTGCGCTGGATCACTCGCAGGTGCTGCTCGGCCAGGGCCATGAAACCACGTCGGTTATGCAGACCGGTCAAGTCGTCGGTCAGGGAAAGGTCTTGCAGGCTCTTTTGCAACCGGTGGCGCTCGATTGAATAGCGCAGCGCCCGTACCAGCGAGGGGCGGTCCAGGCGCTCCTTGGCCAGAAAATCCTGTGCGCCCTGTCGCAGCGTCTCCACTGCCAGAAGTTCGTCTTCGGTCTCTGCCAACACCACCATCGGCGTGTCCGGAGCCATGGCTCGCGCTGCCTGCACGTAGGCGCATCCCTGCACTTGTCTGAAACCCAGATCAAGCAGAAGTATGTCCGCGAGATCGCTCGTGAGACGCTCTGCGGCCAGATCGAGGTCCGCCACGTGCGCGATATGGAAATGGCTGGAATCTTCCGTGTCAAGCAATTCGCGAAGCCTGCATGCATCCATCACTTCGCCTACCAATAGAATTCGGACGGGCAAGCCGTTCATCGACACCGCGAAGCCTCGTGATTCCCATTTTAGGTTCGCCCATGCCGGGATCGTCCCTTGCAATCTCGGATGAGATCAGGCACGCCTCGACACACTCCATTTCAAGTCGCATGGAAGCCGGGTGGCCAAGCGAACACGGGAATACACTTTCTGGAAGGGGAAATCCCAGTTTCAGCTATCCGCTGCAAGTTGTCAAAGGAATGTGGCGGGGCGTGGTGTTTGAAAAGCAACACCCTTTTGCGGGGACCGTCCTTAGACTTTTTAACAAGGCCGCTTTAGCGGATGATGGGTTATTCTGGCTTGACGAACGACAAATTCCGTATATCATCAAAATTGATCAATATTAATCAATTTTACTTAATTCTGCCCAATTTACCTTGACCAGGGAGGCCTTTTGGCCGCACAACCAAAAACCGTGATTCATCGCATTCCAATTACTCGCGCGCGAATCAACCTTGGACAAGTGGCTCGCCGCGCGCTCATTAACAGGGAGTATTTCATTTTGGAAAAGGACGGCATCCCCGTCGCGGCAATCATGAATGTCGAGGAATTGGAAGACTATCTGGAAGCAAAGGATCCCGCGCTCAAAAAATATATTCGCAAAAGTTATCAGGAATATCGAAGCGGGAAAGCAAGAGGGGCTGGCAAGTTCTTACAAGAGTTGCGGGCCAATTCCGCGAAACCTGGAAAGTAGGCATTCAGGATGCCCCACCCGTTCTCAGTACTGACAACTCCAGCATTTGAGCGCCAATTTCGAAAAGTTTCCAAAGGCAATTCTGAGCTCTTGGGCGCCCTGGAGGAACTGATCGCCACTTTCCGCGAAGACCCCTTTAACTTCAGTGGCCAACACAATATCAAGAACTAACGGGAGTAAAGCCGGGGGAAGGTCAGTGGCGGATCCGTTGGCGTGACTACCGCCTGCGCTTTGACATCCTGGGTAAAGATGTCGTCCTGCACGCTTTTCGTCACCGCAAGGACGCGTATTAAGCATGAGAAACGTTGTATGGGGGTTGAAACTATCCAATCGAATCCAACCAAGCATATTTCCTAGCAGTAGCTAAGTGTACGTCGCCGATTAAGCCAATCTGAACCAGCTGCGGAATTTGCCCACTATTTCTTATTGCGCGACTGACTAAGCAGATTCACGAACAAGCGAAACGCACCGGCGTTGCCTTCAGGCAACTGGCGCGAGAAGGAAAGGCCCGTATAGATGTAGGTACCCTTGCCGGTGTGGGTCCAGACGCAGGCTGCCCAGCAAATCTTTTTCGCCGGGATCGTGCATGGAGAGAACGGTGTGATACTTGTCGGTCCCACTTTTCCCAGAAGTACAGGCCGCGCTCCTGCACCCATCCATCGAAATCGTGCGCTTGTATCTTGTTCGGGAAATTCAGCAATGGGCTTGCGGGATCGGTGAAGTTTACCGCCGCGTTTTCGTCCGTGACGCGCGGGCCCGGGCCCATCGTCGCCGGGAACGGTGCGGCCTTGAGCGGGTCCCAAACCGCCGGGCGCTGGTCCTGCACCACTAGCGTGCCGCCATCGGCGGCGTAATCGAGCAGGCGCGAATTCGAGGCAACCACGTCGGAGCGCAACTCATACGCGCGCAGAGCCCAGCACAATGGAGTCGAAGCGGCTGAAGTCGCCGAAGGCCAGCGCATTGGAGTCCAGCATTTCAACATCTACGCCCAGGCGGCGCAGTGAATCCGGGATAGCCGTGTCGTTATCGGCGGAAATGTAGCCCACGCGCAAATGATCCGGCGACACGATGGAAAATACGTGCACGGGCACCGTGGCGGGCGCGCTCCACAAATACGTTGGCAGCGAAGGCAGCGGCTCAAGCGAAGTTTCGAACGTTTCCGCGCCGCGCTTTGCGTAGGTCTTCAGTACATAATTGCCCGCCATAACTTTTGCCGGCGGCATAACCGTCAGATGGACCAGGCGATCCCCCGCGCCGGAAAATTCCACCGTCTCCGCCGCCGGCGCTTTCCAGCCGGACGGAACTTCCACACCCACGGTCACTTTCGAAGGCGTCTGCGCAAAGGAATGTACGCGCGCGAATACATCGAACTGCTTGGGCTGGCGCGACTCGACGACCACGTATTGCTCCGGCTCGGGAGTGATCCCGACAGGCGGAACGACGCGCAGCGGATAACTCAAGCACGCTGACGCGTGGTGGCGTGCAGGCTCGTCACGGGCGCCATAAAATCAAATGTGTAACCGTTGGCCTCGACACGCGTGCGCGCGTTCACCATCGGCGGCGGAAATGGGTAGATAAAATCACCGGGCGTGTGCAGCGTTTGCGCCCCGGCGGGAACGGCCACGCTGAAATTTGTCGATCCGTCTTTTTCCTCTTGCTTGGTGATGTTCCACCCAGAGGGCAGCGTCAAGCTCCACTTTTGAAAATGTGGCCGAAACGTCCGTGCGGTGAGCGACTTCGGCTCGCACGCTAAAACCTTCCCCTGCGACAAGTTCGCTGCGGTCTGAGTTGGAAACAATCTTGATTGCCGCGGCGTCAGCGAAGGCGTGATTGATTCGTCCGCGCACCTGCTCAAGTTCCCACATTGCTTCCGCGGCTGACGGATCTGCCGAGCGCTTCACTTGATCTTCCAGCGAGGTAATCTGTTTGCCCGCCTCGGCAATCGATCGCGCGGTGCCGCCCCAGTCCAGTTTTTCCGCTGCCAGCCGTGCCTCGTCTAGATCGTGGTCCGCGGCCTTCAGGGAATCCTCGGACGGAACGGGAATCACGCGCGCCAGCGAGGTGAGCGGCTGCGAAAAATCCGCCGCCGAAGGAGCGGAGCCATCCGCGCGCTTCAACCCATAGGGACGCCGAACGAATGGCGAATTGAGGAACGGCGTCACGCCCTGCGAACGATGATGCAGATAGCCTTCCACCGAAATTTCGCGGTAAGTAAGTCCCCAAATCGGCGAGACTTCATCGGCGGGCACCAGCCACGAACCGGCGTAGTCCACTTTTTCATCCGGAGCGGTGGCGCGCACGGGATTCATGATCGTTGCGACGCGCCAGGGTTTCAGCCCTTCGGCGATTTGATCGGGATACTTGGTTGGATCGGCGGCAGCCTCGACGGCTTTGGGAGTCTGGTAGCCGGAAGCCTGATGATTGCCGTGGCCGGTTTTCTGGCCTCCCCAGCCGTTGATCACAACTTGCGGGCGCAACATGCGGATCATGCGCACCATGTCTTCCAGCTCCAGCCCTTGCCATTTTTCCAGCGTTTCATCGAGTGTCTTTGAAAATCCGAAATCGATGACGCGCGTGAAATAGAGATGCGGCCCTTCCACATTCATGGCTCCAGACAGCTCGAAGCTGCGCAGGATGCCCAGTTGCGCGCCCTGCTCCGGGCCAATGGCGTTCTGCCCGCCCTCGCCGCGATTCAGCGTTAAGCAGCGTCGTGTCTGTGCCCAGCGCGTGCGGCAAATAGGTGAGCAGCGTGGAGGCCTCGTCATCCGGATGGGCCACGGTGAAGAGAACCCTGGTAACCACGCGCGCTTTTTGAATCGATTCGAGCGTGTCCGCTACGCTCTGGCCGCGGCCCACTGCGGGAGCTTCCTGTTGCGCGGAAACTCGCGTCAACGCAAAAGACACCGCGCAGAGCGCAGCCATCAGCGAAAGTAGTGCTATTTTTTTGGTGCGCTTCATTGTTGCGCCTCCGCGGCTGCGGCAAACGGCCAGATGCGCCGGTATCGCGCCTGAATCATATACGTCACAATGCCCAAAGCGATCACGCCGAGGCCTCCAAGTGCAAACTCCCAGGTCGTGGAAATAAACAACGCCACCCAGCCCAAAATCGCAAGCACCGCCGGCAAGGGATAGAGCCACATCTTAAATGGAAGCCGCTCGGGAGGCCAGCGCCGGTGCAAAATCATCACGCCCACGCCCTGGCTGATGAACTGCACGATCAAGCGCACGGCGATGATGGCCTTGATCACGCTGGAGAGCCGGAACAGCACGCTGAATGCCAGCGACGCCGCGCCCAGAAACAGCAGCGAGACGTGCGGAAAATGTTTTTTGGGATGCACGCGCGCAAAAATCGCAAAAAAATTGCCGTCCTCGGCCGCCGCAAAGGGCACGCGTGAATAGCTGAGCAGCGTAGTGAACAGCGAGGCGAAGGCGATCCACAAAATCATGATCGTGGCGAACGCGGCAGCGCGAGCGCCGTATAGCCTCTCAATAAATGTGCTCACCAGGTATTGAGAATTTTGCGCCTCGCGCCACGGCACCACGCCCAGAATGCTGGTCTGCATCGCGAGATAAAGCACGGCGATCCCCGCGATCGATATTAAAATGGTGCGCGGAATGTTGCGCTGCGGATCGCGAATCTCCGCGCCCAGATTGCAGATGTGGTAGTAACCGAGATAGGTGTAAACCGTATTGACGGATGCCGAGCCAAGCCCCGCGAAAAACAGCCACGACCAGTTCCACGCGCCCGGAGGAAAATCAAACGCCATCTTCGCGGAGAAGTGCGTGGCCCCGCCCCAAATCATCCACAGCATCGTGCCAACGACGCCGATCCACAAAAATTTCGAGATCATGCCCACAGCCGAAATCCTGCGGTACAAGAGCACAATCAATAAAATGACCAGGCCCGCTGAAATGGCTTTCTGCTGGTACGGGCCGAGCGGAACCAGATACGTCAGGTATTGCGAAAATCCAATCGCGCCCGAGGCCACCACAAGCGGCGCCTGAATCAGCGTCTGCCAAATATAGAGGAATGACATCAGCCGCCCGCCGCGCCCCACTCCATAAATTTCGCGCAAAAACGCATACGTGCCGCCGGCCCGAGGCATGGCCGCGCCAAGCTCCGCCCACACCAGCCCATCCAGCAACGAAAGCACAGCCCCAGCCACCCACGCCAGCAAACATTGCGGCCCGCCCATGGACTGAATCACGAGAGGAATCACAATGAACGGCCCGATCCCGACCATCGCGTTCATGTTCAGCGCAACGGCCTCGGTCAGACCGAGCCCTCGTTCGAGTTGTTCTTCCGGCAGCATTGTGGACATGGTTGGTGCGAAGCGGGCAAAGCATATCAGATGCGAGAAGAGGGCTAAAGCTTCGGGTTGAATCGAAAGTGGATTGGATTATCTTGGCAACCTGATCCACCGCCAAAACTCGGGTGCCTCACCCTTGCGCTCTTCAAGGGTGCGGGTTTTTCTTCCCTGTGCAAACCTTCGCGGGCAAAGATCAGGTACATGCAATCCCTGGATCCTGCTGTCATGGGAAACGGATCGCAATCGATATTTGGGAAAACGAATGGAGAGAAGAAAACCCGCACCCTTGAAGAGCGCAAGGGTGCGGCACCCGAAAGTCAAAATCCACTTAAAGCTGGCCGCACAGATCAAATTCAGATTAAGCCCGTCGAGCAGTGCAGGCCGCCAGGCAAATCGTGGTGGTGCAGAAATAGTTCGAAGAGCTGAAGCAGAAAGTTCCCACCAGCAAGAAGTGAATTTAGTAGCACAGGCACTCTTGCCTGTGCGGGTTTCGCGATCACAGCTAAACCAGTAGATTATGTGCAGCCTGGAAAACCGCACAGGCAAGAGTGCCTGTGCTACTCCGGGGCAAACGCCAGCAGCACGTTTCCGGGGACACCTCCATTGCGCGGATAGCCGGAGGTGATAAAGACCATGCCGCTGGCCACCACGGCTCCGGGGCCGTCGATCGAGCCGCCGTGGCCCTTCACGCCGTTCACCGTTTCGAAATCGCGCATGGTGTTGAAATCCCATAGCAGGTCGCCATCTTCGGCGGAGTGCGCGCGAATGTGCCCATCGGTGGAGGTGGCAAAAACCACGCCGGGAATTTCCGACACCGCGCCGGGTTGAGAGGGACTGCAACCGGAGGGCGCGCCTTCCGCGCAAGGCTTCGCTTCAACATGCCAATCCTGGCTGCCGTCTGCAACGCGCAGTGCCGTGAGGCCGCCACCCGCAGCCGTATCTACAATGTTCCGGCGCGGATCGTTCGGATCGGTTTGCCGCATGCGCTTGAGGTCAGACACTGCGGCAAAAACGTGCAGCCCGTCCGAGGCCATGCCCCATTGCACGCCGCCGTTGGTGCCGCCCTTGCCCACGCGCGCCTGCCAAACGATGTCGCCTTTATTTGCAGGATCGAGCGCCCAGACGATGCCGGACTTCTGCCCAGCCAACAAAAGTTCGCGGCCATTCGGAGCGCGAGTCAGAATCGGCGAAGAGCCAAAATCAAAATCTGGCCCGCAGTTCTTGGGATCTTCCGCGCAATGCCCATTGAAAACGTCCTTGGCGGTGAGTTGGCGGGACCACGCTATGTGCCCTGTCGCCAAATCGAGCGCGAGCACCGCGTCGCTGGTGTCCGTGGCAGGCTCTGAATAATTGTCTCCAGTCCCCACGTACAGCAGGCCGCGCTTTGCGTCTAGGGTGGGCGAGGACCAAATCCCCACTCCGGAAGGTCCGAACATTTTTATGCCGCGTGAATTCGTACCTCGCTCGGTCGGAGCGTCGGTCATCCAGGTCTTCCACAGTTGCTTGCCGTCACGAATGCGCAGCGCCACCACGCTGCCGCGGAACGTACAGCAGGGGTAATTGGCGTCCGCTGAGCGAGTTTCTTCCCACGAAGCTACCGGCACATAGACGGTTCCTACGTACACGGCAGGACCGCCGCTGAGCCGCGTGGAATCGTGCGTATCCATTTGCACTTTCCAAATCAGCTTGCCCGTTTCCGCTGCAACCGCGTAGAACCACCCGGTCATATCTCCGAAAAGCAACGCGTGTTGATTGCCCAGCGGCACCGCGCGAATGGAGGAGCGCACCGGACCGTTGGCCTGAAACAGCCACTGCAGGCATCCCGACTCAGCGCTCATGGCATGCACTAATCCGCCGGCGCTCCCGATGAATACCTGGCCATCAATTACTGTTGGCGGTGCAAATGCCGCCGCGTCTCCATCGAAGGCAAACGCCCATTTCAATTTCAGCCCGCGCACCTGAGCAGTGCTCAGCCCGGCCGCGGCATCTGATTGAAACCTCGAATTGCTATCGCCGGGGCTCCACCCATTCCATGAAGTTTTTGGCGTGGCCGCTAACTTCACCTTGCGGTCCGAGCAGAACGCCGCGGCAGGCGGCCCGGCTACGGGCTCACTCGTTCCCAAGTAAGAGGCCACGGCCATGCGGTCTTCCCTGCTGATCGTGAACGCCACGGCCATCATGGCGCCTGCATCGAGCGCTCGAAGAATTCGCGCCGCCGGCATTTTCTGCAGAGTCTCGCGAGGAGGGATGCGCTCGTTCACCTGTTCGTGGCAAACGGCGCAGCGGCTCTGATAGACGGCCTCTCCGGAGGAAGCCGCAAACAAGGGAATCGCCCACAAGGCAAACGGGAGAATCAAGGCTATGCGTTTCATGGACGGAACCGTATCACGATGGCTGAATTGGTGTCCACAGAAGCGCTCCCGTGCATTTCGGAAATGAGCGTCCAGCAGAGAGGAATTTTAAGCGGATTCGATCGAATTGATCTTGCTGGCGATGTGTTCAATGAATTGCGAAGATTCTTGAGGAAGCCGGCTGCGTTCGAGCTTGGGAAGTTCCTGCAGGATTTCTTCGTAGGTCCGGGTTTGGCTGGATGGAACGACGCTTTTTCGGAAACCAATGGCAAAATGATGCAGAATCATAGCGGAGCAAGCGAAGCAAATGCTGAAGCTTGGAATCATGCTGACCGCCGCCACGCTGACAATTCTGATCGTGGAATTTTTTCGCGCGCGCCGCAGGCCGTTCCCCGCGCACGGATGGCTTGGCCTCGCAGCGTTACTTTGCGCGGAATTTTTGATGTTCCACGGAATCGAACCGGCTGCCACCTATTTCAGCCCTGTGGCATGGACGTCGTATATGTTGATAGCCGACGCAGCGGTTTTCGCAGTGAAGGGCCATTCACGGCTGCGCGAAGAGCCGCGCGGCTTGCTGAAAATGGCGGTTCTCTCCATTCCATTATGGCTGATTTTCGAAGCTTACAACTTGCGCCTGGCAAATTGGGCATACTTCGGGTTGCCGCAAGGGCATATCGAGCGCTGGATCGGCTACGGCTGGGCATTCGCGACCATCACTCCGGGAATTTTCATGACCGCCTCGCTGATCGAGTCCTTCGGCTGGTTCAAAGAAGAGTCACGCCCGCTGCGCATCGGCCGCGCAACGGAAACGGCAATCATGCTGATCGGCGCCGCAATGCTGGTTGTCCCGCTGCTAGTCCCCGCGCACACGGCTTCCTATTTATTCGGCCTGGTGTGGCTGGGCTTCCTTATTTCTCCTGGATCCAATTAACTACCGCCTGCATTTGCCTTCTTTCGAGGGAGATTTTGCGCGAGGACATCGCGGGCGGCTGTATACGTTTCTTGCGGCTGGCTGGGTATGCGGCTGGCTGTGGGAATTTTGGAATTTCTGGGCGCGCGCCGGCTGGATATACACATTTCCGAACATCCTGCCTGGCGGGCAGCAGTGGAAACTTTTCCAGATGCCTGCTCTGGGATACCTCGCTTTCCCCGTCTTTGCGCTAGAATGTTTCGCAATGTATGTGGGCGGGGCGTTACCTGTTCAGTGCAAAATATGTGGCCGAGAAAAAATATTCCAAATAGCCGGATGAGCAGCCAAAGCTTCCTCTCGTTCTGCGTCGCCGTTACGGCGTTCGTAACGCTTTCTCCGAAGTCGGCTCGAGCGTCCGAACTTAATATTCCCCCGGAGGCCACACAGGCCATCGATCTGATGTACCAGGGCAAGCCGCAAGAGGCCGTGGCGCTCGCACGCAAGCTGGAAGCCGAGCGGCCCGAGCATCCTCTGGGCTATCTGATTGAAGCCGACGTTCTGTGGTGGAATATCTATTGCAAGTGGTCGGAGAGAAAGTACAACACCATTGATGCCTGGAGCCACACGCGTCCGGCCGACGCCGACGACAACGCAGAACTGGCGCTAGCCGACAAAGTAACGCGCCTGGCAGAGGCCGCCATCGCCAAATCCGACACTGCCGAAATGGAGTTATACGCGGGATTGGGCTATGCCTCTCGCGCGCGACTCTTGGGATTGCGCTTCGAGAAAATGCCGGTAGCACACGCGGGCGTCGAGGCTCGCAAGCACCTGCAGCGCTGCCTGGAGCTTGATCCCAACATGGCCGATGCCTACCTGGGCCTGGGGCTTTACAACTATTATGTTGATACTCTTTCGGGTATGGCCAAAGTCCTGCGATTTTTCATGGGCATTCCGGGGGGAGACAAACGCGATGGTTTGCGCCAGCTCGAAATCGCGTCCACCAAGGGCGAACTGACCCGGATGGAAGCGCGCTTCAATATGGCCAAGAGCCTGCGTAACTACGATTTCGAGTATGCGCGCGCCGCGCAGGCTGCCGCCCCGCTGCTGGAACCGTATCCTAGAAATTGCATTTTCCTGCTGCTGGCCGGCGATATCGATCAAAAGCTCGGCCACAAGGAAGAAGCTGCCGCCAGGTTCCGCGCCGCCGCTGCAGCTGCCTCGGGGAGAATCCGCATGCGGCGAACGCGCCCACAATCTTGCGAGCGCCGCGCTCGCCACACTTGGCCGCGAGCAAAAGCCTGACTCAGCGAGCACTTTAGCTTTGACGCACGACCATTGGAGAAGCCGCTGGTTCATGTACACGCCGTAGGGGCA
>CAWGSV010000007.1:0-175561 GCA_963825365.1 uncultured Acidobacteriota bacterium | reverse complement strand
AAAGCACTCTGGACGGCCATGGGGTTGACGCCGGCGGCGTTATTCGTTACGGGGGCAATCATGTGGTGGAAGCGCGTCCTGAAGCCCTTGATGCGCAGGAAAGAAATTGTCACGTCCCGGATGAAACGGCTCGCCGCAACCAGCCCCGGAAATTCTATCCAAGCACGGCAGTAGCCTGCCTGCAATTCAGCACTAGTCCGTCAGCCTCGACATTTTTTCTCTGTGCCCTCTGTGTTCTCTGTGTTAAAAGCTTTTCGGGTTTGCAATTCGCGCAGGAATTCAAAAGCTTTTAGCACAGAGAACACAGAGGGCGCAGAGAAAACCAAGGAGAAGCTCGCACAAATCACGAATCACTTCCTAATGCAGCTGCACCAACGATTCGGGCGAAGACGGCGGCGCGGCGACTGGCTTGAGCGTCTGCGGTCCGCGCCAATTGTCGACGACGGCGATCTGCTGCACGCAGGAAACCGTGCAGAGCGGCGCGCAATGTTTCTTCGTGAAATATTCGCGGCGCAAATCCTCGGCGGAATATTTTTCCAGCGGAATGCCGGGATAGCCGCGCTGCTGCGAGCACCAGTGCACCAGCCCGTCCTCGCAGATGTAGAGATAGCGCGAGCCGGAGCGGCATCGCCAGTCGTTGGTTTTCCCTTTGGCGATATTGTGCTGGAATCCGTTGATGCGCGAAAATCCGCGCTTGCCCATGGCCATGATTTCTTCAAAGATTTCGATGCTCGCGCCCGCCGAGCGGTTTCAGTTGCCCCTGCCCGTCGTGCAGAATTCCCACCGTGCTGGTGAAGCCCAGTTCCTGCGCGCGGCGCGCCACGGTCAGCGCGTCCTCCGGATTTTTCACGCCGCTGCCCAGCACCGAGTTGATATTCACCTGAAACACGGCGTGCTCGGCCAGCAATTTCAATTTCTGATCCAGCACCTTGAGGCTCTTCATGGACACTTCGTCGGGCATGGCGTTGTCGATGCTGATTTGCAGATATTCGAGGCCCGCGCGATTGAGCCGCTCGATGCGCTCGGCGGTCAGCAGATAGCCGTTGGTGATCATTCCGGAAAGGATTCCGTTTTTGCGCATGCGCGCGATGATCTGATCGAGCTCCGGATGCAGCAGAGGCTCGCCGCCGCTGATGGTGATGACCGAAGTGCCTAGCTCGCCCAGGCGGTCGATGCGGCGCATCATTTCCGCGGTATCCACGGGCTTCGAGAAATCGTCGTACTCGTTGCAATACGTGCAGGCCAGATTGCAGCGCCGGGTGGGAATGATGTGCACCAGAAGTGGATGCCGCGTGGAGAGAACTCCCTACACCACGCCGCGCATTTCGCGCGCACGCGTGCGCCAGGATCGTAATCGCCTGCGCGTTTTTGTGCCGAGTGGCATAGTTAAACTATACAGGGAATTGCAACAGTTTTGAACCCGCGGGAGATTTCAGCATTCCCACCCCTGAAAAACAGATTTTCACGGAGGCTGGGAATTGTGTCGTCTCGCTATTAAATGAAATGTCCCATACGTGATGGCTCAGATGACTAGAAGTCATCTCATAAGTGCCCTTACCCTACAGAACCGAAAACCCGCATGAAACGGAAATCCCAAAGTTTAATGCAGCTGATCATTTCAGGCGCTGAAGGCGCCTCCGGTGACTAGCCCGGGGCAACGCCCCGGGGATCATAATCCGTCGTTTGCGGTGCGCCCTGTAAGGGCGCAAGGGCTCTCCGCCCCTTCAGGGCGAAGAGAGGAATTTGGTGCCACACCCGGGGCGTTGCCCCGGGCTAGTCACCTGCGCGCAGTTGGCGCGAAGGAATGGCAAGTATTCCAACAGAAAAAACCGCCGCTCGACGATTTATGAGATGGCTTCTAGCCCTTTCATACGTTTCCGCCCTTGATTACCTCTTTAATCACACTAGGACTATGGTTTAGTCGGTCTGCCAAGTTTGTGCCTGTAATCTATAGTCAGCAAACTTCCCTCTGCAGCCCGCAGCTTTAGATGGAGTTTCTTCGGTGCGTATGGAAAATACCAACGAGGCTCCTGAAAAATTGAATAGAGCCCTCTCCGAGCCAGAGGCCGGCCTGCGCTGCGACATCGGCACGGACTGGAAGGGCCTCGCCTGGCTAACCCTGCTGGTTGCCGCGGGCTTATCTGCATTTGAGAAATTAGAACACGTTCTCTTCCCGCACATGGACTCCCTGAACTATCAGATTGTGAATGTTTGCGCAGGGACTATCGTTTCGGTGGTCGGAGCATATTTCATTACGCGGAAACTCGATGTGGCTGTTTCACTGCACGCTGAGGCCGAGAGAAAGCTGGCGCTGGAACGTAATGTTCTCCGCACTGTGACTGATAACCTTCCCGACAGTATTTTCGCAAAGAATTCCGATGGCCATTACATCTTCGTTAACAAGGCCTTTGCCACCCTTCATGGAATGAAAGCTCCCGATGAACTGTTGGGGAAGACAGCTTATGATTTGTTTGCAAATGAACACGCCAACGTCTTGAATGCTGACGATCTGCAAGTGATGAGATCCCGCGGAACTGCGGTCGAAACCGAGCGCACGGCAGTGAGCACGGATGGGGTCTTGAAAGTTCTGCAAACCACCAAAGTTCCCCTGATTGACAAAGGCGAAAGAGTTATCGGGATTGTTGGAGTGCACCGCAACATTACGCGGCAGAAACAGGCCGAAAATAAACTGCGGCAGAGCGAGGCCAACCTGGCGGCTGCCCAAAAAATCGCCCATTTTGGCAGCGTTGAACTGGATATTCTCAACTTAAATATACCGGAAAATAATCCAGTGCGTTGGTCAGACGAGGTTTTTCGGATTTTTGGGTATGAATCCGGCGCAGTGGAAGCATCCCGGGACCTCTACTTCGCCTCCATCCATCCGGACGACAGAGAGCACGTGCGAAAGTCTCTGGACCTCGCTATTCAAGCGGCCAAGCCCTTTGCCATCGATTTTAGAGCTATTCGTCCTGACGGGACGGAACGAAATATCAACGAGCGCGGCGATATCATCCTTGATCCAAAAACAAATGAGCCTCTTAAGCTGGTCGCCAGCATTCAGGATGTAACCGAGCGCGTGCGGGCGGATGTTCGTCTGCACAATGCCAACCAGGAGTTGGCTGAAAAAGTGCAGGAATTGGAGCGGCGTTCCAAAGAAATCAATATTCTGAGCGAAATGGGTAGCCGGCTACAGGCTTGCAAGAATACGGAAGAGGCCTACCTACAGATCACCGACGCTGCAGAGCAGCTATTTCCGAATTGGTCGGGAACGCTGTGCATCACCAGCGCCTCAAGAACATCGGTGGAAACAGTTGCCACCTGGGGCCAGGATGTTGCAGGCGAACGCCTGTTCACTCCCGACGATTGCTGGGCTTTGCGTCGAGGCCAGCCTCAATCGTACCGCAGCGGCGAAAAAGCATCTGCCTGCCGGCATATCCACACTTCCGAGGTGTCGGAATCTCATTGCATTCCTTTCATGGCGCAAGGGGAAGCGCTTGGAATCGTGAGCCTGCAGATGAAGGATTCTCGAACGCAGCAAGAACTCATGTCTCCCTTTTCCACGGAAGCGGAGCCTCGGCTGGCCGCCGTGCTGGCCGAACAGGTTGCACTTGCGCTTGGGAATTTGAGATTGAGGGAGAGTCTTCGCAACCAATCGATTTGCGATGCGCTTACAGGGCTATTTAATCGTCGGTATATGGAGGAATCGCTGGAACGGGAATTCAGCCGGGCCATTCGCAAGAAAAGTTCGGTTGCCATCGTTATGATTGACCTTGACCAGTTCAAACGGTTTAACGACACCTTTGGACACCAGGCCGGGGATGCCCTTCTTCGCGCGTTCGGCGACCTTTTGAAGAGGAGCACGCGTGGCCAGGATATCGCCTGCCGCTATGGTGGAGAAGAATTTGCGATCGTGCTCACCGATTCCAGTCTGGCGGGCGCTCTGCAGCGGATCGAGATCCTGCGCCAGCAAATCAGACTGCTGAATGTGGAGTATGGCGGCCAGCTCCTGGGATCCGTAACTGTCTCCATTGGCGTTGCCCTTTATCCGGACCACGGTGCTACCACGGATGAAGTGATCAGTGCCGCGGACCAGGCCTTGTATCGCGCCAAGAGAGAAGGTCGCGACCGCGTTTTCGCGTTTACGTCGGAGACTGCGGTCTAAACAGAGGAAAATAGATTGAGTTTTTTCCGCATGTTTGGCGGCATTCCGGCACTGTTTCGTTATTCACCTTCCTCATTCGATGAACCTGCCCGTCTTCCTTGTGCCCTTCCGCCGTTTGGCCTGAGGTTTGCCACGCATCGGTCTGCAAGTGCTTGTCGACAGCCATTTGGGCGGCTACCATGTGCACGCGCGAAGGAGATCCCTAAATGGGCAAAGGACGCCTGGAGGCGTTTAGCGACGGAGTGATCGCCGTAATTATTACCATCATGGTGCTGGAATTACAGGCGCCGCTCGGATCGGGTATGTCCGCACTAAAACCGAAAATCCCCGTGTTCCTGACCTACGTGCTGAGTTTCATATTCATCGGAATTTATTGGAACAATCATCATCACCTACTGCACGCGGTGCAAAGGATCAACGGCAGCGTGCTGTGGGCCAATCTGCATTTGTTATTTTGGCTATCGCTCGTGCCCTTCGCCACGGATTGGATGGGCGTAAACCATTGGGCAGCCGTGCCTGTAGCTCTCTATGGATTCGTCTTGTTCATGGCTGGATTGGCATTTACGATTCTAGTCGAGGCGCTGATTGCCTGCGAGGGGCGGGACTCGACATTAGCGCGCGCCATGGGGCGAGATTACAAAGGAAAGGCCTCGCTGCTGTTTTATGCATTGGCCGTACCTCTTGCAAGCCTGAATCCCCTTATTTCCATTGCGCTGTATGCGTTGGTTTCGATCATGTGGTTCATTCCAGACCGCAGAATCGAAAAAGCCATCGCCGATTGACGGGTGGAGTCGCGCAACTTGGCTGGAGCGTCTGAGTTCAGGCGGAGACATGGATATTGTCTTGAGGTACGATAGATTGTACGGGTGAAATCAAAATGGAGATTTTTGTTCGTAAGAATTGTGCTGCCCGCCTGGTGGAAGGCCGAACGCGATACTTCCAAAGCATGTGCTCTTTTGCCTCTTGCAAGGCAACGCGTTCATGAAGTTGAAATGGGCCTCTGGAATGGTCACAATTTCCCTCGGCGCTATCTTTTGCAGTGTTGTTCCGTCGCGCCTGTTGGCGCAGGATCAGCTGACACCAGATCACGCAACACAAGATCAGGCGCCGCAAACGCAGCCGGGGCAAGGGCCGGTTTCCCGCCAGATGTGGTCTTGGCTCAAAGAAGGAAAGTTTTCCTTTAGCACGCGCTTTCGCATCGAAGGCTTTGAACGCGATGGGGCGCCGTTTACCGGAACTTCCTACGCTCCCACTCTCAGGCTGGTGCTTGGATACGAAACGCCGGCCTACCATGGGTTCTCCCTTTTCGCGCAGGGCGAAGCCGTGTTTGTCACCGGGCCGGCCGACTACAACGTGCCCCTGCTGCCCTCGCAGAATCGTCCAAATCGTCCTTCGATTCTCGACCCCAAGAGCCTGGAAATGAATCAGGCAGGCGTGAAATGGACGCGCGATATTTCCAGTAAGAAGCTGGCGCTGACCGTTGGCCGCCAGGAGCTTACGCTCAACGATGGCCGCTTTCTGAGCTATTCGAACTGGCGCCAGGTGCACGGAGCCTTCGACGCGGCTCGGCTGGACGCGGAACTTCCCATGAATTTCTCCTTCACATACGCCTTCATCAACCGCTTCTACCGGGAGGATGGCTACAACGCCATCGACGGCGAACAGCCCATGCATTCGGACATGATGAACCTGAGGTGGACGAAGCCCGATAAAATAAATGCCTCACTTTACGGTTTGTTGCTGAATTTTCGCGCGCCAGCGCAGTTTGCCGCCTCCACGCAAACCTATGGGTTGCGTCTGACCGGCCCTTACCAGTTCAATCCGGACTGGAGCCTTTTATACGTCGCGGAATACGCCAAGCAGATGAATTACGGGACAAATCCCAATAAGGTAGATGAGAACTACTATTTGGGCGAGTTGGGCCCAGACTGGCATGATTTTAGTTTGAAAGGCGGCTATGCGTTTCTGGGAGGAAGCAGCGCTACTGACCTGTTGACCACGCCGCTTGCTCCTCCTCGCAACGGTTGGACAGACTTGTTTGCCAGCACTCCCAGCATTGCAAGCGGCCATGGCTTGGAAGCCGCCTACGTGACCGTCAGTGGGCCTGTGCGATATCTTGGCGGAACCGTTGCCACCCTGATTTACTACGACTATCACTCCAACTACCCTCACATTCACTATGGCAGCGAACTGGATTCGTCTTTGTCCTACAAAGTGAAGAAGGTCAGCGATCGGTGGGAAATTGGCTGGAGATTCGGCCGATACTGGTCAGACAAGCTGTTCACGCCCTCGGTGCGCACTTCGGTCTACACAAGCTTTACTCTCTAACGCCTAAGTAGCGCGGGCTTCAGCCTGCGGATTTTAATCCTTGCTAGGACTAACCCCCGCAGGCTGAGGCCCGCGCCACATAAGAGCGAAAGCTAGTTGCAGCCGCAGGAATGCGGAGTGCAGCCGCAACCGCCGGAGGTGGATGCGGAGCCGGAGGAAGCCGCGCCACTCGAGGACTTCCCGGCGCTGAACACGGAGAGTTGCAGCGTGTGCCGCTTGCTGGCGCACTTGGGGCATTCGATCACATGGGTCGATGACATCACGAGACGCTCGTAGCGCGCCTCGCAATCGTTGCAGACATATTCATAAATGGGCACGGGTCACTTCCTCCTCAAATATTGCCCCAGATGTCTCAAAAAGCAACTGCCCCCGGCGAACCAGGGGCAGTTGGAAAAAGTAGAGATCGTGGGAGAAGAACTAGTCTCCGGCGACATGCTCGGCCACCTGCGGTTTTGCAGCCGCGCCGTTGCCGCTGGCGTTGCTGATGGTCACGGGAGCGGTGGACGGAGTGGCCCGCTTGATGTCGGAGACGGAACCGATCTGCACGACTTCCTGCTGCGTCTGCTTCAGCACCAGTTCCTCGTAAATCTTGCGCACGCGGGCTTCTTCCTTCAGGAAGTCTGCACGGCGGCGCGCACGATTTTCTTCGGCGGCGGTGTTGGGCACTTCGTGGTCGACGGCGCGGACGCGTGCTGCATCCTCGGCATCGATCACCAGCGAATGCTCGTAGGTGTTGAGGCCAACGGCTTTGCCCTTGGCGTAGATTTCATGCTTGCCGTGTTCCTTGTACCACTGGGCCACGGTCGCGTTCTTGTACATGTTCTCGATGATTTTGCGCCAGCCGATTCCCGTGTTGTACGCGCAGAAGGAAATTTCGCCCTGCTGCGTGGCGTACGGGATGATGCACATTTCGGTGCGGCGGAAATCGTAGTTGAACAGGTCCTGGAACCACATGCCGGCGATGAACAGGAAGTTCCAAGGATCGTTACGGCGCTTCTCGGCGTCTTCTCGGTTCGCTCCGGGCCTGCAGTGCCGTACTTGGCGCGCTGGTTCTTGGTAAGGCCGCAGGACTTGTCGAACTTCTTCCACAAGTCGACCAGCCGGAAGGCCTGGAGGCGCTTCATACGGGTGGTAGTTCTTGAGCAGCGCCATGGCCATCATGAAGTTTGAAAAAGTCTTGTTGCGTGCCGCGTCCGTGACTTTCTTGATGTCCTCCACCAGCTGAGGAACATTCAGGAATTTCGGCACGGGCGCCCAATCCTTGGTTTCCTTGTTGATCATCACGGCCGTGCCCACGCCGCAATTCGGGTGGCAACCGCAGCTTACCGAGCCCCATTGCGATTCTGGGCCGTGCGAGAGGTCGGCAAACGCCGCGAACGTGCTGATCATGGAGATGGGGAACCAGTCACGCGTCGGCTCGACTTTGCCGACCTGCGCGCTGACGTCCTGCGCCAAGTGAGAAAGCGTGTAGCGCTGCTTCAAGCGCCGCTCCGGAGTGATTTCCTCGTCGCGGCCCGTGAAGGACACCGGCTGGAAGGCCACGAAGGAGATCTTCTTGGGGTTGTCCATGGCGAACTTCACGATGGCGCCCACCTGATCGTTGTTCAGGTTGTTCACGATGGTGGTGACCAGGATGATTTCGATGCCCGCTGCGTGCATGTTTTCGATGGCGCGCAGTTTCACGTCGAACAGGTTGCCCACCTGGCGGTGGCTGTTGGCGTCGTTGCCGATGCCGTCAAATTGCAGGTAGGCGTAGCGCAGGCCCGCTTCGAACGCTTCCTTGCAATATTCCTTGCTCTTGGCGAATTCGATGCCGTTGGTGGCCGCCTGCACGCTGTTATAGCCGATCTTGCGGGCGTGGCGAATGGCGTCGAAGAATCGCGGGTGCATGGTCGGCTCGCCGCCGGAGAACTGCACGGACATTTGGCGGCGCGGCTTGATCTTCAGCGCGTTGTCCAGGATTTCCTGGATCTCATCCCAGGAAAGCTCGTGAACGTATCCCACCTGATTGGCGTCCATGAAGCAGGGATCGCACATCATGTTGCAGCGATTGGTGAGGTCCACGGTGAGCACGGAGCCGCGGCCGTAGCGAACTGTGCTGGAGCCGTGCTTGTGCAGGTCTTCGTCGTTGTGAGCCGGGATGTCGCGGCCGGGGAAATTCTGCTCGATCCAGTTCAGGAATTTCGAATCGATGGCCATCATGTCTTCGTAGTGGCCATGGATCGGGCATTCCTTGACCATCCAGACTTGCCCGTCGCGTTCGATGATCTGTGCTTTGATTTCGCCGACCTTTTCATGCATCAGGTCTCGCCAATCCTTCTTGCCCTCAAAGATCGCGTCGCGGGCTTCCTTGACGCAGCCCGGGCAAAGCGAGTCAGTTTGCCGCGGCCAGCCGAGTGTGGGCTTGGACTTCTCCCACGACTTCAGCAGCGGCTTATCCGACCACTTTGGAGTGAAATTCGGATTGGGGTTGTGCTTGTTGACAATTTGGATGGTGTCGAAGGTGATTCCTGCGGTCTTGCAAACGACATAATCCATTGCTTTCCATGCACGCGTCCCTAACGATTGAGCCATTTTTACAATCCTCCGCAATTTCGATTCAGAAACTAATCTTACAAATTCGAACGGAGCCCCCAGTTGATGTAATCGGCCCCTGATGTCTGGTAAGCCTATCAAGCGCGCCTTGTGGGCGTCTAGATAAACCTTTCCCACTGTGTACTTTGCACGTTAACCCCTGGTATCGTCCATTAAGATGTGCCAAAAGGGTCGAATACAGGGCCGAACGGCAATTTAGTGCAGCCAACGGGATCCCCCAAACGTGTCCATTTTACCTGTTTTTCTCATCCAGCGCTAATCGTCATTTTGCGGCTTCCTCGTGATGATCATCTTCGCCGCTGGAATGCCGTGCCTATGGATCTCAAGCCCCGATGCTCTTGAGGATGAACCGCCCCAACTAGTCTGGTGCGATCACTTCGTTAGATTAATTAGAGAGACGGAAGGGTTCATTCGCAGGCAACTTCTGTGAAAGACTTCGCGTGAGCCTTATGGGAAAGAATTTCCCCAGTACTCATGTACCCCACAAAATGGCCCCAACCGCCTATCGCCAAAAAACACGCCTCGGCTCAGACTGTTCTCATACACCCAATTGAATGCTTTTTTAGGAGGCCTGCTTATGAAGCTTTGGTGGTGCATGGAATGTCAAACAAAGGTCGGGCTCGGCAGGCACGGCCAGTGCGAAGTCTGCAATTCGGAAGCTGTAGATCTGGCTCCGGCTGAAGGCGAGCTAAGCCATTCAGGATCATTGGGACATGAGCACTCAGATCCGGCAAGGGCCTGAGACTGAACTGAATAACCCGTGCTTGTAGGATTACGGAAGACCAATCTTAACTTGAGCAATGAAAGGAGGTGAGAGCAAAGGTAAGACCCGGGGGGACACTAATTAAGTCAGTGGAACCGGGGAAAAGGAGATACACAATGCAGACCAAGCTACGGGTCATGGCAATTGTAGTCGTAGCAAGCCTGCTCTGGATCAACCCAATGTCCGCAGCAACAGCGGGGACAAAGGTGCAAGGTAAGGTTAAGAGCTTCAAAACAAGCTACATAGGAACAGCTTCCTGGTATGGAGCGGACCGCCAGGGAAAGAAAATGGCCAACGGCAAGCCATTCGATTGCAAGAAACTAACGGCTGCCAGTTGGTATTTTCCACTCGGAACGAAAGTCCGGGTGGTGAACCTGAAGAATGGAGAATCCGTAGTTGTGACGATTACAGACCGAGGACCGAATCTCCGCCTTAACCGCATCCTCGACCTATCCGAGGCTGCAGCGGGACGCCTGGATTACGTGGGAGTAGGACTGACCCCCGTATTCTTGTACCCAGTGCCATCTTTCGAGACGACAGCCGCGGCATTCAATTCCGGGCTGGTCGAACCTGCCACCACTCAAGCTTCCAGCGAGTACGTGGCCAAGGACATCGCCAGTGCAATGTGATCCTGGGGTGACCATTGGCAGCCGCCTGAGAGCGCCAGGCAATTCCCCGGCGTAGGCGGAGCAATCCAACCCATTCTCCCTGAAGCGGTAACAGGGAATTTGACAGCGTTGCGGCTGGAGTTATCATTCACTCCAGCCGCGAGTTTGGAGACGTGCGCAAGAGCGTGTTAGTTTGGTTGCCGCTAAAAAAAATCCATGCAGAAGGCAGGCGCCCGACAAATGAACGGCGCAAGTGGTAATAGGTCACCTTCTGATTAAGACGCCATTTTTTTTACTCTATGCCCTGAACTGGTGGCAGGTCTGGCTCACGTGAAATGTTCAGTTTCCTCTGCCGATTCAAGAATAAGATAGCGCCCAGCGGTAGAAACACTGCTATTGTCCAATGGCCCATAAGCAGGGCGATACGCAGAAGCACATGGAATGTAGATTGACAGAATATGGAACTGTCATGTCGCCCGTTCTCCAATTAATTGCCAGGCTCCCCACCCCAGCCAATATGAATAGCATCCACAGCCATTTCCTCCGCATGTCCTTCGCTTGAATGCACAGTATTAGCACGTAGAAGCTAAACCCGACAGAGCATGATGGCGAGCGTCAGTATCGCGTACTGAGTAGCACTTTTCCCGGCTAGCGTGAATTTATTCAATTTCTCTAATGAGTCCCGCAAAACGCCCACTTGGAAACCTATGAGTGTAGATACATCCCCTGTTTTCTTGGTTGTGACACCAACCTGCAGCCATTTGCTGGGGAATTGATATTCAAGAGTGATGTTGGTCGTAGAATATTCCGTGTTGCGAAAGGTATTTACGCCGACGACCTTGACGGACTCTGTGTTTCAGCAGGAACGAGGGTCGCCATATAGACGAGTTTGTCCTTCGTATTCGAGTCAGCCACACTCGGGTCCATATCACTTGCAATTCTGATCATATTTCCCCTGTCTAAGTAGATCGAAGTAGCCCCTAGCGGTCGATTCCACACCCGAAGGGACAAACTTCTTAATTTGTGCGGCTGGGTCACAGCCGAGAAGGAACGCACAGAGTGCAATGCTAGCTAAACATTTGAAGCGCATGCCCCAGTCTCCGTTCCTAATTCGGCAGTATTTGCAGAAGTATATTACACCCTATAAAACCAAGTCCCGAAAAGCCTCTCTCGGAAACTGATCCACCACGAGGCAGGGCGCTGGCGTGTGCATCCTGCGAAGATCGTCGTTTACTTGTTGGATTCAAATTGGGGAGCACGACATGTTCCGTCACATCAAGAGCGGGCAGTCCGCAGGGGCTAAAGCCGACAATAGCGTACGATCGAAAGACAGGCGAAGAAAAACGCGCTCTTGATTGAGATGAATTGCAGCGGTAAAATACAGTCACCCCAGCCTGCACGAAACCCCGTTACGGAGGAAGAATGATGAAAGCCACTTTCCATTCGCTCCAATTCCTGTTCGTAATGTTTCTGAGCATACTTTTGACAATTCCGCAGAATGCATGGTCACAGGATCACGTCGTTTCTCCATCGGATATTCAGAAAGATCTTGCGGCTGCTTCGGCTTCTCGCGATAAGCAAGTGGCACAGCTCGAGAGTTTCCTTTCTTTACCGCAGGCTCAACAGGCCATGAAAATAGAGCACGTCTCATACCAAGAGGTTGACCACGCTATTCAACAACTGAGCAGCGATGACTTGGCGCGGTTGTCAGCCCGCTCGGAAATCGCGCAGAAGGATTTCGCGGCTGGGAATCTTTCAAATCGGGATCTCATTATTATTATTCTAGGTATCCTGGCGCTTATCCTGATCATTGTGGCAGTTCGCTGAAATCATGAAATTTCAATTTATGATTGGCGTGCTGCTGGCTTCCGCAGCGTTTCCCGCGCCCCGGCTTTCTGCGGTGACGCCTGCGATGTGGATTGATGTCCCCTTCGTTCCACAAGTCAGGGACGGTTGCGGTTCGGCTTCAATTTCCATGGTGCTTCAGTATTGGGCAAGTCGAGCCGGACAAACGTCTCCGAATTTCGCAGACCCTGAAACGATTCAAACGGCGCTGTTTTCTCAAGCGGCAGGCGGCATTGCCGCGAGCAGCATGGAGACGTATTTTCAGGAATCTGGATATCGTACTTTCGCCTTTCAAGGAGATTGGAGCGATCTGAAGCATCATTTGGAGCAAGGACGGCCCCTGATCGTCAGTCTGAAGGGCAGCGGCCTGGACGGGCCGCTGCATTATGTTGTCGTCGTGGGAGTTGATTCCGAGCGAAGCTTCGTTTTTATCAACGATCCCGCCCAACACAAGATGCTTCGCATTTCGCGCCAGGGGTTCGAATCGGAATGGAATCGCGCGCACGATTGGACGCTCCTGGCGGTGCCGCGGGCAAGCAATTGATTTCCCCCCTGCTACTCATACTCTTGCTCTTTCCTTCAGGCACCCCCGATTTACAGGTATCAACATCCGCAACAGACAGACTTTCTGAAGTGCGACAAATGTACGAGGCCAAACGGTGGAACGACGTTGTGCAAGCCGTACCAGAATCGCCGAATGTTGAGGCCGATCTACGGATATATCTGGGGTTGGCCCTCACGCAATTGGGGCGTTGGGAGGAGGCCAAGAAGACATTTAAGCAGGGTCTCCGTGCCTATCCGCGGGACCCTCGCTTCCTGGTCGAACTCGCTGGGATTGCTTATCGCGAAAAACGGTTTGCGAAGGCCGAACTGTATTTACGCCGCTCGCTGGCCATCGCTCCTGAAGACGACTATGCCAACAATTTTTTAGCTTCGATCTATTTCCTCAGGGACAATCTTGAAGCCGCTCTAAAATACTGGAACCGTGCTGAGAAGCCGAAGCTGTCCGACCTTGCGTTTGAGCCCCGCCCGAAGTTGAGCCCCCTGATTCTTGACCGCGCCTTTTCCTTTTCTCGAGGCAGTACATGGAGCCGCGATCAATTCTTGACCACGGATGCTTTACTCGAGGGCCTTGATCTGTTTCCCCGCAGGCGGTTTTATCTGGACGCGCAACCGGACGGCTCCTTCGACCTGAAATTCTACGGCAGTGAAAAGGGTGTCTGGGGCGCGACCAAATGGGAAGGGCTGCTTTCGTCATTGCGAGGTTTACCCTATCAATCGGTCTTTCCAGAATTCTACAATATTAACGGTCGGGGATTGAATTGGCGTTCTGTGGTGCGTTGGGACGACGAAAAGCGCCGAGTGACCACCGAAATGGTGGCGCCTATTGCAGAAAACCCAGCGCTGCGCTACCGGGTCTATTTGCAGGGAATGAACGAAAACTGGAACCTCACCAACACGATTGCTCCGAATACCGTTGCTGCTGTGAATCTGGAAAAGGCGGTTGCAGGCGCGGAGGTTCAATACATTCTGAGCGGACAGTGGCAGTGGGGTGCGGGCGCTGAATATTCGTACCGGAAATATCGGAACCCGATCGGCATTCCCGCGAATGTTGCTCCAGCATTCACAAATGGGTCCGCAATTTCGGTTCGATCTACGATCCAGCGTTCGCTCGTCAGGATTCCTGAGCACAGGTTCACAATCGATTCAAGCGCGACGGGAGAAATCGGAAAATTCTTCGCAGCGCCTCTCGATAAGTACGCGCGTATTCAAGGCTCGATTCAAACTCATTGGCTCCCTGAAGAGCGCGGAGACGATTTCGAAACCCGGGTCAGCCTGCGTGCGGGCCACACATTCGGAGATGTACCGTTTGATGAGTTTTTTACGCTTGGCTTTGATCGCGATAATGATCTTTGGATGCGAGGGCACCCCGGACTGCGCGATGGGCAGAAGGGAGCCTCCCCCCTCGGCCGGAACTATGTCCTGGTGAACGCGGATACTGACAAAATTGTTTACAGGGGAGCCTTTTTCACTTTTAGGGCTGGCCCTTTCCTCGATAGCGGCGATATTTACGATCCGTCTGGATCTTTCGGATCAACGAAATGGTTATGGGATACTGGAATCCAAGCAAAATTCCGCATCATTGGCAGTTTTGAGTTTGTGCTGGGTTATGGCAAAAACTTGCGCTCCGGCCAGAATTCATTTTTCACAACAGTTTCCCGGTGACAACGTGAAACAAGCAGTTGCGTTCTTTAAATCACTGAATCCGCGAGAAGCCAAGACCTGATAAATCTTCTTCCCGGAAACTGACTAGAACTCATCTCATAAACGCCCTTACCGTGCAGAACCGAAAACCCGCATGAAACGGAAATCCCAAAGTTTGATTCAGCTGATCGTTTCAGGCGCTGAAGGCGCCTCCGGTGACTAGCCCGGGGCAACGCCCCGGGGATCATAATCCGTCGTTTGCGGTGAGCCCTGTAAGGGCGCAAGGGCTCTCCGCCCCTTCAGGGCGAAGAGAGGAATTTGGTGCAACACCCGGGGCGTTGCCCCGGGCTAGCCACCTCCGCGCCGTTGGCGCGAACGAATGGCAAGGATTCCAACAGAAAAAACCGCCGCTCGACGATTTATGAGATGGCTTCTGACCACATCGTAAGGCGCAAGCGCGTGCTTCCAGCGAAGATCGTCGTATACTAGTCGGACTCAATTTGGGGAGCACGACATGATTCGTCACATCAAGACTGGCCAGAGCGCCGAAGCCAAGGCCGAGAACAGCGCGCAGGTTCGCAAGACTGTGGAAGCGATTCTTGAAAACATTTCCGCGCGCGGAGAAGCGGCTGTGCGCGAGTACTCGGAGAAATTTGACAAGTGGTCGCCCCCATCGTTTCGCCTCAGCGAGGGAGATATTGCCGAGTGCCTGCGGGCGCTGCCCACTCAGGTGATCGACGACATCAAATTCGCGCAGGAGCAGATTCGCAACTTCGCGCTGAAGCAAAGGGCGGCGCTGCAGGACGTGGAAGTGGAAACCATTCCCGGCGTGGTGTTGGGCCATAAAAATATTCCTGTGAACAGTGTTGGCTGCTACGTTCCCGGCGGGCGCTATCCGATGGTGGCTTCCGCGCACATGAGCGTGGTGACGGCCAAGGCTGCCGGCGTGAAGCGCATCATTGCCAGCGCGCCTCCCTTTGGAGGCAAGCCGCATCCGGCCATTGTCGCGGCCATGCACCTGGGCGGCGCGGATGAAATTTATGCATTCGGCGGAGTGCAGGCTGTCGCGGCCATGGCGCTGGGCACCGAGACGATTGCGCCGGTGGACATGCTGGTCGGGCCGGGCAACGCCTTTGTTGCGGAAGCCAAGCGGCAATTGTTCGGGCGCGTGGGAATCGATTTGCTGGCCGGGCCGACGGAGACACTGATCCTTGCGGACGATTCCTGCGACGCGGAAATGGCTGCGGTCGATTTGATTGGGCAGGCCGAGCACGGGCCGGGCAGCCCTGCTGTGCTGGTCACCAATTCCGCGAAGCTTGCGGCTGAGGTTCCCGCGGAGATTGAAAAACTTTTTTCGTGGCTGCCCACCGCGGAAATCGCTCGGCAAGCCTGGCAGAATTGCGGCGAAATTATTCGTGTGCGACACGCTGGACGAAATGGTGCAGGAGGCCGATCGAATCGCCTCCGAGCATGTGCAGGTGCTGACGCGCGACCCGGATTATTTCCTGGCGCGCATGACGAATTTCGGCGCGCTGTTTCTTGGGCATCGCACCAACGTGGCATACGGCGACAAGGTGATCGGCACCAATCACACGCTGCCGACGATGAAAGCGGCGCGATACACGGGCGGATTGTGGGTGGGCAAATTTATCAAGACTTGCACCTATCAGCGCGTGCTGACCGATGAGGCATCGGCCCTCGTGGGCGAGTATTGTTCGCGCCTGTGCGCACTGGAAGGTTTTTCTGCGCACAAGGAGCAGGCCGATTTGCGCGTGCGGCGATACGGGAAAAAAGCTGTGGTGGCCTGAAAAGTAGGACAGGCTTCAGCCTGTGGGGGTTAGGCGATTGCAAGGATTAAAGGCCACAGGCTGAAGCCTGTGCTACTAAAATCGGCTTCTGCTTGGGCGGAGAGAAGTGGCCGCGGGGTTTTTAATTCCCAAATTTTTCCAGAGAGCAGGGTTGGCAGATGAAATCGTCGCGCAAAAAAGTTGCGATCCAAGAATGAAAACCGAGTGAGCGCGGCGTCGCCGTCGTAACGGGCGGCGCGGGGAGTCTGGGCACCATTATTTGCGGCGCGCTGGCGCGCGAAGGTTTTCGCGTGGCGATTGGCTACAACCGTTCCGCCGAAAAGGCCAAAGCGCTGGCCGCGAGCCTGCCAGGGGGCGGGCACGTGGCGCTGGCTGCACCTATGACGGATAGCGCGGCGCTGGGCAAGTTTGCCGCGGATATTGAAAAGCGCTACGGCTTCTGCGACGTGCTGGTAAATTGCGCGGGCGTGACGCGCTTTGTGCCGCATGCAGATTTGGTCGGCCTCGACGACGCGCTGATCGATAACATTCTTTCCACCAACGTGCGCGGGCCGTTTGCGACGGTGCGCGCGTTGCGCCCCTTGCTGGAAAAGAGCAAGAATCCGGGCGGCGCGGTGATCGTCAACATTTCCTCCATCGCCGCGCTGACTGCCATGGGAAGCAACGTGATGTATTGCGCGTCCAAGGCTGCCGTCGATAACATGACGAAATCTCTGGCGCGCGCGCTTGCGCCAAAAATTCGCGTGGTGTCTGTCGCGCCGGGCGTGGTCAACAACGATTTCATTTTGTCGATGGATCCGGTTTGGCTCAAGGAACAGGTGGGACGCACGCCGCTGAAGCGGCTCGCCGCGCCGGAGGAAGTTGCCTCCGCCATCGTGGCCGTGGTCAAACACCTTACCTTTACTACTGGCGGGATTATTCCTGTCGATGGTGGACGTCCGCTGAGTTAGGTAGCACGGGCTTCAGCCTGTGGCTTTTCGCTTGAGCAAAATTAGAACCCACAGGCTGAAGCCTGTGCTACTGAACCCGCTTCAATTGCAGTTCTCGCACAATGTGGTTGCTTGCATTGAGCGCGGCGCTGCGATGTGATAACAAAGCAGGGACCTTTCATGGGCCTGCTCATCGACGAAATTAGAAAATCACAAATTTTGCGGAATATATTTCTTGGCATTTCAGTGGCGCTGGTTGCGACCGTTGCAGGATGCGGAGGGCTTGTCGGCCCTTTGACTTCCTCGCCTCCGCCAGCCTCCGTGCAAAGCCTTACGGTTGGCGACGTCAACGCGCTTACGCAGGCAGCCGCGCAGGCCGCGAATCCCAACACGATGGTGATTGCCGTGGTGGACCGCTCAGGCAACATTCTGGGCGTCTACCGGAAACCATCCGCGCCGTCGCTGGCAGTGGGAAATTTCGGCGTGCAAGTGGACAGCAACGAACTCGCTGTGTCGCTGGCGCGCACCGCTGCATTTTTCAGCAACGACCAGGCGCCGCTTTCCTCGCGCACCGTGCGCTTCATCAGCGGAATTCATTTCCCGCCCGGAATTGTGGACACTCCAAACGCGCCGCTCTACGGAATCGAAAACAGCAATCGCGGATGCACTCTTTCCACAAATTATATTGCCGGGCAATCGCTGCCGCCGGCGCGCTCGATCGGCGGAGCGGCCACAGGCCTGGGCGTCGCCACAGGCAAAGTGGATGTAAATGACAGCGATTCGACGGCGGTGAATCCCGGCGGCGTGCCGCTGTTTCGCAACGGCAGCCTGGTGGGAGGGATTGGCGTAGCGGGCGTTTCGCCGGGCGTCGCGGAGTACGCAGCTTACGCAGCGGCAACCTCAAACGGATTTGGCCCTTCGCCCGCCGCGCCCGGTGTTGTGTTCATCGGCGGAGTTGCACTGCCGTTCGTGAATCAGACAACTGCGCCGGCGGGAATTTCCGCGGGAACTTTTACTGGGAGTTTTGTTGTGGGCCCGTCAGCGAGTGCCGGCACGCCACCCGAGGGCATGCTGGTTGCGCCGGTAGCAGGACCGCTCGGCGGCCTCGCCGCGTCCGACGTCACGCAAATCATCGACAACGCGATAGCTACGGCCAACTTGACACGCGCCGTGATTCGCCTGCCCATCGGATCTTCCACGCGCATGGCCATTGCCGTCGCCGATCTCGACGGCACAATCATTGGCATGTACCGAATGGCGGACAGCACGGTGTTCAGCGTGGACGTGGCGGCCAGCAAAGCCCGCAACATGGTTTACTTCAGCAGCGCCGCGCGTTCCGCCGCGGACCTCACCGGTGTTCCCATAGGAACGGCTGTCACCAACCGAACGATTGGCTACGGGGCGCAGCCATTTTTTCCGCCGGGAATTGATGGCGGTTCTCCCGGCCCGTTTTTTAATCTTTATGTGCAAGATGTGGCCAATCCCTGCACGCAGGGATTTCAGACTGCCGGGCCAAATCAAAGCGGCGTGGTTTTTTTTCCGGGGTCCGTGCCACTTTATCGCAACGGAGTGCTGGTGGGCGGGCTGGGCATCAGTGGCGACGGAGTCGATCAGGACGATTACGTGGCGTCTGGCGGATCGGCCGGTTTCGAAGCGCCAACGGCAATTCGCGCCGACCAGATTGTGTTGCAAGGCGTGCGCTTGCCTTATTTGAAATTTCCTTCGAATCCCACGAACTGATTCACATTCCTACGCACAGTTCTGCGCTGTGGGTTAGGTAGCACAGGCTTCAGCCTGTGGGGGTTGGGTCCTTGCAAGAATTAACCCCCACAGGCTGAAGCCTGCGCTACCAAACGCCATTCCTAGCGCGGGCTGTTTTGTAACTGCACCACGGAAAAATTGCTGTGCGCGGGTTTGCGCTGCGCGGGATCGTGGTAGGTGTGGCATTCGAAGCAGCGCGATTCGGCCGCTTCGGGGCCGGCATGGTGGCACGAGCGGCACGTCGCGATGCCCGGCAAAAGCACGTCGGAACTTTGCTGGCTGGTGGTTGCGGCGGCATGGCAGCTTGCGCAATCGACGAGGCCGTGCTGCGAGTGATCGAACTTGGCGTGCGGCATATAGCGCGCCGTGATATTTGACGACGCGATCTTGGGCAGCGGCGCGCCCTCGCCCGTCGTGAGCGTGTGGCATTGCTTGCAGGTCTTGCGCCACAGAAGTTGCTCGTCCTCGGCAGTGCGTTCCGCGACCCATTGCGGCGGCGTGAGCAAACGATAGTCGGCGGGAATTGCTTTTTCCGGCAAGTCGCGCGTCGGATCGCGCGGCACGCGCAAATCCGCGGGATGCGCCGCAATGTAGGCCTGCAATTTCGCGACGACGAATGAGTGAACCACTTCCGGCTTGTCGTGTGGCACGGCATCGGCGAGACGCTTGTCAAATTGCAGCGAATGGCAGGCAGCGCAGGTCTGCGCGTACGTTGCTGGCGCCATGTAAGCTCGCGAAAACGCGGCCGCGCTCGATTGGTTTTGCGGCCATTCGCGGGCAAAGCTTTCGCGGCGCTCGCCTGGCTTTTTGAATCTCCATATGGCCACGGGCCGCCGCCATCGGCGGCCGAGCGGTGGCAATCGGTGCAAACCATTTGCACGCGGCTGCCATTCGGTCCCAGTAGATTTGGCTGCAAGTGGACATAGTGATTGAGCTGAATAGTTCCCGGGTCGCGGCGATCCGGCCGCAGCGCGGCAAATTCGGGATGATTGCTTTCAAAGCTGTCGATGTTTTTTGCAAAAACGGCGGAGCTTCCGCGCGTTTCCAGGTTGGCATGGCACTGCGTGCAATTGGCGTCGCTCGTGGCCGCCAGGCGAATCGCTCCGCGATGATCGGCGTGGCATGAAGCGCAAGTGGGCGTGAACGCCTGCGTGGCGTGATGCACCGGGCCGTCATGGCAAGCGATGCATTTTTGATCGATTACTTTTGCGGTGTAAAAACCCATGCGTGGACACATGGCAGGCGGAGCATTGTTTGGTGAGCACGGCGTGCGCGGAGGACAAATTTCCGGCGGAGTACACGCGGCGGTCGCTGCGAATTGCAAACCATGCGATGCACACGACAGCCAGCACGGGTGCGGCAACGGAAAGCAAAAATCGCCAGCGGCGCAGCGGGCTGGGCCTCTTGAAATAGTCGAGGTCGATGCGTTGCGCGAGCTTCTTGGTTGTGCGTGTTCTCGGCAAAAGCGTCCCGTCCTAATATCTGAGCGCCATCACGGCGTGCATCGCGCCAAGCAAAATTAACGCCAGCGAAAGTGGAATGTGCAGCAGCAGCCAGCCATGCAGCCACACGTGCAAGTGGCTTTGCAAAGTGAGCTGGCGTTCCTCTTCGCAAATTCCTTCCAGGTCTTCGATGGTTGTGTGCAGCGAAGCCGGCACCAGCGTTCGCAATTGCGTGAATGCGCTGCGCGCCTGAGCTGCGTCGCCCAATGCGCTCCCGCGGGCGGCGGGCTTTTCCAGAAACGGCTTGAGTTCCTGCTCGTAAAAATTGCGTAGCGGCGCGGTTTCGTCCGAAACAGCGACGGCTAGCCCCGGAGAATCCAGTTCGCTACCTTCGGCCAACACTTTTTTTTCGCCGCCGGTGGCTTGCTGCATCAATTCCTTCGCCTCTTCCAGCAGTTGCGCGCGCACGTGCCCGATTTCCTCGTAAATGGTTTCCATGGTCACTTCGCGCGTCATCACGCGCGGCATGTAGTGCTGCAGCGCGGCTCCAAAAAGGCCGCTGGCCACCACCACGATCAGCAGAGTCATGAGCCATGCCGTCAAGCCATGGCCGTAGCGGAATCCGGAGTGAAATAAAATAAGAGGCAGGCTGAGCAAGCCGAGCCATAAATGTCCGCGCATCCAGGTTTGCGCGCGGCCAAAACGGTAGACGGGCACTCGCTTTCGCGCGCCAAGCAGGGCCGCAAAAATCATGAATGCGAATCCTACGCTGCCAAATGCCAGCCCCAATGCCGTGCCGCCCATCGATCCCGCCGCCGCCGGGACGCGATAAAAGGCGTAGAGCAACAGCGACACGCCAAAAATGGCGAGCGAGGCGACCAGCCAGCCCTGGTGTGTGCGATCAATACGCACGAATCATTCCCCAATGCATTGGTGGCGCCGGCGTCCCGCCGGCGGGTTCGTAAGGGTGTCGTAGCGGAAAACCGCCGGCGGGACGCCGGCGCCACGAGACCCACTCCTACGTTCACATGTGGACGAAATCCAATCATCAACTGCATCCGCCAAGTGACATTCAGGCCAGCCTCGCGAATCATGTTCGTGCCTTCCCCGTTTTTCCCACGCGCTGTCCGAGCGTCCCGGCGAAGAAATCGCGCGGCTCGACGCGATGCGCGGCATCGTGCGGGCAGGCGTAGACGCAACTGGGCTCGGCATGGTCGGTGCAAAGGTCGCAGGTGGTGGCCTTTTTCTGCACAGCGGCTTTCTTTTGTTCCCATGCTCGTGGTTAACTTCGGTTGACCTTCCTGGGCTGCGGCTTGCGCCGCGAAGGAATGCATGTTGATATTTCCGTAGGGGCAATTTTTCGCGCACAGGCCGCAGCCGATGCACCAATCCTCGATGATCACTTCCAGAGAATTGCGCCGTCGGATCGCTCCCACAGGGCAGCCCACCATGCACAGCGGATCGCGGCACTGTCGGCAGGACGTGGCCACAAGGAAATTTTCAAAGCGCAGGCCTTCGCGCACCAGTCGCGTCACGCCGTCATGCGAATCGGCGCAAGCCGTCACGCAAGCGTCGCAGCGCGTGCACTTCGAGAGGTCAAGGACCAACAGGCTCTGCGCCTCCATCAATCCCTGCGCAAGAAAATTTTCCAGCGGCACGCTGCGCACCATGCGCAGGCGTTCCTGATTGGCCTCCTGGCGTTCGCGGGCAGAGCGTTGCAGGCCGGCGCGCACCTCTGGATATTTTTCGACCATGGCGCGGAAATCTTCCGCGGAGATGCGTACCACTTCCACGTGGTCCAGCGCCGAGCAATCCGCCGTGCGAGTTCCTCCGCCGAGCAAGCCGATCTCGCCGAAATAATCTCCGCGCGACAAATAGGCCAGCACCAGTTCGCCGCCGGGATAATTTTCCGAAACTTTCACGAAGCCCAGCCGCACAAGATAAAAACTATCCGCGGGATCTCCCTGCTTGCAGATCGACCTGGCCGGGAGCGAAGCGCATGAGTTCCACGCGGTCGCGAAGATGGTCGATGAAATCCTGTTGCAGGCCGCGGAAGATGGTCACATCGCGCAAGTGGGAATCGAGCGCGCGCCGCCGGTAGGTTTCGTCAAGCTGCGCGCGAAACACTTTGCTTTTTTGCAGCACGTCGAGGACGTTGCGCAGCATCTCCAGCATGGTGCAATCGGTCTCCGCGCGCACCGTTGCGGAGCGCGGATAATAATTCATGCAGGTCATTTCGCCGAACAGTTCGCCCGCCGCGAGCTCCGCCACGGGATGGTCGTAAGCCAGATCGACCGGGGCGTCGATCGGAATGGAGCGCCGGTCCGCCTCGTCTTCGCGGCGATCATCCTGCCGCGCGGCGAGGCGGCTGGTGAGCTTGCTGGTCAGCCGCGCAAGAAAACCTTCCGGGCGGCCTTGCGCCTTCACGTGCGCGATGGGAGAAGCCAGCGCCACGCTGGCCTTGCCTTCCAGAATATAAAACGCGGTGGAACCAAATTCGCCTTCGCGGCACACGATGTCGCCGCGCTTGAAATGTCGCCACACCGTGGCGTTGGCATTTTTCTTGAGAAATTGCGGAGAAATATCCTTGAAGACGGGCAGCCGCAGAAGATCCTCGGCCGCCACGGGCGTCCCGTCCGGCTGCCGTTGCATGTCCTTCAATTCTTCAAAAAGCAAGCCGTTGCTCCCGGAGGAAGGCGAACCACGCGAATAGTTGGCCTCCCACGCCAAAATTCATATAACAGACCCCGGCGTGCGAGTCCATCATCGCGAAGGCGCAGTTTTCCATACCTGTATTTGGTGAATGTAATATCTGGGTGGGTCAGATCGAAAAGTTTTGAGCACTCAATTCGAGTACGTGCTCACGCCACCTTGGAATTGCGAGCGGCCTTTTCCAAGAGTTCGTGGATCAGCGTCTGGTAGGGCTTGTCGCGCTTTAGGCAAGCGCCGGAGTTGCGAGAGGAGGCGCGGAGAAATACGGATCGCGATAAGCTGCTTCGCGTTTCCGGTTTTTGGACGGCCAACGCGGCGAGCACGGTTTAACGCTTCATCCGTCGATTCCGGAAGGTCCGAAAAGTCGATCCGGTCATTTTGCGTAGGCTTCGCGTTCTTTCGGACTTGCGCGGCGCGCGGTGATGATCCGAATCGTTTCTTTGCCATCTTTTGTTCTCCGATAGGAATAGACCAAGATAATGACGCGTCCTCCCAAGGAAATTCCCATCCTCTTGAATCGGTTCTCGTGATGGGAGTGCTCCAGGTCTTCCCACTCAAGCGCCTCGGGATCGCCGAACACGGTGGCCGCCTCCTCGAAAGAGACGCCATGTTTTTCGAGGTTCCCCGCCGCTTTTCGGGTATCCCACCTGAACACAATTAATGTATATACAATAAATATCTCAATTGAGTCAAGGAAAAACCGTTCCGGAACAGCTGTGCAAGAATCTACTCGCTGACTTTGGAAATTGGCTATTTTCGATTGATTGACTTCAATTCTAACGGGCAGTATAAAAATTCTGGCGCGAGCCGGCTGCACTGCCGCGCGAAAAAGGCGGGCTGCATCCGAGTCGAACAGAATGAGAATCGGGCCTGAGGCCAGGCGTTGCACGCTGCGCTGCGCCGCAGTTTGGCTCGGCGCGATTTTTGTCGCCTCCATGAATCCGGCGCGCGCCGCGAATCCTCCCGCGAGGCCTCCCGCGGACGCCAGCAAATATACCGGGCCAGGCTCCTGCAGCTCCACCAGTTGCCACGGCAGCGTGAAGCCTCGCGCCGATAGCCGCATTTTTCAGAACGAATACAGCATCTGGGTGGTCAAGGATAAGCACGCGAAAGCCTATGACGCGCTGACCGGGCCGATTGGGCGAGCGCATGGCGCGAATTCTGGGCCTTGGCAAATCCGAGCAAGCGGCGAAATGTCTGGCCTGCCACGCGCTGGACGTGCCGGCCGAAGCGCGCGCCAAAACTTTTGAACTGAGCGAAGGCGTCACCTGCGAGAGCTGCCACGGGCCGGCGTCGGCGTGGCTTGGCCCGCACACCACGCGCAATTGGACGCACGAGCAGTCGGTGGCCGCCGGAATGTACGACACGCGCAACCTGGTCGCGGCGCACCGAGAAGTGCCTGACCTGCCATCTCGGCACGCAGGAAAAATTCGTCGATCACGAAATGATCGCCGCCGGGCATCCTGACCTGTATTTCGAACTCGATTCCTTCTCTGCCGTGATGCCGCGCCACTGGAAGACGCCGCGCGAAAGCGCTCCCGGCGTGCCCGCGGAAAATGACGCCTGGTCCGGAGTGCGCGAGTGGGGTACCGGGCAGGCCGTGCAGCTTCGCGCGTCGATGGAGCGCGATTGCGTGGCGCGCCAAGGGCAAGAATTGGCCGGAATATTCCGAGCTGCAATGTTTCGCGTGCCATCATTCGCTGACGGCGCCCGAGCAAAGCTGGCGGCAGGAGCGCGGCTACGCTGGCCGCCGTCCCGGCGATCCGCCGTGGAACGGCTCGCGCTACGCCGTCTTTCGCGAACTCGCGCATCAGGTGGACAACGACGCGGCCACGCGCCTCGACGATCAGGTCGCGCAGATGGCGAAGTCGCTCAGCCAACTGAATCCCGACCGCGATGCGGTTGCGGCAGCGTCCGCAGCGCCGCAACGCTTTCGAATCAACTCGCCGCGCGGATCGAAGCGCAGCCCTACGACGCGGCGATGACGCTGCGCCTGCTGCAACGCATTTCGAATGACGCGGATGAAATTTCGAATCAAGGTGAGCGCGCCGCCGAGCAGGCCGCCATGGCGCTCGATTCGCTTGTTCATCGCCTATACCCGCACGGAGAAAGTGGCCAACGCCGCCGACGTTCGCACGGCGATTAATGGTCTGTTCCAACAGCTCGAAAATCCTTCCAACTACAATCCTGCCGATTTTGCGCGTCAGATGCGCAAAGTGAATTCGCTGTTGCGCTGAAGTAGCGCAAGCCGAATCGCCTTGCAGGCACAGGCTTCAGCCTGTGTGATTTTGAGTTTGCCTGAGCAAAATGCCACAGGCTGAAGCCTGTGCTACTAAAACCGCGATGCACAGTTTGACTACCTTCCGGCGAAGGAGCCAATTTCATGGCGAGACTGCAAGACGCGCAGGATGGAATCGCGCGTGACGATGCCGACGACGTTTCCGCCGGCGATCACGGGCATCTGCTGCATGCCGATCGTGCGCATGCGATCGAGCAGGGAAAGCGCGGGTTCCTCCGGCGCGGCCCAGTGCAGCTTGTCCTTGGGAAGCATCACGGCCTGCACCGAAGTCACGTCCCAATCCTGCTTGCGGAACGGAGTTCAGCGCCTCGGCCGTCATCGAGTCCGACGAGTTGATCGCTGCGCAACCACCAGATGCGCGCGGCGCCCGGTGCGCACCATTTCGCGGGCGTAATCTTCCAGTGAAATCTCGCGCCCCATCGTGTGCAACTCCGGCGGTCATGATGTCGGCCACGCGCAGACCTTCCAGCGCGCCGCGTGCATCGACCTGCGCCTGGCTCTGGCGCGCGGCAGATCAGAATGAACCAGCCGATGAACGCCAGCCACAATCCGCCGACCGGGCCGCCGAGCGCCTCGGGTGGTCGGTCATGCGCCGTCACCGCGCCCAGCGCGATCATTCCGTACGCAACCACTTGGCCAGACCGCGCCGCAATTCGTGTCGCGCGCGAATAATCCTTGTTGAATCCCCAGACGATGGCCCGGAAAATGTGCCCGCCGTCGAGCGGGAAACCCGGGAATCAGATTGAAAAGCGCCAGGCTGAAATTGATCCAGGCAAGCGATCCGGCAAGTGTGCTCAAGATCGCGTTCGAGCCTGCTTCGTGAGCTAATGAGCCAGAAACCTCCTGCAAGAAGCAAACTGGAAAGCGGTCCGGCCACGGCGATGTTGAATTCTTCCAGCGCGCGCGCGGGTTCGCGGCCGATGCGGGACACGCCGCCGAACACAAACAGAGTGATCGAAACAACGGGAATCTTGTAGTGCTTGGCGATGACGCTGTGCGCCATTTCGTGAAACACCAGCGAACCGAAGAACAGCAGGCTGGTCATCAGTCCCAGACCCCACAGCCGGGAGGTGGGAAGATTGAGTTGAAGAGCGTCAAACTCGGAAACAAACGAGAAGGCGATCAGGCCAAAAATGATGAACCAACTGGTGTGCAGGAAGATCGGTATCCCGTAGATTCTGCCGATCTGGATTCCTTCCTTACGCATCGCGGCGGCCTTCCTCATTCTTCAGTATAGCCCAACCTTTGCAAATGCGCAACTTCCCAGCGCTCTGTTAGGCAGCGAGTACTCGTGCGCCGGCGTCCCGCCGGCGGTTTTTCGATGCTGCCAGCGAACGCAAGATCGCCGGCAAGATGCCGGCGCCACCAGAGGCGCGCGCGTGGAACTTTACACAGCGTGTTCCGCGGGCCACGCCTTGCCCAAGCACTCGGCAACGCAAACCCTTACTTTTCAATGCTGCCGACATGGCTAGCGTCTCGTGCCATTTCTTCTCCGCGAGGAAAGTGAGGAGACTGCAATGGACACCTTCATGAGCGGGGCAATGGCTGGTCGAAGGAGCGCTGCTGTCGTTCCTGCTGGCGCTGTGGATGACCTGGATTGCGCTGCGCGGCCTGTTCCGGCTGATGCCGGCCACGACGCGTCCGGTCACGAGACGCCTTGCCCCGCCAGTCGGCTTGTAGCGAATCGGCAGTAAAGAAGCATTGGTCTATGTAGCGCCGCCTTCAGGCGGGCATCTGCCGATTCCAAAGTGCCCGCCTGAAGGCGGGCGCTACATAAGCCACTAAAAGTATCCCCTCGACGAGCGGGAATCAAGACTCGAGGGAGCGAAAGGAGCAAGTCATGTTCGCACTGAAGTGGTTGTTGATGGCCGCGGGCGTCGCGATGTTCGGCACGGCAGCGGGTGTGGTTGGGTACGACGTGTATCTGGCGATGCAGTTCCAGAAGCTGATGGGCTCGGGGGAGCCTGGGGCGGCCGAAAAGGCGGGGGCGCAGCCGTCCCGTATCCGGCTGGCACGCTCGCCGCGAAGCTATTCGGATGGGCGTGGGCGCCGCTGCTGCTGGCGCTGAGCATCGCCATCGGTGCCGGAGGGATCGGGCGGAGTGCGAATCAGCCAGATTTCCGGCGTGCAGCAGGGAACGCTGTATCCCGGCGTGCACCTGGTGCGTGCCGTTCGTGCAGCGCGTGGCCGTGTATGACTTGCGCGATCATCTGTTCACGACCAATGGCCGCTGCCGGAAACCGCCAGCAAGAACGAAGTCCTGACCGTGCAAACGCGCGAAGGCCTGACGCATCGGGCTTGCCGTTTCCGTGCGCTACCGGCTCGATCCGCAGCGGCTGGCGTACATCCACGCAAATCTGGCCCAGCCGGTGGATTCGGAAATCGTCGCGCCTGTTGTGTCCACGGCATTTCGCGATCTGGCGCCGAATTATGTCGTGCGCGAAGTGTATTCGCTCGAAGCGCGAGGAATTTCGCGCCAAATCCACCAAGACCATCACCGACCGGCTGGGCTCGGACGGCATCGTCGTGAAAGAAGTGCTGCTGCGCGACGTTCACCTGCCCGCCGAATATGCCAAGGGACTCGAAGGGATTCTGCTGAAGGAGCAGGAAAGCGAACGCATGGAATTCGAGACGGCGATCCACGAGAAGCAGGTGAAGATCGCCGAACTGCAGGCGGAAGCCGCGAAGGCGCAGCAAGTGAAGCGCTCCGAAGCGGACGCCGCATCGCGCGTGATCGGCGCCAAGGCCGAATCCGACGCCATGCAATACACGCTGCCGCTCAAGCAGAAGCAGATCGAGCAATCGCGCCTGGAAGCGCAGGCGCGCAAGGAAGCCACCGTGGAAAATGCCGAGGCTGCTGCGCAATCCAAAGTGACCGACAGCAAAGCCGAAGTCGAGCGCCGGCGTCTGCTGGCCGCCGCGCGATCGCCGAATACGACTCGCCTGACCGCCGCGGCCAACGCCGACACGATTCGCCTCACCGCGTCGGCCGACGCCGAGCGATTGCAGGGAGAAGCGGCCGTGCTCAAGCAGAATCCCATGCTGATTCAGAAAATCATCGCCGAGCGGCTCTCGGACAAACTGCAAATCATCATGGTGCCGACGGACGGGCGACAATTTCTTCGCCTCCGACGTGCTGCGCTCCGCGTTCTCCGGCGGGATCGCGTCGAACAACGCGGATGACACCGAATCAGGATGGTCCCGCGCCCGCGCGCAAGCAGGCGCAGGTCGAAATGAAGGTCAACTGAGCCACACTGAGATTGAGTTCCACCGGCCAAAACCCTTGCGGGCCGCTCGCCGGAAACCGGGACAGGGACCGCCGCCCCTGCGAAGGATCTTCCGACGCGAGCGCCACCCGGCCGGTGGCCAATGCGCGAACCGCGTCCCGGAAAAATCGGGGCGTCGTGCGTTTCGCGTCTTGGCACTTCAGCTAGCGCGGGCTTCAGCGCTGACGGCATTGTTGACTCTTGAGCAGGGAGAAGAGGAATCGCTTGGCGATCGATACGCATTACGCAAATCCGCGGCGGGGCTCCACGGCGCTTCCAGAGCGGCTGTGCTATGATTTTCTGCAGTCATGGCCGCTGCGCGAAGTTCTCCAATGTGTCTCGCGAGGCCATGCGCAGCAAACCACGATGATGTGCCCTGATCGATCCACACTTTCCTGCCGCAGCGATTCTCGTCTCTGTTTCGTCTTGATTGGACTTCCCGGCTGCGGCGCGTTCCGCGAACTCTGGAAGATTCGGCGAAGGAACTCGCGCGGAAGATCGCAGCCGCATTGCCGGCACGGCAGAATATTTCCTGCGAAATTACGAAATCTCTCGCCCTTGCAGCCGGCGGAGGTCGCGCGAGTCGAGCAGGCGCTCAAGGCCGAATTGCAGGATCGTGGCGTCCGATTGTCGGCCAGCGGACGCGGCGACTGTCGTGCTGGTCACTCTCTCGGAGAACTTGCAAAGCTTTGTCTGGACTGGCGAAATTCACAGGGCGATGCCTCGCAGGTGGTCATGGTTGCCCTCGAACGCCCCTTGGAGAATCGCGCGTTTTCCGGCGCGATGCCGGTAACGATGCGCGTGAGAAATTCTGGGAAGGGCCTGAGCGCATTCTGGACGCGGCGGAAATTTCAGACGGCGCGGGGAAGTCATGGCTAGTCCTGTTACTGCCGGACGGTTTGCGGATTCAAGATAAACAAACCGGTTCCGTGAATGCCATCGAAATTGCATCTACTCAAAGCTGTCAGCCGCGATCCGTGGGGAATTCTTGCCTTCGGAACAAGTGGCAGTGAGATTGGCTTCTATCTCTCGCCACGGGTTTGCACGTATGACTTGGAAACGCGCGAGCTGCGAGGGTGCTTGCCTGCCGAGGGATCGACTGGAGAGCCGCTTGCCAGCCGCTTCCCGGTGATGATTGACGTCTCGCCAGAAGCGACTCCGCAGCCGGGCAAAGGCACGGAAATCTCAATGGGGGCTGCGTGTGCGGGGGCGCGAGCCAGTTTCTTGCCACGGGCGCGACGCGACTACACGCAAACGGATTCATTGCAAGTATTCGAAATCGAAGTCGGGGACGGCCGCCGCGATCAGCGCCGAATTGGAATTTCCCGGGCCGATCACGGCGCTGCATACCGTGCCGCAGACGCCCCAGCGCCGTTGTGCGAAATCTTGCGACTGGAAATTATGAAGCGTATCGCTTGTCCATTTCGTGCGCGCAATAGTCTGCGTCCGGCACTGCGTGCTCATCGCGTGTTAGTGCGATTGCGCACCGCTGCCGAGAGTCACGGCGTCGACGCGCCCGCGAATCGGCGGCACCTTGCGCGTCCAGATGAGCGAACGCATTGCCGCCATTGATCCGCGCCAATGGCCGTCGGATTCCGCGCAAGCTGCCGCAGCCGAGCGCGTCGATTCGCTCGTTTTCGATCGCCTCGTCCGGTTCGACGACCACGGAACGCTTCAGCCCGCGCTCGCGATTTCCTGGCAGCACGACGCGCAATCCAAGCGCTGGCAATTTCGTTTGCGCGAGGGCGTGAAATTCAGCGATGGGTCGCCGCTCACGCCGGCAATCGCCGCGCTGGCGCTTCAGCAATTGCTGGGCAACTCCTTCGACGTGAGCGCAACTTCCGATTCCGTGATCATTCTGGCGGATCATTCCTTGCCGGATCTTCCTGTGCAACTTGCTGCGGGCCGCTATTTCATTTTTTACACTGGCGGAGAACGGTTCGCTTGCCGGGACGGGACCGTTTCAAGTTACGTTTGGGCATCCGACGGCAGCGATCGAAATCGTTGTTGGACGCGAACGAATCCTGCTGGGCGGGGCGGCCGTTTGTCGACAAGATTGAACTCACGATGGGCGTGGATCCTCGAGCAGCAGGCCAACGCAATCGCATTTGGCCAGGCCGATGTCGTGGAATTGCCCGCATCTCAAGTCGCGTCGCGCGGCGCAGCGAGGCGTGCGCACGGTTTCCAGCGATCCTGTGGAATTATTTGCGCTGGTATTCGATGCGTCTCGACCTGCCGTTCAGGATGCGCGCGTGCGGCAAGCGATCTCGCTGGCCATCGATCGCACTTCCATCGCGGATGTGATCCTGCAACAGCCAGGGAATCGTCGGCGGGTGGCTTGCTGCCGAACTGGATTTCGGGATACGCGCATTTGTTTCCCGCTTCGACCGATCTTGCCGCGCGCAAAGGAACTTGCTGGCTGCAACCGGGCGCGAAGTTTCTCGTCTCAGCGCCGCTTGTGCTGATCTATGATTCGAGCGATGCCGAGGCGCGCGCAGTTGCGGAGCGTGTGGCCGTCAATTTGCGGGAAGTGGGAATCGTGGTGCAAATGTCGGGACAAATCGCGGATGGCAAGGACAAACATCGCTGCAGCGGATCTGCGGCTGGTGCGCCATCGCATTACCTCACCGGATCCGGCAGTGGCGCTCTCGCGAATATTGAATTCGTTTGGCGAATCGGCAACGGCGCTGGAAACTCCTGAGCAAATTTACGCCGCCGAGCGCGCGCCGATTGACGCGTTTCGCGTGATTCCTCTCGTGCACGTTTCCGAAAGTTATGGCCTGAGTCCGCAGGTGCGCGACTGGATGCCGCCGCGCTGGGGCGGCTGGCGCCTGGAGGATGTCTGGCTGGAGCCGCCGCCGGCAGCCGGAGGAAAATCGCAATGAGTTTCCGCACCAAGCTGCTGGCCTTTTTTACTGCTGACGATCGTCGCGGCGGTGACGCTGGTGGCCTGGGGCGTGTCGGTGTACACGCGGCGCGCGTTCGAGGAATTTGACCGCCAGCGCACCGATGCGCTGGTGGCGCAGTTTCGCCGGGAATACGCGCAGCGCGGAGAAGAAATCGCGCACCGCGTGCAGGGAATTGCCGACGCCGAAGCCACGCTTCGCATGGCCATGGACCTGAACCGCCCGCAGGCCGATGCTTCCCAGTATTACAACGACGCGCGCGGCATCGCCCAATCGCAGCAACTCGATTTTCTCGACATCGTCGCCGATGACGGCACGCTGATTTCCTCCTCGGAATGGCCCGCGCGCTTCGGCTACAAAAACGACTGGGTCGCCGCGGAGCCGGACTGGAATTCGAAGGGCGCTTTCCTGCGCCGCGTGGACATGCCCGACACCGTGGACTTGGGACTGCTCGCGGTTCGCACCGTTCGCGTCGGGAGAAAAGCACCTCTTTCTGATCGGCGGCCAGCGCCTCGATCAGAATTTTCTGGCCACGCTGGTCCTGCCCGAAGGCATGCGCGCGCTGCTGTACCGAAATCTCGAGCCGGGTTTTGTGCCGGCTGCAGCTCACCGATCTGCACGGCCCGGTGAGCCAGGCCGATCTGTTCGCGCCGCTGATCACCGAAGTGCAACAAAACCGGCGCGAGCTGCAAAGAACGATCGACTTCCGGCGCGGATCGCAGCGCCAATTCGGAAACATTCGACGCGATTCCGCTTGCCGGGCGCGACGGCGATTTGCTGGGCGTTCTTCTGGTGGGCAGTTCGCGCCAGGACTTGATCCAGATGCTCAATTTTATTCGCGCGCTGGCGCTGCTGGTCGGCGGCGGCGTGATTCTGCTGGGCCTGGTTCTGGGCTGGTGGATTTCGGCGCGCGTGACGCGCCCGATCGAGGAGCTTGCCGCCGGCGCGCGCGAAGTCGCCGCGGGACACTGGGAAACGCGCGTGGAGGTGCACTCGCGCGATGAAATCGGCCAGCTTGCCGAGGCGTTCAACGAAATGACGCGCCAGCTTGCCGAGCAGCGCGAGCGCCTGGTGCAGACCGAGCGCGTGGCCGCCTGGCGCGAACTGGCGCGCAGGCTCGCGCACGAATTGAAGAATCCGCTTTTTCCGCTGCAACTGACCGTGGAAAATCTGCAGCGCGCGCGCGAGCAGACTCCCGAGCAATTCGACGAGGTATTTTTTGAGTCCACTGCGACGCTGCGCGCGGAACTCGAAAATCTGAAAACCATCGTCAGCCGCTTCAGCGATTTTGCCAAAATGCCGGCGCCGGAATTCGAGCCGCGTGGACGTGAACGAATCTGGTTCGCAGCGTCGTGAAATTATTTGAGCCGCAACTTGCTCCGTGGGCCGTCCGCCGATCACGCCGGAGCTTTACCTGGACGAAAATCTTCCGCGCCCGCAGGCGGATCCGATCCTGCTGCGCCGGGCGCTGGAAAATCTCATTCTCAATTCGCTCGATGCCATGCCCGCGGGCGGCACGCTGACCGTGCGCACCTCGCAGCACAATGGCTCGGTGCGCCTCGAAGTTACCGACACCGGCGCAGGCCTGACGCCGGAGGAATGCGCGCGCCTCTTCACGCCGTATTACACCAGCAAGCGGCACGGCACCGGCCTGGGTCTGGCGATTGTGCAGTCCGTGGTGAGCGATCACGGCGGAAAAATTGAAGTGGAATCCGCGCCGGGCGCGGGCGCCACGTTTCGCATCGAGTTGCCCGTGGAACAGACGACTCTCGCCCGAAGGCCAAATGCCCGCAGCAGAACGGCCGGAAGGCCTCCCATCTTCACGGCGGCCTGTAGCGGATGAACATCAATGACACCTCCCAAAGCCACACCTCCTGCTCATCGACGACGATCCGAACACGCTGGCTTCGCTTTCCCGCGCGTTTCGGCTCGCCGGATATGAAGCCACCGTGTGCGACAGCGCCGTTCGCGCGCTCGAACTGATTCGCGCGCAGCGCTTCGACCTGATTTTTTCGGATGTGGTGATGCCCGGCAAGGACGGCATTTCGCTGCTGGAAGATTTGAAGGCCGCCGGAGTGACGACGCCGGTGGTGATGATTTCGGGCCAGGCCAGCGTGGAAATAGCGGTGCGCGCCACGCGGCTGGGCGCCGTGGATTTTCTGGAAAAGCCGCTATCGACGGAAAAACTTCTGGTGACCATTGAAAATGTCCTGCGCCTGCGCCACCTCGAAGATGAAAATCGCGATCTGCGGCGCCGTGCTTGGCAAGCATGAAATGATCTGGTCCGGCCCGGCGATGGAGCGGCTGATGGCGCAGGTGGAGCGCGTCGCGGCCAGCGAATCGCGCGTCGCCATTCAGGGCGAAACCGGCACGGGCAAGGAACTGATCGCGCGAACGATTCACCAGAAGAGCGCGCGCCGCGCCGGGCCGTTTGTGACGCTCAATTGCGCCGCCGTGCCGGCCGAGCTGATCGAATCGGAACTCTTCGGGCACGAAAAAGGTTCCTTCACCGGAGCGGCCACGCGGCACATCGGAAAATTTGAGCAGGCCGCCGGCGGCACGCTTTTTCTGGACGAAATCGGAGACATGCCGCTGGCCATGCAATCCAAACTGCTGCGCGTGCTGGAAGAGGGAGAAATTGAGCGCGTGGGCGGCGACAAGCCGATTGCGGTGGATGCGCGCGTGGTGGTGGCCACGCACCGCAATCTCGAGGAAATGGTCCGGCAGGGATTGTTTCGCGCGGATTTGTTTCATCGCGTCTACGTGTTTCCGATTGTTCTGCCGCCGCTGCGCGAACGGGCGGAGGAAATTCCGGTGCTGGCCGAATCATTTCGCGGCGCAGGTGGCGGCGCAAAATGGTTGGCGTCCAGAAACATTTTTCGCCGGAGTCGATCGAGATTTTGCAGCGATATGCATGGCCCGGAAATGTGCGCGAGCTGCGCAATGTGATCGAGCGAGTCTTGCTGCTCTCCGTATCGGAAACCATTACCGCCGAGGAAATGAATCTCGCTCTGCCCCCACAGCGACCCGGCGAAGCACAAGCCGCAACCGGCAGCGGGCCGCTCGCACAGCGCATGGAATCGTTCGAGCGCGAAGTGCTGCTCGCCGAATTGCGCCGCAATCATCACCACATGACCAACACTGCTCGCGTCCTGGGCCTGGAACGCAGCCACCTCTACAAGAAATGCCAGCAACTGGGCATCGATCTTCAATCGGAACGCAAGCCGGACTGATCTCCTTGATTCATAGCCGAAAGATTCCTTGGATACGGGTTCAAGTAGCACAGGCTTCAGCCTGTGGATTTTGACTTCCGTAATATGGCAAAACACCACAGGCTAAAGCCTGTGCTACTAAAGGCCGCGCTGAATGTTTCTACATATTGCGGCCAAGAATTGGAACTAGAGGGACTTCAGCCTTCCCGGTAATTCAGCTAGCCCCTGAACAACGACGTCGGGTTCGAATTCCCAGGGATCGAACACCCTTTTTGGATCGCGCTGCACCCAGGCCGTGCGCAGCCCGCAGGCCTTCGCGCCGATCACATCGAATGGATTGCTGGAAATTAGCCAGACCATGTCTCTTCGAGCGTGCAATTCAGCGACGAGGTATTCGTACACCGCAGGATCCGGCTTGAATGTGCGAATAGGGTCCACGCTGACAATTTTGCTGAAGCGCGGCAGGACTCCGGCGTGGTCGAGCAGAGCGCGCACGGCGTTCGCGGTTCCGTTTGAGCAGGCGGCAATCGTGAAACCTTGCGAGGCGAATTCTTCGAGCGCGCCGGTCACATCCGGATAGGCCGGCAACTGCAAATACTTGGCCATCAATTGCGCCTGCACTTCCTCCGAAAGAGGAATGCCCAAATGCCTGCTGACGAATCGAAGCGCCTGCGCCGTGCACGCGTCAAAAGGCTGATACTTTTTCATGAGCGCGCGGCGGAACGTGTACTCGATTTGCTTGCCGCGCCACAGCTCGGACGCTTCCTTTGCTTTTTCCGCGAACGCCGCGCGCAAATGCTCCTCCATGTGAAATGGGTCGATCAGCGTGCCGTACACGTCGAAAGCCAGAACTGGTTTGGGGTGCTCGTATGGCATGGAATTTCCTCGCGCCGCTAGCATAAGGTCGGAGGCGCACTCTTGGGAACCGCGAAGATCGATCCAGCCGCGTTTCGGGCCGCAGCGAGGGTGTTTTCAAGTGGGCGCATGGCGGGCCGAAACGCCTTGCCGCCGCTGGGAGATTGTTGTTAGCTAGTCAGCGGACGGCGATACGCATCTTGCCAGTGGGAGAATCAATACATCAGGATGCAGCGTGCATCCGAACCAACTCGGTGGCTTTGCCTGTGCGTCTTGGTGGCGCTCGCGCAGGTTGCGTCTGCAATGCCTATAAATATTTATCCCGCGCGCACATCTGCGCGGCGACATCATGTGACAGTTGCAGCGAAGCGCGCGCGTTCGCGACTCGCTGTGGGCCGCAATCGTTCGCGGCGCGTTGCCCGTGGGCCTTCGTATGTGCTCGTGTCGGCGCGCATCCCTAGCCGCCGTTTCTTGGCGACATCTGCTGATTTTCAGGCGCCCGCGTTTCCAGACAACTCGAATCAAATGCAAGTCGAGCAGCGAATCCCAAGGCAATCCGCGATTAAGACAGCGGCATTGCAAGGAATTGTAAGGGATGCCGCATCGCGAGGAGTGATCGGCGCGTTGATCGCGCTTACCAATCGCGCGACCGGCATGACGCGCACGATCACAACGAACGCGGACGGCGTGTTCCGGTGGAGCGATCTCGCGCCCGGAAATTATTTATTGCTGGTGCAGAGCGACGGCTTTGAGAGCCTGACGCGCGACGGCGTGCAGCTCGACGCGGGCGACGTGGTCACGGTTGAACTGACGCTTTCACCTTCTACCATAACGGCCGCGCCTGCTTCGCGCCTGCCTCGCCTGCCTGAGCTCGGCCCTCCAGCCGCAGCAGTCATTGCCACCGGGGCGCCTGTCACGCCTTATCGCGAATTGCGCCGCCGGCCGGACGCTGAGCCGGGACAGGGCATCGTCGCGGCGGAAATTCTACCGCCGTCGCAGGAAGTATTTCTGGAGATGCCTGACCGCTGGAATGTGGCCATGCCGGAATGGAATCGCTACGGGAGCGGCGGAGACTATCCCTATGTGCGCGCGAGCCACTGGTGGGACCCGTTCAACAGCAACCGGCTGAAGGGCGATAAGCCGATTTTCGGACAGCAAACTTTCCTGAACATCACTGCCACTTCGGACACTTCTGTCGACGAACGACGCGTGCCGTCGACAAGCAATATCAGTTCGGCGCAGCCCGGCAGTAGCGACTTTTTCGGCAAGGGCGAACAGTTCGCGCTGAGCCAGACATTCCGCTTCTCATTCGATTTGTTTCACGGGGATACTTCGTTCCGCCCGGTCGATTGGCGCATTCAGGTGACTCCCGCGGTGAACGTAAATTATTTGAACGTGCGCGAACTCGGCATCGTGAACATCGACGTGCGCGAGCGGCACCACGCGACTCGACGCGCATGTCGGCCTTCAGGAAGCCTTTGTCGAATACAAGATTCATGATTTGAGTCCCAATTACGATTTCCTTTCCGTGCGCGCAGGAATTCAGAGTTTTTCCAGCGATTTTCGCGGATTTATTTTCGTCGACGAACAGCCCGGCGTGCGCCTGTTCGGAAATCTTCACTCGGACCGCTGGGAATACAACGCCGCCTATTTCAACCTGCTGGAGAAAGATACCAACAGCGGGCTGAATACGTTTCAGCCGCGCCACCAGCAAGTGATCATCGCAAATTTCTACATGCAGGATTTCATCAAGCCGGGCTACACGACCCAGTTCAGCATCCACTACAACAAAGACGACGCCAGCGTGCATTACGACGACAACGGCTTTCTGGTGCGCCCCGCGCCCATCGGAATTTTTCAGCCGCACGAAATTCGCGCCGCGTATCTGGGCTGGACCGGCAACGGGCATTTCGGCCGCATCAACGTGAATCACGCATTTTACGAAGCGCTGGGCAGCGATAGCTTGAACCCCATCGCGGGACGCCCGGTGACCATCAACGCGCAAATGGCCGCGGCGGAAGTTTCCATCGACAAGGATTGGGTGCGCTACAAGCTCTCCGCCTTCTACGCATCCGGCGATGGAAATCCGCGCGACGGCCGCGCGACGGGCTTCGACACCATCGTGGACGACCCTTCTTTCGCAGGCGGGATGTTCAGCTTCTGGGATCGCGAAGAGCTTCATCTCCCCGGCACGGGAGTTTCACTTACCCCGGGCGAAAGCCTGCTGCCCAGCCTGCGCACCAGCAAGGAAGAAGGCCAGGCAAATTTCGTGAACCCGGGAATTTTTCTAGTGAATGCAGGCGCGAATTTCGACCTGACGCCAAAACTGAAAAGTTTTCTGAACGTGAATTATCTTGCGCTTCGAGCGCACCGCGCCTATCGAACTGCTTGTTGTTTGAATCGCCGATTCACAACACCATTGGACTGGACTACAGCCTTGGTTTCCAGTACCGGCCTCCGCTGTCCGAAAATATTTCCATTACGGGTGGCGCGGCGGCCTTGTTTCCGGGGCAGGGATTTCGCGATATTTTTTCAGGGAAGGCGCAGTTTTCGCTTTTTGCGAATGTGCGCTTTCAGTTTTGAAGGGTAGTGAGTTACCAAACGGATCGGTTTAATTAATTGATCCAATCGCCGGGAAGGGGCGCAACACATCAGTATTTTGTCATTCCGAGGCGTGCCTTTCGCCGAGGAATCTCTCCTTTTTTTGATTGAAAAGCGAAGAGAGATTCCTCGGCGAAAGGCACGCCTCGGAATGACAAAAGTTGGGTGAGGCTTAGCAGCCAGCAGATAATGGAATGAATCGCATGTCGAACAATCGGAAGACCAATGCACGGCTCGCGCGCTTTTCTCCTTTCGCCGGCCTGTTCATGACCTTGTTCCTCGCGGCAGTTGCCGCGCGGATTCCCGCGCCCGCGCTTCGCGCCGCCGATGAAAAGCCCGGAGCGAATCTGATGGGCCAGACGCAAGAAGAAGCCGACCGCAAGAGCGCCGGATGCGTCTCCTGCCACACGCAAACCGACCAGCCGACCATGCATGCGACCGGCACGCTGCGCCTGGGCTGCACCGATTGCCACGGCGGAAACGCGGACGCGCGCGTGGCCGCTGGCCTGGCTTCCACTTCGCCGGAATATCAGCAAGCGAAACGAACCGGCGCATCCGCAGCCGCGCGATGCAGAAACTGGCGGATCGATCGGCGAATGCCGAGCGCATGTACACGCAGTGGCTCAAGGAATCTCCCGAATATGTGCGCTTCGTCAATCCCGGCGATCTGCGCGTTGCGCCGGAAACGTGCGGCAGAACCGGATGCCATCCCTCGGAAGTGCGAAACGTTTCCACCAGCATGATGACCACCGGCGGCATGCTCTGGGGCGCGGCGCTCTACAACAACGGCGGCTATCCGCACAAAGACACGCGCTTCGGCGAAAGCTATTCGCACGACGGCACGCCGCAAACGGTTCGCACGATTCCTGCGCCGTCAGCGGAAGAAACTCGAACGAAGGGCATCCTGCCGGAAATCACTCCGCTGGAACGCTGGGAAATTTCGCAGCCCGGCAACGTTCTGCGCGTCTTCGAGCGCGGCGGCGGTCCGAAGGGCGAAGTTGGCGAGCCATTCCGCGGCGACGATGCCGGCAAGCCGGAAGACAAGCTCAGCACGCGCGGATTTCGGCACGCAGCTTCGCACCGATCCTGTTTTTCTCGGCCTGCAGAAAACGCGCCTGCTCGATCCGCTGCTTTCGTTGCCGGGCACAAACGATCAGCCGGGCGACTATCGCGCCAGCGGATGCACGGCATGCCACGTCGTCTATGCGAATGACCGTTCGGCTCAGCATTCCGCGCAGTACGCGTCGTTTGGCAATCGCGGTTTCAGCGCCTCGAACGATCCGACGATTCCGCGCGAAGAATCCGGCCATCCCATTCGCCACGAATTTACGCGCTCCATTCCGTCCAGCCAATGCATGGTCTGCCACGTGCATCCGGGCACGAACATGGTGACCACCTATTTCGGCTACACCTGGTGGGACAACGAATCCGACGGCGACGCGATGTATCCGAAGGAGCAGCGCAATCCCAGCGAGGAAGAAAAATTCCAGGTGTCGCAGCGCAATCCGGAAGGCGCGGCGGCGCGCGGGCTGTGGTCCGATGTGAAATTCCTGGCGGAAACGGGAAGCACGGAATTCAATGCCAAATTGAAAGACACACAATTTGCCGATTTTCACAGCCACGGCTGGCTTTTCCGCGCCGTGTTTGCGCGCGACCGCCAGGGGCACCTGCTCGACGAAAAGGGAACAGCGGTTCCCGCGGATGATCCGAAAAAATTCGAGAAAGCCGCGCACCTCGCGGACATTCATTTGCAGAAGGGCATGCAGTGCGTGGACTGCCACCTCGAGCAGGACAGCCACGGCAGCGGAAAACTGTACGGCGAGCCGCGCGCCGCGATCGAGCTCGACTGCGTCGATTGCCACGGCACAATTTCCAAGCCGGCGACGCTGGTGACTTCCGGTCCGGCGGCGTCCGGCGGCGGCACGCACCTGGACGCACTGCGCACGCCGTGGCGCGAGCGACGATTCGAGTGGCGCGACGGCAAACTCGATTCAGCGCTCCATGATGGACCAGCACCTGGAATGGGAAGTGGTGCAGACGCTGGACTCGATCACGCCGGGCAATCCGCACTACAACGAAAAATCGCGCCTCGCAAAAACCATGCGCACCGATGGCGTGACCTGGGGCGACGTGCCCAAAGACGAATCGCAACTCGCGCACGCCAACAGCAGCATGACCTGCTATGCCTGCCACACTTCCTGGACGCCGAACTGTTTCGGCTGCCACCTCTCCATGACCGCCAACGATAAGCGCCCCATGCTGCACAACGAAGGGCTGACCACGCGCAACTGGACCTCCTACAACTTTCAGGTGCTGCGCGACGATGGCTACATGCTGGCCGTGGACGGCACGGTCACCGGACATCGCATCGCTCCCGCGCGATCTTCCTGCGCGATTCTGGTGAGTTCGCAGAACGCAAATCGCGAGTGGCTCTACAACACGCAGCAAACTGTTTCCACGGAAGGCTTCAGCGGCCAGGCGTTTTCCACATTTGTGCCGCACACGGTGCGCGCGCGCGAAACGAAGACATGCACCGATTGCCACGTCTCCGCCGCGCGCGACAACAATGCATGGATGTCCATGCTGCTTGCTGCAGGGCACGAACTTTCTCAACTTCATGGGACGCTACGTTTACGTCGCTACCGGCAACAAAGGATTCGAGGCCGTGGTGACCGCCGAGCACGATGAGCCCGAAGCCGTGATTGGCAGCGACCTGCAGCGCATGGCCTATCCCGACGATTTCCGCAAACATGTCGAGCGCAAGCGCGAACTCACCACGCGCCTATCGCCACGACGGAAATGTTCTCGATATTCAGCTTCGCGGTGAATATGCTTACGCGGCGATGGGCGCGGATGGCTTCCGCGTTTTCGACGTCGCCAACATCGACAACAAAGGCTTCTCCGAGCGCATGGTCACCGCGCCGGTTTCGCCGCTCGGCCAGCGCCTGTATGTGAAAACGAAATACGCAACAGCCGTGGCCACTCCCACGACGCTGGCCGTCGATCCGCTGCGCACGCAAGATCCTGTAAACGAAGAGCAGAAAATCCATTTGATGTACGGATTTCTCTACGTCACGGACAAATACGAAGGGCTGATCGTCGTTGGCAATCCGGATCTAAAGGGAAAAAATCCCGGCGTGGGCACGCTGCTGGACGGAAATCCGGAAAATAATTTCATTGGCCGCGCTGCCACGTTTAATCCTGGCGGAATTCTGAATGGTGCGCGGCGCATCACCATTGCCGGAACGTATGCGTATATTTTGTGCGACCGCGGACTGGTGGTGGTCGATCTCGATAACCCGCTCGCGCCGCGCGTGACGGCGGAAATCGGCGCGCCCGATCTGGCCGAGCCGCAAGGCGTCGCCGTGCAATTCCGCTATGCCTTCGTCGCCGATCGTCAAGGATTGAAGACGCTGGACGTGACCGATCTCGCGCATCCGCGCATCGTGCCCGGCGCATTTGTGAAGCTGGACGACGCGCGCAATGTCACCGTGTCGCGTACTTACGCATATGTTTCCGCCGGAAAAAACGGAGTCGCGCTCGTCAATGTCGAGCAGCCCGAGCATCCTCGCCTCGATCAAATGTTCACGGCCGGTGGGCAATTGAACGATGTGAATGACGTGAAGATTGGCGCGGTGGATGCCAGCGTGTTTGCCTATGTGGCCGATGGACGCAACGGCTTGCGCATTCTGCAAATGATTTCGCCATCGGATTCGTCAGAGTCTTACGGATTCAGCCCGCGGCCCACACCGAAACTAATTGCCACGTATCGCACCAGCGGTCCGGCGCTGGCTGTCTCGCGCGGCATCGACCGCGACCGCGCCGTCGATGAAAGCGGCAACCAGCTTGCCGTGTTTGGGCGCCGCGGCGCGCGCCCCTTCAACCGCGCCGAGGCGGAGAAACTTTATCTGCGCGACGGAAAGCTCTACACGGTTACGGATGCGCCCCCCACTGCGCCTCAGCCGCTAACGGGGGCGGATTCGTCCCCGCAAACTTTGTACGATCGCGTGCGCGCATTTTTGCATAAGGCAGATTTTGATTTGTGAGGGGTTGGTTTGAGTAGCGCGGGCTTTAGCCTGCGGGGTTTAGGTCTCGCAATGTCTAACCCCCACAGGCTGAAGCCTGTGCTACCTAAACCTGAGTGCGCTACTGCCCGATTACCAACACGGAAAATGTCCCGGGAACGACCGGGGGTCTTCCTCGAGGATTTTCCGGTGAAGGAGCTGGGCGCGGCCCAAAATCCGCGACTGCTAGATACACGTTTCCTGTTTTTCGATCGACGGCCATGGTGCGTGCTCCTGCCTGCGTTGGCACTTTTTCTACAAGGTCGAATTGGTCCGGAGATTTTTCGCGATAGATCCACAGCATGCCGTCAGCGCCCGTGGAAAAATATGCCAGTCCTGTTTTAGGGTCGAATTCCGCGGCGTCCACGCCTCCCCCGATCGGATTCGAGGCTGCGATCTTGCCTGAAGCTGCGTCGACCGCAAGCATCATGCCTGCGCCACGGCATCCGATGATGATACGCGAGTGTGCGCGGTCCATATCCATGCTGCTGGGCGCCTGGCACGGCGCGGTTTGCCAGGTCTCCAGCACCTTAAATTCTTTTGCGTCGAGCTTCAAAGTCGTATTGCGATCCTGCATGTTCAGGAATACGTGCCCGGCTTCATCCGAGGCCAGATGTTCCGTTCTCCCGCCCAGGTTCTCGATGGTGCCCACGATTTTTCCAGTCTTGGCGTCGATTGCGGTGACGCGTTTGCTGCCGCGATCGGCGGTGAAGATTCGCTTGGTCAAATGGTCATAGATAATTCCGTTGGGGTCATCTCCCACTCGCACTTCGCCGATTTTCGCAAGGGTCTTCAAATCGAAAATCAAGACCGAGCCGGGATTGCTTTCGCTGATGAAGCCGCGTCCGAATTCCGTGGCGATTGCCGCGCCGTGCATGTCCGGCCCGCCGGAGATCTTTCCGACAATGGCTCCGCTGTCCAGGTCCAGCACAACGATCTCAGTACCGTGCGAGACATACAGGCGCCGCGCGTCACTATCCGCGGCCACGTAATCCCAGTCGCCATTGCCCGGGATGGGAATCTTTTTAATTAGATGATAGGAGCCGGCAGCAGCCGCCGCGATTGCAAATGCGGTGGAAAAAATTATCGAGCCGGCGGTAAGCCGCAACATTCGCGCAAAAAGTCGCTTCATAGAGATGCCCCTCGATTGTTTGCGAACAAAGAGCCTGCCGGAAACGGCTGCTCCAGTGGCGGCATTCTAATCCACGGCGGGAAGTTTGGAAACATCCCACCCGCCGCCAAGGGCTTTTACGAGCAGGACGGTGGAAGTCAAGCGGCGTGTCAGAAGACTCACGGCCGTTCGTTCGTTAGTCAGCGCGGCGTTCTGAGCGGTAATCACGGTGAGGTAAGTGTCCAGGCCGCCTTTGTAGCGATTAGTGGCTTGATCGAGCGCGCGATTGGCGGCCGCGACGGCTGCGTCCTGGGTCTGGCCTTCCTGGTCGAGCACGCGCAGATCGGACAGGGAATCCTCAACCTGTTCGAAGGAGACAAGCACGGTCTGCTGATAGTCCGCAACCATTTCATCGTAGGTTGCGACGGCCTGGTCGGATACTGCGCGCCTGCGTCCGGCGTCAAACACGGTCTGCGCTGCTGACGCGCCGATGGACCATAGCGCACTTGGCCCTGTCAGCCAATCCGGAAATTTCTTGCTCTCAAATCCACCTGCAACACCCAGCATGATCGTTGGGAAGAACGCCGCTCGCGCAATGCCAACCTGTTCGTTGGCGGATGCGACTCTGCGTTCGGCTTCGGCAATATCGGGGCGGCGCTCCAGAAGATCGGACGGCAGCCCGGGAGGAGGCACCGGCGGAGCGGCCGGCAGCGGGGCGGGATCCAGGCGGAACGAAGATGCCGGCTGTCCGATGAGGACGGCGACGGCGTGCTCAAATTGGTCTCGCGCCGAAGTAATATCAATGTCCTGCGCGCGCGTTTGCTCGAGCTGCGTTGCGGCTAGGTCCACATCTTCGCGTGAAGCAACACCGCCTTTGAAACGATCTTCGGTTAGCTGCAGAGCTTTATCGAAGGCGTCGACGTTGCTGTCGAAAAGCTGCTTCTGCGCATCCAGGCCGCGCAGTGTCAAGTAATCCAGCGCCAGCTCGGAATGCAAGCTCAGGCGAATTGTTTCCAAATCAGCGGCCGAGGCTTGTGCCAGAGTGCGGCTGGATTGCACGGCGTGGCGGACGCTTCCCCAGGCATCCACTTCATAGGAAACGTCTGCATTGATAGCGAGATCGGAATAATTAATAGGCGAAGTTCCGCCGAAGAGGGCCTTGTTCTGGGACTGGCGGTTTTGAGTCGGAGTCAGGCCGGCCGTGACAAGCGGAAATAGTGCCGACCGCGTTTGCTTCAACACATCGCGTGCCTCCTGGAAACGATCCACGGCGGCTCGCAGGGATTGATTGGAAACAGTCAGCTTATCTTCCAGCGCATTCAATTGGGGGTCCTGAAAAATCTCCCACCAATTTCCTTTTTGCGCCTGGTCGCCCGGCTGCGCAGGTTTCCAGTTTGCATTTTCCATGTACGCGGGAGGAATTTCCATGGTGGGCTTTATGTACTTCGGCCCAACGGAACAGCCGCCGATCGATAAAACGCTCAAAAGCAGAATCGCACTTACCGGCGGGCGAAAAACACTCAAGTTACGCAATGTGGCCCCATCTCCCATCGGACTTGGCATCAAGGCTTCCTCTGCGCCGGGGCCTGTGTTTCGGCAAGGCGGACTTGCGCGCCCTCGGCCAGTGAATCGGACGGATTCAATACCACCGATTCATCGCCTTTCAGTCCGGCGACGATTTCGATCTCCGTCCCAAAATCACGACCCGGTGTAACGGGAATGATGTGGATGGTCTTGCCATCCTTCACCATCGCCACCTGCAATCCGGCGGCTTTGAAAATCGTAGTATTCACTGGAAGTGTATAGGTATTCACAGGGGAAGGCAGCTTGAGGTGGACTTCGACATAGCTTCCCGGCTTCAGCAACCGGGCGGAATTGTCGACATCGACTTCAGTGAGCAATGTCCGGGTGGCGTTGTCAATGGCGCCGGAATTCCGGACAACAGTGCCCTGGAATCGCTTGCCGGGAAATTCGCTGAGAACCAGGTCCGCGTGCAGTCCTGCCCGGATTTGCGGGGAATCGAATTGCGGGACATTGACGTAGACACGCAAAGGATTCATGGCCGCAATGTGGAAAAGTTCGCGCGAAGTGCCGCCGCTGCTGCCGGAATCGATCAGCTGGCCGATATCGGTATTGCGCGCGGTGATCACGCCGTCGAATGGAGCGTACACTTTCTCGAAGGCTTGCGTGTCCTGCAGGCGTTTCACGTTAGCCTGCGCCGATTCCACGGCGGTCCTGCGTGCATCATAATTTCCCGTGGCATTGTCGACATCCTGTTGCGCCACCGAATCGGTTTTCAGTAAATCCTTGTAGCGCGTGGCCGTGACTTCCGCCAGGCTCAGGTTGGCCTGCGACGTGGCCAGGTCCGCGCGCGCCTGTTGCAATTGCTGATCCACTTCGGGCGAATCGATTTCGGCCAGCAATTGTCCCGCTTTCACTTCGGCTCCGATATCTGCATACCACTTTTTCAAGTAGCCGTTGGTTCGCGCATAGATGGGTGCATCGGTGAATGGCTGCATGTCACCGGGAAGAACGATTTCCTGTTGAGGAGCGCCCATTTTCGGTTGAATCACGGAGACCGTGGGGATTGCCAGGTCATGCGTCTCCTGAGAGAGCTGAGCATTGGCTGCGCGGCGGCTGGAAATCCCCCAAATGACCACAATGGCAACCACGATCACAATGAGCAGAAACGTGATAGTGCGAGTCGCCGCGCTGCCCCGTTGATTGGAAACTACCTCCATCAGATCCTCCGAAAAAATTGCCGCGGGTCCGGCTTGCGCCTGCCAAAAAATCTTGCGCGCACTATGAATCGCCCGGGATTTCAATCTCCGCCGTTTGTGCCGGGTTCTTGCGATTTCCGTGAATCAGGCTGTAAACCGCCGGCACAAAAAGCAGCGTCGCGACCGTCGCGAAAAGCAGGCCGCCAATAACCGCGCGTCCCAGCGGCGCGTTCTGTTCGCCGCCTTCGCCGAGTCCCACCGCCATCGGCAACATGCCGATGATCATGGCCATGGCCGTCATGATCACGGGACGGAAGCGCGTGAATCCGGCCTCTTCCGCTGCCTGAATGGGATTGAGACCTTCCTCCACTCGTTCTTTTGAAAAGCTCACCACCAGAATACTGTTGGCCGTGGCCACGCCCATGCACATGATCGAGCCGGTGAGCGCGGGCACGCTGATCGTCGTGTGCGTCACGAACAGCATCCACACAATTCCAGCCAGCGCCGCGGGAAGCGCCGAAATAATGATGAAGGGATCCAGCCACGACTGGAAGTTGACTACGATCAGCAAATAGACCAGAAGAATCGCAAATGCCAGTCCCGCCACCAGGCCGATGAACGAACTGCGCATGGTATCGATCTGGCCACGAACGAAAATTTGCGAGCCGCGCGGCAAGTGGCTGCGGTTCCGATCCACGATGGTGTCGATATCTTTGGCCACCCCGCCCAGATCGCGTCCCTGGTTGGCTCCATAAATATCGATCATGGTCTGCGCGTCGTAGTGGGATACCGTCGCCATCCCCTCGCCTCGCGTGATTGTTCCCAGATTGGCAAGCTTCTGCCAGGGCGCATGGCTGGCCCCGGTCACGGGAATGTTCTCAAGGTCCTGCAAGGACTGGAAATCGTACTGCGGCGCCTGCGTTGACGACAAGTAGCTGACCCCCGATTTGGGGTCGAGCCAGAAGGATGGCGAAGTCTGAAAGCTGCCGCTCAAGGAAACCAGCAGATTGCCGGCCACATCCCGCTGCGTAAAGCCCGTCTGCGATGGTTTTGGTGCGATCCACGTTGATATGCAGTTTCGGCTGGTTGAAAGGCTGCTGGATGCGCAAGTCGGCAATCCCGGTGACCGTGTTCAACTGCTTCATCAGGTCGTTGGCAAACTGATGATTGGCCTCGACGTCGCGCCCCATGATTTGAATGTCGATCGGCGCCGGAAGTCCGAAATTCAGAATCTGGCTGACGATATCCGCGGGCGGGAAGTAGAACATGACGCCCGGAAATTCCTTGGTGAGTTTCAGCCGCAAATCGTGAATGTATTCGGCCGGTGGGACGGTGCTTCGGGTTCAAGAGAAATCATGATGTCGGCGTCTTCCGGTCCGATCGGCGCCGAAGTGCTGTAGACGTAATTGCAGCGCGCTGTAAGGCAGCCCGATATTGTCAATCATGCTTTCAATTTCGTTCTGCGGGATCTCCTCGTGGATCGACTTGTTCGACATCGCTGCACAGCGCCGCGGTCTCTTCAATGCGTGTGGCCGTCGGCGCGCGCAGGTGCAGCTTGATTTGTCCGGCATCGACGGTCGGGAAGAAATCCTGGCCAAGCCAGGGGTACAGCGCAAAGGAACCGACGCAGACCGCCAGGAAAGCTCAGAGGAAAGAGCACCCGGTGCGCGAGGCAAGTTCGCAGGATTCCCCGGTAGAATTCGCGAAGTTTTTCAAATTGCTACTTCAAAATGTCCCTGCAAACGCACCAGCGGATTCCTGCTGGCAAGCGACTTCTCCACCGATTCTTCCTCGTGGGCCTTCAGCAGATACCGGGCCATGGTGGGCACAAGGGTTCGCGAGAGCAGGTAAGAGGCCAGCATGGCGAACACCACGGCTTCCGCCAGCGGCACGAACAAATACCGCGCCACGCCCGTCAGGAAAAACATGGGCACGAACACGATGCAGATCGAAAGCGTGGAAACGAATGCGGGCACGGCAATTTGCTGCGCGCCGTCCAGAATGGCCTGAATGGTTTCCTTCCCCTCGGACAAGATTGCGATTGATGTTTTCGATTTCCACCGTCGCGTCATCCACCAGGATGCCGACCGCCAGCGCCAGGCCGCCCAGCGTCATGATGTTGATGGTCTGTCCGATTGCGCTCAGGACGATGATCGACGTGAGAATCGAAAGAGGAATCGAAACCGCGATAATCAGCGTGCTGCGCCAGCTTCCCAAAAAAATCAGAATCATGATCCCGGTGAGGCAGGCGGCAATGACGGCTTCGCGAACAACTCCGTTGATGGAGGCGCGGACAAAGAGCGATTGGTCGGCAATCGGTCGGGCGCGAAACTCCGGGAGGCAAGCCCGCGAGGATAACGGGCAACGCTTCCTTAATTTTGTTGATGACGTCCAGGGTCGAGGTGCGTCCGAGCTTCAGGATGGTCATGAGCGCGGCTCTTTGCCCATCCACAAGAACAATGTTGGTCTGCGGAGGATTGCCGTCGCGGACGTGCGCCACGTCCCGGACGTAGATGGTATTTTCGCCCACGGTCTTGATCGGCAAATCGTTCATTTCCTCGAACGGTTTGCGGGCTTCGCATTTAAGTCGACGTCGTCTTCCAAGGAGCCGATTTTTACGGTGCCGGCGGGCAGGATCAGGTTTTGAGTCTCCAATGGCGCTGACCACATCATCTGGAGCAAGGCCTTTGGCCTGGAGCGCCTGGATATTCAGGTCCACCTGGACTTGCGCGCTGCTTTCCTCCGTACGGATTTGGCAAAACGGCGCCCTGCACTGTCGCGAGTTGCGTGCGCAGGACGTTCGCCCGCCAAGTCGTTCAACTGCTGCTCGGAAAGACCCTTTCCGGAAAGCGCCAGTTGAAGAATCGGCACGGAAGACGCGTTGTAGGCCAGGATGAACGGCGGAATCGTTCCCGGGGGATCTTGCCGGACGGCGGATTGCGCGATGGCCGTGACTTGCGCCATGGCCATGTCAATGCGCACGTTGGGATAGAAGAAAATCTTGACTACGCCGAGACCGTTCAGCGATTGCGATTCGATGTGCTCGACGTCATTGACCGTCGCGGTGAGCCCGCGCTCGAAGCCCACCACGATTCGCTGCGACATGTCTTCGGCGGAAAGTCCCGCATACCCATAAACGACCGCCACGATGGGGATATCGATATTCGGGAAAATATCGATGGGCGTGGTGATATACCGCCAGCGTCCCGAGAATCAGAATCAGCAGGGACATCACCACAAAGGTGTACGGTCTTCGCAGCGCTAATCGAACGATCCACATACCGAAGCTTTAACTCCTTGGCAAGCTTGCGCCCAGCTTTGCCCGCACAAACACAAAAACTGTTATTCGCCACACCAGCGATTGAATCTTCAGTCCGATTTCCCGCGCTTGAAATCAGGTCTTCGCTGGCGATCCTGAAGGTAATTGGTTGCCGCGCTCTTTCCTTCCCAACTTGCTTCTTGCGGAGGATTTTCCGAACGGCGCAGCAATCATTATCTTGGATGCCACAGCGTAAAGACCCGTTACATACTCATTTCAGACAACTTGCCTCGACAATGTACCCCGCGTGGCGGGTGCAGCCTGAAAAATAGAATCGAAAAAAAGGCCCAGTACATGGCGAACGTCACCATCCGATAATGTCTTTGGGTCTAACAGATGCTCCAGAAGCAATCCCTGCGCCACGGCCCCCAGGCAGGCCGAGGCCGCCGGATAAGCGATCCCCAGCGTTTTCCCAAGTTCGCTCATCAATTCCGAGAACAACTCGCCGAATGCCGCGCGAATGCGGCGGTGCCTGCTTTGCAGACGGGCGCGCGCCTCGGGATGGCGCATGGCAAACAGTTTGAATTCCATGGAGATGAGGACCAGACGGCGGTCCGTGGCAAGTTCCGCGTAATGCGTTCTAAGAGCCACAAGCTTTTCGGCGGGATCGGAATGGCGGCGCAGGGCGCTGGAGAATGAATCGATTCGTTCACCCACCCACTCCTCGAACAAAGCAAAGAAGATATCTTCCTTGCTCTTGAAATTGGCGTAAAAGGCGCCCCTCGTGTATCCGGCACCGGAAGCGATGTCTTCCAGGCGGGCGGCCTCAAATCCCTGTTGCGCAAAAATCTGTTTGGCGGCGTCCAGCAGCTTGCGGCGGGTTGCGCGGGTACGCTCCGCCTGGCATTTGCGGGCTTGCGCAGTTGGGATAGCGCGCGTGCGGCCCTTTCGGGTGCGTGCCGAAATGGAAATCTGTTTCATAATGCGCGAGTGCCTGCCTTGACAGGATACATACGTGTATGTATCTTACTTGTGCGTTGGCGTCGGCGCAAGCGTTAATTGTAAAATCGGATCAGTTGCACTCTGTTCCCCCTTGAAACAATGCCGTCGTGTGCGGCGGGAGCAGTGCGCAATTCCCGAAGAATAGAGCGATTTCCATGCGAAGTTCCCGTCTTCGTTTCTTCTCCCTGGCGATTGGCATCATTGCCCCCGCCGTTTGCGCCATGGCGCAGACCGGCCCATTCCAGGGCAGCGCCAGCGCAGGGCCCGTTTCGGATCAGCCGATCTCCCTGTCTCTCGATCAGGCCTTGAAAATGGGGCTGCACTATAATCTAGGAGCGATTACCGCGGAGGAGTCCTCTCAGCGTGCCACAGGAGAGAATATCGCCGTGCGCAGCGCGCTGTATCCCAATATTTCCGGCGGCCTACGTGAAAACGCGCAACAAATCGATTTGGCCTCATACGGATTCAAATTCAAGTTTCCACCCAGCCTGGGGATTAATTTTCCGAATATCGTGGGGCCATTCAACTTTTTTGATTTGCGCGGATACTTGACGCAGAGCGTGGCCAACGTGCAGGCCATTCGCACCTACCAATCTTCTCGAGAAGCGCAACGTGCAGCTGAGCTTTCCGCGGCGGACGCGCGGGAAGTGGTGGTCTACGTGGTGACTTCGGCGTATCTGCAAGTGCTCGCCGAATCGGCGCGCGTCGATTCGGCCAAAGTACAGGTGCAGAGTGCCCAAACGATTTTTCAGCAGGCCTCGGACCGCTTTGACTCCGGCCTCAGCGCAAAAATTGACATGACGCGAAGCCAGGTGGAATTGCAAACGCAGCAGCAGCGGCTGACTGCGGAAGAGACAAGCTACGCAAAAGAGAAAATCGGGCTCGGGCATCTCATCGGGCTTTCTCCCGCGCAGGTATTTTCACTTGCGGACAAGTTGCCCTACGCCCCACTGGAAAACATAACTTTGGAACAGGCGCTGACGCTGGCCGCGCAAAATCGATCGGACTTGAAAGCAGCCGAAGCGCAACTGCACGCCGCCGAATTTGCGCGCAAAGCGGCCGTCGCGGAGCGCTATCCCACGCTGGGCATCACCGCGGATTACGGCGTGATCGGCATGAATCCGGCACATTCCAATGGAACGTTTGACGTGAGCGGACAACTGCTGTTTCCCATCTGGGCGGGAGGGCATTCGGGCGGCGACATTCTGGCAGCGGATGCCACGCTGAAGCAGCGGCGCGCCGAATACGAAAGCATTCGCTCGCGGGTGGAAGCGGACGTCAGAGACGCATTCCTGGACCTCAATTCAGCCGTGGAACTGGTGCGCGTGGCGCAAAGCCGGCGCGATCTGGCGCGGGACGAACTTGCTCAGTCCACGGACCGATTCTCTTCCGGAGTTGCGGACACAGTGGAAGTGACGCAGGCCCAGGAAGCGCTGGCCAGCGCGGAGTCCGACTACATCGCCGATTTGAATGCGCATAACCTGGCCAAGGCCAGCGTGGCGCGCGCCATCGGCCAGGCCGAAAAAATCATGCGCGATCTTCTGAGGAGCCAATAATCATGGCGGCTGACCAAGTGCAACAAACAAGTGAGTCCCGGCCGGCGGACAGTGCCGCGAAGCCGAGCGATCCAATTGATACAGGAAGCACCGGCGAGGGGCGGCGAAGAACACTGCTGTTCGCGGCCGTCATCGGCTGCGTGATTCTTGTGGCAGCGATCGGGTTCTGGCTCTATTCCCGCACCTACGAATCCACCGATGACGCTCAGGTGGACGGGCACCTCAACGGCGTGACGGCGCGCATCGACGGCGTCGTGAAAGCAGTCTACGTGGAGGAGAACCAGTCCGTGAAAGCGGGAGATGTGCTGGTGGAGCTTGATCCCAGCGATTTCCAGGTGGCCGTGGAACAGGCGCAGGCGCAGTTGATGAAGGCGCAGGCCGACGAGCGCGCCGAGAATCCGAACCTGCCCATCACGCAGAGCAATTCGCAAACCAGCGTGGCGACCAGCAAGTCCGAAGTGGCCAACGCCGAAGCTGCCGCAGCGGCGGCCGAGCGCGATGAGATGGCCGCGCAATCCCGGCTGCTGGAGGTGCAAGCCAACAATGGAAAGGCTCAGGCAGACGTCGCGCGCTACAAAGCGCTGGTGGACAAGAACGAGGTCTCGCGTTCCGACTACGATCAAGTGATTGCCACTGCCAAGGCCCTTGCCGCCTCCGTCGATTCCGCGCGCGCGTCGGTCGAGTCCGCGCAAAAAGTTGTGGAGCAACGCCGCGCGCAACTGGATCAGGCGCGCAGCATGATGGAATCCGCACGGGTGAATGCTCCCAACCAGGTGGCCATTTCCAGGGCCAATTCACAGTCCAGGCATGCCGACGTGCAGGCCATGAAGGCCGCGCTGGACCGTGCGCAACTCGATCTCAGTTATTGCAAGATCGTGGCGCCGGTGGCCGGGGTGGTCAGCAAGCGAACGGCTGAACTCGGAGAGCATGTCAGCAAGGGCGAGCGCCTGGTGACCGTTGCCGATCTGGGCGATTTGTGGGTGACGGCCAATTTTAAGGAAAGCCAGGTGAGGCAAATGCATTCTGGGCAATCCGTAACGATCTCCGTCGACGCGTTCGATCAGGAATTTGACGGGACCGTGGAAGCCATGCCCGGATCGACAGGCTCGATCACCAGCCTGCTTCCTCCAGAGAACGCCACCGGCAACTACGTGAAAGTCGTGCAGCGGCTGCCCGTGCGCATTCGTTTCAAGACTGGGCAGCAAGGGCTGGATCGCCTGCGGCCGGGAATGTCGGTGGTTCCAAAAGTTTGGCTCAAGTAGCACTCAGCGATTTTGTAGGGCCCGCCTTCAGGCGGGCATTTTTTGAAATTTAGGACATGCCCGCCTTAAGGCGGGCGCTACAAATCAAGGCATTGAGTTGTCACACAGACGCTAAAGGATTTGCCACAGGAAGAATGGCGTGACGGATACCATAGAGGCTCCATGGAAGCCAAAATTTAACCCCTGGCTGATCGCTCTCACGGTCACGCTGGCCACGTTCATGGAGGTGCTGGACACTTCCATCGCCAACGTGTCCCTGCCGCATATTGCAGGCAGCCTTTCCGCCAGCCAGGAAGAGTCCACATGGGTGCTGACCAGCTACCTGGTTTCCAACGCCATTATTCTGCCAATCAGCGCCTGGCTTTCCACAATCATTGGCCGCAAACGCTTTTACATGACCTGCGTGGGTCTATTCACCGTGAGCAGTTTTCTTTGCGGGCTGGCGCCGAGCCTGGGCATGCTGATCTTCTTTCGAGTTTTACAGGGCGTGGGCGGCGGAGGGCTGCAGCCCAGCGAGCAGGCCATCCTGGCCGATACTTTTCCAGCGTCCAAGCGCGGCATGGCTTTCGCCGTGTATGGCATGGCCGTGGTGCTCGCCCCGGCCATTGGGCCCGACGCTCGGCGGATACATTACGGACAACTACAACTGGCGCTGGATTTTCTACGTCAACGTGCCCATCGGATTGATTTCACTTTTTCTCACCAACCGGCTGGTGGAAGATCCGCCGTTCTTGAAGCGCGAACAGGAGCGCAGACGTGGTATCCGAGCAGATTATGTTGGCCTCGGACTGATTACGCTGGCCATCGCCAGCTTGCAGATTGCGCTGGACAAAGGGCAGGAGGCCGACTGGTTCTCCTCGCGCTGGATTACCTCGCTGGTGATCACGGCGGGCTACGCGTTCCTGGTGTGGATCGTCTGGGAATGGCACCACCCCAATCCCGTGGTGGACATCCGCATGTTCAAGAGGCGCAATTTCGCGACGGCCATGTTTTTCAGCTTCACGGTGGGAATCGTGCTGTACGGCACCACTGTTATGATTCCGCAATTTTTGCAGGTGCAGTTGGGGTATCCGGCGGTGGTGGCCGGAGAGGCGCTGGCGGGCGGCGGATTCATCATGATCATGGTGCTGCCATTCGTGGGAACGATGGTTTCCCGCGTGGACCCGCGCAAGATGATGGCCTTCGGATTTGTGTGTATTTCCGCGGCCATGTATTACATGTCCACGCTATTCAGCCTGACCATGGATTTCCGCGCGGCATTCCTGATGCGCACGCTACAAATGTTCGGCCTGGCGTTTATTTTCGTTCCGCAGAATGTGCTGGCCTACGTGGGCATTCCTCGCGAGAAAAATAATCAGATTTCCTCGATGAACAGCTTCATGCGCAATGTGGGTGGAAGCATAGGCATCGCGCTCATCTCCACGTCGATTGCGCGCATCGCGCAGCGCCGCCGCTACAACATGATTGCCAATACCACGCCGGGATCTCCCGCATATGAAAACCTGGTTGGCGGGCTGACCCAAACGTTCCAGAACAAGGGATCGAGCAGCGTTGACGCGGCGCAGAAGGCACATGGAATGGTGTCACTCATCATTGACCGTCAGGCCACCACGCTCGGCTACGTCGAAGTGATTTCCATTTTGGCCGTCATCATCCTGTGCCTCGTGCCGTTTCTCCTCATCATGAAACGAAACCGCCCCGCGGCGGGCGAGCTGCCCGCGGCTCATTAAGCATGCTCTTCTGGCCGTGCCGCGGTTATGGCAGTTTCTAAACACTCCTTCGCAATTGAAATTTATTTCACTCTTATTGGGTTTGGAGATTGCTTGACCACATGGTCTCGGGCGGTCGAGTCAAGATTGTCTATGTTATCCTCGTCGCCAGCTTTTTGTAGACCTCCGGTTTGAGCAGTCGATTGCGTTCGAGATAGCGCGCCGGCTGGGCAGGAGAATAATTTGTGAGCTTTTCGGTAGTGATGAGCCGCATATTTTCGGCAACATCTCCGCTTCAGACGGTTCACCGGACAATTTGCTGGGGCACACATTCGGAGGCGCGGCGGATCTGCCCAAAACACCATGGGACGCGCCGCTGGGCGCATGCCTGGGTGCGCCGGCACATGGAAGTAATGCCATTGGGGGAGCTGCGCGTGCTCGACGCGGGGTCGGGACTGTCCAACCGGCTGCTGAATTGGTATCGTCCGCGCGTGAAGCACGCCTATCTGCTGGATTTTCTTGTCGATTCCAAGAGTGAAGGGAATACAAGTATTGTTCGCGCGGACCTTGAAAAAGGAATTCCAATGGCGGACGCTTCGGTGGATTTGGTCACGAGTGTGAGCAGCGTCGAACATATTTCCGCGGCCGGCCAGGAACTGTTTTTTCGGGAGGCGGAGAGAGTTCTCGTGCCGGGTGGACTGATTGCCATGACCGTAAGCTACTTAATCGGGTTAGATCAGCGAAAGCTGGCGGTCCTTTCGTCGCATCCGATCCTTCAGCAGAACGGTTTTTCCATCAATGCCGAGCTCAACTTGCGCCACATGCTGGAGGCGGCACCTTCCCTGGTCCCGCCCGAGATGCCCGACTGGAGCCGCTTTCCCGGCTATGACGGATTTTCGACGGAAAAGCTGCTGAACGACCGTGACATTATTCTCGACAAAATTCACATGTATCCCAGCGAGCCTGACGCGGAGGTAGTGAACTCGTTGGAAATTCCCTGGGCTGAAATTGGAATCTTCCTTGTGAAATCCTGAAGTGAATTGGCTGATAGCGAGCATAATTTATTGAGGTGGGGGGCTGAAATCGAGTATGCGCGTATTGCTCCACGCGCGAGCATCGGGCTATGATGAACGTTCTAGCCACTGCGAATCGGGCCCATCAAGCGAATGTGCTCTGAACGTGGAGGTTCGCGGTGTCTGCAGTAAGACAGGAGCGGGTTTCGTGCCCCAGCCTTTCGTCTTTGATCGTCCCATGCAATCTGAAATGCGCGAGGCCGAAATTAATTTCTTGCGCCGCGTAATTCCCACCTGGCAATCCGCCCTCGGTTTGCGCACCGCGCTCGATCTGGGTTGCGGCGTTGGATATTATTCCGCGATGCTGCGCGACTTGGGATTTCAAGTGATAGCCGCGGATGGACGGGAAGAGAATATTGCCGAAGCGCGAAGCCGACATGAGGGGATCGACTTCCGCGTTGCAGACGCGGAGGACCCCTCACTTCCTGCGCTTGGCACATTCGATCTGGTAATTTGTTTGGGGCTGCTCTATCACCTTGAGAATCCTTTGCGCGCAGTGCGAAGTTTGCGGGCTCTTTGCGGCAAATTCCTCTTGGTGGAAAGCATGGCTATTCCTGACGAAGAGCCCTATCTGCTCGTGCTCGACGAGCCTTCGGGGGTCGACCAGAGCCTGGGCGCAGTCAGTTGCCTTCCTTCCGAGGGTGCAATTATAAAAATGATTTACCGGGCGGGCTTCCCCCATGTGTACCGTTTCCGGGAATTACCTGACCACGAAAATTATCGTGCAGGTATCGGGCGATTGCGGTCCCGCACCATGATTGCAGCATCTGTGGAACCATTCAATTCACCGATGCTCGAACCAGTGACTGAATCAAAACCCTCAAATGAATTTTGGACTACCGATCCAACTGGAATTACGAGAGCGCTTCGCAAACTTCGACGAAATCTGAAATATGGGCGCAAGAAAAAGCGGGCTTGATGAGATCCATCCCTTGATGTCGATCCCGCGAGAATTGGAGTTTCGTTGTATCCCTTTATTCACATTGGTCCGCTGACGCTTGGCTCGTACGGCCTGATGGTGGCTGTTGGCCTGATTTGCGGATTCTTTATATTGCGCGCCGATTTTGCGCGCCGCGGAGTTTCCGCCGACGCCGAGGCCATCATCGGCATCACCGGGCTCGCCGGCCTGGCCGGGTCGCGCATTTATCATTTGCTGCAGGATGAAAACCGCCCTGAGTTTTTTGAGCATCCGCTGGCGCAGCTTTTCAGCACCATGGGCTTCGCCTTTGTGGGCGCAATCCTTGGCGGATTCGTGGCCCTTGTGCTGCTTGCCAGGCGCTTTCGAATCCCCATGCTGCTGATGCTGGATGCGGCTTCTCCCGCCGCGGCCATGGGCTATGGCATAGGGCGCATCGGCTGCCTGATTTCCGGCGATGGCGATTACGGTATTCCCACGACTCTGCCCTGGGGAATGAGTTTTCCGAATGGCATCGTGCCCACCACTGAGCGTGTTCATCCCACGCCGATTTACGAATTTCTGGCGGCTATTTTGATTGCCTGGATTCTCTGGCGGCTTGGCGCGCGTGGCTTGAAAAAACACGCGCCGAACGGAATTGTTTTTGCGGCCTATCTTGTGCTGACTGGCGTTGCTCGATTTCTAGTCGAAATTATTCGCATCAATCCGCGCGACGTTTACGGGATGACCAATGCGCAGGCGGCCAGCGTGGTCTCCGTTCTTGCGGGCGTGGCCTTGTTCGCTTATCGGCGCAAGCCCTCCATGGGAAACGGCCGCGCTTGACGGTTTCTTTTTGTTCGCATGATTTCCATCTAGGCGCTAATGAACCGGTTCACAGGGCGCGGAAAAAAAATAATTAATTTTGTCATTCTGAGCGAAGCGAAGAATCTCTCCTCGGTTTAGCTTCCAGAAAAGAAGGAGAGATTCTTCGCTCCGCTCAGAATGACAAACAGTACTTTGTCGTTCTTCGGAACTGAAGTCCCGGCCTCCCCGGTTACTTCGCGCTTGCGTCCCCTGATTTGTTTGCTTCAGGCGTGGATTTGCCGGACGCGTCCACCATTTCCACGGGGCCATATTTTTCGAGCACAGGTTTGATCTTGCCCGAGTCTCCCACGGCCACTAACTGCATCGTTGCCGGATCGATGTACTTCTTGGCCACGCGCTGCACGTCTTCCGCATTGATGGCCGCGATTTGCGCGGGATATTTATCCCAATAATCGGCGGGAAAATTGTAAGCCTTGCGCGTGAGGGCGTAGCCGATCACTTGCTGCGGCGATTCCAGGGAAAGCGCGAAGTGCGCGACTACCGAGCGGCGGGCCGCGTCTAGTTCGTCGTCGGGAACTTTCTCGTCGCGGATGCGATTTAATTCGCGGAGGAATTCCGTCATGGCTCCGTCGGTCACTTCGGTGCGCAAGTCGCCGCCGGCAGTCCAGGGACCGGCATACTTGCGCGCGATCACATTGCTGTACACGCCGTAGGTGTAGCCTTTTTCCTCGCGCAGATTCAAGAACAGGCGGCTGGCCGCCCCTGCGCCCAACACTTCATTCAAAACAACCAGCGCCGGATAATCCGGGCTGGTGCGGTCGATGGCCAGGTTGCCCATCAGCAAAGTGGTTTGCACCGATCCCGGGCGGTCGATCAGAAATATTTTCTCTTTGCTTGCCGCGGGCGGCGCGGGAGGAAAATTCACAGGCACATTCGATCGATGCCACTCAGCCAGCAATTTGTTCAGCTTTGGAATGAGAGTTTGCGCGTGCACGTCGCCTGAGATTGCCAGGATGGTATTTTGCGGCGCGAAGTGCTTATCGTGCCATTCCGAGAGCACTGCCGGCGTCAGGGCGTCGAGGGATTCCGGCGTAGAGGAAACGACTGCCGCCGGATACGTGCCGTAAAGCGCGCGGCTCATGGCCTGATTGGCCAAAAAATTCGGCTGCGCGCGCTGTTGCAACAGCGCGGATTTGGCGCGCGCCTGATATTGCGCCAGTTCGTCGGTGGGAAAACTGGGATGCAGCAGAACATCTGCCGCTATGCCGAACCACTGATCGAAGCTGTCCGACAATCCCCCCGCGGAAAGCACGGTTGAGCCAGAGCCGAATCCCGCACCCGCGGAAAGCGACGCGCCCAGCGAATCGATTTGCTCGGCAATTTGTTTGCTCGTGCGCGTCTTGGTTCCATCCGTCAGCAGGCGCGCCGTTGCGCCCGCCAGGCCGGGCTGGTTGGCAGGCTCATAGATGGGGCCTGCGCCACTGATGTCGAACATCACGGTGACCAGAGGAAATCTGTGGTCCTCAAGAATCATCAGGTGAATGCCGTTGCTGAGCGTGGTTTCGAATGGGCGCGGCAACTTTACCTGGAGAATGTCCTTTGAAACGGGAGCGCGATTCAGCCGCTCGACTTTGCTGGTGGGGATCGACTTGTCGTGCGCTGCATCGCCCTGGCTCCATGCGCATGCCGCCAGCGCTGCCGCCAGAATCACAGCCACTATTGCCTGTGTTGAAAATCTTTTTTTCGTGTCGCGTCTCATCGCTTACCCCTTCGTACTTTCTCAACCAATTGTCTTAGACCTTTGCCGCGCGCATTCTTCCACCGAAAGCGCCCACCGGAAAAGTGGGCCACCGTCTTCGTCATTCTGAGCGAAGCGAAGAATCTCTCCTTCTTTTCGCTGGGCAAAACCGAGGAGAGATTCTCCGCTTCGCTCAGAATGACAAAATAAGAAAGCTCCTCGCGTAGACTGCCATTCGTTTATCGACCCGGGCCTGATGGCGCCTTCGGCGTAGTCAAAACAACGGTACGTTGCGCCGTGCCCAGATACTCGCGCGCCACGCGCTGAATGTCGGCCGGAGTAATCTCGCTGTACTTCGAGAGGATGCTGTTGATCAGATCCGGGTCGTGAAAGTACACGGCGTATTCGCCCATGGTTCGCGCGCGGCTCATAGTGCTGATCATGGATTCCGCCTGCTGCAGGCGATCCTGCGTCAGCACTTTTCGCATTTCTTCCGGCGTGACGCCATCCTTTTTCACGCGCTCGAACTCTTCATAGATCAGTCTCTCGACCTCGCCGGCGTCCTGCCCGGGCTTGAGCATTGCGAAGGCTTGAAACAGGCCTGGCCCGCGGCGCAGGTCCACGCCCCCGGCCACCTGCAGAGCCACTGTTTTTTCCTTCACCAATTCTTGATACAGCCGCGAGGAAGTGCCGCTAAACAAAATGTCGCCAAGCATATCCAGCGCGTAAAAATCCGCCGTGTTCGCAGGAACCGTTTTATAAACGATGTCCAGGCGAGGCAGGCGCGCGAAGGCATCTTCGGTCACGGTGCGGCGCTCGGCGGTCTGCGCCGGCTCGGCCATGTCCACCGAGGGAGGAGCGGGCTGCTGCGGGATGTCTTCAAAATATTTCTTAATCTTGGCGAGAGCTTCCGCGGATTTGAAATCGCCAACCATGGTTAGTACCGCGTTGTTCGGCGCGTAGTACGTCTTGAAAAATTGCGCCACGTCGTCAAGGCTGGCGGCGTTCAAGTCGTCCATCGACCCGATGGTGGAATGTTTGTATGCAAAATTATCGTAAGCCAGGCCCTCTAGAATTTCGTCCGTTTTTCCGTAGGGTTGGTTGTCCATGCGCAGGCGCCGCTCTTCCTGCACCGTGTTGCGCTGGTTGTCGAGATTGGCCTGCGTGATGCGCAGCGCGCGCATGCGGTCGGATTCCAGAAACAGCGCCATGTCCAGCTGGTTGGCCGGGACGCGCTCATAGTAATTTGTTTCGTCGTCGCTGGTGGTGCCGTTTACGTCGCCGCCATTCACGCGCACCAGGATCAGGTGTTCACCCTTGCCCACGTTTTGCGAGCCTTGAAACATCATGTGCTCGAAGAGATGTGCGAAGCCCGTGTGGCCCGGCAGTTCGTTGCGCGATCCAACGTCATACGTGACGCACAACGACACCGTTGGCGCCGCATGATCTTCCGAGAGCACCACGCGCAATCCGTTCTTCAGCGTGTACTGCTCGATGGGAATTTTTACTTCAGGTGACGCGGACTTGGTGGCGCCGCCTTGCGGAGTTGCCGCAAGTGTAGAAGCGGAGATTGCAAGCGTCACAGCAAGCAGGGCGATCGTAGATCTTCCAGGGCGATTCATGTTGAACTCCGGCCAAACGTATTTCAGACAGATACCCTATCCTACGTTCAATAGACGTACGTTGGCAGCAATAGTTTCCTTCCTCGTTGTAAAGCCAACCTCCAAACCTCGATCTCGCGTCATGCGCCTCTCCGATGTAAACTGTAGTGTCCATGGAAACCACTCCCGACTCCAATGTCATTGAGGTTCTTTCCCTGACGCGGCGATACGGCCCACTGGTGGCTGTCGATCACCTGAGATTTTCCGTGGCATCCGGCTCTACATTCGGACTGCTTGGACCGAATGGCGCGGGTAAGAGCACGCTCATTAAGATGCTCACCACGCTCTTGCCGCCCACGGAAGGCACGGCAAAAATCGCCGGCTTCGATTTGGTCCAGCATCCCGAGCTGGTGCGAAAGAAAATCGGCTACGTTTCGCAAATGCTCTCCGCGGACGGCGATCTGACGGGCTACGAAAATCTCTTGATCTCCGCAAAACTCTACGGCATGCCGCGCGCCGAGCGATCGCGGCGCATCGCGCAAGCACTTGAATTCATGGACCTGGCGCAGGTTGGCGGCAAACTGGTGCGCCAATATTCCGGGGGAATGATTCGCCGATTGGAAATTGCGCAGTCCATGCTGCACAGGCCTAGCGTTTTATTTATGGATGAGCCCTCCGTGGGGCTGGATCCCTCGGCCAAGCGCTCCGTGTGGGAGCGCATCCGCGAACTGCGCCGCGAATTTGGCACCACCATTTTGATGACCACGCACGACATGGAAGAGGCGGACCACTTGTGCGACATGGTGGCCGTCATGCACCGTGGGGTGCTGGCCGCCATGGACACGCCAGCCGCGCTCAAGGCACAGGTCGCAGCGGAAGCCTCGCTGGACGATGTGTTCATCCATTTCACGGGGGCCACGATTTCCGAGGGAGGCGAACTAAAAGATGTCGCTCGCACAAGAATCACATCTCAACGAATGGGCTGAGCCATTTCCCGGCGCGAACTACCTGCGGCAGACGATGGCCGTGGCCGAAGCCGACATTCGCAAACTGGTGCATGATCCCGTGGAGCTATTTACGCGGATGGTGCAGCCGGTCTTGTGGCTGCTGATCTTCGGGCAGGTTTTTAATCGCACGCGCGCGATTCCTACTGGCGGGATCAGCTATCTGGATTTCATGGCGCCTGGAATTCTGGCGCAAAGCGTTCTGTTCGGCGCTATTTTTTATGGCATCTCGCTGATTTGGGAGCGCGACCTGGGCATCGTGCAGAAATATCTGGTGAGCCCCGCGCCGCGCAGCACGCTGGTGCTGGGGCGGGCCATTTCCTCGACGATTCGCAGCCTGTGCCAGATGGCGTTTGTCTACCTGCTGTCCTATTTGCTGCACATTCAGCTTCGCTTGGGAGTTTTTGCGCTGGCCGGCGTGGTGCTTGCGGTGATGTTGGGCTCGTCGATTTTCTCAACCTTCTCGCTGATCGTGGCCTGCCTCGTGAAGTCGCGCGAGCGCTTCATGGGAATCGGGCAGGTGCTTACCATGCCGCTCTTCTTCGCGAGCAACGCCATCTATCCGCTGACGCTGATGCCGGCGTGGCTGCGCGTGGTGGCCAAGGGCAATCCGCTCTCGTATCAGGTGGACGCATTGCGAACGCTGATGATTGTGGGCAGCAGCACTTCTTTCGGGTTGGGAAAAGATTTCCTGATGATGTTTGTGGCCTTTGCCGTGATGGTGGCCGTGGCTACGAAACTTTATCCGACCATTGTTACGTGAAGCTTGCGGCGCTCCTGCCAGGACCAACGTCAACGGCTTTACCACAGAGGGCACAGAGTAAAGAGGAGAAAACCGGAGATTGCTTCTCCGCCCTTCTCCTCTTTTCTCTGTGCACTCTGTGGTAGATCTTTTCCGTGCGTGTCCTACTCCACTACCACAACAGCTTCAAACTGAATTGCACCTGTCTTGAGAATGTAGATGTGCTCGTAAAGCTTCCGGCGACGGGAGAAGGTGCTCCAGCCGCGGAAGTGAACACGATCAAGTTCGGCGTATTCAAGTTTGTCCGGTTCAACATGTTAAAAATCTCCGCGCGAAACTGCAGATTCATCCGCTCAAAAAGGTGTATATCTTTCAGCGCGGAAAAATCCCAAGTGCCAATTCCAGGGCCGGTCAGCACGTTTCTGCCGACGTTGCCAAACGTTCCCGAAGCCGGGACGACGAAGGCGGCGGGATTGAACCACTGCGTGGTGCCGCCCAGAATCACGGGGCCGGTGAATGACGGATTCCAAGAAGGCCGAACGGGATTCTTGGAATCTCCGTCGTTGGAAGGATTAAAGCTCAACTGCGGTGTGAAAGGAAATCCGGATTGGATGGTGACGATGCTGTTGAGTGTCCATCCGCCAACGACGTTATTCTCCCAGCCGCTCCCGCTGTTGAGCATTTGCCTGCCGTTTCCGAAAGGCAATTCGTAGCTGACATTCATTACGCCGGCGTTCCTCACGTCATAAGTTGCCGGTCCCCAATCCCCGCGAACGTTCAATGGATTTTGCACCAGCGCCGGAGCATTGGCCGCAGCGGTGGCATTCAGCGAATCTCCATCGTCAAGCGCCTTGGACCAGGTGTACGCGCCGCGGAACGTAAGACCATGGCTGAATCGATGGCGCACGTCCACAGTCATGGCGTTGTACATGCTGTCGCCTTCCGAAAACCAACTGTAGGTGTTTGCCAGCGAAGGGTTCTGCCTGGCCGTGCTCGTGTTGAAGATCGTTCCGATGGGCAAAGTGCCAGGGCAAGGCGCCGCTGGGCAAACCACCTGTGTTGGAACATTGGCGTCCACGCTGATGAGTTCGTGCGAACCGTGCGCGCCGACATATCCCAAGCTGATCGACGTATTCGGCGTAATTTCCTGTTCGATTTTCAGGCTGTACGAATAAATCGTGGGAGTTTTCATGTTGGGATCCACTCCACCAGGAGCAATCTTGGCGCCAGCCGGTGAAGCCGTCCCCGCGGAAACCGGAACAATGTTAGGCGAGAGCGGAAATGTATTGAGTGTCAAATTGGGGATGGTATAGGTCGTGTTAAACGGGGCATTCTGATCGGTGCGGTACCCCAGGGCATCTTGCAAATCGTTGTAAATTCCTGCGCCGGCGCGAATCACCGTTTTGCTTCCGATCGGGCTCCATGCCAAGCCAATCCTCGGTTGCGGCAGGAACCACTCGTTATTTTGAGTGAAAACGCCGCTGCCGATTACGGGCTGCGTGTTGATCACGCCATTTGTGAATGTGTAGTTAGAGGCTTTGCCGTACGCCTCGTTCCAGCCGGTAGAAAACTCCTGGCGGTAGCCGAGGGACAGCGTCAAGGATGGGCTCACTCGAATAACGTCTTCCGCGTAAATCGCGCCGAAAAGTGAGCGCCAGCTGAGAGGCGTGGACGCGGGATCGATCACAAAACTTCCGGTGCCAAACGTTCCGCCAAGGAAGTTTGTAAGGCTTGGGAAGGTGGCTTGTCCGTATTGGCTGAGCGCAATATTTTCGTTGGACTGAAAGCGCTGGAACCACGCGCCGAATTTTAATTGATGGCGGCCATTGGTCCACGCTATCTGATCTTCGTAGGTGAATAAATTCCTATGAAGATTGAGATTGCTTCCGTTGTTGCTGCCGGCCAGCGCGATTTGCGCCGCTGGATTGGAGGCGGCGCTTCCTCCCACTACAACCGCGCCAATAAATGGAATCCCGTTCAGGAATGGAGAAACTGTGGCCGCCGGTGTGCCGGGGGTAGGTTCGCCCGTGAAATAGTAGCCGGCGCGAGAGAAGCCGACGCGCGCGGTGTTAAGAAATGTGGGCGAAACCACGTGCGTCTCCTCCAGGCTCACGACTTGCTCACGCAGGGCCGTAAAGTCCGACATATAGGGATTGATCCCCGTGGCATCCTGGTTGACGCTGTCGTCTATCGTGTAGATCACGCCGAAAGAATCTTTGTCTGAAAAGATGTGATCGACTCGCGCGGTGCCGAAATCTTCTCGAATCGACCGCAGAGGATTGCTGTTATCGATAGCAATCCCGCTACCTTGATCCGGCCCGTTGGCGACCGGCCACAAGTTCAGCAGCGACGTCACTTCAGCCGCGCAGGCTGCCCGGTTTGGAACTGTACACGCCGATCCCAGGGGTATAAACGCGCCGCTGCGCGCGGCTGCATCGGGAACGAAGGCTATGCTGGTTTGGTGCAGGCTCTCGCGAAATCCTTCATAGTTCGCGAAAACGAATGTCTTGTCTTTTTGAATGGGGCCGCCGATGGCTCCGCCAAACTGATTGCGGCGGAAGGGTGGTGCGGAGTCCAGATCGAAAAAGTTAGGTGCATCGAAAACATTGTTCCGCACATATTCAAAAAGCGATCCGTGCCACTGATTCGTGCCGGAAGTCGTGACGATGGTGACTTGCCCGCCGGGATGCTTGCCGTATTCGGCGCCATAGGAATTACTCAGCAAGTTAAATTCGCGAACCGCATCCACGCCCAGCATTTGGCCGCTCGTGCCTCCGGGCGTCATGTTGTTTTCGGCCGCGCCCGTGAATTCAATCCCGTTCAGCAAAAAGATGTTCTGCTGTGGCCTGTTTCCGGCCACCGAGAACATATTCGCGTTGGTGGAGTTGGATACGCCAATGCCGCCGGTTTTTTCAGAGGTGAACGTGACCACGCCGGGATTTAGCGTCATCAGTTCGTCATAGCTTCGGCCATTCAGAGGAAGGTCTTTCACCTGCTGCTCGCCAACCACGCCCGAAATGTCCGCTGCCGTCACGCTGACTACCGGAGCGTCCTCGACCACCTTGAATTGCTCGGTGACCTGCCCAAGCTTTAGCGAGATGTCGACAGTTGCCTCTTGCCCGACGACCAGATGAATTCCGCCGCGCACTTGTTCCTGGAAGCCCTGTTTGGTGACGTGCACTTCGTACTCGCCCACGGCGAGCGACGGCACCCAGTAGCCGCCATTCGAATCGGTTACCGTACTGCGCGTCTCACCTGTCTCTATATTCTTGGCAACAACAGCCGCGCCGGACACCGTTGCACCCGTGGGGTCCGTCACTCTTCCCGAAATCGCCGCGGAAACTTGGGCATGAGCCGCAGGTGCGCACAACAGCACAGCCACGAGGCAGCCTCCAATAAGTGACAGGAGCAGCTTGGGAATAGAGCAAAAAGACAAATATGGTTTAGAACCGCGAACGGCCAGTTCGACAATACGATCCATGAAACGTTCCCCCTGAAGCGCCCTGGAAGGGCTGTATTTACTAGCATTCCCTCAACCGCCATAAAGAAAATGCGTAATTGGATGTTTGATTTAATACAATCAAAATCGTTGTGTCAAATCGACTTAATACGGATAAAAACTATATGGATTGCTATGGCTGTAATGGCGGAATCGTATGCGCGACTCCGATCCCGGCGCGCCCCAATTCCAGGGGTGAGTCGCGCCATGCGATTTCGAAATGGAGAATTCGTATTGAAACGGCATATTCTCAGTCGATTTAACTCGATTTGACAGTGGGGGCCGAAAAATTCCAAGCTTTGCACAGGATTGAAGCGATCCCGAGTCCTAACGACGGAAAAGAGGTTGATCCCGTGGCCAGCAAACTTTCGGCAAGGAACAAGATTGAAGGAAAAATTACCGAACTCGAAGTGGATGGCGTCATGGCTCATGTGACGGTGCAGGTGGGCAAGAATTTGATTGAAAGCGTCATAACCCGCCGAAGCGCCGAGGAAATGAAACTGAAGGTCGGCGACCGGGTCTCCGCCGTCATCAAGTCCACTGAAGTCATGCTGCAAAAGGGCTGAACACTGTTGGGAAAGGCCCCCACCCCTTTTTTGTCATTCTGAGCGAAGCGAAGAATCTCTCTTTCTTTTCATGGGAATAACCCAAGAGAGATTCTTCACTTCGCTCAGAATGACAAAAGCGGTGGGGATGTTTTTGGCGGGCGGTGAAATACATCCAGAGTTCGCTTGATTCGTATGGGAAAGGGAAACGCCATGCGCCGCATATTAGTTCCCGCTTTAGTGGTTCTCCTGCTTGGATTTTCCGCATGGGCGCAGCAAGCCGCGCCCCCAAAGCCTTCGACGGGGCCATCCGATTTCAAGATCGCCGGGGCGGTCACCACGCCTCTCGATTTGACGGCTGCGGACCTAAAGACCATGCCGCGAAAAACACTGCGCGTGGACAACGCGCATTCCGGCAAGACGGAAGTGTATGAGGGCGTCTTGGTCGAAGACCTGTTAAAAAAAGCCGGAGTGCCGCAGGGCGAGCAGTTACGCGGGCAAGCCATGGCGACGTACGTTCTGGTGGAAGCGGCGGACAACTATCGCGTGCTGTTTTCTCTGGAAGATTTTAACTCCAGCTTCATGGATTCGGAGATCATCGTGGCGGACACCATGGATGGCGCGCCCATCCCCAGGGGGCTCGGTCCGTTCAGGCTGGTCGCTCCGCACGAAAAGCGCCCGGCGCGTTGGGTGGAGATGGTGAAATCGATCACGGTCGTTCGGGCGCCGTAACGTAGCACAGACTTCAGTCTGTGGCTTTTCCGCCGCGCGGGCAAATTCAAAATCCACAGGCTGAAGCCTGTGCTACTTATTCATTTTTGAAAACGTTTCCATCTTTCATCACGAAGAAAACTTTGCGCACGGCTTGAATGTCGTCCAGCGGATTATCGGGCGTGGCGATGATGTCCGCGGCCAGGCCCGGCTTGATTGCCCCGCGATCGCCATCGACTCCCAGCAGGCGCGCTGCGTTCGTGGTCATGGCGCGCAGCGTATCTTTGGCGGGGACGCCCGCCTCGACCCAGGAGTCCACGTATTCCGCCGCCTGCGTGCCGCGCGTTTCTCCCGGCACGTAAATAAATGCATCGGTGCCAAACGCCATGGTCACGCCAATCTGGTAGGCGCGCTTGAGGCGGTCCACGAACAATGCATGCATTTCCGGCGTGCCATATTCGCGCGAGGCGATCTCCGTGAAATCCGTTCCCACCAGTACCACGTGATTCTTCTTGGCCAGTTGCAAGTCTTCGTTGGTCATTCGTTCGCCGTGCTCGATGGAATCGACGCCTGCCTCGGCTGCGTTGCGCGCGCCGGCGCGCGTCCAGCAATGCGCGGCAAGTTTCAGTCCGTCGCGATGCGCCTCTTCCACCATGAAGCGGATATCGTCCGCGCTGTAAATATATTGTTGATCGTCCACCACGATCTTAATTACTTTCGCGCCGTAATGAATGTTTTCGCGGATGCCTTTGATCATTTCGTCGTGCGTATCGGCGAAGATGTATTCCGGCGTAGCCAGATCGGGCTTTTCGGGTTGCAGGCGAAATTGCCCACCGTACGGCGCGATGATGCGTCCTGCGTTGATCATGGTGGGGCCGGGCACCAGGCCGCGTTCAATGGCTTCGCGCAGCGCGGTATCTGCATAGTTGCCGTTGTTGCCTACGTCGCGCACGGTGGTGAATCCCGATGCCAGCATGTCGCGCGCGTTGGCCACGCCTTCAATGGCGCGGTAGGGCGTGGAGTCCAACAGCGTGGTGAAGAAATAGTTGGTTCCGTCGCGATCTTTTTTCATGGTCATGCAGAGATGCGTGTGCGCGTCGAACAGGCCGGGTAGCACCGTGGATTTCGAGAGGTCGATAATTTTTGCGTCCGAGGGGATCGGCACATTCGGGCCGACGGCTTCAATTGTTTTTCCGCGCACCACAATGATTTGATTGGTTTCCGTTGTGCCCTTTTCCGGATCGACCAGTTTGCCCGCCTTGATGGCATAGACACGCTCCGGCCCCGGCATCGGGTATTGCGCCTCAAGCCGCGCGGACGCGGCTAACAAGAACAGTGTGGCAAAGCCAAGAAACCAGTGCAATTTCAGCTGCGGGCGCATGGCGGCTCCTCTTTAAATGGCAAACAGGTGATGAAACTAACAGATGTTCGGGGCTGATGGAAAGGCAGAAGGCAAATGACAGAGATTGGATTTAGATTGCGTGTGGGAGCAAGGCTGCCCGCCCAAAAAACGGGCGGGCGCTACGAAGGCAAAGATCGCAGGCGATAAGGGTTTCGTAGCGGCCTCTCCGTCCCGCGCTTTACGGGACGGTGAGGGCAGGTCCTTCTCAGGCCTCTACTGAGTTTTTGCCGAAAGCCATGCGATGACATCACTCGCGTTTTGGTCTGGAGGAAATACCGGATAGAAAACGTGCTGAATTTTTCCGTCGCGGATCACAAGAGCCATGCGTTTCAGCAGCGTCATCCCATTGGTTTGGAATGTCGGCAGTCGCAACGCTTCCGTAAGCTTGAAATTTTCGTCCGAAAGAATTGCAAATGGCAGGTGCAGGCGCTCTGCAACTTCGCGTTGATAGGCGGTATTTTGGCTTGAAAGGCCGAATAGGTGAGCAACGCCCAGAGCCTTCAATTCCGCAAAGTGATCGCGGAAAGAGCAGGATTGCGGCGTGCATCCTCGCGCCCCGGGGATTAAGTCCCAACCCGGGGGATTGTCAATTCCGGGAATTCCGGTGCGAGGATACGCATAAACAACGACGAGCCCATGCAACGAGGAGAGGTCAACGACTGTCCCATCGGTGGCAGGCAGTGGGATGGAAGGCATGCGCAATCCCGCAAGGTGCGATGCGGCTCCGTCATCCGTCGGTTTGGGGATTGCGGACCAATCAGGCGCTTCCACGCTATTTTTCATGATCGTCCTATATTGATTGTAGAAATGGTGCGCGACGTCATGCGCGCGCGGGAACTGCCGCTTTGATTTCCACTCGATCGAACTAGAATTTGGGTTTAAGTAGCGCGGGCTTTAGTCTGCGGGTTTTGGAGCGCACATGGACTAACCCCCGCAGGCTGAAGCCCGCGCTACTTAACGGCTAGAGCATTTGCCGCAGCACGTACGGCAGGATGCCGCCGTGCCGGTAGTAGTTCACTTCCTCTGGCGTGTCGGCGCGCGCCACCGTTTGGAATACGATTTCCTTGCCGTCCTTGATCGCGAGCGCGAACTTCGACGGCCATGCCGGGGGCGAGTTTTGCGACGCCTTCGATGGTGAACTCCTCAAACCCGGTGAGGCCCAGCGATTGCGCTGATTCGCCCGCTTTATATTGCAGCGGGAGCACACCCATGCCCAGCAGGTTGCTGCGATGGATGCGCTCGAAACTTTCCGCGATCACCGCACGCACACCGAGCAGCACTGTGCCCTTGGCCGCCCAGTCGCGCGACGAACCTGAGCCGTATTCCTTGCCGCCAAGAACGATCAGCGGCGTGCCTTCCTTCTGATATTTCATGGACGCGTCATAGATGGCCATTTTTTCGCCGTCGGGCTGGTGCACGGTCCAGCCGCCCTCGGTGCCGGGAGCGAGCTGGTTGCGCAGGCGAATGTTGGCGAACGTTCCGCGCATCATCACTTCATGATTGCCGCGGCGCGCGCCGTAGGAGTTGAAATCCGATGGCTTGACGCCCTGCGCGATGAGCCATTTTCCGGCAGGAGTGTCCACGCCAATCGATCCAGCAGGAGAAATATGATCGGTGGTGATGCTGTTGCCCAGCAAGGCAAGCGCGCGCGCTTTGTGAATGTCCGTGAGCGGCGCAGGAGTCTTGGTGATTTTATCGAAGAAGGGCGGGTTTTTTATGTACGTGGATTTATCGTCCCAGGCATAAATGTCGCCCTTGGGAACTTTCAAGCCCTGCCAGCGGGAATCGCCCTGAAACACTTCGCCGTATTCCTTGTTGTACATGGCGGTGGTGACGCTGGCGCGCACGGTGGATTCAATCTCCTGCGGGGTGGGCCAGATGTCGCGCAGGAATACTGGCTTCCCGGCTTTGTCGTTGCCAAGTGGTTCTGTGGCCATATCAAAATCCATGGAGCCCGCAAGCGCGTAGGCCACCACCAGCGGCGGCGACGCCAGATAATTGGCGCGCACCAGCGGGTGAATACGTCCTTCGAAGTTTCGATTTCCGCTGAGCACCGAAACCGCGACGAGGCTATTTTCCTTGATGGCCGCGCCGATATGTTCTTCCAGAGGACCGCTGTTGCCGATGCAGGTGGTGCAGCCATAGCCAACCAATTGGAAACCCAGGTCGTTGAGATATTTTCCCAGGCCCGCGGCTTCGAGATAATCGGTGACCACTTTCGAGCCGGGCGCCAGGCTGGTTTTCACCCAGGGCTTGCTATGAAGACCGCGCTCGATGGCTTTTTTCGCCAAGAGGCCGGCTCCCAGCATCAGCGACGGGTTGGAAGTGTTGGTGCAGCTGGTGATCGCCGCGATGACCACCGATCCGTTGGAAAGTTCGAACTTGTCTCCATTTTCCTTCACAGAGATGTGTTTTTGCGGAGCGCCTTCCATTGACTTTTCGAATGAAGCTTTGGACTGACGCAGCGGCACGCGGTCTTGAGGGCGTTTTGGCCCGGCCAGCGTGGCTTCCACGGTGGCGAGATCGAGTTCCAGTTTGTCGGTGTACATCGGATCGGGTGTGGCGTCAGTGCGGAAGATGCCTTGCGCATTGGTGTATTCCTCGACGAGGCGCGCACGCGTTTCGCTGCGGCCTGTGAAGCGCAAATAGGCAAGCGTTTCGGAATCGACCGGGAAGAAGCCCATGGTCGCGCCGTATTCGGGCGCCATGTTGGCGATGGTGGCGCGATCCGGCAGGCTCAGGCTGGATAGGCCCGTGCCGTAGAACTCCACAAATTTTCCGACCACGCCTTTTTTGCGCAGCATTTCCGTAACGACCAGGACCAGGTCGGTCGCGGTGGTGCCCTCGGGCAACCGGCCGTGCAGCTTGAAGCCCACCACTTCAGGGATCAGCATGGAGAGCGGCTGGCCGAGCATGGCGGCTTCTGCTTCGATGCCGCCAACGCCCCAGCCGAAAACGCCCAGGCCGTTGATCATTGTTGTATGCGAATCGGTGCCAACCAGCGAATCGGGGAACGCAAATGTCTTGCCGTCCACCGTGGCGTCAAACACCACGCGCGCCAGGTATTCCAGGTTCACCTGATGACAAATGCCGGTGTCGGGCGGGACTACTTTGAAATTGTTCAGGGCTTCTTGTCCCCAGCGAAGGAAGGCGTAGCGTTCGACGTTGCGATGGAATTCCAGTTCCGCGTTGAAGGCGAAGGCCATGTCCGTGCCGGACTGATCCACCTGCACCGAGTGGTCAATTACCAGTTCCGCGGGCAGCAGGGGATTCACTTTTTTGGGATCGCCGCCCAGCTTGACGATGGCTTCGCGCATGGCGGCCAGATCGACCACGGCGGGCACGCCGGTAAAATCCTGCAAGAGCACGCGCGCGGGCATGAAGGAAATTTCCTTCTGTGTGGCGGCATTGGGATCCCATGCGGCCAGCGCCTCGATATCGGCGGGATGGACGAACTTGCCGTCCTCCTGGCGCAAAAGATTTTCAAGGAGTACGCGCAGCGAAAAGGGAAGCTTGGAGACGTGCCCCACTCCCTTTTTCTCCAGCGCGCCCAAACGGAAAATTTCGTAGGACTTGCCGTCAACTTTCAGTGTCTCTTGTGTGCCGAACGAATTTTTGGATGCGGGAGCCATTCTGGCAGTTTTCCTTTCATGTGTGTAGTAGGACCACAATCATAACGCATTCGGATGATCCGCGCAGCCTGCGAGTAATCTAATAAATTAAAATCATGACTGTGTTTTGTGACGCCATCTTCCATTTTGGAACCCAGCTATCGCGGAACGATTGCGTTTGCTGTAGCCGCTTCTTCAGAAGCGGGGACTTCTCGATGCCGAGGCGTAAAACTCCTGCCTCTTCAGAGGCTGGCTACAGCAATAGCTGTATAGGCGCATTTAGAAAAAACATGTTTTAATTCCTTGGTGGGATTCGTGCTAGTATGTGCGGCGATCCTCTCCAAAGGAGACTTCAATGAAGAAAACGATTGTTGCAGTTCTGGTAATAGCCTGCGCCATGACCATCTCGATGGGCACGCGCGCTCAGGATGCTCCCAAGGAACACAGCATGACCGGCTGCTTGCGGGCCGGCACGGCTGACGGCTCCTACATCCTCTCCGATCTCGAAAAGGGACCGAAGACGGTAGGAATCGTTTCGTCCACCGCTAATTTGAAGCCCCATGTGGGACACAAGATTGAAATCACCGGCACACCGGTTCCCCCGGCTGAAGCCGAAGCAATGAAGGGTGTAGACAAGGCGCCTCACTATATGAAGGTGACCGCCATTAAGATGCTTTCACCGACCTGCCCATAAGCAGCTGGAATTTTCCAGTTTGGCGGTCGCCTGTCAGCCCGCTAAATGGCGAATCGCTTTTTGTGTCACTTTCCGCCTCGTCTCGACGGCACAGCCTTCGGGACGAGGCTTTTTTTGTGGCGCTGGCTTCAGTCTGCGGGTTTTCAGACTTGCAGGACCAAAAACCCGCAGGCTGAAGCCCGCGCCACAAAAAACGACCTCTCAGTTTTACATAACCCTAACAGTTAGCGTGCGATGAGCAATGCGGGTTAGAATGGCTTCGGGCACGCACAGTCACATGAATATCCTTCTTATTTCCACTTACGAACTTGGTAGGCAGCCCTTTGGCCTGGCGTCGCCGGCAGCATGGCTTCGCGCTGGCGGGCACTATGTTTCCAGCCTCGATTTGACGCGCGAGGCGCTGGACGAAGAGGCCATCCTTGCCGCGGACTTGATTTGCTTTTATGTGCCGATGCACACGGCCACGCGGCTTGCAGCGGGACTCACAGTGAAAGTTCGTGAATCAAACCCGCGCGCCCACATATGTTTTTACGGCCTGTACGCTCCGGTGAACGAGGAATACTTGCGCAGCCTTGGCGTGGGCACAATTCTTGGCGGCGAGTTTGAAGAAGGCCTTGCCAGCCTGGCCTCACGCCTGCAGCACGATGCACTAAACAGGAACGATTCCGCGAGGCAGCCGGAGCCGGTCATTTCGCTGGCGCGGCAGAAGATTTCTTGTGCCGGACCGCGCGGGCATGCTGGCGCCAGAGAAATATGCGCGCGTGGTGATGCCCAGCGGCGAGCATCGCGTTGCTGGCTCGACCGAAGCCACCCGCGGCTGCAAGCATCTTTGCAGGCACTGCCCCATCGTGCCCGTGTACAACGGCGCATTCCGCGTGGTGGAGCGCGACGTCGTGCTCGAAGACATCCGGCGGCAGGTGGCAGCGGGCGCGCGGCACATCACGTTTGGAGATCCCGATTTCTTCAACGGTCCTTCCCATTCGATTTCCATTGTGCAGGCCTTGCACAGTGAATTTCCGGAACTCTCCTACGACGTGACCATCAAGATCGAGCATTTGCGCAAACACGACGCACTCTTGCCGGCGCTGCGCGATAGCGGATGCCTCTTCGTTACCAGCGCCGTGGAGTCGGTGGACGATGCGGTGCTCGAAAAATTTGACAAGGGCCACACGCGCGCCGATTTTCTGGCGGTCGTTACGCGCTTCCGCGAATTGGGCATGACGCTCCTGCCCACGTTTGTCCCGTTCACCCCGTGGACCATCGCTCGAAGGCTACGCGGACTTGCTGGGGGTGCTCGCCGAACATGGTTTGACTGAGAATGTATCTCCCATCCAACTCGCCATTCGATTGCTGATCCCGGCCGGTTCGCGCCTCCTGGAATTGCCGGAAGTGAGCGCGATGGTTGGCCCATTCGATTCCGCGGCGCTTGTCTTTCCCTGGACGCATTCGGACGCCCGCGTGGACGCCCTGGCACGCGAGATTTCGCAAATTGTGCAGCGCGGCGATGGCCTGAAACTTTCGCGCACGGATATTTTTTCGCACATTCGCCGGGCCGCGCTGGCCGGCGCCGGAAATCGCGTGCCGATCGGAGCCGCGCCTGCCATGGCAAAAAGTGCGCCGGTGCCGTATCTGGATGAGCCGTGGTATTGTTGCGCCGAACCGATGGATGTTCAGTTCGTTTCCATAGGAAAACCGAAGGAAACAGTCGCCAAGGCCGATCAATATGTGTGAGGATGATTGAGCAGGTAGCAATCCATAGAACGCCGGATTCCGCGACTAATTGATAAACCGGACCACTAAAACCATATGAGCAGACTACTGATTCTTGCGAGTAAATTGGGTTACCAGACGCGCAGCTTTGCGGAAGCCGCAAAAGCTTTGGGAGTGGACGTGGTGTTTGCCAGCGACCGCTGCCACCAGCTGGAAGACCCATGGTCGGACGGCGCGATTGCGGTTCGCTTCGACGATCCCGAGGATTCGGCGCGGCGCATCGTGAAGCAATCGCTGGTGCGTCCAGTGGACGGGTTGATCGCGCTGGGCGACCGGGCGACCTCGACGGCGGCGCACGCTGCGCGCGCACTGGGATTTGCTTACCATTCTCCGCAAGCCGTGGAAAATTGCCGCAGCAAATTGCGCCAGCGAGAAGTTTTGCGCGACGCGGGCCTTCCCGTACCCGGATTTTTTTCCTTTAAGCTGGACAAGCGCGTGGAAAAAATTCTACCGCGCGTTCAGTTTCCCTGCGTCGTCAAGCCGCTGCGGCTGGCCGCCAGCCAGGGAGTGATTCGCGCCAACAACGCGGAGGAATTTCAGGCTGCGGTTGTCCGCATCAAGCAACTGCTGGAATCGCCCGAGGTGAAGGTCACGCGCGAGCCGGACCTGGACCGTTTGCTGGTGGAACGCTACATTCCCGGCGGGGAAGTGGCCGTCGAGGGATTGCTGACGCACGGGAAATTGCGAATCCTGGGAGTGTTCGACAAGCCCGATCCGCTGGAAGGGCCGTACTTTGAAGAGACGCTTTACGTCACGCCCTCGCGCCTGCCGGACGATATGTATGACCGCCTGCTCGATTGCGCCGAACGCACAGTTCATGCTTTGGGACTGACGCACGGGCCGGTGCACGCGGAGTTTCGCATCAATGACCAGGGGCCATGGGTGTTGGAAGCGGCGCCGAGGCCGATTGGCGGCCTGTGCTCGCGCGCGCTTCGATTCGGGCCGCAGCGCACCTTGCTGGAAGAATTGCTGGTTCGGCATGCGCTGGGCATGACCGGAACGGGAGTGGAGCGGGAAGAGGATGCCTCCGGCGTGTTGATGATTCCCGTGCCCAAGACCGGAGTTCTGGAAAAAGTGGAAGGGGAAGATTTGGCTCGCACAACCCCTGGCGTCGAAGATGTGCAAATCACGGCGCGCCTGCATGATTTTATTGCGGCCTGGCCGGAGGGCTCGACGTACTTGGGATTTCTTTTTGCGCACGGCAAATCGCCGGCCGAGGTGGAAACCGCGCTGCGCCTGGCGCATAGCCAGCTCAAGTTTGAAATTGTGGAGCGGTTGCCCGTGCAGCATCCTGCGACAGAAGCGGCGCAGAGCGCCGCCGAGTAGGACAGGCTTCAGCCTGTCTGGTTTTCGTGGTGCGTTAGGAAAGTCAAAAGAAGACAGGCTGAAGCCTGTCCTACTGGCAGGAAACTTCGTCTAACCTTTTGCTTTGGGCGCGACGTATCCTTCGGGCAACTTGGCGCCTTCCCCAAAGAAATACTGCTCCATTTGTTCTTCCATGATTTTCTGCGACTGCGGGATCGAGCGGGTTCAAGCGGTATTCATTCATCAGCATCTTGGAATATTCGATCCACAGTTTCCAGGCGTCGGCCGAAACGTTTTCGTAAACGCGCTTGCCCAGATCTCCCTTCCACGGAATGCGTTCCAGGCCGGGCATATCCTTGTCAAACTTTACGCAATGGACCACGCGCTGGCCGGGCTTGGCAGGCGTGCTCGGAGCCACGGGATTTGTCGGTCCACAGGATTCATCGGCCATCTGTATCCTCCATCTGGAAAATCGAGGCAATCAGTGCCTATCTACGATACTGCAAGACAGGCGGAAATCCAAACCGCCAAAGATTGAATTGCGACGTTGAACCATCTTGATTACAAATTCGTTATGATACAAGCTGTTCTGTGAACTCGCGGATTGAACTGTGAAGCGTTTCCTTGCACGCTTCGCTTACAATAAGTAGGCTACTTGCGAGGCTCTGAGGTGGGCGAGATGTCGGACGTCACGGCGATATTTTGGGATGTAGGTGGCGTCATCCTGTCCAATGGATGGGATCGCGAAGCGCGCGCTGCGGCTGCCAAGAAGTTTGGAATCGATTGGGAAGAATTTCAGGACCGTCACGAACTGGCCAGCCCGGCATTTGAAACTGGGCGCATCACCATGGACACCTACCTTCTAGCGCACAATTTTTTACCGCAAGCGAAGTTTTACGCGAGAGGAATTCACGAATTTCATGTTCGCACAGTCGCAGGAATTTCCGGAATCGCGCGCCGTGCTTTCCGATGTGGCCGCCGCCGGAAAATATCTGCTGGGCACCATCAACAACGAGCCGCGGGAACTGAATGAGCACAGGATTCATGAATTCAATTTGCGGCGTGAGTTTAAGGTTTTTTTCAGTTCCTGTTATCTTGGTGTGCGAAAGCCGGAAGAGAGAATTTATCGAAGTGGCGCTGTCCGTGACGCAGCGCAGCCCCGAGGAATGTTTGTTCATTGACGACCGCGAGCTGAATCTGGAATGCGCGCGCCAATTGCGATTCCGCACCATTCATTTCCAGGATGCGGCGCAATTGAGGCGGGATCTGATCGCCAGCGGCGTAAGCATTTAAATATTTGCGAGACGAATAGGCGGAGGCGAATATGGAACTCGGAATGATAGGGCTGGGGCGCATGGGCGCGAACATGGTGGAGCGGCTGGTGCGCGGCGGGCACCGCCTGGTGGGCTACGATCGCGATGCGGGAGCGGTGGCACGCGTCACGGCGGCCGGCGCGGAGGGCGCGGATTCGCTGGCCAACCTTGCCGGGAAGCTTGGAAAGCGGAGAGCCATTTGGATCATGGTTCCATCCGGTGCGCCTGTGGACGACACAATCGCCGCGCTGCTGCCGCACCTTTCCAAGGACGATATTCTGATTGACGGCGGCAATAGCAATTACAAAGACACGCAGCGCCGAGGAGCGAGCCTGAAGGCGCAGGGATTTCAATTTGTGGACGTGGGCACCAGCGGTGGAATTTGGGGTCTGAAGGAAGGCTATTCTATGATGGTAGGCGGCGACGTTGCCGCGGTGGAATATTTGCGGCCCCTGCTGGAAACTCTCGCGCCGGCCAAGGATCAGGGCTGGGGCCGCGTTGGGCCGACCGGGTCGGGCCACTTCGTGAAAATGGTTCACAATGGCATCGAGTACGGAATGATGCAGGCTTACGCCGAGGGTTTTGCGATCCTGAAAAAGAAAGACGAATTTGCACTAGATATGCACCAGATTTCGGAAATATGGCGGACGGGAAGCGTGGTGCGCTCCTGGCTGCTGGATTTGCTGAGCATCGCGTTGAAGGAAAATGCCGAGATGGCTGGCATTGCTCCCTATGTGTCGGATTCCGGAGAGGGCCGCTGGACGGTGGCGGAAGCAATCGATCTGGATGTGCCCGCTCCGGTAATCACGTTGTCGCTATTGCAGCGGCTGACCTCGCGCGATTCCGATTCCTATTCCGATAAGCTACTCGCCGCAATGCGCAATCAGTTTGGCGGACATGCGATCAAGGCAGCCGCGAAAAAGTGAGGGCCCGAACATGACCTCAGCAAAAAGCTCGGTAATTGAAATTCCGGAGCCTGCAAGACAGAGTTCCATCACGGCGGCGGATCCCTGCACGATCGTCATTTTCGGCGCTTCGGGCGATCTTTCGCGGCGCAAGCTGGTCCCCGCGCTATATGGCCTGGCCGCGCAGAATTGCCTGGCGCGAAGATTTGCCATCATTGGTTTTGCGCGCACGCCCATGACCGATGATGCGTTCCAGAAATCGGCTGTCGATTCGGTAAAGAAATTTGCCGATGCAAACACGCTGCGGGAAGCAGAGTGCAAGGAATTCGCGAACGCGCTCGCCTATGTATCGGGTGAATATAATCAGCCGGAAGCATTCGAGAAATTAAAGAACCGGCTCGATGATTTGGACAAGGCGCACAAGCTGAACGGCAATCGGCTCTTTTATCTGGCTACGCCGCCGGAAATCTATCCGATCATTATTGAGCAGCTGGACAAGGCAGGACTGTCAAGAAATCCCAACGGAAAATCCTGGACGCGCATCATCATTGAAAAGCCCTATGGCCGCGATCTGGCCTCGGCGCAAAAACTGAATCAAACCGTACGCAAAGCTTTCGACGAGCCGCAGGTGTACCGCATCGATCACTATCTGGGAAAAGATACGGTGCAAAATCTCATGGTGCTGCGGTTTGGCAACGGTATTTTTGAGCCGCTGTGGAATCGAAATTATGTAGACCATGTGCAAATCACGGCGGCGGAAACATTGGGCGTGGAGCAGCGCGCGGCGTTCTACGAAACCGCGGGGGCAACTCGCGACATGATTCAGAGCCACGTCTTGCAACTTACTTCACTCGTGGCCATGGAGCCGCCGGCCGCCTTCGATGCCACGGCAGTGCGAAACGAAAAAATCAAGGTTCTGCAATCGATCCGCCCATTTACCGCCAAAAGCATCAAGACGGATATCGTGCGAGGACAATACGGTCCGGGCAGCGCGACCGGCGACTCATCGCAGCTGGCCGGATACCGCAATGAGCCGGGGTGGCAAAAAATTCTGGCACGGAAACATTTGTCGCGCTAAGTTTGCAGATTGACAACTGGCGCTGGGCTGGAGTTCCATTCTATTTGCGGACGGGCAAGCGTCTTCCTTCGCGCGTCACCGAAATTGCCATCCAGTTTCGCCGCGCGCCGCACCTGGTATTTCGAGGGCAGGACTTGTCGACAAACGCCCTGGTGCTGAATGTGCAGCCCGACGAAGGAATTTCCATTTCGTTTCATGCCAAGCTGCCTGGGCAGGAAATGAAATTGAAGACGGTTACCATGGACTTTAGTTACCAGGCCGAATTCGGCGGGGGCGAACGGTCCGCGTACGCGACATTGATCAATGACTGCATGCGCGGAGACGCGACCCTTTTCGACCGCGCCGATGGCGTGGAAGCGGCGTGGGCGCTGGTGGATCCCATTCTGGATTATTTTGCATCGAACAAACCCAAATTTCCAAACTACTCGGCGGGCACATGGGGCCCACACGAAGCCGATGAATTGCTGGAGCGCGATGGCCGACACTGGCGAAATTCGTAAGGGCATTACCCCGGGAATACTCTTCCGGATGTGCAAGTGTTCCCCAGTCCCGCCGAAGTTGCGCGGGGCGCGGCGCGACTGTTTGTGGACTACGCCTGGCAATGCATCGCCAAGGATGGCCAGTTCACGGTGGCGCTCTCCGGCGGAAATACGCCGCGACAGATGTTTGCGCTTCTGGCCTCCGATGAATTTCGAGGGCAGGTGGATTGGGCCAAGGTGCACGTTTTCTGGAGCGATGAGCGCGCGGTTCCTCCCACCAGTCCCGAAAGCAATTACGGAATGGCGCGGCGCGAATTTCTCCTACGAGTTCCTATTCCCGAGGGCAACGTGCACCGCATGGAGGCCGAAAAGGCCAGCATCGGGCGCGCGGCCCACGAGTACGAAGAAGTTCTGCGAAAATATCTCGATCTGGACGATCGCGGCTTCCCGCGATTTCACCTGATTTTCCTTGGCATGGGAGCGGACGGCCACACTGCGTCACTGTTTCCCGGCACGCGTGTGCCGCGCCAAACTTCACGCTGGGTCAGCACTCCGACCGTCACCAAGCTGAACATGCGCCGCATGACGCTCACTTTTCCGGTGCTTGACGCTGCTTCGCGCGTGGTCTTCCTGGTGGTCGGATCGGAAAAAGCGCAGATTCTGCGCGCGGTGTTGGAGGGCAAGTCCGATCCTCCGTATCCCGCGCAACTCGTCCAGCCGCGGGATCGCGGGCTGAAAATGTTTCTGGTGGATAAAGCCGCCGCCGCTCTTCTGACGGCGCCTGCCGCGGAACAATCCGAACCACCTGCGAAGCCTGCCGGTGTTTTGCGCGGCAAGTCGGGGAAGAGTAAATGATTCTGGCCGGGGACATCGGAGGCACCAAGTGCAATTTGGCGCTTTATGACGTCCGCGGCGACTTCCAAAAAATAGTTTTTACCGAACGATACGAAAGCCGCGCATTTCCTACCTTCAATGAAATGATCGCGAAATTTCTTTTGGATTGCCGCAGCGAAATGAAAGCGGCTGAAGCCCACACGATTGAGGCGGCGGGCTTTGGCGTGGCAGGGCCGGTGATCGATCGCCGCGTCAAAGCCACCAACCTGCCCTGGATCGTGGATACCGCCGAGCTTTCCTTGCAGCTCGCTACCAGGCACGTTGTGCTGCTGAACGATCTGGAAGCCACCGCCTATAGTTTGGCGCACCTTGCGCCGTCCGAGATTCTCACTCTTAATCGCGGCGTGCCTTCTCCGCAATCCACTCAGGCAGTGATCGCCGCAGGCACGGGACTTGGCGAAGCCATTCTGTTTTGGAATGGCGACCGCTACGTGGTTGCAGGCACTGAAGGCGGGCATGTAGATTTTGCGCCGCGCACGGAACAAGAGATTGAATTATTGCGCTTCATGAAGAAGCACGAAAAATTTGTCAGCGTGGAGCTGATTCTTTCCGGGCGCGGATTTCGAACGATTCATTCTTTTCTTGACCCGTCCGTCACGCATCCTTCCTTCGAAGGGCCGGAAGCGGACGCAGCGCCCGAAATTACGCGCCTGGCCCTCGCGGGGCAGTGCCCAGTTTGCGTCCGGACGCTGGAACTTTGGGTGAGCATGTATGGAGCGGAGGCTGGCAATCTGGCACTCAAGGTTCTTGCGCGGGGCGGAATTTGGGTTGCCGGCGGGATTGCCGTGAAAATACGCAAGAAGATGGAAGATGGCGCATTCTTCCGTGCCTTCTGCGAAAAGGAAAAATTCGCGGAGCTGCTATCGCAAATTCCGATTTACATGGTGTTGAACGAAGAGGCGCCGCTACTCGGCGCCATGTCTCAGGCCGTCCTGGCGGCAGGGATTCGAAAGGCCTGAATTAGGGATTCTCGCCGGATTGCATGCGGCCACTTGCGTGTATTTCGATCGCGACTTTGTTGCTTACATGCAAAAGAAAATTGGACGGATTCTTCAGTCCCCATTGTACGTAGGGGATATCGAAATGAGTGCTGATCTCAAGATTCTTTCCCTCTGCCTTGACCTCAACCGGAAGCGTTATCTCATGATCCACTCCATGCAATCGAAGCCGGCCTGACGCTTGCAATTTGGAGGTCCCTTCAGCGGGCAACGCGCCTGTTATTTTCGCGGCTGTGAAAACAATATCGGGAAACTTTGCGCTTTCAAGAATTTCGCGATGCATCCGCGCGTCGCGGCCGTTGTTTCCACTTTGCCCGCTGGTTGCATCCACCACAATTGCGCCGCTAATTGTTTCGCTGGATGGATTGAACCGAATCGAGCTGCTCTTGAGCGTGAATGTTCCGTGAACCGTGTGCAGAGTGCTGCCCAGCGCGAATTCAATCGTGGTCCGCGCCGGGTCAATTTGAAAAGTGTTTTCCTGGGCCTGGGAAGCAGGCGCAAGAATTGTGCCTACCAGTGCGATAGAGACCGCTAGAAGGATTGAAATAAAAAATCGCCGGCGGGAATGGGTTTTGCAAGCCATGGGCGCTAGGTCCACAGAAATTCCCAGCCAAAGCCGGCAATATCGGCCATGCCAAGGGAAGAAAGCGGGGTCGACTGCGTGTGAATCGCCAGCATTTTTGCGAACAGGCCTGGCGATTGCTGGAACATGCGAATGGTTCTGCGGCGGATCCAATCGTTCCCAGCCATCCAGAGCATGAGACGAGTCATGGTAACGCCTATCGCTCTGATTTTTTTGTGCGCGAATTGGTAATTGTTCAAGTCGCCTTGCTTCATGCTTTCCGCAAGTGCGATGGCCTGTTGAAATGAGAGGCTGAGGCCGTGGCCGGTCACCGCGTCGACTGTACCCGATGCATCTCCCACCAGCGCAACACGACCGCGCGCTACAGCTGGCAGAATTCGTAAGCTTGTGGTGTCTCCAAATTCGCGTGTGCTTTGGACCGCGCCGCCCAGCTTTTCCGCGAGAGCAGGGAATTTCTGAAGCGCATTCCCAAGTCGAAGCATGGGATCGCGCGAGAGTATGGCGACGCCGACTTCGCTTCCCGCCAGCGGAGTAATAAAAATTTGGCAGCCTGGCGCCCAATGGACTTCGGCAGCGTCCGACCACGGAGCGATTTGAAAGTGGCTGCAAAATCCAAACCGCTTTCTTCGGACCGCGCGTGGCTCAAGCCCGGCCCATTTGCGGACCTGGGAATTTTGGCCGTCGGCGCCGACCAGCCACCGAAAGGGAATTTTTCCCGCAGTTGTGGTCACCGAATCATCGTCGATTTGCGTGACCCGTGTTCCCCAATGGAACTCCACACCAGTCTTAATCGCGCAATCCACCAGGAACTGATGCAATTTCACTCGGCGAATGGAAAGACCCGTCGCATCCACAAAATCGGCGCGCGCGGAATGCTGCTCGTCCGCGAACTGGATTCCCCGGAATGGAAATGTATTTTCATGCGGCAGGGAAATCCCGAGTGTTCGCAACGCGGCCACACCTTGCGGCAAGATTCCTTCTCCGCAAGGCTTGTCGATGGGAGGCTTTCGGGCGTCCAGCACGGTTGCTTGCAGACCTTGCCGGCGCGCAGCGATCGCCGTAACTATCCCCGCGGGTCCCGCTCCGACGACCATGACTTCTACAGGTTTCGTCACAATTAGTAGATAAGATGCCCATGGGAAAGGTGGAGTTGTGCGAGGGCCGCAAAACGCTTTGTAAACAATTTGTCACGAAACTGATCCGCAGCTTATCGTCGAAACACGGGTGCCACACTCAGCGTTTGTGTTCGAGCGCCCTGCGTGCGGCCTTCAGTTCCTTGCGCCTCTGCGCATCCAACTTGGGGAAGGAAAGATCCAAACACTCCATCGCTTCAATGATGGCTTCCGCCACCACCAGGCGCGTGAACCATTTGTGGTCCGCCGGGACCACGAACCAGGGCGCATGTTTCGTGCTCGTATTTTGGATCATCTCCTCATACGAGCGCATGTATTTGTCCCAATATTGGCGCTCCAAAACGTCGCTTATTGAGAATTTCCAATTCTTTTCCGGCTCGTCCAGCCTTTTGAGGAAGCGCTTCTTTTGCTCCTGCTCTGAAAGGTGTAGGAAAAATTTCAGCACCACGATGCCATTTCCGGCGAGGTAATGCTCGAAGTTGTTGATGTCTTCAAAGCGTTTCTCCCAAATATTTTTGTTCACCAGATTTGCGGGAATTTTCTTTTGTGCCAGCAATTCCGGATGCACGCGGACGGCCAGGACCTCCTCGTAATAGGAGCGGTTGAATATGCCGATCTTGCCGCGTTCCGGCACAACACATGAGGTTCGCCACAGGAAATCGTGCTGCAGTTCCTCGGCGGAGGGAGCCTTGAAGGAATGAACGTCGCATCCCTGGGGATTCACTCCGGACATAACGTGCTTGATGGTGCTGTCTTTTCCTGCCGCGTCCATGGCCTGCAGAATCAGCAGAAACGCCCAGCGGTCCTGGGCAAAAAGTTTTTCCTGAAGTTCGGCAAGCCGCCTGATCCCGCGTTCGAGCGATGCTTGAGCGTGTTCCTTGGACTTAAGGCCGAGCGTTTCCGCGGGATTGAAATCCTTTATGCGGAAATGCGATCCATCCTGAACCTGAAAGGGTTTGGCAAACTCGCGTGACTTCATAATTGCCTCACTTTATTCCCCGCGCGATTTTTCCTCGCGGGTCACTTCTGTTTGCCGGGCAGCCGGATAACAATTCCGTCCAGCTCATCCGTCATCTTAATCTGGCAACTTAGGCGGCTATTGCTCTGAGGTCCTTCCGCGGCGATGCTTAACATGAATTTCTCGTTGTCCTTTGCCGGTGGGATGCGGTTCAAGAAAGATTCATCCACATAGACGTGGCAGGTGGCGCACATGCAATTGCCACCGCATTCCCCAAGGATCCCCTGGACCTTGTGATTCAAGGCCGCCTGCATGACCGACATCCCCACGGGCACATCGATCTCTTGCGAAACTCCGCTCGACGAAATGTAAGTGACGTTAGGCATCAAAAATCCCCTGAATTCAATCTCAACCGCGCTATTGCCTGCCTTAGTGTAAATGCTCGCCGCGAATCCTGTCGAGTTTTCCGCGCTTTCGACATGGCCTGTGCTCCCCCGGCGGCGTTCATCCGGATCAATTACGGTAAAGGGTCAGGTTGCAGGCAGTACCTTGCGAGGCATCCATGCCCCCTACCGATTCTGTCCTTCAGTACAGGAGATTTCGCAGTGCGAAAAAGAATACCGTCTGTCTCCAGACAATTGCTACTGGGGGGAAGAAAACGCATTTGTTTCAGGCGAATGATTCTCTTTTTATTGGCGATCGCACATTCCCAGCCACTAAGAATGAGGGGGAGCCGTGAAACGATACAATGATGTTGCGTTGCGGAGCACGCCGCAATCCGCCGAGAAAGATGGTTACCAGGCCAAACGAAAGCTGCTTCTTCATAGTTTGGCCTTGATGGTATTTCCGCTGGCGTTTGTCTTCGTGGTGCAAGGGCAGAACACCGCGCGCGATCCGGGCCCTCGCACAGGGCCGCCCGGAGCAGGTAATTTCATAGCTGGGCTTACATCTCCGCAGCAGGCCTATTTTGCGGACGGGCAGACGCGGTTTCAACAGGTGGAAAGTGTCCAGAACGGCACGAATAATGGACTCGGGCCGACCTTTAATTCCAATTCCTGTTCGAGCTGCCATGCACAGCCGGCTTTCGGCGGAACCAGTCCTTCTGTAAACCCGCAAATCGCAGTTGCAAACCTGGCCGGCGCCTCCAACTCCATTCCGCCATTCATCACACTGAACGGCCCGGTGCGTGAAGCTCGATTCAAACAGGCAACTGACGCCAATGGAAGACTGACCAACTCGCCCGACGGCGGAGTGCACGGGCTCTTTACAATTCAGGGGCGCAGCGACGCGGCGAGTTGCCAGCTGGCCCAACCGAACTTCGAGCGCATGGTGAATGAAAACAATATTTCATTTCGCATTCCCACGCCCGTTTTCGGCGAGGGGCTGATCGAAAGCATCACCGAAGATACGATTCTTGCCAATCAGGCCGCGGAAAATTCGGTGAGCAGATTCTTTGGAATTTCCGGCACGCCCAACCGCAGCGGGAACGACGGCTCCATTACTCGATTCGGTTGGAAGGCGCAAAATAAATCTCTGCTGATGTTTGCAGGGGAAGCCTACAACGTGGAAATGGGAATCACCAATGAGCTTTTCCCGGACGAGCGCGGATATCCTCCAACGCCCCTCCCGGCTGGATGCCTAATGAACCCCATCCCCGAAGACGCCACAAATTTCGACGTTACGTCGACTGTGGCGGGTCCCAGCGATATCGTGGCATTTGCCAACTTCATGCGCTTTCTCGATCAGCCTGCGCTATCCTGCACGGGAACGAGTTGTTCCCAATCGATTCAGAACGGCAGGAATTTGTTTATCAACGTGGCTAAGTGCGCCGTGTGCCATACGCCAAGCTTGACGACCGGCAATTCCTACGTTTCGGCGCTCAGCAAGGTGCAGGCGAATCTCTTCTCCGATTTATTGCTGCACCACATGGGGTCGGGGCTGGCCGATGGAGTTTCGCAGGGAGCCGCGGGCCCGGACCAATTTCGCTCGGCTCCGCTCTGGGGATTGGGCCAGCGGCTGTTCTTCCTGCATGACGGGAGAACATCCGATCTGCTGCAAGCGATCGAGGATCATGCAAGCCCCGGTTCGGAGGCCAACGCCGTCGTACGGAACTTCAATGGTCTGACGGAAAGCCAAAAACAGGACTTGCTGAATTTCCTGCGTTCGCTATAGGTGCAGGCCAATGGACGGCATGTGGGGTGTGGCAAAGCCTCGCATGCCGGCCCGCCATCCACACGGATTTGCAGTCAATCTGCTGTAGCCCGCCTCTTCAGAGGCGGGCTACAGAAAATCGAGAGCGTATCGACGGCGGAACCGGGATGCGAACGAGTTTAGCTGTCTTCTATTCGGAGCCCCAAACTTTGCGGGCTGTTTCCACCACCAGTTCGAGTTTCTTCCATTGCTCGTCCACGGAAAGCAGATTGCCTGCGGCAATGGATGCAAAACCGCACTGAGGGCTGAGTGCAAGTTTTTCCAGGGGTACAAATTTGCAAGCCTCGTCGATACGCCGCCGCAACTCGCCCTGCGATTCGAGTTTGGGTTCTTTCGAGGTGATCAGGCCGAGCACCACGCTTTTGCCGCTTGGCACAAGGCGCAGCGGCTCGAAGCCGCCGGAGCGATCGCTGTCATATTCAAGAAGAAATCGATCTACTTGCAGCAGACCGAAGAGTTTTTCGGCAATGGCATCGTAGCCGCCTTCGGTGTACCAGCGACTGCGGCTGTTGCCGCGGCAAACGTGCAGCGCGAAGGTAACATCGCCCCGCGGCACTCCGCGCATCGCTTCATTGTCCCCTGCGATGGCGTTTTCCAGTTCCTTATCCGGATCTATGCCTGCCTGGCGCATATGCGCCTGTTGCTTTGGGTCGAGGTAATGAGAGTAATACGGCGCATCAAATTGAATGTATTTCACGCCTTCGGAAATTAGCCATTGCACGTCGTCGCGCACAATTTCCACCAGGTCTTTCAGCAGGTCGGCGTGCGTTGGATAAAATTTGTCGGTGATGCCCGCCTTGTAGCTTGCCAGCATGAAATTGGAGGGAGCGGGCAGCGTGACCTTAAACGGCAGGCGGGCATTTTTCTTCAGGAAGGGAACTTCGTGTCCGGTCATCTTTCGAACTTTGAGAAGTTTTGCACCGGCGGCATGCGCCGTGCTGCCCTCCACGCCGCCGCCCGGTCCTTTCCATTCGAGAGGCACGCGTTCTGAAACAAAGCCGTCAACCGCGTCCGCCATGTCCGTGAGCCAGGAGCCGCGCCGCATTTCGCCGTCGGTGACGACGTCCAGTCCCAACTCGCTCTGTTTTTGGAGAACCTGAAGAATTGCGAGATCTTCCGCGGCGCGAAGCTGTTCCAGAGGGAGAGTGCCAGCGGTATGCGCCGCGCGAGCCTGCAACAACTCCGGCGGGCGAAGCAAGCTGCCAACATGTTCAGCGCGATATTGTTTGGGCATGGGAAAGTTTTTCCTTATGCGTTCGGTGCATGCTGGAGAATTCTCGCTTTGGCTTGAGAAACGTGGCAACAGTATCGGAGGGAAAAGCGAACGTCAAGGGACAGCGGTCTGTGGAGATGTCCTATTTCGAAGAGCTTTGCTTTTAGGAGGGCCGAGTTTCAACTCGGCCTCGCAGATTGAATCTTTGCGCGGGCTTTAGCCCCTGAAGCTTCAGGGGCTAAAGCCCATGTCAAACCGAACGTGGATGTCCGAGCTGAAGCTCGGACCTCCATATGCTCGAAGGAATTTCAGATTAAGACAGTGCTCGTTCTCTATTCAGGACAGTCAGGAGTGCATGTCTTGGATAAGCCAGGACCGCGAGCGAGCGGCATTTGCGACCGCGTCTTGTCAGTCGATTTTGCGGGCGAGTTCTTCCAGCCAGACATCCAGAGTGGATCGTTGCTCAGCGGTTAGGTCAGCGAAAGTTACACCCATGCCGAATCCCGCGTGCGTGTAGATGACCTTGCCGGAAAACTCGCAAGTGCTGCAGCCGTAACGAATGCGAACTCGCACGTCCGTGCCCTTGGGGAGCGGATTGATGGAATCAATGTAGCAGCCGCGCGCGCTCAGCTCCGAGATGCGCGATCGATCGTTCATGCCCACGATCTCCGCTTCCGCAATAAACGTGAACCGTGGAGTCGTTCGAGCAACTGCGTAGGGGGTTTCGCTCATGGTGTTTCCTCGCTCCAGTGGAGAGTTCGCCGAGTTGCCTTGTATCTATTGTACGCAGATGGAGAATGCCGTGTGAAAAGGCGCAAGAAGAATTTCGAAAGAGACATCTGTACCAAAGTACAGGTGCGCCAGATACGGCAACCGCCCGGCTTGCCGGAATGGCTGCATTTTTGTTGAACGTGTGGAAGCGGGACGATCAGGATTGTATGCGCTACTGCGCGCGTGCTAAGATTTTGCACGATTAGGGTGAAAAATCCCCACAGGAGTGAAAAATGAAATCGATAGTTTCAATTCTTGCGTGCGCCGCCATGCTTTCGTTTGCGGCGGGCGCGAATGCACAGATGGCACGGCCGGTTCAGACGTTCACTTCATCGGCAGGGCCGGTAAAGATTACGCCGGTGTATCACGCCTCGCTCGAAATTGAGGCGGGAGGAAAAGTCATCATTATCGATCCGGCCAAACCGGCGAATTTTGCCGGGTTGCCGCAAGCCGACCTGATCCTAGTCACGGACATTCACGGCGATCACCTCGACGAAGCTCTTCTCAAGGCGGAGAGCAAAGAAGGAACACAGATTATCGCTCCCGACGCCGTGGCCAAGCAGGTGAAAGATGTCAAGGTCAGCAAGGTTCTGGCCAATGGCGAGAAGACTACGTGGGATAAATTCACCATCGAAGCCATTCCCATGTACAACATGACGCGCGGTCCCGCGGCGGGCAAGTTTTTCCACGACAAGGGTCGCGGCAACGGCTACGTGATCACCTACGGCGGCAAGCGTTTCTATTTTTCGGGTGACACAGAGGCCATTCCTGAGATGCTCGCGCTCAAGAATATCGACGTCGCTTTCGTTTGCATGAATCTGCCTTATACCATGACGGCGGAAGAAGCTGCCGCGGCGGTCAAGGCATTTCATCCCAAGGTGGCAATCCCGTATCACTACATGGGGCAAGACCTCAACGTGTTCAAGAAGGCGCTGGACGGCACGGGCATTGATGTGCGTTTGCTCGAGTGGTATCCGAAGGCCTAAGGCCAGATGAGAATTAAGCAGCGTGGGCGTCAGCCTGTCTGGTTTAGTCCAAGCATGGACGAAAACCGACAGGCTGATGCCTCTTCGCTTACTCCGAAAATCTTCCCTGCCATGCCAGAAATTTTGTCCAAATATGTCTGAATCTTCCCGGGCCTATTTCAGGGATTGCGATTATTCCATGGCGCGATGGTAGAATTGTTTTGTAGAAATTGAATTTAGGGATTGAAATAGTCGGGGGACTTCAGGTTTGCCTTCAGAGTGCCTGGCCTTAAAGTTTCGGGAGCGAACACCATGCCATATCAATTGAGCTTGAACGGACGGTCCACCTCTGTCGATGTGCCGGCGGACATGCCATTGCTTTGGGTGATTCGCGATGTGCTGGGCATGAAGGGCACCAAATTCGGCTGCGGCGCGGGGCTTTGCGGCGCCTGCACAGTGCATCTGAATGGGCGAGCGGTGCGCTCCTGCCAGACGCCGGTTGCGGCCGCGGCGGGCGCGCAAATCACCACGATTGAGGGGCTTTCCGCGAACGGCACGCACGCCGTTCAGCTGGCGTGGCAGGAACTGGACGTGCCGCAATGCGGCTATTGCCAGGCCGGGCAGATGATGTCTGCATCGGCCCTGCTGGCGCACACTCCCAGTCCCACCGACACGGAAATCGAAGACGCCATGAACGGAAACATTTGCCGTTGCGGCACCTACCTTCGCATTCGGCCCGCGATTCATCGCGCTGCCGTGATCGCTCAGAATCAATCCACTCGGCCCACGGAAAGCGCCAGAGTTCTGGCGGGGAAGGAATAAGGAGACGCCATGGCCACTTCCATCAGAGAACCAAAGACCACGAATGCCACCTTGATCGGGCGCCGCTCTTTCCTTCGCGTCAGCACGATTGGCGGAGGCGGTTTTTTGCTGGCGCTGTATAGCGATCCCATTTCCAAAGCGTTCGCGCAGGACATGCCCAAGGCTCTTCCTCCGGCGCCGACATCGCCGAACGCCAAATTTGTGGCCACCGCGTTCATTCAAGTGGCTGCGGATGGAAGCGTCACCATCATGTCCAAGAATCCCGAGGTTGGGCAGGGAATCAAGACGGCGTTGCCCATGATTATCGCGGATGAGTTGGACGTAGACTGGAAGGACGTAAAAATCCAGCAGGCTGACCTGAATGAACTGAAGTATGGGCCACAGCGCGCGGGTGGCAGCACATCCACCCCAGTGAACTGGGATCCGCTTCGCAAAGTAGGCGCAGCGGGGCGGCAGATGTTCGTCACTGCGGCGGCGCAGACCTGGAATGTTCCGGAGTCGGATCTGATTACCGCATCAGGCCGCGTGATTCACAGCGCGAGCAATCGTTCGCTGGGCTACGGAGAACTTGCCGCCAAGGCCGCAACGCTGACTCCGCCGGCATTGAACTCCGTGAAAGTGAAGGCCGCCAAGGATTACAAGATCATGGGGCAGCCGCTGCACGGCACCGACAACGCGTCGATTGTTGTGGGCAAGCCGATTTACAGCATTGATTTTGTTCTTCCCGGAATGCTTTTCGGAGTATTTCAGAAATGTCCGGTGTTCGGCGGCAAGGTGGTCAGCGCAAATCTGGATGAAATCAAGGCCATGCCGGGTGTGCGCCACGCGTTTGTGGTGGATGGGCGCGGAACGCGATCTGGATCGATTGATGCCCGGCGTGGCGATCGTCGCAGACAGCTGGTGGCAAGCCAATACCGCGCGCAAGAAACTGCAAGTGAAATGGGACGAAGGACCGACAGCGAAGGAAAGCAGCGAAGGCTATGCGCGCCGCGCCCTGGAACTTTCGCAGCAAGCGCCTGCATACGTTTACCGCAAAGATGGTGACGATGCTGCGGCCATGCAGAAGGCCGTGAAAGTGGTTGAGGCAGCGTACTCATTTCCGTTTCTGTCACATGCGCCCCTGGAACCCCAGAATTGCGCGGCTCATTTTGCGGACGGCAAGGTCGAGTTATGGGCCCCCACGCAGACGCCGGAGGCGGGGCGCCAGTTGGTTGCCGCAACGCTTGGTATTCCACCGGAGAATGTAACCATTCATTTGATGCGCGCGGGCGGCGGCTTCGGGCGGCGGCTATCCAATGACTACGCGGTCGAGGCGGCGTGGATTTCAAAGGAAATCGGCGCGCCCGTCAAGCTTTTGTGGACACGCGAAGAAGATATGGCGCATGACTTCTACAGGCCCGCAGGGTTCCATTTCCTGAAGGCTGGTCTGGATTCGTCCGGCAAGATTGCTGCATGGAAAAACCACTACGTGGCCTTCGGCGACAACGGAGTATTTGCTTACGCCTCGAATCTGCCACAGAACGAATTTCCGGGAACGTTTCTCCCGGATTATTCCCTGAACATTTCCCTGATGCCTTTCGGCATTCCCACCGGTGCCATGCGCGCGCCCCGCAGCAACGCTTTGGCGTTCGTCTTTCAGTCTTACCTTGACGAGCTGGCACATGCAGCGGGAAAGGATCCGGTGAAGTTCCGTCTGGAGATGCTGTCTGCCCCGCGAGTCAACAATCCCAGTGCTCAACCCACTCCGCGCGAGCCTGACATGGACGCGCCACGAATGCGCGGAGTGTTGGAACTCGTCGCGGAAAAATCCGATTGGAATTCGCGCGGCCAGCTTCCCAAAGGGCGCGCCAAGGGCGTAGCCTTTTATTTCTCACACCTAGGCTATTTTGCCGAGGTTGTGGAGATTAGCGTCGATGAGAAAAAGCGCGTGAAGATTCACAAAATCTGGGTGGCGGGAGACATCGGCAGCCAAATCATCAATCCCAGCAATGCCGTGAACCAGGTGCAGGGCGCCGTGATCGACGCGCTCAGCCAAGTGATGGGCTACGAAATCACCATCGACAAGGGCCGCGTGGTGCAGAGCAATTTCCACCAGTATCCGCCGGTGCGCATGACGCAAGCGCCGCCGGAGATCGAGGTCCATTTCCTGACCACAGCGAATTCTCCAACGGGGTTAGGCGAGCCGGCGCTGCCGGCGATCCTGCCAGCGGTGTGCAACGCGATTTTTGAAATTACCGGCGAGCGACTACGTTCCGTGCCCATCGCCAAACACGGATATTCCTGGGCGTAGGAAGTCCGTGACCCGTGCCCCTGACCCGTGACCCGTGACTAATATTTATCGGAGGCGTTGATCCGGTTTTTCACGGCTCACGAGCCACGAAGCACGAGTCACGGCTTCTTCAGTCGATGCGGTAGTGGCAGCCGCGGCTCTCGCGGGCCTGGTCGGCGGCTTCGAGGATCAAGAGCGCGGTGAGGATTCCGTTGCGCAGGCCGATGATGGAATCGCTGATTTCGCATTTTTCGTAGAAGCGCGCGATTTCCAGATCCAGTTCGCGCAAGACGCGCATGGCGCGATTCAGTCGTTTCTCGCTGCGAATCAAGCCGACATAATTCCACATGGTGTGCTGGATCGTCAGCCAGTCCTGCGAAATGAGCGCCGGATCGGCGGCTTCGTGTTCGTAGCGCCAGTCGGCGATCTGCGGAAAATAGAAATCGTCGCCGCGCTGGATGCGTTCGGCGGCTTGCTGCCCGGCGCGCGTTCCCCACACCAGGCATTCCAGCAGGGAAGTGCTGGCGAGGCGATTTGCGCCGTGCAAGCCGGTGCAGGCCACTTCGCCGACGGCGCGCAGGCGATCCACAGTGGTGCGGCCCCAAGTCGTCGGTGGCGATTCCGCCGCAACTGTAGTGCGCCGCGGGAACCACGGGGATCGGCTCGCGCGTCATGTCGATGCCGCGCTCCATGCACACGGCGTAAATTCCCGGAAAACGCTCGCGAAGCTGCTCGGCGGGTTTGTGCGTGATGTCCAGATAAACGCAGGGCTCGCCCGATTCGAGCATGGTCTGATAAATGGCGCGCGCGGCAACATCGCGCGGAGCGAGCGAACCCGCCGGATGAAATCGCTGCATGAATTCCTTGCCCTGGCGATCCACGAGGCGGCCGCCCTCGCCGCGCACCGTTTCCGAAATCAGAAAGCAGCCGTCCGGAGCCAGCAGCGCCGTGGGATGGAATTGCACGTACTGCAAGTTGATGCAGCGCGCCCCGGCGCGATAGGCCATGGCGATGCCGTCGCCGCGCGCGCCCGGAGGATTGGTGGTATGCAGGAAGACGCTGCCAAGCCCGCCCGTTGCAAGAATCGTTTCCTTGGCGAGAATGGAAAAAATTTTTCCGGTAATCTGATCGAGGACGTACGCTCCCACGCAGGTGAGCGGCCGATAAACGTCGGTAGGTTCGACGGAATGGTGCGAGGCAGTCAGCAGGTCCACGGCGGTGGCGTTGGTGATCACCTTCACTTTTGGGTGAGCCTGCACCTTCTCGAAAAAGGCACGCTCGATGGAAAATCCGGTGCGATCCTTGAAGTGAATGATGCGCGGAATGGAGTGGCCGGCCTCGGACGTCAGATCGAGTTCGCCCGGATTTTCGGGCGAGGGATCGAAGGGAACCTGGAGCTCGTCGATCAGAATTTCGTTTCACCAGGCGCGGTCCTTCATTGCTGAGCAGCGAGGCGGCTTCCGGCGAACTGAGTCCCGCGCCGGCGACGAGGATGTCCGCCACCAGTTGTTCGGGGCGCTTCGTCGTGTCCGCGATAAATGATTCCGCCCTGCGCCCAGATACGTATTGCTGTCCTGCGGTTTCGCGAGCGCGCGTGAGCAGCGTGACTTCGCAGCCGCGATTGGCGGCATCCCACGCTGCCGCCAGGCCGCCGAGGCCGCTGCCAATCACGAGAATGTCGCTGTGCGTTGTTTTATTCATCAAATGAGGCCAATCGAAAAATCATTCAGGCTCAATTTCAAAACTTAGATCCACGGCCGGAGCGGAGTGAGTCAGCGCGCCGACGGAAATCCAGTCTACGCCAGCTTCGGCGAATTCTCTCACGTTATCGAGCGTGATTCCGCCGGAAGCTTCGGTGCGAATCTTGTGAGGTGCGGCGTGAGTGCGCACTTCGCTCGACGGCCTGGCGCACCAGTGACGGTTTCATGTTGTCGAGCAGGATGACGTCGGGGTTGTGCGGGAGCGCGGCGCGCAATTCTTCCAGGTTCGTGACTTCGATTTCAATCCACGCCACTCGGCCCCTGGCCGTTTGCGCGGCCGTGAGCGCGGCGCGAAACGCCGCCTGCCAGGCGAATATGATTTTCCTTGATCAGGACGGCTTCGCCGAGATCCTTGCGGTGGCTTTTGCCGCCACCCACGAGGACCGCGTACTTTTCAAGCGCGCGCAGGCCCGGGGTGGTTTTTCGCGTATCCAGAATTGCCGCGTCCGTGCCTTCAATCGCGCGGACAAACCGGCGCGTGAGCGTGGCGACTCCGCTCAGCCGCTGCAAGAGATTCAGCGCCACGCGCTCGCCGGTAAGAGAGCGCGCGCGGATGCGTTGACGCGTGCGGGAATTTTTCCCGGCGCGAGTTCCTCGCCGTCATGCGAAACGATTTCCACTTTGGCGTGCTGTCCAGAAGGCGGAACACTTCGGCGAACAATTCGATTCCCGCAAGGACTAGCGGCGCTTTGGCGATCACTTCGCCGCGTGCGCGCTGCGTCGGCGGAAACTGTCAGTTTCGGTGGTGACGTCGCCAGTGCCGATATCCTCGGCCAGAAAGGATCGCAGCAAGTTGTGGTATGTCGGACGCGTCGAGTGATGGGGGCATGTGGAAGGGACGAAAGGCTAGCTCATCTCCAGCATTCGCTGAATCGGTTTCAAGGCACGCTGGCGCAGATTTTCCTCCAGCGTGATTTCCGGCGTGCGGTCGCGCATGCAAAGATAAAGCTTTTCCATGGTGTTCAGCTTCATGTGCGGGCATTCGCTGCAGGAGCAGCCGCCCTCGCCGGGAGCGGAAATAAATGTTTTCTCGGGGCACGCCTTTATCCATCTGGTGCAGGATGCCGCTCTCGGTGGCGACGATAAATTCGAGCGCCGCGTTGTGCGTCGCGAAATTCAAAATTCCGGTGGTCGATCCCACGTAATCCGCGTGGCGCAGCACGGCTTCCGGGCATTCCGGATGCGCCAGCACCAGCGCCTTGGGATGCCGCTCCTTCAATTGCACCAGGCTTTTCTCGGAAAACATTTCATGAACCATGCAGCTTCCCGGCCAGAGCGTCAACTCGCGCCCAGTCTTCTTCATCAGGTAGCGGCCAAGGTGCTGGTCGGGCGCGAAGAGGATGGGCGTTTCCGCGGGAATCTGCCGGATGATTTTTTCGGCGTTGCTGGAGGTGCAGATGATGTCGCTCAGCGCTTTCACTTCGGCGCTGCAGTTGATGTAGGTGATGGCCACGTGATCGGGATGGCGTTCGCGAAACGATTGGAATAGCGGCGCCGGGCAACCGTCGGCCAGCGAGCAGCCCGCCTTCAGATCGGGGAGCAACACCAACTTGTTCGGATTCAGGATCTTGGCCGTTTCGGCCATGAACAGCACGCCTGCAAATACAATGACGTCCGCCTTGGTGGTGGCCGCTTGCTGGGAGAGTTGCAGGCTGTCTCCCACAAAATCCGCAAGGTCCTGAATCTCCGATTCCTGGTAGTAGTGCGCCAGGATCACGGCATTCATTTCCTTCTTCAGTCGCGCAATCTCTTTTTCGAGATCGAGGCTCGCGAGGGAGGCTGAATTTCCGATTTGTGCAGGTGCGATCATTGATTTGGCTTCCAGCAATTCCCTGTTGGCATCTTCCATTATAGATTATAGCCATGGCGTCCGAAGGACACAAACTTGGGGTTGCAGTGATGAATCGCACGTTCGTTTGATTTTCATTCGGGAGAAAAGCTGCCCGCCCAAACTGCGGGCGGCCACTACGAAATCAACGGAGCTGCGGTTTTGTAGGGGCATCTCCGTCCCGCGACTTTCGGGACGGAGATGGCGCGTTTCCCTCCTGTAATTCTGCGGAGACTAGCTTTATCCCGTCCATCCGTCGCATAATACATTAACTTCCTTAGGAGGTTCTCCATGAAATTACAATTCCTGATTGCGGCTGCTTTGATTTCAAGTGCGTGGCTTGCGGCCACGCCAATCCGCGCGCAAGAAGTTACCAGTGAAACGGTCGATGGCATTACGAATCTGCATCGCCTTGAAACGACGGTTGCCTGCTCAGGCGCGATCAAAGCCACTGCGGTACCAGAAATTAAGAAGTTTGGTTTTGCTTCGATCATCAATCTGCGACAGGCCAGCGAGGACGGAGCGAACCTCGAAGTGGAAGAAGCCGCTGCCAAAGCCGCCGACATTCGTTACTACTCCATCCCTTTCAATAGCACCTCGCCCGATGCCTCGGCAGTGGACAAATTCATTGAGGCCATCACCGCGAAAGGCAGCGACCCGGCGTTCATTCACTGTGCCGGCGGCGGCCGCGCGGCAACCATGTGGTTTATCAAGCGGATGGTGATCGATCATTGGGATGTGGATCGCGCCGCTAAGGAAGCCACTGCGCTGGGCATGACCAGCCCCACGCTCAAGCAATTTGCCATCGATTATGCGCAGGCCCATAAGCGGTAGCACAACCTGTCAGTTTGGATTGCGCGCGGAAGCCGGTAAGCGTATAGTGTCGGCGGGCCGTACTAACCGGAGCACCCAACAATATAAATTTGCGCGGCGGATGGAAAATCTGTAGGAGACCGCGCGTGCTCCGATCTGTTCTGATCGCCGGTCGGCTCCGCGCATGCAGCGCACGGCGAGCGAAGGAGGCAGAATGAAGCTCCAATCCAGACGAGCGATCTTTTGTGCAATGGGGACGATGATCTTGTGCCTCCTCGGGACCACTTGGGCGCACAGCCAGGCCGACAAGGCTGCCATGGGCCAGAAGCCGCAGATGTCTGAAGACGTTTTCAAAAACATCCAGGTGCTGCGCGGAATTCCCGTGGATGAATTCATGGGCACCATGGGATTCTTCTCGGCATCCTTGAACATGAATTGCACGGACTGCCACGTAACGGAAAGCGCCGGCGATTGGAATCGCTATGCCGATGACACTCCACTCAAGCAAACCGCGCGCAGAATGGTTCTCATGGAGAACCTCGTTAATCGCTCGGACTTCGGCAACACGCGCCTGGTGACCTGCTACACCTGCCACCGCGGTTACCAGATTCCCGAAGTCGTACCAAGCCTGGCCGAGCAATACGGGCCGCCGCCGACTCCGGATCCGGATCGCGTGGAACCTCTTCCCAAGTCCGCAGAATCGCCCGAAGAGGCAATGAAGATTCTCGACAAATTTATTCAGGCCGTTGGCGGAGCGGCGCAACTGGCCAAGTTGAGCAGCTTTACCGCCAAGGGGACTTACTCCGGGTTCGATACGGATTTCCAAAAGGTGCCGGCGGAAGTTTTGGGCAAGGCCCCAAATCAGCGAACCACAATCAACCATTTGAAGGGTGGCGACAATGCTGCTGCCTTCGACGGCCAGGTGGGATGGGTCGCGGCATCCGACAAACCGCTCTCGCCGATCGTGCTGAGCGGCGGCGATCTGGACGGCGCCAGGATGGATGCCGACGTTGCGTTTCCCACAATGCTCAAGCAGGACCTGAGCAAATTGCGCGTGGGCTTCCCGCCAGTCACGCTCAATGGCCACGCCGTTCAAGTGATTGAGGGAACGGCTGCAGGCGGAACTCGCGTGAAGCTGTATTTTGACAAAGTGACGGGGCTGCTGGTGCGCCAAACGCGCTTGCTCAATACCGTAGTGGGCGTCACTCCACTGCACGTTGATTATTCGGATTATCGCCTGGTGGGCGCGGTCAAAATGCCATTTCGCATTGCCATGACTTGGGTGGACGGGCAGTCGACTACGGAATTGACCAGCGTGCAACCGAATGCGGCAGTCGCGGCCGAAAAATTCGTGAAACCGGCCACGACGACGGCGCGCATTACCATGACCAAGTAAGCATCGGGTTGGGCTCCCGGCTTGAATTTTGCCGGGTGTGATGATTATATTCGCGGATAATTGCAGCACCGCAGAGCGATATTGGGAGGCGTTTATGGCGAAACTTTCTCGGCCGCAAGTCCTCGCTTTGTTTGCCGTACTGGCTCTAGTTTCCGCGGCGGCGTTTACTGCGCCGGCGCAAGGGCAAGAGCAAAAAGATGCCGCGCATCGCCCGCTTGCCTGGGCCTATGCCGTGGTTGAGAACCCGCCCCCTCCGCCCCCGCCGCCAACGGATGGCGACACTATCGGCAAGATTCCAGGCAGCACACAGTCCTTCACCATGAAGCAGATTCGAGATAGCGCCAATCCCGTGGACTGGTTCCCCGGGGACCATCCTGCCATGCCCACCATCGTGGCGCACCGCCGTTCCCCGGGCGTGAACCCATGGGTCGGCAGTTGCGGATGGTGCCACTTGGTCAACGGCAATGGCCGCCCTGAAAACGCTGGCGTCGCCGGCCTTCCTGCCGGATACATTATGGAGCAACTTGCCGACTTCAAGAACGGCGCGCGCAAAACCGCCGATACTGGGAAGAGGAACACCATCACCATGTCTGGCAACGCGGCTGGTCTGACCGACGCAGAGAGCCGCGCCGCCGCCGAATACTTTGCTTCTATCAAGATGCCTCGTTGGATCAAAGTCGTCGAGACGGACACTGTGCCCAAGACCCGCAATGCCAATGGGTTTTACGTCCCCCTGGAAGGCAACGAGACCGAACCGATTGGCCGCAGAATTCTGGAAATGCCGGTGGATCCCGAGGGAACCGAAACCTATCGCAACCCGCATTCGGGCTGGATTGCCTACGTGCCCAAGGGCAGCGTCAAGAAGGGCGAAGATCTGGTTTTGCGGGGCGGCTCGGGCAAGACAATCGCTTGCGCCGCGTGCCATGGCGAGGGTTTGAAAGGCAATGGCAACTTCCCGCCGCTCGCGGGCCGTTCCCCCAGCTACTTCGCGCGCCAGCTCTACGACATCCAGCAATACACGCGCAACGGCCCTGGGACGCAGCTGATGCGGCCCGTGGTGCAGAATCTGACGGAAGACGACATTCTGTGCATCACGGCTTACCTGGCTTCGCTCGAGCCATAACGCTTTTATAGCTCGATTATGCAATCAGTGCATACGGTAGGAATTTTGAAAGAGAAAAGAAACTTATCCGGTATGTTGCATGCTAGCTTTTAATCCTTTTGCTGGAAATATCTACCCTCACCCCAACAGACCTTTTGCTACCTGCGCGCGTGTCGGTTAAAATGTCGCGTTTGCCATGAGCGCACAACCTACATTGAGCGGCGGGGACCAGACCACCAAGGCAGAGATTCGCTTCCACGACACACTTTCGGGACAGACGGAGCCGTTTGTTCCGCTGCATCCGGGCGAAGTGAGTTTGTACACTTGCGGGCCCACGGTCTACGATTTCGCTCACATCGGAAATTTTCGCACGTTTGTTTTTCAGGATGTGTTGCGGCGCTACTTGAAGTCCAGGGGTTTGCGCGTAAATCAGGTGATGAACCTCACCGACGTGGACGACCGCATCATTCAGAAGGCCACTGCGGCGGGCGTCAGCATTCGCGAATACACGGACAAATACATTCAGGCTTTTCTGGATGATCGCCGCACCCTGAACCTGCAGCCGCCCGAACATCTGGCGCGCGCTACCGATCACATCGACGAAATGGTGGAGCTGATCCAGCGCCTCACCGAAAAGGGATTTACCTACACCAGCGAAGGCTCGACGTATTTCCGCATCGCCAAATTTCCGGCCTACGGCAAACTTTCAAAAATCGATGTGGCGGGCATGCAGGCCGGCGCGCGCGTGGACATGGATCGCTATGACAAGGACAACGCGCGAGACTTTGCCCTGTGGAAAGCGCCCAAGCCCGGCGAGCATTTCTGGGAGACGCCCATCGGTCCGGGGCGCCCCGGCTGGCATATCGAGTGCGCCGCCATGGCGCTGAAGTATCTGGGCGACACGCTGGACATTCACAGCGGTGGCGTCGACCTGACTTTTCCGCATCACGAAAACGAAATCGCCGAATCCGAAGCGGCCACCGGAAAAATGTTCGCGCGCTACTGGCTGCATGCGGAACTTTTGCTGGTGGATCATGAAAAAATGTCCAAGTCCATGGGTAACTTCGCCACGCTGCGCGAGTTGTTTTCCCACGGTCACAAGCCGTCTTCCATCCGATTCCTGCTGGCCTCCGTGCCCTACCGCCGCCAGCTGAATTTCACGCCGGAAAGTTTGCAGGGCGCGGCCAGTTCGGTGGAGCGGCTGAGGAATTTTGTGTCGCGGCTTCGCAGCGAGAAATTTCGCGGAGGGCTCATTCGTCGCAGTTTTGCGGAGCGCGCCGCAAAGGCCATGGAGGATTTCGATCGCGGCCTTGCCGACGATCTGAATACGGCGCAGGCGCTGGCGGCCATCTTCGATCTGGTGCGCGACGTCAACATCGCCATGGATCGCGGCGAGTTCCGGCAGGGTGACGTTGCGCCCGTGCTGGCCGTCATGGAAATGTTCGACGTGATTTTTGCGGTGCTGCGCGACGACGATGCGGAGAAACTGCGCTCGCTGGGAATGGGCCAGGATTCCGTTGGGCTCAGCGATGCTGAAGTCGAAGCCCTCGTTGCCGAACGCCAGGCCGCGCGAAAACGCCGCGATTTTGCGGCGTCGGACCGCATTCGTGACCAGCTCGCCGAGCGCGGAATTATTCTCGAAGATTCCCGCGACGGCAGCGTCCGCTGGAAGCGAAAGTAGCACAGGCACTCCTGCCTGTGCGGTTTTTGCAAGTGATAATCTTGAGTATTCGCCGAATGCTTAGAAAACCGCACAGGCAAGAGTGCCTGTGCTACTAAAACCCCCGCGATTCCGAAGCGTAAACAATCCATCGTTTCCTTTCCTCGACGGGCAGACATCTTGGGCGTAAATTAGTATCTGGTCCTTCTCTTTTGGTTGTCATTCTTCCGAGTCCTGGAAGAGGGCAAGTTTTTTGCGGCGTGGGGAATGTGGCAGCGAAACCACCCCGCTGGAGAACCTTCGTGGAGAAAACCGTGGGCGCGATGACTACCGAAGCCAAGCTTCCCGTCCTGGTGACGCCACTTCCCGGTCCAAAGGCTAGGGAAGTAATTGCGCGGGACACACAATTTGTTTCGCCGTCCTACACGCGCGGCTATCCGTTGGTGGCCAAATCGCGGCCGCGGCGCAATGGTCGAAGATGTGGACGGCAACTTGTTTCTGGATTTTGCCGCGGGCATCGCAGTCGTGTCGACCGGTCATTGCCATCCGCGCGTGGTCGAGGCCATTCAGAAGCAGGCTGCCGAGCTGATTCACATTTCGGGCACGGATTTCTATTAGCCCAACATGGTGGAATTGGCCGAGCGCCTCGCGGCCGTGGCTCCCGGCAAGGAAGCCAAGAAAGTTTATTTCGGCAACTCCGGTACGGAAGCCATCGAAGCGGCCATCAAGCTGGCGCGCTATCACACCCGCCGCGACAAAATCATCGCATTTCACGGCTGCTTTCATGGACGCACCCTGGGCTCGCTTTCGCTCACCGCGTCAAAGGCCGTGCAGCGCAAGGGATTTGGCTCCTTGCTGGCCGGCGTGTTTCACATTCCCTATCCGAATTCGTATCGCTGTCCGTACGGCAATCCTTCGCCGTGCACTTGCGTGGAATCGGCCACGTTTCTGGAGCGCGAAATTTTCAAGCGCATGGTCGATCCCGAAGAAGTGGCCGCGGTTTTCATCGAGCCGATCCAGGGCGAAGGCGGCTACGTTCCGGCCCCCAAGGAATTTTTGCTGGAACTGCAGCGCATTTGCCGCAAGCACGGAATTCTCCTGGTGTGCGACGAAGTGCAGAGCGGCATGGGGCGCACGGGAAAATGGTGGGCCAGCGACCACGCCGGAATCGAGCCGGACATTCTGTGCGTAGCAAAGGGCATCGCGTCGGGCATGCCGCTTTCCGCGACCATTGCGCGCGCCAGCGTGATGGACTGGAAGCCGGGCGCGCACGCTTCGACATTTGGCGGCAACCCCGTATGCGTCGCCGCCGCGCTCGTGACCATGGACCTGCTGGAGACGCAGTACATTGAGAATGCGCGGCGCATTGGCGAGTTTCTGATGAAGCGCATGGCGGACTGGCCGTCGCGGCATCCAATTGTGGGCGATGTGCGCGGCAAGGGCCTGATGATCGGCGTCGAAATCGTGCGCGACCAGAAAACGCAAGGAACGCGCCGGCGATCTTCGCGAAGCCATCGTGGACCTTGCATTCGAGAAGGGCGTGCTGCTGCTCGGCGCAGGAGAAAATTCAATTCGCATCGCCCCTCCACTGGTCGATCGACGAAGAGCAGGCCGCTTTCGCCGCGCAAACGCTGGAAGCGTGCATCAGCGAAGTGGAAAAATCCGCATAAGATTGTCACTCTTCACGGTTAGATTTTCTCTGTGTACTCTGTGCCCTCTGTGTTAAAAGCTTTCTTGCGGATCAAGCAAGGCTCTTAACACAGAGGACACGGAGAAAACCGGGATACATCCTCGGTGACTTCAGGAGTTTCGCGACGGAGGAATTGGCTGTGCCGCTTTTAGCTCGCGCCATGTTTGGGTTGGTGAATTGGGCCGCACGAAAAGGCCTTGCGGAATCGTCTGCTCCGCAGGTCCGCAGTGCCGAAGCGGGCCGCAAGGCCCGGCGCACCGGAGTGCGCGGCGAGACCTACGCATACTGGTATCTGCGGCGCAACGGATACGTGATGATCGCGCGAAATTTCATGCAGCGCGGCATGAAGGGAGAAATCGATCTGGTGGGATACGATGGCGCGACGCTGGCGTTTGTGGAAGTGAAGACGCGAACTTCGCCTCGCGATGAGTTTGGCTCGCCAGAAGAGCGCTGTCACCAGGGAAAAACAGCGCAAGCTTTCGCGCATGGCGCAACAATTTGTGCGCGAGTACCGCGCTGGTAGCGCCCCGTTCCGATTTGATATTCTTGCGATTGAAGCCCCGCCCGGCAAGCGCCCCGTCGTTCGCCTCCACAAGGGAGCTTTTGCTGCACAATGAAAATTGGTATTGTTTCGCAGGACTCCGCGGGCCGATCCGGCTTAGAATAACTGTTTTCCCGCGGCGTCCGATGTTAAAGAGTGTGGCCTTATTGGCCAGGAGGAATCGTTGCCCGAGTTAAGAAAGGACCCCATCACTGGACGGTGGGTCATTATTTCGACGGATCGAGCCAAGAGGCCTTCGGATTTTTTGCGCGAAAGCGTCGAGATCAAGGGAATCGGGATCTGCCCGTTTTGTTACGGGCACGAATCGAAGACGCCGCCCGAGGTTCTGCAATACGGGCGCAACGGCAGCGGGCCGAACACTCCGGGCTGGCAAGTGCGCGTGGTCCCAAACAAATTTCCCGCGCTGGGCATCGAGGGAGATCTGGACAGGGAAGGCGATGGACTGTTCGATCGCATGAACGGCGTCGGCGCGCACGAAGTGATCATCGAGACGCCTGACCATCGCAGCACGCTGGCAACCATGTCGGAAAAGCAGATTGAAGATGTGCTGTGGGCCTTTCGCGACCGCATGCTCGATCTGAAGAACGACAAGCGCTTTCGCTACATCTTGATTTTCAAGAATCACGGAGAAGCTGCCGGCGCTTCGCTCGAGCATCCTCATTCGCAGTTGATCGCCCTGCCCATCGTTCCCAAACGCGTGCGCGAGGAAGTGGATAGTTCGCGCCACTATTACTATCGACAAGGAGCGCTGCATCTTTTGCGACATGATTCGCCAGGAACTGGATTCGGGGGTGCGCGTGATCGGCGAAACGGATTTGTTCGTGACGCTTGCTCCTTACGCGCCGCGCTTTCCGTTTGAGATGTGGATTCTGCCCAAGCAGCACGCCTCGGCGTTTGAGAATCACCAGAGCCTGATCTATGCCGGCCTGGCCAAGGTGCTCAAGGACAATCTCTCACGGCTCGACGCGGTGCTGGACCGCCCGGCTTACAACCTGATGATTCACACCTCGCCCATTGGCGAAGAATCCAACGAGCACTACCACTGGCACATCGAGATCATTCCAAAGCTCACCAAAGTGGCGGGCTTCGAGTGGGGCACGGGATTCTACATTTGTCCCACGCCGCCAGAGGAATCCGCTCGCTTCATCCGCGAAGCGCAAGTCATGCCGGCGGCGTCGCGCTAGGTCAACGAAATTCCTGAAAAGATTGGCGCGAGAATCCGAGGTCGGGACGCTTCCATTCCGCACAGCCACTGACAAGTGCATCTCAGTTTCGTTATACTTGCTAGCTTCGGCGCGGTACCCAAGAGGCCTAAGGGAGAGGTCTGCAAAACCTCCATTCGTCGGTTCAAATCCGACCCGCGCCTCCAAAGTTCTAGTTTTGTTTTCCATTCGTTCAATACCTGAGCAGGATCCTCGAAGTTCCTGCGTTTCCATCGATTCAAAATACATGATCGGATCGCGTTTTCATATCGTGGTGGGAAACTGCCCTGTTATTTCTGGAACACATACCGAAAATCGACAATGAGGATATGAGATCATAAATAATCATGCACTAGCGATACTCGGCGCGGATTGTCGGAACAGCGTTCTCGCTGGGTTTTACTCAGGCGGTAAATAGGCTCCGCGAAGCAAAAGAGATTACGTACAGAGGGGCTCAAGAGCGCAAATTGTGAATTGCAGATTAAACAACGATGCTCTTTAACAGCCTCACTTTTCTCTATTTCTTCCTTCCAATCACTTATTTCATTTTCTGGAAGCTCACCTCGAAGAAACAACGCTACATCTGGCTGACCGTGAGCGGATATGTTTTCTATTCCTTTTGGAATTACAAATTCTGCGCCTTGATGGCCCTCTCTACAGCGGTAAGCTATTTTGCTGGTCTGGGGTTTCTGCGTTGGAACACTTTGCGTGCACGCCGGTTCTGTCTCGTCATGCCGGTAACGATCGATTTGTGTCTACTGGGTTTTTTCAAGTATGCCAACTTCGCGATGTCCTCGCTGAACGACCTCTTCAGCGGCTGGGGAATTCCAGCTAATGTTGCCCCACTTATCCATTCTTCTGCCCATTGGAATCTCGTTTTATACGTTTCATACCATCACCTATATCGTGGACAGTTATCGAGGCACTATCGTTCCAACTCGGAATTTCTTTGAATTTGCGTGTTACGTTTCTTTCTTTCCACAATTGGTGGCTGGTCCGATTGTTAGATTCCGGCAGGTCGAAGGGGACCTCGAACAAATTGGTCATCCCCATCTGCCGGCCGCACTCGAACGAGGCATGTCCTTTTTCACGATAGGAATGATTAAGAAGGTGCTCATCGCAGATTTGATTGCCAGGGTGGTAAATCCAGCGCTCCTGGATTGGAACCATCTTTCGACAGCTGGCGCCTGGCTTTGCGCGCTGGGGTATACGTATCAGCTCTATTTCGATTTCTCGGGATATAGCGATATGGCCGTCGGCTTGGCGCTATTTTTCGGGATACGGCTTCCACAAAATTTCAACTCACCATACAAGGCGCTGGATCTTTCGGACTTCTGGCGCCGCTGGCATATTTCGTTGTCAACCATCCTGCGAGATTATCTATACATTCCTATGGGAGGCGGGAGAGATGGAACCTGGGCTACCTGCCGAAATCTGATGGTAACTATGCTACTCGGTGGCTTGTGGCACGGGGCCAATTGGACGTTCGTGGGATGGGGAGCGTATCACGGGTTGCTGCTCATCGCGACGCGTTACGGCTCCGGTGGAATCGCCCGCGTACCAGCATGGCTGCGTAGCGCGGTCACGTTTGTCCTCGTGGTGGTTGGATGGGTCTTATTTCGAGCGACAAGTTTCACCATGGCAGCGGGATGGCTCGGGAAGATGTTTGTTTGGAACTCGGCTTCGGGCATCGTGGGAGCAGGGAGCTTGGTGCTCCTGATTCTAGTCGCCGCCGTTTTGGCGCACGCTTGCCCCAATTCGTTTGAGTTATCTCACCGCTGGAATTGGGCGTCGATGCTTGCGCTCACGGCGTTATTCGTCGCATGTATATTCATGATTTATGGAGGCGAGTCTTCGCCGTTCCTGTACTTCCAATTCTGAGGCATATGGAAACTTCCGGACAACACGGATGCAGGCAGGCTGAAAAGAGTATGGGGATGCGATTCCTGATTCCCTCGGTACTTATTGCCTTTCTGATTCTGGACGTGGCGCTGCGATTTCTTCCTTACGAACGCGTCTTTTATCACGCGTGGGAAGCCGCGTCCCTCTTTGCAACTGCGCAAGGCTCGTTCGCGCCGAATTTCCACTTTGACAGCGACCATTCCTATGGGGATCTCACCATGATTGGAAATCGTCCAAGCTTCCGTCACTACTATAGGGAAGTCTTCACGACGGACCAATTCGGTTTTCGCAATTCGCCAAACGCAGGTCATGGCGAGGCGCCTGCCGCGATCTTGATCGGTGATTCGTTTGCCGTGGGAGCCAGCAACTCGGACGAAGATACTCTGAGCGCGCAGCTTACCAGCCGGCTTTCGAATCAGTGGGTCTATAACGGCGCGAGTGCTCGCCCCCAATGGAATGTGACCGAAAGGTTGATCCAGCGACTGCATATGCGCGGTGGTCTGGTGATCTGGCAAGTGTCGGAACGCGTGCCGCTGCCTGGATCGGTAAAGTCGGACGGCCCAAGAAATCAGGGAGTCAATCCCATGACCGCCCAGCAGATCAACTCGAATGATCGCATTGTGCAAAGATTGAACATTTGGACGGACAGCCTGCTAGCCTACTCACCATTGAAAAGTTTTCTCAGCCGCGGTTTTAGGAAACTGGCGAATGGCGCGTGGTTGCCTAACCCTGGGGAGAACCTTGCCGCGGTCGGCCATCTGCGCAATGGGGAGAGCATGCTCTTCCTTCAAAGCGAGGTGGACAACTTCTATCAGCCGAAATACGAAATCCCGAACTATTTGCAGGAGGTCAGCGATCTCGTCCACTGTAGCGGGAATGAAATTCTTGTGCTGCTAGTTCCTGATAAATACGGCGTCTATTATCCGTTGCTTGATGACCAGCGACGACCGCCTCCCGAGCGTGAGTCCCATCTTGATCAACTCGAACGCGAATTGCACCGCATGGGCATCCCCGTGATCAATCTCATGTCTCCCTTGAGGGCTCAGGCCGCTGAAGGATTACAAAGACGAGAGTACAACTACCGCTTGGACGACACCCACTGGAACCGACTTGGCATCCAGACCGCGACGACGGAGATTCTTCGATCCTGGGGCCATCGGACGGGCGCTGCTAGCAATACTTCGATTGATAGCAACGCTTGCCCTGCCTCGCAATGACATTTCCACTTTGATTCTCTAACTCGGCGCTTTTCGAGGAGATGGACTTCGAAACACAACTCTTTCCATAGATTGCTCTCTGCACACGTCGGGCAAGATTGCGACATTCTCAATGCGGCCACTGGCCCAAATTGGCACTGCCTCCAAGCCTCGCCGGCGCGATTTGTAATCGAATTGCCGGAGAACGGCTTTTCACATCAGGCTGGCTAATAGATCATAATTCCAGTTTATCTTGTGACTGGCGGTGTTGTATGAAGTTTCAATCGGAATTTCACAGTGCGGAAAATCTAGCGATAGCGAATTTTTAGAACCAGTATGGTCAAGGCGAATACGAGGGTAACGGCGTTGGCGTAGAGGACGGGCCTGATGTTCAGGAGCAATCCGTAGGTAGCCCATAACGCTGTGCCAAATGTGAACACGCTCTGCGTGATGAGCGAGATGCCCTCGGTTCTCTTTTCACGAATAATTTTTATCGATTGCGGCAGCCAGCAGAGCGTGGTGCACAGCGCTGCAACACTTCCCACATCCTCGAACCAGGCGGCCATGGTGTCCCCCAATTGACTGCGTTTCAACTTTGCAACCCGCCTGATTCGCATTTCCGAAGGCGTCACTAGATAGTAGCGCAAAGACCAAGGTAGGGTCCGCTGTCACCCGCCACAATTTCTCATTCGGGACAATCTTCGCGATTCCCCGAGAAAATTAACTAGCCCACAAGGCCAATGCGTTCCGCGGTCGGAGCGATTAACGCGTTAGAGTCGTCAATCGCGTTGGGAAGCAAAATCGGTACGCAAAGACCCGAAATGAAACTATGACCTTTGATGCTCATCTTCCTTAGGAATTTCTAATTCTTTAACCCGTTTAATTAAAGCAGTTTAGTGGTTTGCCGATGAGTGTATTTGGCAGTCGTATTGCGACGTCTTCTTGATTGGCTGCAAAAGTTCTTCGTCGGCAAATGCAGTGCTGGGTCGGCTGCGGGAACATCACGAATGAGTATGGCGGTTCGATACAAATCGCGGACTAAGGTGGGCGTGTGCCGGTGGCGGCAGGTATGCGTCGCGGCGTTGTTTGCGGCCATACTTTTTCCGCCCGCAATTCATGAGAATTGCACTGGTCAAACCCCCACTGAATATCAGGTCAAAGCGGCTTTTTTGTTTAACTTTTTGAAATTTGTGGAATGGCCCGGCGACCCAGCCGTGGATCCCCAAGCGAAATGGGTGATCGGAATTGTCGGAGATAGCCCGGTTAGCAACCAATTGTCCTGGCTCTTCGCGGGGAAAAATGTGATGGGTCGAGATGTCCAGGTCAAACAATTTCAAGCGGCGGACAATTTGCGAGCCTGCAATATTTTGTTCATCGGCGCTTCTGAAAGGAAGCGTCTGCCATCCATTCTCGCGTCCTTGCATGGATTGAGCGTTCTGACGGTCGCGGATATGGATCACTTCATCGAATCTGGCGGGATGGTGCAGTTTGTGGAGGAGGACTCCCATGTGCGGCTTGCCATAGACGTCGCCGCAACCAGCCGCGCGCACTTGAAAGTCAGCTCAAAATTGTTGGCTTTGGCCCGAACTGTCACATCAACGGAGGTAAGTCCCAATAACTGACATGCAGTGGCCCCGCAAACTTTCGCTTCGACGCAAGATCACTCTGGTGATCATGGTCAATACGTTCGCGGCTCTTTGCGTGGCTTGCATTGGATTCGCTGAATACGGCGTGTATCGATTTAAGGCAGTCAGCAGTCAGGACTTGAATGCGCTGGCGAAAATTTTGGGAATCGACTGCACGGCGCCCTTAACCTTTCAGGATCCGCAAGCCGCGCGCGATATCCTGCAAGCACTCACCGCAAAACCAAATGTCATGGCAGCCGTGGTTTACGATCACGATGATAAACCGTTTGCGGTGTATCAACAGGGTACTCCGAAGGCCGGCTACGTTCCGCCACCAATAAATGGCCGAGTCAGCGAGATCAACCCCAACCGTATGTATGTCTTTCAAGAAATTGATTTTCAGGGCGAAAAGATCGGAACCTTGTATCTTGACGTGGATAGGAGAGAAACCAAACGGCTTCTCTACAACTACTTTTCATTCTTCTCAGTGGTCATTGTCGTGGTTAGTTTGGGCGCTTTCGTGCTCGCCGGGCGGCTGCAGCGTCCAATCTCCAATCCAATTAGCCAACTGGCGTGGACCACGAAAATGGTTACCAGTTCCCGGGACTATTCCATACGCGCGGCGAAATATTCGGAAGACGAAGTAGGGGTCCTAATCGATGGCTTTAACGAGATGCTTGAGCAGATTCAAAGTCGCGATAGCGAATTGAGTCGGGCCCGCGAAGGTCTTGAGAAGAGCGTACTGGAACGCACGGCCGAACTGCAGCAGGAAGTAGCTGATCGGCAGCGTGCTCAGGATGCGTTACGCGAAAGCGAGGGAAGGATCCGGCTTCTTCTGGATTCCACTGCGGAGGCCATTTACGGAATCGACCTCGCAGGCAAGATTACGTTTTGCAATCCCGCCACACTGCGCTTGCTGGGCCATAAGAATATAGAGGACCTGTTGGGCAAGAGCGCGCACCATGCGATGCACCATTCCCGCGTTGACGGAACGCCCTACCCAATAGAAGAGTGCCCGATTGTCGATTCAAGAACCAAAGGAACAGCAACCCATTTGGATGATGAAGTGTTCTGGCGTGCCAATGGCACTAGTTTTCCGGCGGAATACTGGGCTTATCCGATTCGCAAGGAAGGCGAAATCGTCGGCTCGGTGGTCACGTTCGTGGACATCACCGAGCGCAAACTCGTTCAAGCCTCACTGCTGGAGGCCAAGGAAGCTGCCGAAGCAGGCAGCCGCGCCAAGAGCGAGTTCCTTGCCAATATGAGCCACGAAATTCGCACGCCGATGAACGGCATTATTGGAATGACGGATCTGGCGCTGGAAACCACAATGACGGCCGAGCAGCGCGATTATCTCGGATTGGTCAAGTCGTCCGCCGATAGTCTGTTGCACGTCATTAATGATATTTTGGATTTCTCAAAGATAGAAGCAGGAAAACTGGAACTCGAGAAAACCGAATTTGAGATTCGAGATTTGTTCAGGGATACCCTGAAAACGATGGCCCGGCGCAGCGACAACAAGCCCCTGGAAATATGCGCGCGCATTTCGCCCGACGTACCTAAATCCTTGATTGGCGACCCAACGCGGCTAAGGCAACTAGTTGTGAACCTGGTTGGCAACGCACTCAAGTTTACGCAGGAGGGGAGCGTTGTCTTGAATACGGATTTGGAATCGATAAAGAACAACGAAGTGCGGTTGCACATTTCCGTTTCAGATACCGGCATGGGAATCCCCGCTGATAAGCAACACATCATCTTCGATTCTTTCGCTCAGGTGGACGGGTCCACCACACGCCGCTTCGGCGGCACAGGCCTGGGCCTTACGATTTCAAGCAAACTCGTGGAACTCATGGGCGGCCGCATCTGGGTGGAAAGCGAAGTAGGAAAGGGCAGCACATTTCATTTTACGGCCATTTTTCATCTCGGAAGCGCCGCCCTCTCGCTGCAGGAACAAATTGCAGTCAAAGCCCTGCCTGGAATGAATGTTTTAGTTGTGGACAATAACGAAATAGACCGCGAAATTTTCTCGGAGATGTTGAAGAACTGGGGGATGAGCGCTACGCAGGCGGAAGGCGGCAGGGAAGCGCTGGAAATATTGGAATCGGCGCACAAGAAAGGTCAACCATTTCCGCTCGTGCTGCTGGACGCGGTAATGCCGGAAGTTGACGGATTTCATATTTTGAGGCGTATCCACACGAATCCAGCGCTTGCAGGCGCGGTTGTCATGCTTCTTACCGCGAATCGCAACACCGCGGATATGGAACGATGCCGGCAGCTCGGCGTGAAGCAGTGTCTCACCAAACCTATCGGTCAGTCCGAGCTACTCGACGCAATCCTATTGGCATTGGGATACGACTATGCCGAGATGCAGTTGGTCGACGCATCCGTTTCCGCGCAAAAGAAACCCAGCACCCAGCCGCTCAACATTTTGCTTTGCGAGGACAATGCTGTGAACCAGAAGCTGGCTATACGCTTGCTCGAAAAGGCCGGTCATCGCGTAATTCTAGCCTGCACGGGTCTTGAGGCAATTTCGGCGTTGGAAAATGAGGGCAGAGCCGGCTTTGATTTGGTGCTTATGGATATCCAGATGCCGGAAATGGACGGAATGGAAGCAACCGCGGCGATTCGGGCGCTTGAATTGAAATCCGGTGGGCATATCCCAATTCTTGCCATGACCGCTCATGCCATGCGAGGAGACCGGGAAAAGTATATTGCCGGCGGTATGGACGGATACATTTCCAAACCGATTCAGCCAAACGTTTTATTTGCTGAAATCGACCGATGCCTCGAATCGCAGAAAGGGCGTGCTGTAATGGCCGACAATTCTGTTGAGACCAGCGAACAAGTCGACATTGTTTCCTTGCTGCAGCGCGTCGAGGGCGACAAAGAACTACTTGCCGAAATGATTCAAGTGTTTTTGGATGATCTTCCAAATCTTCTCAATACCATGCGTGATGCTCTGCAACACGGCAACATGGCGGTGCTGGAGCGCAGCGCGCACTCCCTTAAGGGAGCGGCTGGCAACCTATCCGCGAAGCAGGCGGCGGACGCCGCAATGAAACTCGAAAAGGATGCAAAGGACAATGACGCGGAATCCGCCAAACAAAGCCTTGCGGAAGTTGAGCGGGTAATGAAAATTGTGGTCCCGGCGCTTTCCGCTCTATGCCAGGGAGTTTCGAAATGAAGATACTAATTGCCGACGACGAGCCGGTATCGCGACGAATGCTTCAGGCCATGCTCGAGAAGTGGGGATACGATGTTGTGTCGGTGCAGGATGGCGATGCCGCCTGGGAAAAACTGAAATCTCCGGACGCTCCGCGCATTGCTCTGCTCGATTGGATGATGCCTGGCCAGAACGGCGTGGACGTTTGCCGCTCGCTCCGAAAGCAACGCCCGGAGCCATACACCTACATTCTTCTGCTTACCGCCAAAGACGCCAAGGAGAGCGTGGTGGAAGGGCTTGAATCCGGAGCGGACGACTATTTGACCAAGCCCTTCAACCCTCAGGAACTCAAGGCGCGGATTCGAGTTGGATTGCGCCTTCTCGATCTGGAAGACAATCTGGTGCAAGCCCGCGAAGACATGCGCTTTAAAGCCACGCACGATACCTTGACGGGGGTTTGGAACCGCGGCGCGATCATGGAAACTCTGGAGAGGGAAATCTCGCGCTCCAGGCGTGAGGGACATTCTCTCGGCGTGCTGATCGCGGATCTGGATCACTTCAAGTCCGTCAATGACACCTATGGACATCCCGTGGGGGATGCCGTCCTTCGTGAAGTCTCAAGAAGGATGCAGTTGGATGCGCGGTCGTACGATGCAGTGGGCCGGTACGGAGGCGAAGAATTCTTGATTCTGCTGCCTGGATGCGATGCGCGAGCCCTGCTGGGCAAGAGCGAACGCATGCGGGAAGCCATCTCTGAGCAGCCTATTACCACCAATTCAGGAGATCTGAAAGTCACGATGAGCGTTGGCGCAGTGACCACGGCGGATTGGCCTCATGAGACTCCCAGCCAAATTCTGCAGATGGTTGATTCTGCTTTGTACCGGGCGAAGAAAGAAGGACGTAATCGCACAATAATGGCAGGCGTGGCGGAACACGAAGAGGCGCATCGCACATCTCTGGAACTCTCTTCATCCGGACCGCAAAAAGAATAGAGAATTTTGAAGTGCAATCCCTTCAGGGATTTGTGGCCGCGGCCGCACTTTGCGGTGTATCAGCGTCCGACAACCTCCACGCGCTGCACTCCGCCCCATCGGATGTGTTCCTGCTCAAAACGGTTTTGAATCCTGCGGCGCAATTCGCGCGCTGTGTCATCCTGCCGGCCGGGGACAGTGCGAAGCTGCAGCCGCAAAGTCACTCCCGCAGTGCCAAACGATTCCACTCCCAGCGCACGCGGCCCATCCACCAGGACCGGCGACCACGAAACATCGCCACGAAGTTCGGCGCACACGCGCTCCAGCGCCGCGAGCGCCGCATCGGACGATGTTTCCGGCGGAATGGAAATGTCCACGAACACTTGTCCCCAGTCGCGGCTGAGGTTTGCAACCTGGCTGATCTCTCCGTTAGGAATGCTAACTACCGCGCCTTGAATATCCCGAACCACAGTGCGCCGCAGCGTCAGATGTTCCACTCGGCCTATCACAGTCCCAATCCGTACCGATTCGCCTACGGCGAACTGATCTTCGATAATAATAAAAAAACCGTTGATGAGATCGCGAACCAGATGTTGCGCTCCAAAGCCCACCGACAGGCTGGCAAGGCCCGCGGCGGCCGCGATGGGCGTAACATTGAAGCCGAACTCGGGTAGCGCCGTGAGGATCGCGCCGACCATGATGATGGCAGTGCCCGCACTGTACAGCAGGCCCGCCAGTGTTTTCACGTGTTGCTCGCGCATCCGCGCTATGCGTCCCGTGTTCTCAGCGCCCGGAGCTGGAATCAACCGGCGTGTCAGCACGCGCAATAGCCGGTTCAGGATCAGCGCGATGAGTACGATGGCTGCGATGCGAATTCCTCGCGCCACAGCAAAATCCGTCCATTTGAATACGTTTGGAGTCATAATATCGGGAAGCAATTATAGCACTCCTGGATCGGCCACAAGATCAGGGATGGCAACCCAAAAGGGTGCCGCGGGAGAATCCATTGAAGACCGGACGAAGGGATTTCCTATCGGGCATCGCTGCGACATTGGCCGGGGCACGAGCGCTTTTGGCCGGCAGCCAGCGCAATGGGGCTCCGCCCCCAATTACTCAAATACCCGATGCCAGTGGATCAACCCCGAGGCGCGACATTCCCTTTCCCCCCCGCCCGGACCCCAAAGTGCAGCTCAAGGAAGACCAGAAAAAATTGAGGAGCGATGTTGACCGCTTGTTGCAGATGGTCAAGGACCTGAAGGACGAATCCGACAAAACACCAGAAACCGAAGTGTTGTCTCTTTCCCTGGTGAAAAAAACGGAAGATATCGAAAAGCTGGCGCGCCAGATCAGGGACCGAATTCGGTCCAGTTAAGGTATTTCCCCTTTTGCGTTCCACCCCAAACAAAAAGACACGCCATACCATCAAGTGATTGCCGTCACAGTGGGCAGTGACGCATGTCATGGTTGATTCCCAGTCCTCCCGCTATCCTTTAAGCATGAAAGAAAGAAGATGCCATGAGCGGCAAGCCTTATTGCAACAGGCGATGCGACGCGATGACTCAAAGCACTTGGCTGGAGCGGGGGTGATATCGTGCTGAACGAACATTTTCTTTTTATTGGAGATGCGGGACCTGCGGAAAAAGCGAAGGTGCACGTTGTTCTGGCGCCGCCAAAAGTTGCACCGCTACACGAAGTCTTTGCGGAAGCCATGCTGGAAGATACATCCGCGCACCAGCGACGCAGCGCATTGGATTGGGTTGCCGCGGTGGGGTTTCACTTCGCGATCCTGGCCATGCTCTTAATCGCACCTCTGTATTTTACGGCCGGCCTAAATCACCAAAAATTAAATTTTACCTTCCTTGCTATTCCCGCGATGCCTGCGGGCACCCCGCCACCGCCCATGGTTTCCTCTGCCGTGCGGCCAACTCGGGTTGCGCCTGTGCGTGTCTTTAATGCCGGAAAACTGACGGCGCCTTCCTTCATTCCCAGAGCCATCGTGACCACTCCAGAAGTCGCCGAGGCGCCCCCTGACGATGCGTTTGTGGGAGTGCCCGGCGGAATTTCAGGGGGACAGCTGGGTGGAGTTATCGGCGGTGTGCTGGGAGGAGTTCCGAAGGGAGTTCCACCTCCGCCTACAACTCCGGTTGCTAAAGGGCCGTTGGCGCCAGTCCGTGTGGGTGGCAGTGTGAAGCCGCCGCGACTGCTGCTCGCGCCCGATCCGGAGTATCCAGCTCTTGCCAGGCAGGCGCGCTTGTCCGGCGTGGTCATCATTGAAGCCATTATCGACGAGTATGGCAACGTCAAGGGCATGCAGGTGGTCAGCGGGCATCCGCTTCTGATCAACGCCGCAATGAGCGCCGTTTCGAAGAGGAAGTATGAACCTACTGTCCTCGATGGCGAGCCCACACCAATTGATCTGAGAGTTGAGATCAAGTTCAGCTTTTCATAGAGGTGGCACGGCCGCAGCGAAGCAGGGCCGATTTCTTGAATAGTTGGATTGAATCAGTTGCGGAAAATTAAGTGGTGCGGCCGCGGCCACTCGGACGCACCACTACTGATCTCAGGGTGGCACTGACTTACGAGACACAACTCTAGTTATCTCGGCCTCAGCAAACCAATACGAGCGGCAAGTTATCAATTGGCGCTGGCGGCCAGTGCTTTGGCTGTGCTGGAAGCGGATAGTTCTGACAGTCCCTTTAATTCACTTTCCGCGGCAAGCCAATCCTCCACATCGTACCCGTCTTGGCCGCCTCGCTCTAGATATAGCTCGAACGCTCGTTGCTGGATTTGCTCTGCTGGGGGCGATTTAGGATCCGTCATGTCTATTCTCCTTCGATCGAAATTTTCGATAAGAATGTGAACATGGACCTGAAAATCCAGTGCAACAACTCCAAAAATTCTTGTGTCGAAGGCTAGGCCTTCGCTTGAGATGATTTGTTCTCCTCGTGTCCCGCGCCGGGTGTATTTGAAGAGTCGGTCTTCCTCGCCGCCCGTGGGCCGTTCGGATCTCGTCCATTATTCGAAGACGGATTGTCAATGCTCCGTGCGGATTCCTCCAGGGGTACTTTTGCAATCACTGTGGTTCCATGACCATTCGACCGGATCTCAATATCGCCGCCCAAATTTCTTGCTCGCTCACGCATTCCGCGTAAGCCGACCCCAGGGGTCTGCCCGGAGGAGAATTTCAACTGAGCTTCTTTAGCGAGCCCTTTTCCTTCATCGCTGACTTCCAATGTGATTTCCCCAGGAAGTTTCTGCAGTTTAATCAGGGCGGTCAAACTCTCTGAATGACGATGGATATTTGTCAGACACTCTTGAACAATCCGGAACAGGCACAACTCATAGTCCTGCGGCATTCGATCCGTGTTCGCAGGAAGCTCCAGGCTTGTGGCGATCTTGCTGCGCACAGCGAATCCCTCAACGTACCATTTCAGCGCGGAATGCAGCCCCATTTCGTCCAGCAAAGGTGGATGGAACAAATAGGACATGGTGCGAATCTCCGCTGATGCCTGCTCAATTATCCTGGAGTTCTCTTCCACGGTTCGTGCCGCATCCTGGCTAAGTCGCGATTTCTCCTGGCCTATCCTGGCAGCGTTCATGCTCATCGCAGCGAGCAATTGTCCCACCCCGTCATGCAATTCGCGTGCTATGCGTCTTCTTTCTTCGTCTTGAGCCTTAAGGAGACGAGCGGAAAGCTCCTTTTCCTTCATGGCTTCATCGGCTTGCTTTCGATTGGTGATGTCTCGAGCCACTGCGAGTTGCACGACATTACCGTCAGAGGTCCGAAGGGGGGCGGCATGGCTTTCCATATGACGGCGCTCACCATGAAGATCGAGAATATCGAACTCGATGGAACCCTTCTCGCCGAGACATATCCTTTCATTGAAATCACGAAAACGATCCCGATCTTTCGTTGCGATCCACTGATAAACTGACTTGCCAATGATCGCCTCGGAAGCATCAACGCCAAGCATTTTCAGGCCGGCTGAATTCATGTGAAGCAAAGTCCCATCGGCGGCCACCACCTTCACGCATTCGGGTGTGGTCTCAACGATGGCCCGGAAACGTTCTTCGCTCTCACGCAGGGCGCGTTCGCCCTCCTTTTGTTGGGTGATGTCGCGCGCAACTTTCGAAGCGCCCACAACTTGGCCTGAATTATCCTTGACCGGCGAAATTGTCAGAGACACATGTATTTTTGTTCCGTCCTTACGCAGTCGCACGGTTTCAGTATGCTCGACCCGTTGGCCGCTTTTAATCTGCTGAAGAATTCTTGATTCCTCTTCCCATTGTTCGGGAGGAATAATGAATGTAATGTGCTGGCCCACCGCTTCTTCGGCGGAATATCCGAATATTCGCTCAGCTCCCTTGTTCCAACTCGTTATCACACCTTTGAGATTCTTGCTTATGATCGCATCGTCTGACGATTCCACGATGGCCGCCAACCTAGACCCGGCGGCATACCCTCGTCGATTCGACTTTCCAAGTGCAATAATTAAGCTTGAGAAAATCAGGTACCCAACCATTCCGAACAACGCAGACCGGTCCCTAACGACCCAGGAGTGAATCGGCGGCAGAAACCAATACCAGATACCCAGACCCCCCAGAAAAGTAGCGACGATGGCCGGGCCCATGCCGCAGTACCACGCTGAGAAAACAACTGCCAGCCAGACGGTATGATATGCATTATCTTGCCCGAGCACAGGAGTGAGCAGATGGCGAAGGAACAGAGCGAGAGCGGTTGCCAATATAGCGATGCCGTAGCGACCTACGGACCAGGTATTGCGCATGGCCCAAACCCTCAAAAATGCGACTAACCACCAAGACTATCGCGGCGGTTAATTGAAAAACTACTACAGCCCCATGCGAAGATCAAGGAGGGGGTGTGGATTTTATCGAGAGCGACTGTCTACTTTTGGACATCCGTTGTTGGCGAGTTTGTCCCACTGCCTATTCGGGTTTTCCCGCCCACCACAGGACCCTGCCAATGATGCGCCAGGAAGATCCATTCGCCAGTGAAACCGAGCTCTGTTCGCGTTGATCGGACACCAGAGCGTCCGTGTGATCGAATCTTATCAGCCGGGAAAGAAGCAGGCGCTTCTCTTCCGTATTCCATGCCACAACGATCTGCCCGACAAGGTCGCGCGCGGGGCACGTCGGTGGTATCAACTGCGATGATGTAACCGTCGAGGATCAACGGTGACATTGAATTGCCTTTTACTCGAAGACTGATGGTCCGTGAAGGATTTGGACACCACTCGGCGGGCGCTGCCCAGAGCGCTTCGGGTTTGATCTGGTCGAGATCGGCAACTTCTTCCGTCATCTCCCCGGAAGTCGCCGCGTGGACTGGGAGAACCGGAATGGCAACGAAATGTTGTGGTCTTAGAGAACCGGCTAATCCTGCGCCGGCATGGACGATCTGCACCTCCGCGATTCTGCCTTGCCGCAAGCGACGGCTTGCCGTTGGCAGCACGCGCATGACATCAGCTGTGCTCAGACCTGCGCGTCCCCAAAAGAACCAACAAAGGGGATCCTTCGCGATATTTCCTAGCCGGATGTATGCGCCTGCGGGAGGTTCGCTGTCGCCCCGCTCCCATCGAGAAATGGCCATAGCGGAGGTCCTCACGCGCTTTCCCAGTTCGCTCTGCGTGAGCTTTAAAGCTTGGCGAAAAGCCAATATTTTGCGAGACCATTCAGGAATGTTACTTGAAGATTTTCGAGCCATAAAAGCCCTGCCATTTATGAATATCCACAATTATAAATAAAGGCGGCACAAAAATAAAGACCATCATTGAATACCTGGGTGCCGCCTGATTGGAAAGCGTTTGGCTTAAGGTGGGGGTAGAGGCGATTCGGTCGTGCGGATTGTGGGATTTAGCTCCAGAAGATTCAAGGATTAATACGCGCGCCCATTGTCAGCTGCCGGGTTATTACGCACGGGAGAGCTCGGGCTCAAGGACCGCTGGACGAAGGATTTGCTGCACGATGGTTGGCCGCGCCGCCATCTCGCTTTGCTTTAATAGCACCGGCTTGTTTGTTTCAATCGATTCGTGCATGGCCTGAAGAATGCGAACGTCCGCCAGCCCTTCTTTGCCGGAGGGCTCAGGTTCCCGATTGTTCAGAATACAGTCAGAAAAATACAGCAGCTCCGGCGCGAACTGGTCGGATGGGGGAAAAACGCTTTCACGCGATCCGCCATTCACAGTGAGGGTCAGCTTTAAACCCTGGGTAAAATCGTATGCGGGATTGGCGCGCAGGGTTCCCTTGGCTCCTACGATCTGAAATTCGGAAAAGCTGGAAGCCCCAAAACCGCAGGTAAACGTTGCCAGCCGCGCTTCTGGAAATCGAAGAACCGCCGAGACGCTTTCCTTGACGTTGTGAAACCGCTCATCGATGCCCGTCGCCCGGAACGCAAAGACCTCCTCAGGTTCGGAGCGAAACAGATATCTCACCGCGCTTATGCAATATGGGCCGACATCCCACAAGGGTCCACCTGCGGGCTCCCGCATAAGCCGGGTATTCTCATTCAATGTCCGCTGCGTAAAAACAGAACTGAATATTCGCGGGGCGCCAATCTTTCCTGCACGAACGGCTTCAATAGCGCTGAGATCGGCTCTTCCAAAGTGCAGACGGTAGGCGACCATTAATTTCACTCCATTTTCCTCTGCCGCGGCAATCATTGCTTTGCACTGCGTTTCATCCATTGCCATTGGTTTTTCGCAAAGCACATGGATGCCCGCGTTTGCCGCGGCCACGGCATAAGCATGGTGCATCGAAGTTGGCAAGGCGATATAGACGGCGTCGATCTGGCCGCTCGCCAGGCAGCGGTCAAATTCCTCATAGGAGTAAATCAGGGGCACGTCAAAGTGTTTGCTGAGTCGCCGCGCTTTAGCGGGATCTTCCGTCACCAAGGCCCGCACTTGTGAATTCTTTTTGGCGTTGAGGAAGGACGAAAGGATTGCATCCCGCGAAATATGATCGATCCCGACCACCGCATAGCGGACTTTGCTTTTGTCGTTCCTTCGATTTTTCTCGTACCGGTATTTTTGCGATGTGACCATCGTGGGCGCCTCGGTTGGTTGACCGCACTCATCTTAATGAAGGGCGAGGAAGCGGCAATCAAGACAGACACTTAGATTTCCGCGAGGATTCCTTTAGGCGAGGGCAATCAGATGTTTTTTCCGTCGAGAGGGCGGCGCGAAAATGCGCGCGCGAAAATTGTTGAGCCATACAGCTTTTTCCACTCTTGGCTACACCGGCCAATGGATTGAGGCCCGAGATTGCCTGCTGTATTTTCGACCGTGCAATACGACAGATAACATCGCGTGTTCAATGTTAATTGGGGTGCTCCGCAGTTTTGCAAGCCAAATCTCAAATTGAGGTGACCGCATCATGCCCACGACAGTTCGAACTGCCCAGAAACGGTTGAGCGTCCTCGAAAAGAAATTGGCGTCGCAGCGAAATGACCTGTGCTTGCGTATCGATCGGCATCGAAGGGACGTTTTGACCGTACGTGAACCTGACGACGAAATCGCCGTGGCGGTTGAGAGTCTGTCGAAGGACATGGTGTCGGCAACCCTGGAGCGGGAGCGGCGTACCCTCACCGAAATTGAAACCGCCCTCACACGAATGAAAAAAGGCGAATATGGGATTTGTGGTAATTGCGGGGGAGATATCCACCGGGCGCGCCTCGAAGCCCTGCCGTGGGCTAGACTGTGTCTACAGTGCGCCGAGCGTTCGGCGAATGCAACGGGCCTTCGCGTAGTCCGGTGAAAAGGGCAGGAGGAAATTGCATGAATACGGCAGTATTTTCCGACTACATTGAAAACTGTACCGGAAATACATAGAATCCTGTATATCGGCGGCATAGGCGGTTACGCTACAAAAGCTCACAGAAATTGGCGTAATTGGAAAGTTGATTGCGGTCTGGATGGAAATGGCTCGGATATGTTTTCAGAGGCCCAGCAATTATTAAAAATTGAAAAAGGATGACAAGGGCAAAAAATGGGAACATTGCGAATTATGGTTTCCGACGACCACGACCTCGTACGCCGAGGCATCAAGATGTTGCTCGAATCGCATCCCGGCTGGAAAGTTTGTGCCGAAGCCCGCAGTGGGCGTGAGGCTATAAGCATGGCCGAAGAATTCCGGCCGGATATTGCCATCCTGGATATCAGCATGCCTGAATTGAATGGGATTGAGGCCGCTCGAAAGATAAAGAAGATCTCACCGAATACCGAGATATTAATCCTATCCATGCATCACACGGATCAACTCGTGCGGGAAATTATTGAGACCGGGGCGAAGGGCTACATCATCAAATCCGATTCCGACAGAAGCCTCATCGCGGCGGTCGAAGCCTTGGGCGTTCACAAACCATTTTTCACCTCATGCGCGACTGAAATTATGCTGGATAGTATTCGCACAAAGGGAACGATTGCCGAAGTTCCTCAGCCCGTTCGTGATCGGCTAACCCCGCGGGAACGTGAAATCGTTCAGCTTCTTTCCGAAGGTAAGAGTAGCAAGGAAGTTGCGGTCATGCTCGGGATCAGCGTAAAGACCTCGGAAACGCATCGAGCCAACATTATGCGAAAGCTCGAAATTCATTCGGTCAGCCAACTGGTCCGTTATGCCGTGCGAAACCAGATCGTCGAGGCATAACCTGCAACCCAACGTCCGAGGCGTCCTGACGGCAGAATGAGCGAAGAGCAACGCACGCCAGGCAGGAAATCTTCATATTCAAGAACCAGTAAATCAACCTGACTTTAGGACAATTTTCCCTACAAACACCTCCTCTGTGCCAACGCGGCGCCTAAATACTCTCATTTCACGATTAGCGATGCCTTTCGATTTGGTTCGATTCTTGCACCACAATACGTCGGGAATTATTCTGGATTGTCGAGGTTGATTATGGAAAGCGAGCTAAGCAAGCGAAGGGCGATCAGTATTTTAGCTGTCCTTGGGGCTATCTTAATCTTGATTGCCGCCTGGAATTCCGACGGCAAAAATTGGTTCTAGATTCCATTATTTATTTTATGTGCCCAAGGTCTGGATGAGATTTCTAAGAGCGGTGACAAGTTCGCTTCCAACCGAAGATTTTGTCACGAACGCCTGTGCGCCGGCATCCTTCGCCGCGGTCCGAATTTGCGGGGAATCGTGCTGGGTGATTATTACGATTTGAGATTTCGGATTCTCTTTTCTGATCAGCCGGGTTGCCTCAAGTCCATTCAGACGCGGCATGCTCACGTCCATTATGACGATATCCGGATCTAGCGATTTGCATTGCTCCATCGCATCCAGGCCGTCCACGGCCTCGCCGCAAATCTGCCATTCCGCGGATGGCTCAAGCAGGGCGCGCAGCCCGCGTCGGAAGATCTCATGGTCGTCTACTATCAGCACTCTCGCGCTGTTCATCTGCGTCCGTTCCCAGGTTGCACTAGTAAGAGTTAAGCACAAAGCGACGCTCGCTTTCCTATCCTTATCATCGACCTCATCTCCAAAAAGCCAACACCACATACTTAGTGAGGAACAAATTTAGTTCAGAAGATAATAGAAGGGAAGGATGATGGAAATACATATTTTGCTGTAGTCGTGGGCAAATAATTATAGTCAGCAGGATACAATGCTAACTGCCGTCGCACCCGCAGCCTTTGTCAAAAACTCATTTGTCATTGTTTCTAGCGGTCCAGTTTCAGCCCCAAATCATCACCCAGTGTCCTTTCGCCAGGATACCCGGTTGGTTGCCCTTCCATCCGCACGGACAGTTAAGACTAAAGGAACGTACATCGGTCTCTTCCGGATTCCTTTCGCTGGTGGCGATTGCTGAAGAGACGGGATTGCCGCAAGTTGGGCATTGGAAGAGGAGAACATGAACAAATGGTTCGGCAACTCGATTCATAACAGCCTCCACTTCTTGGAATGATAGAAGCGGGCACTTGTTTTTCACATACCGCATGGCCATAATCTTCACGAATGAAAGGCCTTAGGAAAATACTCTATTCAATTGAAGTATTTACTTAGTAATTAATCAGTTAACAGTTTAGGCAGTTTGAAGAGAAGCACCTAAATTCTAATTTGATCAATTTCAATCTCTCGAGGCGGGCTCTGCAATGTCGATTGTTCTCCTGCATTTGCGGTTGTTCGCGGATTGCCGCCATGTCCATGCTTAGGAACTAGGGTGCGGCCATATTTGTCAATCCTCTCTAACTATCAGGTCCGCAGGCTTCCATTCATCTGGTGGTGGCCATCTATCAAGTCATTCAGCCTACTTTCTAAGTGTATCCGGGGATTCTCACGTCAAGTCGAATTGGCGAGGATGTCTGTGGGCTTCGTTTCCTGCTGAGTGGAAGACCCAAGGCACTGATGCTGAGGAGGCCACATGGAAATCGAATTCCTTGACGCCAAAGCAGGGCCAGACCGTTTCGCAACAACGGATGAAATTCGCTCGGCGCTGTCGTTTTCGCCAGAGACTATCGTTCCACGTGAGTCGCAAAATTTATGGGAAATTCCATCCGACCTAGGCGGCTACGTCCACATTGATTCGGAAACTGAGGATGCCTCAATTTTAGCTCTTCTGGAAGACTTGGAAGAATTGGAAGAACCGGACCCATCAGCTAACTAGAACGCGGACCCGCGGACGAAGGGATTGTGCCTATTTGGTAATCAAATACAAGAAAGTATATGACGAATGTACAGGCTTTCCTTCATGGGCCATTTGGTGGAAGTGGTAATAATCGCAATGAAATGCTAGTGGAAGTCCGGATTTGCCGAGAAAGAGAAACCTCAGACCACCAGCGACAACGGGAGCACAAGGGTCGCATCGAGTTGGATGCCAAATCCGTTGCAAGCGCGGCATGCATTCCTATTGAAAAGAAGGAATTCAATGTTTCCAACCATCGGTAAGTGACACAGCTTATCGGTTTTCTTTTCCACTGCCCTGGATTGCCGGGGATTTATGCAGACAGATCATCCCAGTTTTCAACCGAGGTGAATTCTAGGGTTCGAGGAGAGCAGGCCGAAAACATTCAAAAGCCAAATGATTACAGCAATTACTACGACCGCGTTCAGGATAGATTTGATGGAGGCGGCCATCGGGATGAATTGATTGATTAAAAAAAGAACGACGCCGACGATGATCAGGTATACCACAACTTGAATGATTGGCATGATCCCATCACCTCTCTTCTCTACTCTTCGAATCGGCTAATTGCAATGCCGCTCTCGCCTCAAAAGCCCTGGTCAAAAATACTTCACAAATGCGGGAGAGGAAGCTGAACGCCAGCCCAGCCTTCTTTTTTTAGCTTCCAATCCTCCTCTCCCTGCGCATGAGAATAAATTCCTACGGAAAGCGAAACAATACATGCCATCCCTTATCTGTGGGCGCGACGGTCTGGTATGGGCGAAAAAAGTAAGAACAATCGGCGAAATACGAACCGGAGTTTAAAAAGATTCCCGGGCAAGCGCGCAGATACTGCCATCCATACCCAATTCGGCTTGTTTATGCCCAAACCGGAGCAATCTACGGCATGCCGTTTCGCAATCTACATCTTTCACTCTATGGCCCCTTAGATTCTCGTGGGTTAGGTTCCTCCTGCAGGCGCCCTTCTTCAAAAAAGGGTTGTTATGCCGGCATTAGAAATGGTTTAAAGAGGGGAAAAACATGAACCGGGCACGAATTACCATGCATCGGCTGATGTGGGTTGGAATCTCTGTGGTGCTTGCGGCTGGGCTATCGTTCGCCCCTAGGCGTAGTTCATCCAAGGATCTTCAGGAACAATCCGACAACACCGAATTGAATAAGGGCGGCGCGAGCAAGGAAGCCACTATGGCGGTTTCAGAAAAAACGAATCGAACCGGCCGCGCACCCTCACAAAAGATTCACGCCGAAATCATGAAGGATAAATCCCTAACCACCAACGCACACAACATCAAGGTCATCTCCCAGAACAGGAAAGCCACCTTGAAAGGGTCTGTTCGCACTTCGGATAAAAAAGCCGCGGTGGAAGATAAAGCTGCCGCTGCAGCGGGGGAACGCACCGTGACGAGTGAGATCGCAAATGTCCCCCCCAAGTCCTGATTTCTGGGGCTTCGAGCTACACCGAGCGAAAAGAGGGAAAATTATGGCAAGCAAAAAAACCGCGGTATTTGGAATTTACTCAACTCGGGATGAAGTGGAAGCGACTGCAGAATTGCTCGGTCGATCCGGTTTCTCGGTCACGGACATATCCGTGCTTCTTCCAGAAGGTTTGGGGACCAGGGAAATGGGAACCGAGAAGGCCACGAAGGCCCCGGAAGGCGCTGCCGCAGGAGCGGGTTCAGGTGCGGTCTTGGGCGGAACGTTGGGGCTGCTGGCTGGTATCGGCGCCTTAGCAATCCCGGGAGTTGGTCCACTAATCGCCGCCGGGCCCATCATGGCCACCTTGGCGGGGGTCGGCGTCGGCGGCGCAGTTGGCGGATTGACAGGAGCGCTGATCGGGCTGGGCATTACCGAATATGAGGCCAAGCGCTACGAAGGTCGTTTGCAGAAGGGAGGAATTCTCTTTTCCGTGCATTGCGACACTTCTGAGGAAATCGAACGGGCCAAGAGTCTTCTGGAAGAAACGGGAGCCGAGGACATTTCTTCGACGAGGGAATCTTCCACAAGTACATCGAAATCCGACGAATGGAAGCGCCGCGGTGCAACCGGCGGAAGCGATTAACTTTGAAGACGACGATGCTCGAGAATGCCTCGAGCAGGCAGCTGGGGTTGAACAACGTGCCGATTAAAAGGTGAAGCCAAGCGTCGCCTAATTATTCAATCAATGTGATATGACATACTTAGATATCACAGCAGTAACAGTCACTCTACGGCTTCAGACGTATCGCGGAGAAAAGTATGGAAACGAAAACCAAGCACCACGGCAAGCCCGCAAAGACTGAGGAGGGTCTTCTCTTGACCGAAGCCCGAACGATCGAATTGATCCTCGGGTTAATCGCTGCGAAAGCTCAGTCCCTCACAAAACCGACCTTCCGGCCCGTTCCGGCACGCAGGGTTAGATCGAAGGCCGGCAAGTCTCAGTCCAGAGGCGCGGCGTGACGCCTCAATTGCTCCCGGAAAAGTAAAGTACTTTCCACAAATTTCGGGAATTGTTCGGGCATTCATTCATTTCTGGCAAGGAACCATGCATCGAGGAGAAGCAAGGCTTCGATAGCACGAATCACCAGGATGACTACGACGATCCCATCTGTCCGTTTATTTGCCGAGGCGGAAGGACCAATACGCGGAGAGCTGTTCAGTGGCGAGCGTCTCGAGCAACACGCCGAAAGTCTGGCCTCCGCCCAGGTTACCTCGGAGGACGTCGAATCGGGGCGTCCACTTATTCCTCGCGTTCTTGAAAATGGCCGCATACTCCTCGATTACTATCGCGCAACCGCGGGTGCAATTCAGATGGGCGGCGCGATCACTCCGGCCGCGGAATGGCTCGTAGACAATTTTTATATCGTTGAGGAACAACTCCGCGAAATCCGCGACGACTTGCCGCGCGGATATTATCGAAGGCTCCCCAAAATCGCATCAGGACACCTGGAAGGTTATCCCCGAGTATTCGGCGTAGCCTGGGCGTACGTGGCGCACACGGACAGCCGGTTCGAGCCGGACCTTCTACGGCGATTTGTGAAAGCCTACCAGCGCGTGCAACCTCTTACCATCGGCGAACTCTGGGCCCTGGCCATCACCCTTCGCGTAGTCTTGGTGGAAAATCTTCGAAAGCTGGCGGAAAGCATCGTGCGCAGCCGGCGCGCGCGGGAAGAGGCCGACCGGCTTGTCGACTCGTTGCTGGGTAACAGTGATTTACCAGTGATTTCTCCGATGATTCTCCGCCGCTTTGAGGATGCGCCGCTGGAGAGAGCCTTCGCCGTGCAGCTCTTTCAACGTTTGCGCGATTCGGATCCGAGGGTTGGTCCGATTCTCCTCTGGCTCGACAAGCGCCTCGACGCGCAGGGAACCACGCCCGATGAAATCGTTCGCGCCGAGCATCAAGATCAGACAGCCATGACGGTAACCGTGCGCAACGTGATCATCAGCATGCGGTTGATGACCGCCTTTGATTGGCACGATTTTTTTGAAAGCGTAAGCCTGGTGGATGAAGTTCTGCGAAATGGGAGCCTGTTTGCCGAAATGGATTTCTCCACTCGGGATTACTACCGCCACGCCATCGAAGAACTCTCCCGAGGCTCGACTTACACTGAGATCGAAATTGCAGAGCGGGCTTTAAGCCGCGCCAGCCGAGCTCGCGCGGCAATCAACAGATAATGGGGAGAATCACCGGAAACATGTCAATCGTGCCGAGGACCCCGGCTACTATCTCATCTCAAAAGGGCGAGCGGAATTTGAGCGTGAACTAGGATTTCGCGCGCCGTGGCGGCAAAAACTTCTCCGCCTTTATGTAAAGACGGCATTGCCGGGCTACCTCGGGACCATCCTGGTCTTGACATGCTTGATTCTTGCGCTGCCCCTGCTGCAATCCTGGGACCATGGAGTCACCAAGTTACATCTAGTCTTGTTATGTCTGATCGGCGTGATCCCTGCCTCGGACCTGGCCATCGCACTTTGCAACCGTGGGGTAACGTCCCTGCTTGGACCGCGCGCATTGCCACGCCTGGAACTCAAAGATGGCGTGCCCGAACACCTGCGAAGCATGGTCGTAGTTCCCACACTGCTTACCAGATTGGACGCGTTGCGTGAGCAAGTCGAACGGTTGGAAATTCATTACCTGGCGAACCCGGAAGGCGAACTTTCTTTCGCGTTATTGTCGGATTGGGTGGACGCTCCTTCAGAAAAGATGCCGGGTGACGAGGAATTGCTGGCCGCAGCTGCCGAGGGCATCGAGAGCTTGAATCAGCGCCATGGGCCCGCCCCGGGCGGTCATCAGCGATTCTTTCTTTTTCATAGAAAGCGCGTCTGGAACGAATGTGAACGAAAATGGATGGGCTGGGAACGCAAGCGCGGCAAGCTGCATGAGTTCAATCTTCTGTTGCGCGGGAGGACAGACACAACCTTCATTCCCGCCGGAGGCCGTATTCCGCAGCAAATTCCCGGCGTTCGTTATGTCATCACGCTGGATGCGGACACGCGTGTGCCGCGCGGCGCAGTCGCCCGCTTGGTCGGAACCACGGCGCATCCACTGAATCAGCCGGAATTCAGTGCTCGCGCAGGACGCATGGTTGACGGATATTCCATCGTCCAACCGCGCATCACGCCGACTCTTCCGGCCAACCGCGACGGCTCTCTATTTCAACGAATCTTTTCTGGCCCAAGCGGGATGGACCCTTATGCATTCGCTGTGTCCGATGTGTATCAGGATTTATTTGGTGAGGGGAGTTTCACAGGAAAAGGAATCTACGACATAGATGCGTTTGAACAGGCCCTGGATTCCAAAGTCCGGGAAAACACGCTTCTGAGCCATGACTTGTTAGAGGGAATTTTCGCGCGCGCTGCATTGGCTTCGGACATCGAATTGTTCGAAGAGTTTCCCTCGCATTACACGGTGGCCGCAGGACGTCAACATCGATGGGCGCGCGGCGACTGGCAGCTTCTGCCCTGGTTATTTGGGAAAGGCGCAGGGTCGAGTAGCAAGAACGGGCAATTCACGATCCCGTTGATCAGCCGTTGGAAAATGCTGGACAACCTGAGGCGCACCCTGTCTTCACCCGCTTTGTTTCTGACCTTGATCCTTGGTTGGCTTCTCCCTGACGTTTCGCCCTGGGTATGGACAGGATTTGCCATCCTGACGATATCAATCCCTCCGCTGATGCCATTTTTTGCGGGTCTGCGCCCGCTGCGAATAGACACCTCCAGACGGAGCCACCTTCGCGCTGTATTTGCCGATCTGTCCGTGGCAATTGCCCAGATCACGTTGACGATCACATTTTTGGCATACCAGGCCTGGCTTATGATGGATGCCATTCTGCGCACACTGCTGCGCATGTTCGTTACTCGAAGAAATCTGCTGGAATGGGTTACCGCGGCACAGGCCAAGCATGCCGCGGATCTTGAAATTTCCGGAATCTTTAGGCAGATGATCGGCGGCGTGGTGCTGGCCCTAGCGACGCTCGCCATTGCGCTGTATCGATGGCCACACGGGGCGCCCCTCGCACTTCCATTCGCCGTGTTATGGATTACTGCGCCGGTATTTGCGCTTCGCATCAGTCAGCCTCCCCAACTCACGGAAATCGATCCGATGACCAATGCGGACACGCAACGCCTGCGGCGTATTTCCCGCCGCACATGGCACTTTTTTGAGACCTTCGTTACGAGCGAGGACAATTGGCTTCCCCCGGATAATTTCCAAGAGGATCCCAAACCACTCGTGGCGCATCGCACATCTCCGACGAATATTGGCCTCTATTTGCTTTCCACTGTAGCTGCGAGGGATTTCGGTTGGCTTGGCGCGGTGGATCTGGCGAGCCGTGTGGAAGAAACACTGGGAACCCTCAAGAGGATGGAACTTTTCCGCGGTCACTTTTACAACTGGTACGAAACTAAAAATTTGCATCCACTCGAGCCGAAATATATTTCCTCCGTGGACAGCGGCAATCTGGCCGGCCACCTGATTGTTCTTGGAAATGCCTGCCGCGAGTTCCTTCGCCAACACCTGATGGATGGCCGGATTTTTGCTGGGCTGGAAGATACAACGTTAATCCTTCGCGAAGTACTGACGGACGACCATGACACGCGGGCAAGTCACACCGTAGCGAGGAAGCAATTAAACAACGCTGTGGACTCACTTATTATTCTGCTCCGCGCCCCGGCCCCCTCGGACGCTGTGGGGTGGGCCTCGTCGTTCGTTCAAATTAGAGCGCGCGCCCGAACAATCGACGATATTGCGCTAGCTCTCTCGCAGGAAGGGTCTGATCCCCAGACACAGGAACTTCGTGTTTGGGCAGGAGCTGTAAGAGCGTGCGTGGAAACTCACGTCCGGGACGTGGAATTAGTGAATCCATGGGCGCACCTTAAGCCGAATCAAATGTCCGAACTTGTTGAATTTCTTAAAAGTCATTCGCCGGAATCGGCCAATATTTACCGCGGCATTCAAAATACTCCGACCGTCGAAAAGGCTACCGAATTCTTCGAAACCGTACTGAGAGAGTTGGGCGTTCTGAGGGAACACCTGATTCACGAGCCATCAATTGGCGAGAACATTGTGGCCCATGTCGATGCGCTTATCACGGCGATCTCTCGTTGCGCCGCCGATTGCGAAGCACTGGCTAATAAACTTCTCGGCGTCGCGCAGGCTGCCGAGGCCATGTTTACCGACATGGATTTCAAATTTCTGTTTGATTCAACGAAAAGGCTTTTTTCCATCGGATTCCGCATTTCCGACGGGAGCCTCGACACCAGTTTTTATGACCTGCTGGCCTCCGAAGCGCGCCTGACAAGTTTCATCGCCATAGCAAAAGAGGATGTTCCCACGTCGCATTGGTTTCAACTCGGCCGGTCCATGACGCCCGTGGGCCGCGGCTCGGCGCTCATTTCCTGGTCCGGGTCGATGTTCGAATACCTGATGCCGGCGCTGGTCATGCGTTCGCCTGAAGGCAGTATGTTAAGCCAGACATACAGGGAGGTGGTGCGCCGCCAGATGGATTACGGCGAGGAACGCAAAGTTCCATGGGGTATTTCGGAGTCCGCATTCAATGCCCGCGACCTCACACTGACCTACCAATATTCCGCCTTCGGCGTACCGGGGCTTGGGCTCAAGCGCGGGCTCAGTGAAGATACGGTCATTTCGCCCTATTCCACAGCGCTCGCCGCGATGATATTTCCTTCTGCTGCTTTGGAGAACTTCAAACGGCTGGCCGATGCCGGCGGTGAAGGCCGGTACGGCTTTTACGAAGCATTGGACTACACGAAGATCAGGTTGCCAGAGGGCCAAAGCGTAGCCGTCATCCATGCACACATGGCGCACCATCAGGGTATGTCCCTGGTGGCCCTGGCGAATGTGCTGAACGATGGTGTGATGCGAACGCGTTTCCATGCACATCCGCTGATGCAAGCCACGGAACTTCTTTTGCAGGAACGCACGCCTCGCGATGCACTTGCAGCGCGTCCCCGCGCGGAAGAGGTTTCGGCCTCAGCCAAAGTGCGCGATCTCGTGCCGCCAGTGGCTCGCAAGTTTACTTCGCCGGACGATCCGACTCCGCGCACGCAACTTCTCTCCAACGGCAACTACAGCGTGATGCTGACGGCGGCAGGATCGGGGTACAGTCGCTGGCGCGACATTGCAATCACTCGCTGGCGGGCAGACGGAACACGCGATTGTTGGGGCACTTATTTTTATCTTCGCGATCTAAAGACGCAGAGCGTTTGGTCTACCGGTTTTCAGCCTACGTGCGTCGAATCGGACTTTTATGAAGCGGAATTCTACGAAGACCATGCGGAATTCCTGCGGCGCGACCTCAACCTGAACACCAAACTCGAAGTAGTGGTTTCTTCGGAGGAAGATGCGGAAGTGCGGCGAATCTCAATTACCAACCTTGGCGCGCGCTCTCGCGATGTCCAGGTTACTTCCTACGCCGAGCTTTCGCTGATTTCGCAGTCCGCGGATTTGGCGCATCCGGCATTCGCAAATTTATTTGTGGAAACAGAATATGTTTCAGAACTGGGGGCATTGCTGGCGACGCGCCGGAAGCGATCGCCGGGCGATCCCTCCGTGTGGGTTGCGCATGTGTTGTTTGTGAACGGGGAGACGGTGGGCGGCCTGGAATACGAAACGGATCGGGCACGATTAATCGGACGCGGGCGCGGTGTTCGAAAGCCTGTGTCGATCGCAGACGGCAGAAAACTCTCAAACACTGTGGGCTCTGTTTTGGATCCCGCCTTCAGTCTGCGGCGTACCGTGCGAGTGGCTCCAGGCAGCACCGTCCATCTTGTGTTCACTACGATTGCCGCCGAGACCCGTGAGCAAGTCCTTGATCTTGCGGACCGCTACCGAAATGCCTGGGTTTTTGAGCGCACGCTGGCCCTGGCATGGACGCACGCACAAGTGCAACTTCATCATCTGGGCATCGGACCGGATGAAGCACATCTGTTCCAAAGGCTGGCCAACGCGGTGATTTATCCAGAAGCCTCGCTGCGCGCATCATCCGATCAACTTGCGCGCACCAGCCTGGAAATCTCTACATTATGGAGTCTGGGAATTTCCGGCGATTTACCAATCGTATTGGCGGTCATCGATAATGAGGACGACATAGAAACCATTCGGCAACTTTTGCGTGCGCATGAATACTGGCGCATGAAACAGCTCTCGGCCGATCTCGTCATCGTCAACGACAAACCGCCTTCCTACAATCAGGATTTTCAGGGCTCCCTGGAGGCCCTCGTCCATGCAAGCCAGTTGCGACTTTCCCCGGATTCTGGAAACACGCGAGGACGTATTTTTTTGGCCCGCGGAGACCTGATCAATCCGCAAACGCGCGCGCAACTTCAAACCTTTGCCCGGGTGCTGATTCTTAGCCGTCGAGGGACCCTTTCCGAGCAAATTGGCCGGTCTCAGCCAGTATCCATTTCCACTTCGCCCGAAATATTTTTCCCGTGGCGGCGGACGCAAGTCAGCGAGCGGCCGGATGCGCCATTGCCGGAACTGAATTTGGAGTTTTTCAACGGCATCGGCGGCTTCGACAAGCATGGACGCGAGTACGTGACGGTTCTGGGGGAGGGATTGCGCACGCCTGAACCATGGGTCAATGTGGTCGCCAATCCAGAATTTGGATTTCTGGTTTCTGAATCAGGATCAAGTTTCACATGGTCTCAGAACAGTCATGAAAACCAGATAACCCCGTGGTCGAACGAACACCTTGAGGATCCCTCCGGCGAGGTGATTTATATTCGGGATGAGGCGACGGAAGAAGTGTGGTGCCCCACCGCGCTGCCGATTCGGGACGAAACTGCCGTCTACATTGCGCGGCATGGACAAGGCTATAGCCGCTTCCAGCACGATTCCCACGGAATTGCACTTGATCTTCTGGAGTTCGTGCCCCTTGCCGATTCTGTCAAAATTGTCCGCCTCACTCTGACCAATCATTCAGGCCGCTCACGACGCCTTTCGGTGACTACCTATGTGGAATGGGTTCTCGGAAATTCGCGAACCTCTTCGGCCCCCTTCATCGTTACAGAGATGGATCATGTTTCAGGGGCGATCTTTGCCCGCAGCGCACTGAATGGCGAATTTGCAGGCAGCATCGCATTTGCGAATCTGGCGGGGAAACAAGTCACTTATACGGCGGACCGCGCCGAATTTATAGGCAGGAACGGGACGCTTCAACAGCCGCTCGGCCTCGAATCAGGTCGAGCGCTTTCGGGAAAAGTTGGAGCGGGTCTCGATCCGTGCGCAGCACTGCAATCGCCAATTGAATTGCGCGCCGGCGCAACGGCAGAGATTCTGTTTTTTCTGGGAGAAGCCGAGAGCAGAGAACAAGCAAGAGATTTGTTGCGCCAATATCGGGAAAAAGATCTGGATCAGGTCCTGCACGATGTCACCACCCACTGGGACGAAATCTGCGGTGGCGTGCAGATCGTAACCCCTGACAGAGCCATGGACTTGCTCTTCAACCGTTGGCTACTTTATCAAACACTTTCCTGCCGGGTTTGGGCGAGAGCGGGATTTTATCAATTGAGTGGCGCATATGGGTTTCGCGACCAATTGCAGGATGTAATGGCCTTGATGACTGCTCGTCGCGAAATCGCCCGGGAACAACTTTTGAGAGTGGCTTCCAGGCAGTTTAGCGCCGGCGATGTCCAGCATTGGTGGCATCCGCCATCAGGCCGCGGAGTGCGAACTCGAATTTCGGATGACCGTCTCTGGCTGCCCTACGTCACAATCCAATACATTGAGGCTACAGGCGATGCCGGTGTGCTCAACGAATTGGTCCCATTCCTGGATGGCGACGAGCTGGCGGAGGGGCAAAGCGAATCGTATTTTCAACCGAACCAGTCCGCGGAGCGCGCGCCCCTGTTCGAACATTGCGCTCGCGCGCTGGATTGCAGCCTTGGCGTGGGCAGCCACAATCTTCCCTTGATGGGCACAGGGGACTGGAATGACGGTATGAACCGCGTCGGGCAAGGCGGCAAGGGAGAAAGCATTTGGCTTGGCTGGTTCCTTCACACCATCCTCTGGGAGTTTTCAAAAATTGCAGACGCGCGAGGTGAATCCAATCGCGCAGAAGCCTGGAGGCTGCATGTCAGTGCACTGAAGGCAGCGCTCGAGTACGAGGGCTGGGATGGGGGCTGGTATCGCCGCGCCTTTTTTGATGATGGCTCCCCGCTGGGCTCGGCCGCAAATAAAGAATGCCGCATCGACGCTATCGCACAATCCTGGGGGGTAATGAGCGGTGCGGCGGAACCTGGAAGAGCGACAAGAGCCATGGCAGCAGTCAGCCAACAATTAGTTCGCCAGGGAGACGGCCTGGTCCTGCTGCTCACCCCGCCTTTCAACCACTGTTCCGAGGACCCGGGCTACATTCAGGGATACGTGCCAGGGATTCGTGAGAATGGCGGCCAGTATACTCACGCGGCGGTGTGGACCTTAATTGCTTTCGCGGCGCTCGGTGATGGAGACAAAGCGGGCGAATTGTTGCGCATGCTCAATCCGATTCATCGCTCGGATTCGCGCGCCGGCGTGCAGCGCTATAAAGTTGAGCCTTACGTCATGGCAGGCGATGTATATGCAGAGACTCCTCATTCCGGGCGCGGCGGTTGGACCTGGTACACAGGATCGTCCGGGTGGTTCTACCGTGGCGGAATCGAATGGGTACTTGGGTTCCGAGTCCGGGGAACTATGCTGTGGATCGACCCATGCATTCCCCGATCATGGTCCAGCTATTCCATCCAGTTTCGATATCATTCGGCAAGTTACAACATAAGGGTGGAAAATCCTAAAGGCGTATGCCGCGGCATTGCTCGAGTTGACTTCGACGGCAAATCCGTTCCAGGTCCGGCAAACATTCCTTTATCGGATGACGGAATTGAACATCACATCCTCGTCATTCTTGGCTGACTAAGATCGCGTCTTACCACTTAAAGTAACGAGTGGCGCGCTCAAGTAGCGCCGGTGCCTCCGCGGCAGTCCTGCGCCATCTTGCGTGTGCCAAAAATTTTCGCGTGGACACAAGCGCCAGCGTGTTAATGAGAGGCGGGCCCAAGTGTTCGCCAACGCGATTTCAGCCTCTCTCCTCTACTTCCCACCTGTCACCAGGAGATTATTCGTCACCGAGAAAACATTCGGGACAGTACTGGCATAAACCTTTGCGGCATTCTTGTCCGCTTCGTTGTCCACATTCCCTTCGAGCGTCACATGACCGCCTTTAACGATGATGTGAATGGATTGCAGCGACCCCAACGAGTAGCGCGAAAGCGTTCCCCCCGAATAGATCGCGCGATATTCGGCGCGACGGAGCTGATCATCCAGCGGAGAGGGAGGCAGCACCTCGATCTGGTCATTCACCTTTTCAACGCCTTCGATATGTTTCACGGCGTTTTCAGCGTCGGTTTTCACCGTTGGATTGACGACAGCGCCCGTGAGGGTTATTTCGTCGCCGTTCACACTGTATTTCATTATGTCGAATACCGAGTACCACGGCACCATGGCCAGCTCGTGGCCCGCCTCTCTCTTAATATAGTCACTGCTATTCCGAGAACCCCTATGGCCGGCGTCATCTTGCATTGCCACGAGTGCAGCGCTGCCCAGGCCGAGTTGCAGCAGCAAAGTAAAAAGCACCAGTTTCATGATTCGCATGTTCGCCTCCTGAAGCTAAAGTCGAGCCGAAATCCATCTCCAACTTAGTTTGGTGGCGTTCATTTTCTCAATCGAGGGAGACGAGTATTTAAAGAAGCGAAAGTCGGTAGGAAAAGAAACTGTAATTTCGTAGCCTGCGTAACCGACACTTAGTCTGCAGGATTGTCATGCGTTCCCCCTATGCGGCCGAGTGAAGGAGGGAGGGGAAGAGAATTTAATCACTTCCCCAATAGACGGGAGTCAAGGTCAGCTACGCGCTGAGGAAGAGGGAGAAGCTTTGTCCAATCGGGAAACCAATGGTTGCGCCGAAGGCGGAGTCGCCGTGGATTGGTCTTGAACGATTTGGGCCGCAGTGATCCGCTGTCCATAGAGAACTTCATTGGCCTCGTTGTCTTCGCGCAATGAGGCGCCTTCGAGGGAGACGCCCGCAAACAGGCCGCGGGCGCGGGAATATGTCAAGATTTCGGAGCGCAAGTAGGCATCCGTATTCGCCTCAGCCGTACGACCCACAGGTCCGGCTGCCACGGACGCGTCTCCGCCAAGTTTGACCTTGGTGTGCAACAGGCTGTTTGCGCCACGGTCACCCATGACCAGCAATACAAAATCTGTTGCCTCCCCGCCGATCTGGAAACCGAAACTTCCGCCTTCCAGAACCATCATGGCGGGCGCTCCCCAGGATCCGGTCATGTTGTTTCCCGTGCGGCACACCATCGCTCCGCGTCCATAGCTACCGCCCACGAGGAAAGCCGCTTTGACGACAGAGGGGATGACCACCACGCACCTCGCCTTGTCCAGCAGGTCCTGCGGAATATTGTCCGGGATGTCTAGAATTTCTCCCATCACAGCTCCGGCATTTTTTAAACGCTCCTCCTGCTTGGCCTTATCTTTATCCGCCTTATCGGCGGCGGATGCGGTAGTTGAAATCAACAAGATCGCGAGTAGAACTCGAAATAGGTTTTTCATTTTAGCTCCTCCACTTCTCAGAGCCGGTTTGGGTTCATTAGCATGTTCCTTGATTGGGCGTAGTCTTCCTTGCGCCAGCAATATCGAATCGGCGGTCATGATTTCCTCCTCATTTTTCTCTGCTTCATGCCCGCCGGATGAAACCGCCAAGCAAAGAGGCCACAAACAGGATCAGGAAGATAAAGAACAAGATTCTGGCGATACCGGCTGAAGCCACGGCAATGCCACCAAAACCAAAAGCCGCGGCTATCAGCGCCACGATTAGAAAAATGACTGTCCAACGCAACATATGTGACCTCCTTGTCCTGGGCTTCATGCAATTTTCGAGACTTGCGCAGGACTCGCCTATCTTGTCCGTGGCAGCGAAAACCCACAATCCATGCTACGTCGTATAAAAGATGGTTAGAACACCTGACGAAGCGGTGGATTTTGATCGAAGGAGAAAGATCGCGCGGGTTCCGGGAAGAGGTTTGTAATCATCGCGAGTTCCCACTCTCCGCGGGATTTGCGATTGGATGAGCGAGTGCCTCTGGGACACGCATGCCAAAGGACTGCCTTCCAAGCATGGAGCGAGTCCTGGCGGCGGTGGAAAAGACCCAGCGCCCGAGAAACGCAATTGCGTGCCAAGCGATGTATCCGATGCAGATAACGATGATAATTAACCAGAAGTGACTGAGGGCGCTTAGGATCAGAAGGACCAGGAAGGATATAATCTTACAACTTGGATCATATTTCTTCAGCCAACCCGCTCCTTCATTCATGATGGTTTGCGCCCTCAGTTCCGGCAGCACATGCGAATGTGCTGCCACATTGGTTCATGCACAGGTCGCGCATTTGAGGTTCTCAAGTGCGTGACAGCCGCGCAGAGAAGAATGTTGTAATAAAGAGAAAGGCACAATCGACAATTCCATGTACTTGGGGCGGATATTCCACTGAGGCTCTTTGAAAGCGCCGAATTTTCGCTTCGCATTGTTAAACAAATAAGACCGCGCCATGGATGAATGAGTACAGGAAAATCCCTGGCCTCGCTAAGGCGTAGACTGTATTTCCATTGTGGACACAATCGATCATGATGGGAGTGCAAAGCCGCAACTCTTTGCACGAAAAAACGATAGGTAGAATCGGGTTCCGCGACCTTTCAGCCCAGGAAAGATTTTCTTCCGGAACGCACCGGGAGGGATGTTCAATCCATGAATCCAATAGCCGTCTTTGAGAAACGCGCCGAGGGCAATTCCACGCGTAAATCGGCGACCAGCATTCGCAGAACCCCATGCAGACCAAAGGTGTTGATTGCCACGATCGACCCCGAAATTCGTGAAGCCCTGGCCGACCTATTGGAAGGCGCGGAGGTCGATGCGATCTGGGTGAATGGAGTTGAATCTGTCAAGGCGGTAGTCGCGCGCGAACGGGTCGCCGCCTGCCTCTGCGGGTTCTGGCTACAGGATGGAACCTACCGGGAGGTCATCCGGCACCTGAGGCGTGCACGCATGGAAATTCCTGCCATCATAGTTTCTGCGCCCTCTTGCCCGCAAGAGTACCGGGACTATTTGGCTGCGATGAACCTGGGAGCGCTCGATTTCCTGTGCTATCCCTACCAGGAATCCGATCTTAAAAAAATGCTGGAGCCGGCTGTTACGGCACAATTCGGAGCGAAACAACAAATGGGTGCGGAAGATGGCGCCGAATTGAAAGAGCGCGGCGCGGCCTAGAGTTCGCAGCTTGATTGATAACTCTAAACACTTATTGGGCTTCCTCCGGTCTGTACAGACAATCTGTATAGACAAATGGATGAAACATTCCTGTTTCTGTTCGTCCCGCAAACAACTCCATCAAAAAATTACTGAAGCCGCCAGTTCGCCATTACGAGGATCAAGTGCCGTGAAATAAACCCACTCACAGCGGCACTTGATCCATCGACATCTGATCTTGAAAGAAAGCGCTGATCAGGAATCCTTCCCCCCGGTGACTAAAAGCGCGATACCCCCAACAAGAGCCAGTCCTCCCACAATGGGGGGCAACGGGATCGTTTTGTGTTCTTCCTTGGTAGCTTGAATGGGGCCGATATCCACAATTTTCTTCTGCGTAGTGTAGGTTATGCCCTGATAAGCGAGAGCAATCACGCCCAGAACTATCAACAATATTCCCGCGATGGATGTGCCTTTCATATGTTTCCTCCTTGGTTCTGCGTGCTCGGGTACGATTCCGTAGCCCTGTGAGCGAGTGGAGGATCTCCGGACCACGAATTTGTCAGAGACTCTGAAAACAAACCGATCGGAACGCCGACAATAGAATTCCTTGTATGGTTATATTGAATTCATTGCCATACGCGCTTATGGGTATACCATCGCGAACTTCGCTGTAGAAAACTCGACGCGACAGATCTCGTTTGCCACGCGTGAAAACGGATTTGCCCGCGCGCTGCCTGGAAGCCAACAAATCGCAGCTCTTAAATAAATCGCCGCCAACATCACTACCGAGTTGGCCGAGATTGAGACACTGCCAGCCAGACGTAGATAATTTCGCGCTGCGGTTTGCATGCTCATACGCGAATCTCCCGCCGAGAGTCAATGGTCCACAGTATTTGCATAGCCTTTCAAATAGTGTCTTCTGTTAGCAGAAAGTGATGACCAGAACTCAAGTCTTGGAACGGTGACAGGTTTTCACCGAGTTCATAAAATACCACGGAGGAACATCATGAATTGGGATCAAGTGGAAGGAAAGTGGAAGCAATACAAAGGCCAGGCAAAGGAAAAGTGGGGAAAGTTCACAGACGATGATCTTGATGTCATCGATGGACGCCGCCAGCAACTGGTTGGAAGAATCCAAGAGCGATATGGAATCGCTAAGGATGCGGCGGAACAACAGGCGGACGAATTTGTTAAGACACTGAAGGAAGAAGACCGCGAGGAGCAGAAAGTACGTAGGGCCGGCCGCAGCTAATTTCAGATGCGGTGTATAGACTCCGGGCGAAATGACAGGAAGACATGCCATTTCGCCCTGGCCGAACACGTACGCGAAATTCTGATACAGGAGCAGAGCCACCAAATCGACCTGGCGAATGCGCTGGGAATCGATGTTGCAAAACCAAAAACAGATTCCTGATCTTCTAGTTTTCGTTCGATCTCCGGTCGTTCCTCGTGCATTTCTCGCCCCCAGAGGCCATTTCACCACCCGACCCCAGGGTAAATGGCCTCTCCTACCTCCTTCCATTCTTCGCCAACCATAAACAATCCGCGCATTCCGTTCGAGGGTCGGATGTTTGCTTTAGAGCATGAAGAACTGCGCATACACGAAAGTTCAATGCCGGTTACAGGAAGGGCGGGATAGCGCTCAGCGGCTTTCATTAGTAATGTCTCAAATCGGATGTTTATTTATGAAATAGATAACATCTGAGAGAAATATATATTGAGTTCTCATTTCGAAAATTGGGGGAACCATGAAGCGAATTGCATTGATGATTATTGTGGCCGGAATAAGCATTGCGCCCGCCGCTCGCGCTCAAGACCACGCTGAAGTCGGCGCATTCGTCGATTATTTTAAACTTGGTGAGACGAGTACCAATTTTGTCGGGCTGGGCGGCAGAGCTGCCGTCAATGTTTCCCGGCACGTCCAGATTGAAGCTGAAATGTCATATGACTTCAATAAAGTTTTTACGGAGGGCTTTACGGATTCGTCCGGGACAGTTACAACGCAAAACTCCGATATCAAGGTACTTCACGGTTTATTCGGTCCCAAATTCCAAACTTCGGGGCCAGTGCGGGTGTTCGTAACTGTAAAGGGCGGTTTCGCGGATTTCCGGTTCGATCCTGTTCCTGCTTCATTTTCCTCATTTACAAGCAGCGTGAGCAATCTTCGTGCTAGTAACGTGAATGCAGTCTTTTACCCAGGCGCCGGAGTCGAAGCGTTTCTGGGTCCGATTGGATTTCGGCTGGAAGCGGGCGACGAAGTCGTATTCGTGAACGGCGCTCACAACAGTTGGAGGGTAAGCTTCGGCCCCCAGTTGCGTTTCTAACTTCTGGGCGTCAGGGCGAACCCTATTGGAAGACGGGAGTTGCGGGCCAGTGTTGCGCGACGGTGCGCCGCCTGCATCTCTCGTTTCCCCATGCACCTTCACATTGGCAGAATCGGGCCAGCAGGTGATGCCACTTCCATGAACAAAGTTCACTATTTCCCTGCAGACATCGCATGTGTCCAATGAACAAATACAGCAATCTCCCCTAATTCTCTAAGGGTTTTCCTGTATGCACTTCAACGGTACCCATAGGTAGTATCCCCTAGACAGCCAAGCGAAGCCGCTGAAGTGATTCAGAAATAAAGAAGTTAGCCCGTTTGCTGGATACCGTTTGTCCGTCAAAATTGGGTATTTGTCTGGACCGCGAAGCGTTATCGCCTTTAAATAGCCGAGGGCTTGGCACGGACATGGCTTGGTACAGAAATTCGCGATGGCATAAAGAGTATTAAGCTAGCTGCTAATGAGTCCCATGTGGACTTGCAAAACTATGATTGCTCCATTTGGAGTTATGTATGAAGAGAACTGAAAGCAATGTCGCAACCGAAAGCCCCAAGGAAGAAGTAAAGCCGAGTGCGAGGAGCAATGGGCGGAACAACTCGCGGGCCGATTCTGAGTCAATAAATCTAAGCGTGATCCTGATGGCCTTGCAGACCATGCGCGACGGCGATTTCTCGGTGCGTCTACCGGGAGCATGGATCGGGGTGGAAGGGAAAATTGCGGATACGTTCAATGACATTGTCGCTTTCAACCAGCAAATGGCGCATGAATTGAAGCGCGTCGGACACGTGGTCGGCAAAGAAGGAAAAACGCGGGAGCGCACCAAGTTTCACGTGTCGAAGGGCGCCTGGGGCGAGATGGAAGTCTCGATCAATACGCTCGTCGAAGATCTACTCCGCCCCACCGCGGAGGTAACGCGCGCCATCGCCGCTGTTGCCCAAGGGAACCTGACGCAGATCGTGCGACTGGACGTGGATGGACGGCCTCTGGAAGGCGAGTTTCTGCGTTCGGCGAATATAGCCAATACCATGATTCAACAGCTGGGAGTTTTCACCGCGGAAGTGACGCGTGTGGCCCGCGAAGTTGGGACCGACGGAAAGCTTGGCGGTCAAGCGCAAGTGCCGGGAGTGGCCGGTACGTGGAAAGATTTGACGGATTCCGTGAACTCAATGGCCAGCAACCTTACCGGCCAGGTGCGCAACATCGCGGAGGTAACGACCGCAGTTGCCAGCGGCGATCTTTCCCGCAAGATTACGGTCGATGTGCGCGGCGAAATTCTTCAACTTAAAGAAGCCATCAACACCATGGTGGATCAGTTGCGGTCCTTCGCTTCGGAAGTGACGCGCGTGGCCCGCGAGGTCGGTACCGAAGGCAGATTGGGCGGGCAGGCTGTGGTGCCCGGCGTGGCAGGAACCTGGAAAGACCTGACGGATTCGGTGAACGCGATGGCCGGAAACTTGACGGCGCAAGTGCGCAACATCGCGGAAGTGACGACGGCCGTGGCTCGCGGCGACTTGTCCCGCAAAATTACAGTGGACGTGAAGGGCGAAATTCTCGAACTAAAAGATACGATTAATACGATGGTGGACCAGCTGAACGCGTTCGCCGGCGAAGTAACGCGCGTGGCGCGCGAAGTAGGAACAGAAGGAAAACTTGGAGGGCAGGCGCAGGTGCCCGGCGTTGCGGGAACCTGGAAGGACCTGACCGACAACGTGAACTTCATGGCCAGCAACCTCACCGGCCAGGTGCGCAACATCGCCGAAGTGGCAACCGCCATCGCCAGCGGCGACCTTTCCCGCAAGATCACGGTGGACGTGCGCGGAGAAATTCTGCAACTCAAGGAAACACTCAACACCATGGTGGACCAGCTGAATCGGTTCGCCGGCGAAGTGACGCGCGTGGCGCGCGAAGTCGGAAGCGAAGGTCGCCTGGGCGGTCAGGCCAACGTGCCCGGCGTGGCGGGCACGTGGAAAGACCTGACCGACTCGGTTAACTCGATGGCCGGAAACCTTACCGCGCAAGTGCGCAACATCGCGGAAGTGACGACGGCCGTGGCCCGCGGCGACCTTTCGCGCAAGATTACGGTGGACGTGAAGGGCGAAATCCTTGAGCTGAAAAATACCATCAACACGATGGTCGATCAGCTCAATGCGTTTGCCGGAGAAGTTACGCGTGTGGCGCGCGAAGTTGGAACCGAAGGAAAACTCGGCGGCCAGGCGCAAGTGCCCGGCGCCGGCACCTGGAAAGATTTGACGGACAACGTAAACTTCATGGCCAATAACCTCACCGGCCAGGTGCGAAACATCGCCGAAGTGGCGACGGCTGTGGCCCGCGGCGACCTGTCACGCAAGATCACGGTGGACGTGAAAGGGGAAATTCTGGAGCTGAAGGACACCATGAACACCATGGTGGACCAGCTACGTTCTTTCGCCTCGGAAGTGACCCGCGTGGCGCGCGAAGTCGGTACCGACGGTAAGTTGGGCGGCCAGGCGCTGGTGCCCGGCGTCGGCGGCACGTGGAAGGACCTCACCGACTCGGTAAACTCCATGGCCAGCAACCTCACCGGGCAGGTGCGCAACATCGCCGAAGTTTCCACGGCCATCGCCACGGGCGATTTGTCCAAAAAAGTCACGGTGAACGTGAGTGGCGAAATTTTGCTGCTGAAGGAAACCATCAATACCATGGTGGACCAGCTGAACGCGTTCGCCGGCGAAGTGACGCGCGTGGCGCGCGAAGTCGGCAGCGAGGGCCGTCTTGGTGGACAGGCCAACGTTCCCGGCGTGGCTGGTACTTGGAAAGACTTGACCGACTCCGTTAACTCGATGGCCGGAAATCTTACAGCGCAAGTGAGGAACATCGCCGAAGTAACGACGGCCGTGGCGCGGGGCGACTTGTCCCGCAAAATTACAGTGGACGTGAAGGGCGAAATTCTCGAGCTGAAAAATACCATCAACACGATGGTCGATCAGCTCAATGGGTTCGCGGGCGAAGTGACCCGCGTGGCGCGCGAAGTCGGCACCGACGGCAAGCTGGGCGGCCAGGCGCAGGTACCCGGCGTTGCGGGAACGTGGAAGGATCTGACCGACAACGTGAACTTCATGGCCAGCAACCTCACCGGCCAGGTGCGCAACATTGCCGAAGTGGCCACCGCCATCGCCACGGGCGATCTCTCAAAGAAAATTACGGTGGACGTGCGCGGCGAAATCCTGCAGCTCAAGGAGACGCTGAACACCATGGTTGAGCAGTTGCGCTCCTTCGCGGGAGAAGTCACGCGCGTGGCGCGCGAGGTCGGCAGCGAAGGACGCCTCGGTGGAGAAGCCAACGTGCCCGGCGTGGCCGGCACCTGGAAAGACCTCACCGATTCGGTGAACGCCATGGCCCGAAACCTTACTGCTCAAGTTCGTAATATTGCGCAAGTAACCACGGCCGTGGCGCGCGGCGACCTGTCACGCAAAATCACGGTCGACGTGAAGGGCGAAATTCTGGAACTGAAAGACACCATCAACACGATGGTGGACCAGTTGAACGCCTTCGCGGCCGAAGTCTCTCGCGTGGCGCGCGAAGTCGGTACGGACGGCAAACTGGGAGGCCAGGCCAAAGTCCCTGGCGTGGCCGGCACCTGGAAAGACCTCACCGACAACGTTAACGTCATGGCCGCAAACCTAACCGAACAAGTGCGCGGTATCGTGAAAGTAGTAACTGCCGTCGCCAACGGCGAGCTTACTAAAAAGCTAACCGTGCAAGCCAAGGGCGAGGTGGCGGCGCTTGCCGACACGATTAACGACATGACGGATACACTGGCCACGTTTGCCGATCAGGTGACTACGGTCGCGCGCGAAGTCGGCGTCGAAGGCCGCCTTGGAGGCCAGGCCAACGTGCCCGGCGCCGCCGGAACCTGGAAGGATCTCACCGGAAATGTGAACCTGCTCGCCGATAACCTGACCAACCAGGTGCGTGCGATCGCCGAGGTTGCCACCGCCGTGACCAAGGGCGACCTGACGCGTTCCATTCAGGTGGAGGCCAGCGGCGAAGTTGCGGAACTGAAAGACAACATCAACACGATGATTGACAACCTGCGCCTCACAACCGATCGCAATACCGAGCAGGATTGGCTGAAGACCAACCTGGCGCGGTTCACCGGTATGTTGCAGGGACAGCGCGATCTGACAAGCGTTGGCCGCATGCTTTTGTCGGAACTCGCTCCTCTGGTGGGCGCGCAACAGGGCGTCCTTTACCAAACACTAAGTGAAGATACGGAGGAACTGGTTTTGCTTTCCGCCTTCGCCGATAACGGAACAGGCGGCCATACCGAACGCGCCGCGCTCGGCGAGGGTCTGATCGGCCAATGCGCGGCGGAAAAACGGCGCATGCTGATCACGGATATTCCGCCGAATGCCATGCCGATTCGTTCCGGCCTGTTTACCTCCGTGCCTCGAAATATAATTGTGCTGCCCGTGCTTTTTGAAGATCGCGTCAAGGCAGTTATTGAACTTGCCACGCTGAACTCCTTCACCGCCTCACACCTCGCATTTCTCGAACAGCTGACGGCGAGCATCGGCATCGTGCTCAACAGTATTGAGGCCACCATGCAGACCGAAGGATTGCTGAAGCAATCCCAGCAACTCGCGATCGAGCTGCAAACGCAGCAGAAAGAGTTGCAGCAGACCAACGAGCAACTGGCACAAAAGGCCCAGCAACTTGCTGAACAGAACGTGGAAGTGGAACGCAAGAACCAGGAAATTGAGCAGGCCCGCCGCGCTTTGGAAGAGAAGGCCAAAGAACTGGCCTTGACTTCAAAATACAAGTCCGAATTCCTGGCCAACATGTCGCACGAATTGCGCACGCCCCTGAACAGCATTCTCGTTCTGGGCCAGCAGCTCAGCGACAATCCCGACGGCAACCTGTCGCCCAAGCAAGTGGAATTCTCTCGAACGATCCATGGCGCCGGAACGGATTTGCTGAACCTGATCAGCGACATCCTCGATCTTTCAAAAATTGAATCGGGGACGGTTTCGGTCGAGGCCGAAGAGGTATTCTTCAGCAGCCTGCTGGACATGGTGGCTCGCCCCTTCCGTCATGAGGCGGAAAACCGGCAGGTTTCCTTCGATGTGCACTCGGATCCGCGCCTTAGCCGCAGTCTAGTAACGGATTCCAAGCGTCTGCAGCAAGTGCTGAAAAACCTGCTTTCCAACGCTTTCAAATTCACGGAACATGGCAGCGTAAATCTGAATGTCTCTGTCTCCGATGGAGGCTGGAGCAAATCTCATCCCGTCTTAGCCGGTGCGGCGTCCGTTATTGCTTTCGAAGTCTCCGACACGGGTATTGGCATCCCAGCCGACAAACAGCGAATTATCTTTGAGGCGTTTCAACAGGCGGATGCAGGTACCAGCCGGAAATACGGAGGCACGGGCTTGGGATTGGCAATCAGCCGCGAACTGGCCAGCCTGCTCGGCGGTGAAATTCAACTTCGCAGCACGCCGGGCGAGGGAAGCATCTTCACGCTATATTTGCCGCAAACCTATGTTGGCCCGGCCACAGGCGTAGGCGTTCCGGAGAAAAAGGCACTGCCGTCCGCTTCCATGGCGCAGACGACCGGCGGCTTTATTTCCGAACGACTCGTGGAAACGATTTCAGACGACCGCGAGATTCTACTGCCGGATGACGCCGTATTGCTGGTCGTGGAAGACGATCCGCATTATGCCCGAGTCCTGCGTGATCTTTCGCATGACAACGGTTTCAAAGTTCTGATGGCTTCGAGAGGCTCCGAGGCGCTGGCTCTGGCTCGCGAGTTTCACCCAACCGCCATTTCTCTCGATGTTTTCCTTCCGGATATGTTGGGATGGACGGTTCTCAATCACCTCAAACAAGATCCCTCAACCCGGCATATTCCTGTTCAAATGCTGACGCTTGACGAAGACCGCCATCACGGGCTGTCCCGAGGGGCCTTTTCCTTTGTGACCAAGCCGACCACGTCTGAGGAGTTGGCGACCGTCCTCGCGCGCATCAAGGAATACTCCATGCCGCGTCGCAAACGGCTTCTGATTGTGGAAGACAATCCGGCTGAGCAGTTGAGCATTCGTGAGCTTCTGGGTCATGATGATATTGATGTTTCCACTGTAACCACGGGCGAGGAAGCTCTTTCGATTATTGAACAGCAATACTTCGATTGCGTTGTTTTGGACCTGCGCCTTCCCGATATGACCGGATTTGACATTTTGGAACGCTTGCGTGAAATGCAGTCACTTAGCGATTTACCCGTGGTCGTTTTCACAGGCAAGGAGCTTTCCCCAGAAGAAGACGCACGTTTGCACATCCTGGCCAGGAGTGTTGTGGTTAAGGGCGTGGAGTCGCCGGAACGGCTCCTGGATGAGACAGCGCTATTCCTGCACCGTGTCGTCGCCGACCTTCCCTCGACCAAGCAGAAAATGTTGGAGCGGCTGCACCGCTCCGACGATGCGCTGGTGGGGAAGAAAGTACTGGTGGTGGATGATGACGTGCGGAATATTTTTGCGCTGAGCAGCGTCCTAGAACGCCGCGGGATGTCCGTGCTTTCCGCAGGCACGGGAAATGAAGCGATCTCCCTGCTGGAATCCACTCCGGATCTGGCCATCGTTCTCATGGACATCATGATGCCGGAGATGGACGGCTACGAGACGATGCAAGTGATTCGCCAGAACCCTTCCTTCCGGCGCCTTCCAATCATCGCCTTAACCGCAAAAGCAATGAAAGGCGACCGCGAAAAATGTCTTGAGGCGGGCGCTTCGGAATACCTCGCGAAACCAGTCAATACCGAGCAACTTCTTTCGGCATTGCGGATGTGGTTGCACCGGTGAGGGTCACGTCTTGTCCCAGAAAGTTCGTAGGCCATGATTCGGGCATCTGGCATATGCATCTCATCTAAGAGGGAAAGAACGATGACCAATCGGGAAAAGGCCAATATCCTAATGGTGGACGATCAGCCCGCCAAACTGCTCAGCTATGAAGTTATCCTCAACGAGCTCGGTGAAAACCTGATCAAAGCTAACTCCGGAAGGGAGGCGCTCGAGCATTTGCTGAAGGAAGACGTTGCCGTAGTTCTAATGGACGTTAGTATGCCCGAGCTAGATGGTTTTGAGTTGGCGGACATGATTCGTCAGCATCCGCGCTTTCAGAAGACCGCGATCATATTTATTTCCGGGGTGCACCTGACTCATCTGGACCAGCTCAAGGGATATCAACGCGGAGCAGTGGATTACCTTTCCGTTCCAGTTAATCCGGAACTCTTGCGAGCGAAGGTCAGCGTGTTTGCCGATCTTCATCGAAAGACTCGTCAGCTCGAGGCTCTAAACCTGGAGCTTCGTGCACTTTCCAGCAATCTCATCGCTACTCAGGATGATGAACGGCGGCGGATTGCCCGCGAATTACATGATAGTTTGGGGCAGGAATTGAGCGCGGCGAAAATGATGTCGGACAGAATCGTCATGTTGAACCGTTCCTCGGAATCGACCAAGGAGGCCAGTGAGATTAGTGATCTCATCGACCACGCGATTCAGCAGGTGCGCAACATCTCTTATCTTCTGCATCCTCCTTTGTTGGATGAGATCGGCTTGCAATCAGCCCTGCAGTTTTATCTCGAAGGATTCAAAAAGCGCAGCGGTATTGAAATTTCACTGGAGGTGAAACCTTCCGACTTTCCACGATTATCCCTTGAGATGGAAACCGCGGTTTTTCGGATCGTTCAGGAAGCGGTTACCAACGTCTTTCGGCATTCCGGTGCGCTCGAGGCTGCGGTCACTCTGGTGAAAGAAGATAACCAGATTATAGGAACCGTGCGGGACAATGGGAGGGGGATTGCCAAAGATGTGATAGATGGCCGGCCCGACCGCATTGGCGTCGGTATCGGCGGAATGAGGCAGCGCGTTAAGGAATTCAATGGCGAGCTGCGCATCGGAAACGCCGAACCTGGTACGATTGTCGAAGTCGTTTTTCCTTTGGAAGACATGCCCGATTCCCGGAATGGCACACGCAATCATGATCGGCTTGCCTCTCGGCAAGTTCCATACTAGTTATAGCCGTCTCGACTTAGTAAATAAGAGAAAGTTAAAAGAAGACTTGAATTCCCTGGACCGGATCGCGGTTCGTACCGTCTCCGTTTCGGTCCAGTATCCATATACAGCAATCAGCGTATGTACAATACGCGGGCTAGGTTCTACAGTATCAATGTGAATGATATAGCCATGAAGATACTCATCATTGATGACAGCGACTTTGCAAGAACCGGGTTGAAGATGCTGCTTGCTGGTTGCGTTGACTGTGAAATTTGTGGCGAAGCGAGTAATGGCAAGCAGGGAGTGACAAAAGCCATCGACCTTCACCCGGACCTCATCATCCTCGATTACTCGATGCCCGGAATGGATGGCTTGCATGTTGCCCAAGAAATCTATAAAGCAACGCCTGACGCGGTCATTTTGATGTGCACCCTGTTTTATTCCCGCGAACTTGAAAGGGAAGCGCTGAAGTATGGAGTGAAACACGTCGTCTCGAAGTCCGAGATAAGCAAACAGCTGGTAGCCGTAATCGAACATATGCAGCAGAACGCGAACCGAGTTTCGTAACCCGCCCGCTCAAATATGTTCTTATAGAAACGTATCGAAGATACTCCCTCTTTGATTCTTGCCCTTTTTGTTTACAGAAATCTTCGATATCAATGCGTACAATTTGTCGCCCGGCCCGCATTCGCTACCGGAATTGATATCCGGAATTGAGTTCGCATCGGTAGAATTTCGCTTTATTTTTGGCCACACTCACATTGCAATCGGCCCAACTTAAAACAGGAACAGGGCCCAGCGGGAAGATGATGTTTTCTCCATTTAATTCTGCTTCCAGGCTTGGCCCCTCCGCGGCAGGCGGTAAAGTGAAATTCAGCGATGTGCCCAGTATGATCGGATACATCATCTGCACGGTGTCGGAAATTTGAGGACGGTAGACCTCCGCTTGAAACAAATAAGTAGCCGTATCCGACCAGTTGCGAACGGTGACCTTAATGTTGCGTCCCCCCTGGGAATAACCGTCATAGTCGATACTGGAGAATGGGCACGGCCCCGCAATACAGGAAAACCTCGCATTTCGATAAACATTTCCCTCGCCCGCATCCATGGACTCGGAACGAACGGCGGCCTTCCACTTGCCGTCCGGGGAGCATGGGTTGCTATTCTGGCAGGGAGTATTGCCCACATTTTGAATCTGAAAAGTTTTTACACCGATGCCGACATTCTCCTGAGCGGTCGATTCCGTGGAGTACCGGATCCGGACATTCGCTATTGCAATCGCGGGATGGTCAAGCGGGACGGCTTTCTCCTCCATGTCCCTGCGAATCGGAACGAGATGAACAATCGTCAATTTGTCCGTTACTAATTCGGTGAGTTCCATCGGCACGTAATCCGGATGCAGAAAACGAAGCGTGACCGATTGATCCTGGCTGAATGTTCTTGGAAGTTTGATCGTGAAATATCCCGTGAAATTAGACTTCGTGCTTTCCAAGGCCAATCCATTGACTTCGCTGATGTCCACATCCATGATAGGCGCCTGCTGGATTGGATCGTCATCTTGCTTGATGACCGCCCCCCTCAATTGAATCGGCCGGCCTTGGTAGTAGCGAAACAGGGCCAGGCCAAAATAAATGGCCAGGGAAATCCCAAGAATCAGTCCTGTTATCCAAAGAATTATCTTCCGCCCTTGAGACATCGCACCCCCTGCATAATTGGATGCATTTAGATTATGATTTGGTGCCCCTCCTGCCGTCCACCTCAATTTCCCGGCTGCCCTAACTATTTGATGAAAAACGAAAATTGCCAGGTTCCATTGAATTGAACAGAGTTTATAATCAATCCGATGCTCGAAAGACGCAATAACTTTAAGAATTGGACGCGCCGCGAATGCTTGAGGAACCTGGCCGGCGCGGCTGCGCTTACTCCTTTCACTCTGGAGAGCTTCTTAGACGCCAGGCAGGACTCACACGCGAAATCAGGCCATGTTGCTCCGCCTGAGAAGCTAAAGGCTTTTTCCGATCAGGACGACGCTTTTCTGCAGGAGCTGCAAGCCGCCAATTTCCGTTATTTTGTGGAGCAGGTAAATCCCGAAACCGGCATAGTTAGGGATCGCTGCAATGTCAGGAACCCCGGTCAAAATGATTTGGGGAGCATCGCCGCGACGGGGTTTGGATTGACGGCGTTATGCATTGGAGAGAAGCGCGGATTTATTTCTCAAGCAGAGGCAAAGGAACGCGTGCTGAATGCGTTGCGCTTCCATTGGAGAAAACTTTCTAATCATCGAGGCTTCTTCTATCACTGGGCTAATATCAATACCGGCGAGAGGTTATGGGATTCCGAAGTTTCTTCCATAGATACCGCCATCCTTCTCTGTGGAATTCTTACCTGCCGTTCGCACTTCGATCACCCCGAAATCAAGATGTTGGCCTACGATATCTTCAATCGCGTGGATTGGAGCTGGCTCTCGGAAGATACTTCCATCCTTCCCCACGGCTGGAGGCCGGAAAGCGGTTTCCTGCAGTATCGTTGGGATAATTATAGCGAATTAATGATGATGTACTTGCTGGGACTCGGGTCGGAGTCTCATCCCCTTCCCGCCGATAGCTGGAACGCCTGGCGCCGCACCACGTTCGAATATGATGGCATTCGTTACATCGGCTCATTTGCGCCGCTATTCGTTCACCAATATTCCCAAGCCTGGTTTGATTTTCGGGGAAAGCGTGACAAGTACACGGATTATTTCCATAACTCAGTTATTGCCTCGGATGTGCACCGTCAATTTTGCATTGACCTGGCCGGGCAATTTTCCGACTACAGCAACGATCTTTGGGGCATCACAGCTTCCGATTCAGTCCATGGATATGTGGTGTGGGGAGGCCCGCCTGAGACAGGCCCGATCGACGGCACTGTCGTTCCTTGTGCCGCAGCCGGGTCACTGCCATTCCTTGGAGACGCCGCCATACGTGTGTTACGCACAGTGAAAGAACGGTATGGAAACGGGGCGTGGTGCCAGTACGGATTTGTGGATGCCTTCAATCCTTTAGCCAACTGGTACGATCATGACGTAATTGGGATCGACACCGGAATCACCATGGTGATGGTGGAAAACGCGCGCACCGGTTATGTATGGGAAACTTTCATGAAGAATCCCGAGGCTCAGCGCGGAATGGTGCGGGCAGGCTTCCAATCTTCTCCTGACCTGGAAATCCAGGACAAAAAGCCGAACGCTTATCCTCCCGCTGCCGGCCCATCCGATCAGAAAGCCGGTTAATGGAATTCGATGATTGCCAGGCCCTGGGCCGGCAAGACCATCGTCAGCGTTTCCTCCCGGATATCCACATTTTCCGGCGGCGGCAGGCTCGCCGCGCTCCGCAACCGCTGAATTTGCGCCTGCGTTGGATTGGGTGGCTTGCCCATGGCCTCATAGGCCCGGAGGAGGGAACCATGCGTCGAATCAAGCCGAAAGATCTTGGCGCGATGTAATTCACCTCCGCCGCTCATTTTTATTACTAATCGCTTCTCTTTGCCGGCTTCTTCCGGCTGGTATAAATTCCAGACAGCCATGACGATAGTTCCGTCCTTGCGCCGCGTAACAAGTGCGGAGGCAGAATCAGCGGCAATCCTCGTGCTCCCCAGCTTATGCAGCAATTTGAACGCGTTAAAGGAGGGCTTTGGGAGTCCGTCTTCCGCGATCAAACCATAGCCCCCATAAAACGGCTGTTTCACCACCCCTTGTTCTTCAAATACATCCGAAAACGCCCAATAGGCCATCATGGAGACGAGGCCGTCGCATTGACGAATCGTGTTAGCAAGCCACGGGCCCATAAACAGCGCGTCGGTTACCTCGGGTTCGTTCTTATAGCTCGCATTGTATTCGCTCCAGATGATTGGCAGGTTGGGGTGCGCGGAAGCCGCTACTTGCTGGTGAACTTTCTGGACGGCGCGGCAAACGAATTCTGTTCGCGGGATATTCTCGCTCGTGCCAAATACATCCTCGCTCAGGTCGTTGGCGTAAACATGAGTGGAAACAAAATCGACAGGGACATTATTTTCCTCTACGTGTCGCAGGAAGCGATCGACCCAAGCTGCTTGCGCGGTGGCCGGCCCCCCGACCCGCAGCCTGCTGTCTACTTGCTTCAAGGTTTTAGCGGTCAAATCGTAAAGCTCAAAATAACTTTGATCCTTCGGGTTTCCCGCCCAGAAATCAAGGTTTGGTTCATTCCACACCTCGAAGTACCACTGGGATACCTCCGTAATTCCGTACCGTTCAATGAGGTGGCGCGCGAAATGCGAAATAAGGTCGCCCCACTTGTCCCAATCTTTGGGAGGCGAGACGTTCGGCTTATACCAAAAGGATTGAAGGATAGGTTGCGCGGCCAGCTTGGAAGGCATGAAGCTCAATTCCACAAACGGACGAACGTGATTTTCCAGCAGCCCGTCATAAATCTGATCGATGTAGGAAAAGTTATAGACAGGACTGCCCTCGGAATCTTCATCGTACAGACCGACCTCATCATGGAAAATCGCATGGAATCGTATATATCCGAATCCCGTCGCGTCTTTCACTTCACGCAAATCACGGCGGTAGCTGTCGCGCAGGGACAGGATCGCCCGACCGGATCCAAACATTTGTTCCCAGTAATGCGGAAATGGGTGGCTGGGCGCCTGAAGATTTACACGAATCGTTTCATCCTGGGCCTGACAAGGGACCGCACCCAAATGGAAGATCAGCAACAAAGCCAATAAGGAGGGCACAACGGAGAACGCGGCGTTTCGCGAATTGAATTTCAAGGGTTAGAACTCCGATGCCAATTATTTGCGAGAATAACCCTAACCGTTGCAAAAGGCCCTGGTTGTCGCGATGCAGTTGCTAGCTTGCTTTTGGACTTGAAATTTCAGGTTTGAAATTTCAAATAATGCCGGGGTTTCATTTTCTTTGCCTCAGCGGTACTGTGCCGCCTGTAATTCAAACATTTCGGCATAACTTCCTCCACTCCGCAGAAGCTGGTTGTGCCCTCCCTGCTCGGCAATTCTACCGTTTTCCAGGACAAGGATGCGGTCCGACATCTTTACGGTGGAGAAGCGATGGGAGATCAAGACGGCCATTTTGCCTTTGGTCAGATCGGCAAAGCGCTGGAAGACCTCGTGCTCGGATCGCGCATCGAGCGCGGCCGTCGGTTCGTCCAGAATGAGCAATTGCGCATCGCACAAGTAAGCACGAGCCAATGCAATCTTCTGCCATTCTCCGCCCGAAAGGTCCACACCGCCTTCAAATCGGCAGCCCAGCATCTGGTCGTAATTTTGGGGGAGCTTGTGAACCACGCTTTCGGCAAGGCTCTTGAACGCCGCCGCGCGTATTCGAAACTGGTCATTGCGCACTGCAATTTTCCCCGTAGCAATGTTATCCGCCACGGTCATGTCGTATTTCATGAAATCCTGAAAAATGACGCCGATCGATTTGCAGAGGTCTTCAATGTTGTATTCACGCAGGTCGATTCCGTCCAGCAGAATCTGGCCGGAGGTCACGTCATACAATCGAGTCATCAACTTGACGATCGTGGTTTTCCCGTGTCCATTGGCGCCCACCAGCGCGATGCGCTCACCCGGCTCCAGGCGGAAATTGACATTTTCCAGCACCGGCTTGGATTTTCTGGGGTAGGTGAATGATACATTTCGGAATTCAAATCCCTCGCGGATCGGCCGCGGCCCCGGCAAGCTTCCCGGTTTGGAAAAAATTCTGGGTTGAACCGCCAGAAACTCGACCAGGTCCGTCAGAAACAGGCCGTGGTCGGCTATCCGGGAAAATGTCGAAAAGACAGACTGTATGTTGGTGCTGGCGCCGGCAATGGCGCCCGCCAGGAACGTCAGACTGCCAAGGGTCAACACTCCGATCACAGTGAGATAAATACCATACGCATACGTTCCGTAATATCCCACGGTCCCGAGAAGGGCCAGAAGTGAACCCACAAAAAGTTTGCGCCCAGCCAATTCCACATTCTGATGATGGATCTTATTTGAAATCGATTCATAGCGGTTTGCGAAAAATTGGCCCAGTCCAAACAGCTTCAGTTCCTTTGCGCTTTCTTTGCTCGTTCCAAGCATGCGCAAATAATCGAGTTCCCGGCGCGCCGGCGTCTGCCGCACGTTCAGAGAATATCCAAGATAGGCGAATTTCGTCTCCGCAAGAAATTCAGGGATGACACAAATGATAAGGGCCAGAAGAATCCACGGAGAGATCAAGCAAATTCCCGCACCAAGCGACACCGTGCTGACCACTTGCTGAATTAATTGACCGCTCTCCTGAAGCATCCCTACGCGATCGGCTCCTTGCACCCGCGCGCGTTCCAGCCGGTCATAGAATTTGGGATCCTCATAGCAGTTGAGGTCCATGGTAGCGGCATGCCGCATAATCCTGAGATTAACGTGGCGGGTGTACCGTTCATTCATGCAGGTGTCGCAAAAGTCGACGAGTCGAGCAAGGATGATGACCAGGCAACCCAGGCCAAATTCGAGCGCCACGAGCCCCCAGAATCCCGCAGTCAGCTTGGTATGATGCGACGTCACCAAATAGATTGAGTCAATAATCCGGCGGCTCACCATGAGCATGGCCAGCGGCAGTAAAGCCGCTGTGAGTCGGATCATTACGCTGGCGGCAACTACTCCAGGCGCCGCCTGCCATACCATCTTGAAAATCGCGGGAACGTTCTTCAGGGAATGGAATCGATCGTGCCAATCCTTCTTGGGCATCCACACCGTATTTTCGGATCTCGTCTCTTCTTTCATATTTTTCATGGGGATCCCGTTTAAATACGTGGTCGCTTTTTCTTCCTTCCGCTGATATTTGCTTTCTCGAAACGAAGAAGATCAAAAACTGTTTGGCCAATGTACTCGAGGGGTTGAATCTGGACTGGGAGCCCGGAGATTTGTAACCGCTGGCCTTTTTTTAGCGTCTCTGCGCTTCCTCCTCTTGGCAATTTCTCCATCCTTACTTATAGAATTCAGTCGAAGTGGGCCTATGCACGTTGGTTGCCAAGAAACCATTCTTATAACCCCATTGTTATCTGTAGATTGCACAAGCCCATTCTTCTCAATGAGAGCCCTTTTAACGCCCCTTGCGACTTCTTTACACGAAACAAGAGGCGCATTTTTTTGTGGAACAGCTAAAATTTGAGTTGCTTCCGGAGGGAACAATTCGATTGGCGGTGTAACGACCAAGGTTTCGGACCAACATTAACTAACCGGGCGATAAAAAAACTCGACGAAGAATGACATTCGTTATCATCGGGAGGATCTCTGCGGGACCTTCGCGCCCTTCCTGCGCGCCTCTGACAGCCCTATCGCAATGGCCTGCTTTTGCTTTTTACCACACCTCCTTTGCCCCCTTTTCCCGATCGTAATGTTCCTCGCTTCCTTCGTCGCATTGCGCTCTTTACTGATTTGCCTGCCGCCCTTCCATACTTGGCCATATTCGCCTCCCCTGTGCGCGATCCATTTCTTTCAGCAGGATAGCAGGCAGCGAGCACACAGGAATGAGCCAATCCCTGCAATCTTACCGAATAAAGCGTGTACCTTTTGAGGCGGAAGAAAAAGAATAGCGATGTAGGTGGGTCAGAATTTGCTCCGGCGAGACGTTATTGCAGCGTGTCAATCGCGCCTACCAAGCGTCCTACCACGTCACCGCACGGCATATACCGAAATCACTGTATTCGAAATTTTATAAACGCGAGTTATAAGAGCAAGCCTGTATTGCGTCATTTATTCGTTGGCCTTTCAAAGTAGGCTCAATCAGAGATGCAAAAGGCGCTAATTCAAATTCGATCCAAATCCGATGGTTCATTCGAGTGTGGGAAGGTGCATCCTTGGCGAAATTCACAAAATCTGCTGAATTGACGGCTGCCCCCAACGGCAATTCGCTTCTCTCCGCGTTCCCCAAGGCTCCAACGGGCATTCAGGGACTTGACGAAATCAGCGGAGGTGGCCTACCGCGGGGGCGCACCACCATCGTCTGTGGTGGCCCGGGCTGCGGCAAGAGCATGCTCGGAATGGAATTTCTTATCCATGGCGCTCAGCAATTTGATGAGCCCGGAGTTCTTGCAGCTTTCGAAGAAACTCCCCAGGAAATGGCAAGTAATGTCGCTTCACTCGGGTTTGATCTGAAACACCTCGTAGAGAACAAGAAACTGTACTTGGATTACATTTATATCGAGCCAAGTGAGATACAGGAAACAGGGAATTACGACCTCGAAGCTTTATTCATCCGGCTGCAGCACGCGGTGGATTCTGTGGGGGCCAAACGCATTTGCCTGGACACGCTGGAGGCCCTGTTCTCCGGGTTTTCCAACGAAGCCGTGCTTCGCTCGGAATTGCGCCGCCTGTTTCGCTGGTTAAAAGAGCGAAATTTGACCACTGTAATTACCGCGGAGAAGGGTGACAGAACGCTAACGCGATACGGCCTCGAAGAATACGTCTCCGATTGCGTCATCCTGCTTGACCACCGAGTTCGCGAACAGATTTCCACGCGCCGGCTGAGAATCGTCAAGTATCGCGGAACAAGCCACGGCGCCGATGAATACCCATTCCTGATCGACAGCAATGGCATTTCAGTTTTACCCGTCACGTCCCTGGAAATGACCCACAATGTTTCCAGCGAGCGCGTCTCCACCGGAATTCCCGATCTGGACGAAATGCTCGGCGGCAAAGGATTTTATCGCGGCTCAAGCGTGTTGATCAGTGGAACCGCGGGAACCGGCAAGACGACCATGGCCGCATCTTTTGCTGATGCAGTGTGCAGCCGGGGCGAACGCTGCCTGTTTATCGGCTTTGAGGAATCCGTCGCCCAGGTAGCGCGAAATATGAGTTCGGTCGGTCTGGATCTTAAGCAATGGGTGGAAAAAGATTTGCTGGTCCAGGAGGCCTGGCGCCCCAGCCAGTACGGTATTGAAATGCATCTGCTTCGCATCCACAAACTCATCGATACGGTGAAGCCTCAGCATGTGATCGTCGACCCCATCACCAATCTGATTTCTGGAAGCGTGCAAGAAGCTGTTTATTCCATGCTGATTCGTCTTATGGATTATTTGAAAGGCAAAACAATCACCTCCATGTTTACGAATCTCACCATTAGCAGCAACCAGATCGAACAGACGGACGTTGGTGTCTCCTCGCTTTGCGACACCTGGATATTATGCCGGGACTCGGAATTGAATGGAGAAAGAAATCGCTGCGTATACATTTTGAAATCCCGTGGCATGGCACACTCCAATCAAATCCGCGAATTTGTGATGAGTTCCAAGGGAATTTCACTGGTCCCGCCTTATATCGGTTCCGGCGTTGTTCTCACCGGATCATCGCGCGTGGCGCAGGAGGCCAGAGAAATGGCCGAGGCGCAGTTGCGCTTGCAGGAAGTTGAGCAAAAGCAGGAAACGCTGGAAAGGAAACGCGCCGCTCTGGAAGCGCAGATCCAGAATTTGAAAATGGATTTCGCCGCGGAGGAAATGGAATTGGGACGGATTATCAGAGAGGGGCAATTGCGCGAAAAACAGGTCGATATGGAACGCAACACCATGAATGACATACGGTTGGGAAATCAGGCATCCAAACGGGAAACATCGCTGGTAAAAAGCGCGGGAGAACTGTCGTGAAGAAAAATCCAAAAGTAAATGCGAAATCTGTAGAGAATCACATTCCTGTAATTAAGCTGCGTCTGTATGTGGCGGGACAAACTCCCAAGTCGATGGCGGCGCTGTCGAACCTCCGGCAGATTTGCATTGCTCATTTGGATGGAAAATATGAGCTGGAAGTAATTGATCTGATAAAGAATCCGCAACTCGCGCAGGGAGATCAAATCCTGGCCATTCCCACGCTGGTGCGGAACCTGCCGGTGCCGATCCGAAAAATTATCGGCGACCTTTCCAATGTGGACAAGGTGCTCGTCGGCCTGGATCTCCGTGGATCGCAACGCCATGACAACGTAGAAACCAGGCCAGGATTCGAAGTGAGCGTTGGAGCGAAGGCGTGAAGCGACCGGTTCGCAAGAAATCCACGAAGGCCGCCCGAAAACCTTCGGACCGCCCGCGGAAGATGTATTCGCTGCGCCTGTACATTACCGGCCAGACGCCCCGTTCGGCGGCGTCCATTCGCAATCTTCGTGAGGTGTGCGACGAATTTCTCGAGGGCAGATTTGAGCTGCAAATCATCGACCTTTACCAGCGCCCCGAGCTGGCCAAGGAGGCGCAAGTAGTCGCAGCTCCAACCCTGATCAAAAGTCTTCCCTTGCCTTTGCGTAGGCTGGTTGGCGATCTATCCAACAAGAACGAAGTCCTTTTGGGCTTGGATCTTAAGGAGTAGCCATGAGGGCGAGAATTCCCAGCACTACTAGAACATCGGTCGCTAAGAAAACCAAAAAATTACGTACTCGTATACACGAACTGGAAGAAACGTTTCTGGCAATCAAGCGCGGCACGGTCGATGCCGTGGTCGTCAACGGCGCCCACGGCGATCAGGTCTTCACCTTGCAAGGGGCCGAGCATCCCTACCGGGTCCTCGTTGAAACCATGAACGAAGGAGCCGCCACGCTGGATCAGGACGGCACCATTCTTTACGCGAATGCCAGTTTTGCCCGGATTTTAGGAGTTGCCCGTGATGAGATAATTGGAACTCGGCTCGATAAACACTTTGCCATCCAGGAACAAATACAACTCGCAGAGTTGATCTCCAATGGGCTCCAGGGTGTGTCTCGCGACCACGTGAGCCTTGTAAGCTCCGATGGTCAGCGGCGTCTCGTGCGCTTTTCCTTAAGTCCCGTTAACGATTTCGGAACTCGCACCATATGCGTCGTGGCCACCGATATGACTGAGCTTTCAGGCGCGAACGAAGCGCTCAAGGCCAGCGAAGACACATTGAGAAATCTGTCCGGCCGCCTGCTGCGCCTGCAGGATGAAGAGCGGCGCCGCATTTCACGCGACCTGCATGATGTCACGGGGCAAAAGCTGGCGGTCTTGTCCATGGATCTTTCCGGCATCCAGAAGCATGCGGCTATTCCACCAGACGAAGAGCTCAACCGCCTTTTGCACGAATGCATTTCTCTTTCCAATGACGTAAATAAGGAAATTCGCACCCTCTCCTATCTTCTGCACCCGCCCTTGCTCGATGAACTCGGCCTGGCCTCGGCCGTCGAATGGTTTACACAGGGGTTTGAAAACCGCTCCGGTATTAAGGTTGGTGTAGATTTCCCCCCAGGTTTTGTGAGGCTCGCCCCGGATGCCGAGGTTGCACTATTCCGTATCGTGCAGGAAAGCCTATCCAATGTTCACCGGTACTCAGGGAGCGGTACGGCATTTGTTCGAGCGCGTTCCGACAACTCCGAAGTCCGTTTGGAAATTGGAGACTTCGGCAAAGGTATGAGCCAGGAATTGAAAAAAATGGACTGCGCATCGGTCGCGCCTTTGGGTGTTGGAATTCAAGGGATGAGGGAGCGCGTCAGGCAACTTTCGGGGTCCCTGGAAATAACTTCCCGGTCGGGCAAGGGAACTCTTGTGACCGCCATCCTTCCTATTAGTCGCCGGCGTGCGGAAGTTGCCGAGTCCTATCAGGAGCGTAAAATTGAACGGGTTGGATTGCTCACGCAGGAAGAGAAATCAAAAGGGAATGGTTGGCGAAAGCGCATCTTGATCGCCGATGACCATGATGTCCTTCGCCGGGGGATTTGCACAATGCTGGCGTGCGATTCGGATTTTGAAGTCTGTGGTGAAGCTGTGGATGGCCGGGATGCCCTGGAAAAGACCCTCACCCAAGATCCAGACCTCGTTATACTGGACATCAATATGCCGATTATGAATGGATTGGAGGTCCTGCGGCAAATTGTGCGCCACCGGCCTCAGACCAAAGTCCTGGCGTTTTCCGTGCATGATTCCAAGCAGATTGTTGAAGAAATCATGGCCGCCGGCGCCCATGGCTATCTTTCCAAAGCCACAGCTGGTCAGAACCTCTTGCACGAAGTGCGCTCGCTTCTAAATAGCCGAGGCCAGGAAGATATTGCATGACCATCGCGGCGGTCCCTCCATTGACGCGAGATGGACAGCCACGCAATGAGCGAACGCAATCTTCATTTCATCCATCTAAGGCAGCCCCTACATTAAATTTTGTAGAGCTGTTACTATGAATTGCCCACCCTCGGACGATTTCCTGGGAGAACTTTACGTGAAAAATAACAAAAAAAAGTCCAAGACGATCAGACCTGGCACAGTCGAAAAAATCATCAAGTCGCCTTTCCCCCAGGAACCGGAAAAGGCGGAAATCGCGGTCGAAGGCGCAGACCATTTATATCGGGAGATTCGCATTGAGAATACTTTGGAAGACGAGAAAGGCAATAAAGTTAAGCTCGTCGAAGGCGCCCAAGTGGACGTAATAGTCGAAGCCGATTCCAAAGATACTGTCCCGAAAAACTCCCTTTAGTTTTTTTGCGAAAGCGAAGTCCCTGCTCCGGGAATCAATTCTTCCGAAAGTGGCCGGCGATTAGGTCGCCCGGTAGGTCAACTGGTGCCGATTATAGACCGACGTTTTCTTGCAGTTGGGACACTCCAGGCTCGCTCCCCCCTTTGTCATTTCCGGCTTGTCAACAATCCAGGAGAAAGGATCGATCTGCGGCGACCGGTAATCCGCCTGGATCTCGGTATGAGTAAATTCCTGCTCGCATTTGGGACAACTCAGAACCCATCTTGGCACCACTGCGCTCTCCTTGTCTCCTCGCTGCTGGTGCGAAGCGTTGTACGTTTTTATACGACCATATGTCCCACCATCGAGCAATACTAGTAAGCATGTATTCCGGGGGAGTTGAACAGCGCAAGATGCTGGGCTCATTCGCAGTCCAGACGCCTTGCAGTCCATTGCTCCCTTCATATGTGGCCGCCACTTCCGAACACAGATCTTTATTGCTCAAACTCTCAAAGGCCCGTAGATTCTTTCTGGGTCCTGAGCGTCGGACACTACGAAGCATTTTTCATTGACTAATCCCAGCCATGAAGACATTTAACTGCACGTGCGGAGAACTGATCTTTTTCGAGAATGTTACCTGCCTGGTTTGCGGGAGAGAATTAGGCTTTCTTACCGACGCCCTGACTCTCAGTAGCCTGGAGCCTGCAGAGAATGGCTTTTTCAAAGCGAGCGGCGGCAAATTTGGCCAGCAGCAATACAGGAAATGTCAAAATTACGCCAAGGAATCTGTTTGTAATTGGATGCTTCCTGCGGGTGGGATCGCAGGAGAGAAAACCACCGGGGATGAACACGATCCGTTTTGCGCATCCTGCCGGCTCAACCAAACCATTCCCGACTTAAGTCGCGATCAAAACCGTACACTCTGGCGACGAATGGAAATCGCCAAGCGCCGGCTCATTTATACGCTGCTCAGTTTAAATTTGCCCGTTGCCAATAAAGCGGCGGATCCCGAGAAAGGATTGGCATTCGCGTTCCTCGAAGATCAAGTCAATTCCGACGGCGTCATCAGTAAAATTATGACTGGGCATGACAACGGCCTCATCACCTTGAATATTGCCGAGGCAGACGATTCCGTGCGTGAAACAATACGCCTCGCAATGGGGGAGCCATTGCGCACTTTGCTCGGGCACTTCCGGCATGAGATTGGCCACTACTATTGGGATCGCCTGGTTAAGGGGAGTAAATTCCTGGAGCCCTTCCGAACGCTTTTCGGAAATGAGCAGGAGGACTACGCTGAGGCTCTGAAAAAGTATTACTCCAGCGGCGCGCCACCGAATTGGCAGAACCACTATATCAGCGCCTACGCCACAGCCCATCCCTGGGAAGATTGGGCGGAAACCTGGGCCCACCTCATGCATATACAGGATGCGCTGGAGGTCGCCAACGATTTTGGCCTGGTTGGCAAGTCCATCCGTCTCGATCCCAAGGATTCGGGGCTAAGCACCATGCTATCGAAGCAACAAGCTACCTTTGAAGGAATCATCGGCGCGTGGGCCGAACTTACCATTGCGCTGAACAGCATCAACCGCTGCATGGGCCTTCCCGATATTTATCCGTTTGTGCTTTCGTCCACCATTGTGAACAAGCTTCAATTTATTTTCGAGGTAATTTCTGCCGGCTCGGATTAGGCAGCTACAGTATCTGGATCACAGCAGTCTTCTTAGTGCGTTGGCAGCGGGGTATACCTCAATATACGCATGATTAATGCCGGGCTTCTGGGATTTCCGTTTCCATCGTGGGCAAATCCCAGCGTTGTCTTGAGCTTGCAGGATGAATGAATATTCTCCCTCATCCTCTGTAGATTAATACGCCCCGACCGGTAAGTAATTGAAGAACTCAAAGTACAGCCTTGACCCTATAGTTGGCTTCTCCCCCCAGTGATAACAATAGCAGACGTGACGGAAGGACGCGTGGATCGCGTTCTCAGGCAAGTTACTGGAGGCAACCATGAGAAACCATAAGTTCTGGAATCGGCTGATGTTCACCGGAGTCTTGGCCGGAGGCCTTCTATTTGCTTCTGCTGGGACCGCTCGAGCGGACAGGGATTGGAAGGAAGATTGCCATCGCCGGCTGGAGTCGGATCGCGCCAGGATCGATCGCGACGCCGCCCGGCGTGGTGAGCACAGCCCCCAGGTCAATCATGATGTCGAACGGATGAACTCGGACCGGCAATGGTGTCGTGATCACAAAGCGGATTGGGATCATGACCGCTTTGATATAGGTATCTACTTTCGTAAATAAAAAGGCCGAAAAAAGCCGGTCGGTATGACAGAAAGGCTGGTTCGAAGGGACCAGCCTTTCTCTTCCCGGCCCGTTAGTCGGCAGATTGGCGTTGTCGCCGTTAAAGTCGATCGGAGGACAGTCTATGTTGCGAACGATCCTGCTCATCATTCTGGTTTTGGCTTTGCTGGGAAGTTTGCCGGCTTGGCCATACAGCACGGGCTGGGGCTATTACCCAAGCGGTGGCCTGGGATTGCTTCTGATTGTAGTCATCGTTTTGGCGCTGGTAGATAGGAGATCCACCGTCTGAATGCATAGCGAAATAAATTTGCCGGTGGGGGAGGATTCGTGTCAGCTTTTCGTGTGCGTTACGAAAAGACCTGAGTCGTCACTTCCCCCGACTGGGAAAAATTGCACAGTGAAATATTGGCTCCGATTAAAGTTCCTGGAGATTTCACATTCTGTAAAGCATTGACCTGATTGGATGTTAGTAATAGCCCTTTAGATTAAATCAAGTTTGGATATTGTCGTGCCCATTTACATGCATGTTTGGATGAAAAGTTCAACGAAGGCTAGTTTCGCAGCTTGGTAACTTGTGGCAACTGGACTTAGGTCGTCCCGCACTCTCCTAATCCCGTGCGGTAGATTCCACGGAAGCTACATTGAGGACCGTCGATGCGCATGGCCTTGAAAATAGTCCTGCCCCTGATCCTTAGCGTTGCCGTGGTGTCTGTTTCATTTACGGCATACCAGGTCCGCACGGAGAGGACCACCCTCAGAAATGATCTGTCGCGAAGGGCTGAAATCCTTGGACAAGGCCTTCAGGAAAACGTCGAACCCCTACTCGACCGTTCGCAAAACAAGGCTCTGCAAAGACTGCTGGAACGTTTTGAGGCGCGCGAGCACCTGAAAGGCGTCGCCGTGTACGATTCGGCCGGCACGATTTTGGCAATTACGCCGGGAATTTCGGGATTCTTTCCGACTTGGCCGGATGTTGTAAAGAACTCCGCTGCAAGAGATAACGAACAGGACCAGTTTGTCCGGGTGGAGACCAAGGACAACACAGCGAATTCCGAATTTCTTCCGCTGCATATTCAGGCGATACCTCTTCATCGCAACGGCGATTTGGCGGGGGCGCTTGCCTTATTCCACGATACGAGTTACATCGACGCGCAAGTTGCTCATACCTTGCGAGACTCATTGGTGAATGCAGTGGTACAGACACTCCTCATCGCGGGTTTGGCGCTGATCCTGGTGAGATGGACTTTCATGCGTCCGCTGAAGGGGATGGCGCACTGGCTTCGCACGCTAAGGATTGGTGCTGCAAGCGGCACCAAGGCGCCGGCTGACTTGCCACAGGGGGAAATTTTCGACCAATTGCAACATGAGGTCACGCACCTGGCTCGCGATCTGAACATGGCGCGAGCCACGGCAGAGGAAGAAGCGCGGTTGCGCGATACGGGCGCTTCTTTGTGGACGGGCGAGCGCTTGCGCGTGAGCTTGAAGGACAAACTTCACAAGGCGTCGCTCTTCGTTGTTTCGAACCGCGAACCATACATTCACCAGCGAAATGAGAAAGACGGGTCGATCAGCGTGATCGTTCCGGCAAGCGGCCTGGTGACGGCACTCGAGCCGGTGTTGTTGGCTTGCAACGGAACGTGGGTAGCTACAGGAACAGGCAGCGCGGATCGCGAGGCAGTAGACCAGAATGACCGGTTGCGAGTCCCCCCCGATCATTCAAGTTACACCTTGCGCCGGGTGTGGATGACGGATGAGGAAGACAAAGGGTTCTATGAGGGGTTTTCAAACGAAGGGCTCTGGCCCTTGTGCCACATCGCGCACAACCGGCCGGTTTTCCGTCCTGAGGATTGGATTCAGTACCAGCGCATCAACCGGCGATTTGCCGATGTGGTACTGCAGGAAATGGAGGGCACGGAGTCTCCGATTCTGCTGGCTCAGGACTATCACTTCGCACTCTTGCCGCGAATGGTGAAGGATGCACGGCCGGACGCGCGCGTCGCGATTTTCTGGCACATTCCATGGCCGAACGCGGAAATGTTCGGAATTTGCCCATGGCAAGTGGAAATAGTTGACGGCTTGCTGGGCGCGGACTTAATCGGATTCCACATTCAAACGCATTGCAATAATTTTCTAGAGACTGTGGACCACGCTTTGGAAGCATTGACGGAGTGGGACCGCTTTGTCGTGAACAGGAATGGACATTTGACACGCGTGCGGCCTTATCCCATTAGCGTGGCATTTCCGGAAAGCAGTTCAATGCGAGAAGAGAGCTTCAGCGTGGAAGCGGAGCGGGCTGCGATCTGTGACGAACTGGGCATCGAGGCGTCGCTGCTCGGCGTGGGGGTCGATCGCGTCGACTACACCAAAGGAATTCTGGAAAGATTCCGCGCGGTCGAACGATTCCTCGAACAGTATCCGGCCTACCAGAGGAGATTTTCGCTTGTGCAAATCGGGGCGCCGAGCCGGACAGATATCGTGAGGTACAAGGATTTTATGGAGGAAGTGACCGCGGAGGCGGAACGAATTTGCGCGAAATTTCGCGCAGGACGGTGGAAACCGATTGTCTTTTTGAAACGGCACTACTCGCACGAAGAGATCTCGCATTACTACCGGGCGGCATCGCTGTGCCTTGTGACCTCGCTGCACGACGGGATGAACCTGGTGGCGAAGGAATTTGTTGCATCGCGGGCGGACAATCAAGGTGTGCTGATTCTCAGCACCTTCGCTGGAGCTGCGAGTGAGCTTTCCGATGCGTTGCTGGTCAACCCTTATGACGTGATGCAGTTGAGCGAATCGATCCACACTGCCCTCAAGATGCCGGAAGCTGAGCAGGCCAAGCGCATGCGTTGGATGCGGCGGGTCGTGAGGGAGCACAACATCTACCGGTGGGCGGCGAATCTGCTCAGCGATTTGACGGAAATCAGAACTGAAGCACCCGAACGCACGGTGGTGCGGCACATGTAATGGCCCGGACACGCCACACAACGCCGCATCTATTCGCACAATTGGACTGTGTCGCCCGCTGTTTCCACGGAAATCAACACGTGGGGTGTGAATGTTCACGTCCATTTGTCCCGGTACATACGCTGAAATTCTGAAATCTATGGCGGACCAGTTGCCAAATCAGAGTTCCTTCGTTCTCGACAGGCGTGCTCATCTCAAATAGGCTAACGATTGCAGTGGCCAACACGCTTGTCGCCATTTGCTTTTGAACTACCGTATCGGCGCCTGCTTGCCGTGCTGCAAAATCAATTTGAGCGCTATCGTGCATTGTAAGAATTATGATCTTGATCTCGGGCGAGATTTCTCTAATCTGACGAGCAGCGTCAATTCCGTTCAGTATCGGCATGCTGATGTCCAGAATTATCAGGTCAGGCTTCAGCTTTCGAACCTTTTCAACTGCTTCCCGGCCATTTTCAGCTTCGCCGCAGACATTCCACTCCGGGTTACTGAAGAGAATGGCGCGCACACCCTGCCGCACTCGCGCGTGGTCATCAGCAATCAGAATTCGAAGGGAACGGATTTGCGGAATCAGGCTCCTATGATTTCTCATTTTCGATCTCCGCAAAGAGCCTAGCAGCGGTAGACCGATTGCTAAGTGCCAATCATCACATCGCCATGTGATCTAGATCACAGTCAAATTTTAGAGGACCCGGCGCCTGCGAGATTCAGTCTTTTTGCGTCATTGAATGGAGTGTTCTCCTTCATCCCGGTCGACAGCGGGATCGCTCGAATGTCCCTGGCGTTCTAAATTTGCAGAGTTTCCCCACACGGTTACCATAGTGACTTTTAGCTTCCACACCCAATAATTTTTTAAACCACCCGCACTTACATTGCACTTCATTGAAATCCCCGTCGATTCTCTCAAGGTTGGCTTCATCACTCTTGACTGCAAGTGCGACCGGCTCGGCGCATTCCTGGCATTGATAAAGGAGTAGATGCACGTACGGCACAACTCTTTTATGCATAGCAGCACCTCGTCACAATGTCACAGGCGCAATCACATCTCCAATCTGAACATGTCGTAAGTGATTGATAATCAAGACGTGAATTTTGATCTACGCTTCTCACCTTACTCAAAAAAGGAATCGAAACAGTGTAATTTTTTCTTCTTCTTACCTCAGTGGAGTGTAGCCTGCATAATGTTGCCACTTCATGACAAACGCATCATAAAAATGCGCACCCTTGGGAATAGACCTTGAGTGTCCCGCCCCAACTACATTTATTCCTCATACGCGCAAGTTTTACCTGGTCTAAATAACAGCAGAATAGTAAATCCTGTGATTAGAGTTCGTTACAGAGGGGACAATCTGGCAAATGTCATGCGGAAAGAAATCTAATCCAGCCACATTTCTCTGCAGAGGTGACTTATGAAAAGAACATTCCTCGTAGCGGCTGGGCTTGCGCTGTGCTTTGGCTCTGTGCCATTCATGGGAACTGCCAGGTCCTCGCCGGCTCCTCCACTTCAGGGGTCCTACCAAAAGCATCAGGAAGACACAAAGACCTTCAGTGGGACAGTAGCGAAACAAGGGGACGTTTATGTCCTCGCCGACAAGGCAAATAAGACAAACTATCAGCTGGTCGACTCGAAAAAAGTAGGCGAATTCATCGGAAAGAACGTCAAAGTCACGGGCACGCTGGACGCCGAGAATTTGATGATCCACGTCCAAGATATTCAGGAGATTGCCTGATTCAATCTCTTTCAGACTGGAGGGGCCAATGTTGGCCCCTCACTTATTTCTTCGGACCAAATTTTGTTGAAGAAATTCCGCCTGATAAACGGTCCCATCTCAACCGGTCGATGTAGCACCATAAATACCTTCGCTTAAACTCAAATGAATTCTGGAATGCCGCTTTCCTTTAGGTTCACATGGCGACTCTGGTATGCTTCGGCAGGTTCCAACACCGCCACGCGCTAATGGCGATGGAATGCCGCACACACCGAAGTAACGGAGGTTCTCATGTCGTTTCGGTTTACTACCGCAGTCACGTTTGTCCTGCTCCTCATGTTTCCTTCTTCCGGAAGCACCCAGGTGCTGACGGAGCGCGACGTTTCGATTCATATGGCCTTGACGATAGCAGAAACGGCCCTGGCACAATGCGGCGACAGAGTATCGGTTGCTGTCGTCGATCGCGCGGGCCGGCTCCGTGTTTTGCTCCAGGGCGATGGAGCTTCACCGCACAATCCCGAACTGGCCCGCCGCAAGGCTTATACGGCTCTGACCTTCCGAACGACGTCGGCCGAGTGGGCGACGCGCACCGAAACAACACTAACCGGGCAGCGAATGCTCGCCGAGGTCATTCCGCTCGCGGGCGGCGTTCCAATCAAAGCTGGCGAGGACACCATCGGCGGCGTCGGCCTGAGCGGAGCCCCCATGGGTGGGGCGCAGGAAGAGGCCTGTGCCAAGGCCGGCATCGCCAAAGTAGTGGATCAACTTCGCTGAGCCAGGCGGCAACATGGCTCGCTGCTTAGGATTCTGAGTGGTGCGGCTGGGGCGACTCGAACGCCCGACCTCGTGCTTCGGAGGCACGCGCTCTATCCAGCTGAGCTACAGCCGCGCACTTCCTTTATATCATGCACTTTGGGTTGCGCGCATTGTTGTGCGCAATTTTCAATCGCCACTGCCGTGCAGAACCTTCCCGCTTGCCTTGCCGCATACGCTCTGCGATTCAGCCGTGGTCGTGCTAGAATCCGCCAGATATATCTTCGCCTTACAGCATCGCAAAAAAGGGAATTGCCGGCCATGGCACATGATGTCTTCGTCAGCTATGCCTCTGGAGATAAGTCGGTGGCGGATGCAGTATGCGCCACACTTGAATCTCACGGCATACGTTGCTGGATAGCGCCGCGCGACGTCCTTGCCGGCATGCACTATGGCGAAGCCATCATTGACGCAATTCATGAGTGCCGCATCATGGTCCTGGTTTTTTCCTCGAAGGCCAATTTGTCTCCCCATATTCCAAAAGAAATTGAGCGCGCCGTCAGCCAGGGCGTCACTGTCATGCCGCTGCGCATAGAAGATGTGGCGCCGGGCAAGTCGCTGGATTATTTCATCGGCAGCGTTCATTGGCTTGACGCATTAACGCCGCCGCTGGAAGCCCACTTACAGAAATTGGCCGCCAATGTTCAGACGTTGCTTGCGCGGAGCGATACGAGGACGGAGGTTCGCTCAAGTCCGGCAATCAATCCCGGTATCGCCCAGCCAATGCATTCGCCCGTTCCCGTCGCGCACCCAACCGCACGGCCGGCGTGGACCTATATGGTGATTGGCGGACTGGCCGGAATGGTATTGATTCTTGGCGTCTCGACATTTCGTTCGAAGTCGCAGGGAGTTCCGGGAACCCCGCAAATCTTGCCGGTTGTGCCCGCGCCCCTGCCTGTACAGCCTGCCAAGAGTGCGCCTGATCTCGCGCCGTCGCCTGACAAACCCAGGAAGCCAGTTGCTCTCGCCAGCGCCGTAGCTTCCACGGTTCCCCCCGCAGGTTCTCCGGCGCCGCATCTTGGTGCAAGCCCGGCCATTCCGGCTCGCGAGGTGACGCTAAATTACGTTTCCAATTCCACCGTAAAGCTTGCTCAGCTTATTGGCGACGAGGACAAGCAGACGCACAAGCCGACAGCTAGCCAAACCATCACGCGATTCGGCGTGGAAGGGACGGAGCTTGGCTATTCGTTCGAACACCAGGGGCACACCTATTTCCTATTTGGACCGACTGTAGGCCGCGTGTCTCAAGAGCCGGATACCATTGCAACGACGGACACAGAGAACCCCGAGGGAGGCGTGCGCCTGGATTTCCTGACCAGTGGCGGAAACTACATCGCCGTGCAGCCGTCGGACACCGATGTTTCGCTTACGGACGTGCCGGTTGCCGGGATTAGCCTCGAGGGCCAGATGTACGTCGCAGCTAGCACGGGAGGCGCTAGAATCCGTGCCACTAGCCGCGCTACCAGCCGTAGCGTTCTCACAAAGTTCACCGCCCCGTCCACATTTCAAACCATCCGGACGATTTCTCAGCTTCCGGATGGGAAATTTATCAGGATGTCGATGCATGGCCAGCCGGGCCCGGTGGCAGGCCTCCCGCCTGGCGGCCCTTACATTTTTATCTGGGGAACGGGGACGTATCGTGAGAGTGACGCATATCTTTCGATCGTTCCAGCAGGGCAATTCGAGACGGGCAAAGGGACGCGCTATTTCGCCGGATTGGATGCGGCGAACGCCCCCGTGTGGAGCGACAACGAATCGGACGCAACTCCCATAGTGAAGGACGGCACTCTTGGGGACGTGTCCGTAACCTGGTGCAAGGAACTCAATCTTTGGCTGATGACTTACGACCGGCGGACGCAACCCAACGGCGTTGCATTTTCCTATTCCAAAACGCCATGGGGACCCTGGAGCGAACCCCAAATTGTGTTCAACCCGGTGCGTGACAACGGCCTTGGAAAATTCATCCACAATCCCATGAGGAAAAACGACGATGGTCTTGCGGGCCCCGTGCTGGGGCCAAAGAGGCGAGGCAACGCCGAGGAAGTGCGTGGAGGAGCCTATGCTCCTTACGTCGTGGAGCGCTGGACCAAGGTGCAAGGTTCCGATGCTCAATTTGTACTACGTCCTGTCGACAGGAAACCCATACGTTGTTGTTCTGATGGAGTCGCGCCTGCAGATCGAGTAGGTTCCCGGGATTGCGTTCCTGTATCAAAGTGAGAACTTCTCAGCTGCCTGTATAAACTTCATGAGCCATCCACAGCGAACTTCCGTGCGGCTGCCCACAACACTTGCCATCGGATTTACAGGGCATCGCAAGCTTCCCAATGAGGCCAAGTCCCGCGAAGCGATTCGAAAGGTGATCCTCGAATGGAAGGCCAAAGTGCCAGGAATGATCTACGGCCTGGCTTCGGCTGCAGCGGGCGGAGACCTGCTGTTTGCGGAAACCTGCGCTGAGCTGCATGTGCCCATCCGCGTTTTTCTGCCCGTGCCCAAGGAACAATTCCGCAACGATTTTGATGAGGCTTCCTGGGCTCGCGCGGAGTCGGTATTTAAGAATGCGCTATCCGTGGAGGTTACCGGCGCGGGAGAGGAATTGAAGGAGCGATATTACGAATGCGGCATTGAGACCGTGCAGCAGAGTCAGTTGCTGATTGCGCTGTGGGACGGGGCGCCGAGCCAGGGATTGGGTGGCACGGCGGACATGGTTCACTTTGCCAAGGAGCAGGGGCGGCCGGTCATCTGGATTCACAGTGCCACCGGTGAAGTTCAATATTTCAATGAGACTGCGGAAATTCTGAACGATCCGGAAATGAAATTTCTTAATGAATTGCCCGACCCCGCGGCTCCCATGCCAATGGCTACTTCAAACGATGTCGCCAAAGCGTGGTTTTCTAAATTGGATGAAAATGCCAGCCGCGTCGCTCCGCAATTTCGACTTATGGCGGCTATCCCGATTTTCTGTACCGCCATGGCGGCCGTGCTGAGCGGAAAGACTGCGCTGAACGGCGGTAGCGTGGCCTGGCTGTGGCTGGGAACGGCGCTGGGACTGATGGCGGCAGGACTGCCAACCGTGATGAGGCTGGGTCGTCGCCAGGTTGCGTGGACAAGAATGAGAACCGCGGCGGAAATTTGCCGGTCGTTCCTGGCGCTTTGGCGGACACCATCGATCTACGAGGCCGTTGGCGCTGAAGTGGTGCCGGACTTGGCTGGCATGCTGACCTCGCTGAATTTTCTGAAAATGTCGGACCGCTCGGCGAGCCACTGCAACCTCGCCGAGTTCAAGCGGCACTACAGAACATCTCGTGTGCAAGATCAGATCTCATATTTTTCGCGACACGCAAACCAGGCGGCCGCGCGCGCTTGGCGATATCGGATCGTCACCTGGGTGAGCACTTCCATCGCTGCGGGCCTGAACTTTTGGTTGCTGCTCAACGCGCATGGCGTGAACCACTGGATTTCTACAAGTTTGAGGCCGCAGCTGGCGTTGTCAGTCGCCATTCTATTTCAGATTGCCACCGTGGCAGGCTCGCTGGTGGTCGTATACGACTACGTCCGTCGCAGGGATCGCTACCGCGAATTGCATCGCATGCTGCTGCAATGGGATAAGCAACTGGAGTTATGCGAGACCTGGCCCATTGCGCTGCGAATTGCCACTACCGTGGAAAAAGCTCTCCTGGCGGAAGTAATCGAGTGGAGATCGCATATTCGCAATCAGAAATTGCCGCAGAAATAGGGCGGTGACTAGTGACCCTTCGTAGGAACTCGGGGCAAGCCAATCACCTGCTACTCAATTCGCTCCGCAATAATGGCGGGTCCTCTCACCGTAACTTCAATGGAAAGAGGCGGTCGCAGGCTAGTGCCCTGAACGATTTGCCCACGGACCCAGGTATTGCCGCCGACGTCGTCGATTTTCAAGGGATCGTATACGGTGTTGTCGCATGGGCTCACGACCATGGGGTGTTTTGCGTCGTATTGGTATTTTGAAGCAAGCGCGGCAAGATCTGTTACGTATTCCAATTCGCAGCGGTTAAACGGTCCCTGCAGCGAAAAGGCCCAGAGCCCTCCGTCGGGGAGCCGGATCACCATGGCGTGCACATTTTCCTGCGTAATCGGCTTCACAAAATCAAATTTCCTGGCGGCCCACGGTTTAGAAAGTTCTTCGACCGTGGCGGCCACGGAGGGTCCCTCATGAATCGGCGTGATGGGTTTCGGAAGCGGAGCAGCGGGTTGCTCCACGACTTGCGTATCTGGAGAAGGATTGGTTGTCACGCGCGACCTGCTCCGGAACCACAAGACGCCAATGGCGACGCTCACCACCACGGCAATCGCGATGCCCGCGATCTGGGGCAGTCGCTGTGTATCAGGACGGGCCACTCCTTGCATTGAATGGCGCGATCCATCGTTTACACCAGGGATTTGAGGCATTTCAGGCTGAAACTGTTTGAAGGTTTTCTCCGGGGAATTGCCGGGAGCCGTTTCGGAATTCTTCGCTGGTGGTTTGGCTATCATGGCTGGCAGAATTTGCGCATACGGATTACAGTGCCATTTTGTTCGTGCTTCACTTCATCCATCAGCTTATTGATTAGCAAGATTCCGCGGCCGTGGTCGGAATGCAAATTGGATTCTTCCGTAGGCGAGGGGATGGAAGCGGGGTCAAACCCGTTGCCCGGATCGCGAACAACGATCAAAATGCCCTGGTCGCGGTCGCCAGTCACAGAGCATTCGATTTTCTTTGTGGCATCGCCCTTGCAACCATGAAGCACAGCGTTAGCCAGGGCTTCGCGCAGCGCCATCTCAATTTCAAATTCCTTGCCTGCCGCATATTCTAATTCGCCTACAAGCCGCATGACCCAGCCCACAACGGGTGAAATAGCCGTGACATCGGCCGGAAGGCTCACATTAAAATGCGCCGACGAGGAACTTGCATTCATGAAGGGCTCCGAATTTGATTCTATCGCCATGCTTTGCCCTGTGGTGTTCGACCGTGCGCGCCGGTTGCGCGCAAAAGGCCAAATCTGCAGTTTCACCGATTGCCAGGCTGGCGAATCATATTCTGAACCCGATTGAATGCCTACACAAGCGCCGGGCAAAAATAGATTTCCGCCTGAATACCTCATGCATTTGCTAAAGACATAGGGAGGCCCGGTGGCGAATTTGCTCGTTCACATTGGCGATTGCCAAGACAAATTCCAATAAATTCGAGCGAATTTCATCGCTTATTTCCAATGTATCACTGCCAAGCGATTGGACGACGATATCCACCTGTTGGAGCATCCAATCGTGTGAATCCCCGTCGATTGTTTCCCCTCGATTTACGCGTTCCGTGATCGCTTCAAGTGTCTTTATGGAATTGAGCAGGTAATCTTCCATCTGCTCGCCACCTTTGGCGGAGAAGGCCTGTTGGTCGATCAAGTATTCCTGAGTGCCATTATTTGCCAATGTTTGCATGGGTTTCACCTCAATCCCATTTCAAAATGTCACAAGTCTGAGAGCAATATGGCTTCCAACCCACTGAAGTCCTTGATCTGCCTCATTTTGCGCGATCTACGGGCGCCCTTCGTACATCTGGAATCCTGCCCAACGGGGGCAAGGGAATAGAATCTATCCTCCTTATGGAAGCGGGGCAGTATCGCAAACCCAGGCGGGAGAGGGGGTTATATGGAGCTAATGAACTCTTTCGTCGAAGGCAGCAAATATTGACTTGCCGGGAAACTCGTGTACGAATT
>CAWGSV010000006.1:0-241408 GCA_963825365.1 uncultured Acidobacteriota bacterium | reverse complement strand
AGACTACCCGGTAGTGGATGGCGTGCACCTTTTCTCGACCGCTCTGGAAAGGTGTTGTGAAGAGGTTCCCAATGATGTGATGCGCAAAATTTTAGCGCGAGCGCCGCTGGCAGGCTGGCGGGGAGCCTTGATGGAGCATGAAGGAACAGGAAGGGTCATCCGATTTTCGTGATGTTGCAGTGTCGCAATTGCGTTCAGGTTTCAAATTTCTACTCGACCGGTTCGAGAGCGGTTCGGTACTCGAATATCGTTGCGGTTTGGGAGCAGTCACCACCAGCCTGGCTCGGAATTTCGCCACCGTTTACGCGACCGATCCCTCGTTGGAGTGCGTGCAGTTCACTGGAATTCGAACCCGGCAGGAAAACATTCGCAACGTAACGCTTTTTAGTTCCGGGGGAGGACGCCACATCCCTTTTGCCGACCAGTCCGTGGATGTCATCGTTGCGAACGGCGTCCTGGAGTGCATCCCGGAAGACGGTTTGGGCGACCCCCGGTCCGAACAACTGGAATTTCTGGTCGAATTGCGCCGGGTGCTGAAGCAGGACGGCATGCTTTTCTTGGGTACCGAAAATCGTTTCGGCTACGGCGGCCTGATGGGCAGAAAAGAAGACCATGCCTTTCGCGGCAAACCATCCTCAAACTACACGCATTCACGGTCTGGCTATCAATCCCTTCTCAAATCTGCCGGTTTCCCGGCGGTCGATTTCTGGGGTCTTGTGCCGGACTATCGGCAGATACAGAAAGTTGTGCGGCTTTCCGACGAGAATATGGTCCGCGGCTCTCTGAACAATCGGACCGTGGCGAAGCGGATTAGGAACCTGGCCCTCATGCCCGTGTTGCCGTCCGTTGTTGGATCCTTCGGGATTCTGGCGGGGACCGAAACGCCCACGCCTTACATCACAAAGCTTCTGGCGCACATTTCGGACACTTATCTGGATGGAGAGCATTTCAATATTTCGCAATGTGTGCCCAGCAGGGCGGGTTCGGTGCACCTGCATTTCTCGAATGGCGATGAGAAATACATCGCGAAATTACCTCTTTCCCTGCATTCCGAGCGGCGAATGCAAGCTTCGATCCGGAATATCGAGCGGCTGAAGCTTTCTCAAGGCGGCTGGCCTACGGCATTTCTGATCCCGCGCCCGATTGCCTGGGGAAAATATCTGGGCCAATCCTACATAGTTCATCCCGTTGTGGTTGGCGAAAGCCTGGACAACCTGGTGGCGGAGACCGATGTTAGAAAAGCCATCTTTCCTCAGCTTTGTAATTACCTGGCGGTCCTGTGCAACTCCACAATGAAACCTGGCGATTCGTGGGAGCAAATTCTGGCCACCTGCGCAAGGCAATATGGAGCGCTGCTCTTGGCTGGTTACCGCCGGATCGCTCCGGCGGATGCGCATCTCGAGCACACCATTGCAGCTCTTCCCAACTATCTGCTGTCCGGTGCATCGACCGGCCAGGGCTTCCTTTGCGCCAGCCACGGCGACTTTTGGCCCGGTAACATCATGATCAGCAGGGAGTCCATGCGCTTGACCGGAGTTTTGGACTGGGACCGCTGCGAGATGGACTCCGCGCCTTTCCTGGACCTGCTCGACCTGCTGACAAAACACGATGAGGACATCGAGGACTCGCGTTGGGCGGATAACGTCGTCAATCTGCACAAGTCCCTATCAACTGGGAGCCAGAAGACGGCTCTGCTTCGGGATTACGCCCAACAAATCGGGGTTCCCGGGGAGTTGATCTCGAAATTCGTGATCATCTATTGGCTGAAAGAGTGTGTGAAGCGAGTTTGCCGGAATCTTAATCCAGCAGCAGCCATGATTGCAGTTCGCAAACCGCTAGACTATTTCCAGGAATTAATTGGGCCAGTTGGCAAACTCGCACCAGTCCCTCCGACTCTATGAGGAATCCAGCTCCTATCGGCGGGAGAGCCGGAGGGCTTATGGGTGCATTCTCCACGCGAGTATCAAGGTACGAGGAATGATTTCGGCAAAAATCCACTCTATCAATAGGTACCTGCGCAATAGAGCAGGCTTAGCGGTTGCGCCAGCCCACGCAGCATCTTGTTCCAAAAAATTCAAGCAGCGCCCGGCTTCAGGCGGGCACTTGAGATCGAATGACTGACCATCTCGTCTTGATTTTCGCCTACCACTATCCGCCGGAGGACGTGATTGGCGCCGCTCGGCCTTTCCGCTTCGCCAAATATCTATCGAAATTAGGGTACACGTGCCGCATCTTTACTGCAGCGGAGCAGATTGGGCGCAGCGACCCGGACACGGAGTATGTTCCCGATCCGTTTATCACGTATTCCCGTCGCAGTCTCAGTTGGCAGCTGGAACGAGCGGTCCGAAAACTTTTCCTTCCAGGTGAAATGGGAATGCATTGGTCCTACCACGCCTCCCTCGCCGCACGCACATATATGAAAACGCATCCCGCCGCGTGCGTCACGCTTTTTTCGACTTTTCCTCCTCTCGGACCACCCTTAGCCGCGTGGCAGCTGGCGCGAAGTAAAAATCTTCCTTGGATTGCGGACTTTCGCGATCCAATACCGGATGCGTCGGAAAGATAAATCGGTTCACTGGCTGCAAAATCGAGTGTACCGCTGGCTGGAGCGTAGAGTTGCGCAAACAGCGAGCGCTGTCATCGCCAATACTGACACGGCAATGGCCAAATGGGAGGAAAGATTCCCATCTCTAAACCGGAAAGGCTCACGCTATTTGGAATGGGTTTGACCCTGACGATCGCGTTGCTCCGCTCCCGCTCGCTTCTGAAACCGGCCAAGTTCTAAGTCACACAGGCGAACTCTATGGCGGGCGCGGTGTGACGCCGATTTTGGAATCGGTCGCACGCCTGATAGCCACAAATCGCTTACCAGCCAGGGGCGTGCGAGTGCGCTTGATTGGAAGTGCGGAACCCGGAAGCGCTTCCGAATCAGAAGTTTCTTGACCACGCGCGGTCCGTGGGTTGGCTGGAATTGGTTGCCCATCAGGTCTCGAAGCAAGTGGCATCCAAAATCGCTCGATCTTCTGATGGCCTTTTGCTGGTGCAGCCGCAATCCGCCACGCAGGTGCCTGGAAAACTCTTTGAATATCTTCAAATCGGGCGGCCAATCCTGGCGTTCGTCCAGCAGGACTCGCCCTCGGAGCGACTGCTGGCGCAAAGCGGCGTGCCCTACCGGTGCGTGTATCCGGGCAGTGCGCCGCGTGAAGTCGATGATATTGTGGCTGGATTTTTCAGACTATCTTCTGAGCCTGTAGCTGCAAGTCCGTTCTTCGAAGAGCAGTTTAATGCAGAGTACGAGACCGGGCAGCTGGATGGAATCATTCGCAAACTGCATAACGAGCCAGTCCGCGACGCGCATCCCATGCCTAGCGGATTCGTTGCGGGACGCGGAGCATGGCCAGCGCGAGCTTCCAAGGGCATGAGCGGTCAAATCACCTCACGACTATCCGACAAGTCCAATAAAGCGGTCGAAAAGCAGCGAAATACGAGGGTCGGGAAGAAGCCGAAAGTCAGCGTGATTATGCCTGTGTATAACACAGCGCAATATATTGTCGAGGCTCTGGACTCTGCCTTCGCTCAGACGTTTGATAACTTCGAAGTCATCGTCATCAACGACCAGTCCCCTGACACGGAAGTCCTTGAGCGTATTCTTGCTCCTTACCAGAACCGCATCGTGTACATCAAACATGAAAATCGCGGGCTTGCGGGAGCTCGTAACACAGGGATCAGGCAATCCCGGGGAGAATTCTTGGCCTTTCTGGATAGTGACGATTGCTGGTTTCCCAACTATCTCGAATCCCAACTGAATTTACTCGAACAAACACCCTCGCTGGATGTTCTGTATTCCGACGCATTGCATTTTGGAGATTCCGTCCACAGCGGCAAGACTTTTATGCAGACGTATAGTTCCAATGGCCCCGTGACTTTGGAAAGTTTAATCCGGGAAGACTGCCAGGTGATTGTCTCTTGTACCGTGGCGCGCAGGCAGGCGGTGGTGGATGCCGGCCTATTCGATGAAAAATTCACCCGCTGTGAAGACTTTGACCTTTGGCTGCGGATCCTGCGCATCGGCGGACAGATGGGGTACCAAAGAGAGGTCCTCGGTAAATACCGGTCGCGTCCCGACAGCCTATCCCGCGACACCATTAAAGTTTTGCAAGCGCTCCTGGAGGTTTACAAAAAAACCGAAAAATGGTTGGAGCTTGCCCATGAAACTCAGATCTTGATTCAGAATCGAACCAGGCAAATCCAGGCAAATCTAGACCTGGAGAGCGGAAGGGTCTTCCTGGCTAACGGAGAATTTGACCGTGCAAGAGACTCCTTTAGAAAGGCGAACGACTTCTTCCATCGGCGCAAGCTGAAGATGACCATCCTTGGATTGCAAGTCGCCCCGGACTGGACTCGCTTCGCAGCGCTTACATACCAGAAATTGATATCCAGTGGCAAGAGTCAGGCCCTATAATTTATTCTGAATGTAGCTGTTTTCCGAATTGTGTACTCCATCATTCTTACCTTGTCTAACGAGCCTATCCGTCAGTACGGTCCAATGAATTCCTCACAACGCTTCGAAAGTAACAAACAGCATTCCAATTTTCGCCTTAAGGGTCTATAGCTTTCACAACTTGAAGGTGGCAGCCTGACTATATGCAACTCGTAAGGTCATTAAAGGCAAATGCTCGCGGCACGCTTGAAGTACTTAGTGCGCTTGACCCGGCGCATAAGGAGGCGCGCGCGATAACTCAGCTCGAAGAGCGCGTTTCTCCCAGGGTTGTGATGCCGTCGCTCAGTCATCTCGAAGCGGCAATTGGTTGGCTCAAGAGAGCGCAAGACTCGAGTACTTCCGGTGGTGTTGCCTGGGGGTATCGAGCGCGACGTCCCATACGGACAGCCTTTCCTTTGGGTTGGATCGCGCCTTATCCGGAAACCACTGGATACATTATCCCTACGATGATCCGTTTCAGCGACCTGAGCGGTGATGAAGACTGCCTTGATCGCGCCAGACGGATGGCTGCATGGGAACTCATGATCCAGCTAAAGGACGGAGGAATCCAAGGGGGAACCATTGACGCGAAGGTTGTTGCGTCCAGCACCTTCGTTACTGGCCAAGTCTTACTGGGACTCATGGCGCTATACGATCGTTTCCCGACAAATGAACTCCGCGCGGGCGCAATCCGAGCGGGAGAATTCCTGTTGGATTGTCTCGACAACTCGGGGCGTTTCGCAAAAGGTTATTCGCAATTTTGCGAGCATGGCCCCAAGGCCTACGAGACACGGACTGGGCACGCGCTTGCGGTACTCGGTGACATGTTCGACGACCAGCGGTTCCGGACTGCGGCATCCCATATAGCAGATTACGCTCTGAGCGTTCAAGATACGAATGGCTGGTTCCGCGAAAATGATTTGGACGATCATACTCGACCGCTCACACACACAATCGGATATGTGACGGAAGGTTTGTATGGCATCGGAATCAAATTGGGGCGCCGCGATTGCATAGAAGCGGTGCACCGTACATTGGATCAAATTGTACCATTGGTTCGGCCCGACGGTTTCATGGCTGGGCGTTGGCGATCTGACTGGACTCCCGCTGTTGATTGGTCCTGCCTGACTGGGTCCGCACAGATCGCTGGAGTCTTTCTTCGCATGCACGAGCAAACGAGAACGCCTGGGTACTTGGAGGCGGGCCGGAAGCTGCTCGGGTTCGTATGCTTCACGCAGGATCTCCGGACAGGTGTCCCCGGGCTTGATGGGGGCATTCGCGGATCTTACCCGTTTGGCGGAGAGTATGGTCAGTGGTGCGCCCTGAATTGGGCGACGAAGTTCTACGCTGACGGATTGATGGACTATCTGAGGCTAGAGGAAGAGTTGAAAAAGGAAGTATGTCACTGAGATTCCATGCTGAGCTGGCTACCGAGAACCTCTGCACCGAAATCAGCACGCTAGCTCCAGCCAACCCTTTCTACACTTGGCCTTACGTCGAGGCGAGACAATCTCTAGGTTCAAAGGCCTGGATCCTCGCGTTGTCCAACGACAACCAGATTGTCACAGGTTGTTCTGCATTCATGACGGAAGGATTGCGGAGCAGAAGCCTGGAGATTGCTTCGTTGCCAAAAGGTTCAATTGAGCCATTATTTTGGAGTGGTCTCTTTGAGTTTTGCCAGCATAGTTGCCTATCGTACTTAGAAATAAATACCTACGCATCAGAATTAGCTTCGATTCCGGCGGCGCCACGCGACTTAAGCCGCGTGCAACGTTGGGAGTACGTAATTGATTTGACTGCGCCCGACATATGGAGCCAGATTCATACAAAGCATAGGGCTAGAATCAAAAAAGCCCAAAAGGCTCAGGTACAAGTCCGGCGGACGCGTGATTCGAACGCTTGCCAAGATCACGCCAGCTTAATGATGGAGTCAATGAAAAGGCGCAGCGACCGAGGTGAGGTAGTTCCGTCAAAAGTAGACGCAGTCTATGCTGTCGCGTTAGTGAAGCACGAGGCTGGAGAACTTTTTCAGGCTGTTCTTCAAGACCGGATCTTGTCATCCATGCTAATTCTAAAAGCAGATCGTGGCGCTTACTTGCAATCGTCAGGTAACGCGAAAGAAGGGATGGCTTGTGGTGCTTCTCATTTCCTAGTTTACGAAATCGCTAGGGCGCTTCGCGACTCTTCGGCGCTTGTTCTCAATTTGGGCGGCACAGATAAACTTGATTCAGGATTGGCAGAATATAAATCTAGATTCGGCACACGCCAAATACCCCTCGAATCCGCGACGGCCAGTTTCCAGCGCGGGTTCGGCGCCAGGGTTGCAAATGCAGCGAGATTCACTTTAAATCAGATCAGGACGGCTGACTTCGCTCGGGGCCCGCGATAACCGCTTTAGGAGAACCTAAGATGGATATCCCAACCTCTACCGTTGCTAAATCAGAAAAGTTTTGGGTGGATTCCTGGACACAGCATTGGGCTGATTACATGTCAACGCCACCGCACTTGGGTCCCTGCTTGGAGTTATTATTCCCCGATAAGTCCTGGAGCTTCCTGGAGATTGCCGGTGGAACAATGCGCGATTCTGCTTATCTGGCAAAGGCGGGACGACGAGTTACCGGAAGCGATTATTTGCCGCAGGTCGTCGAGCAGGCGAGACAAGTAAACGCAAGCACAAAGATGGATGTACTTACTCTTAACGCTTTCCAAACTGGACTGCCTGATGACGCTTTTGACGTTACTTACCATAATGGCCTTTGGGTTAACTTTAAGGATGATGAAGATATTCGCAAGATGTTGACTGAGCAGGTGCGGATTTCGCGGAGATACATCGTTGCCACTGTTCATTGCGCACACAATAAGCGGTATCGCGAGGACTTTCGCGAGAAAGCCAAACTGGATCGCCTCTACGACATTCGATTCTTCGAGGTTGACGAGCTTCGGGCATTTCTTGAACCGTACGGTAAGACTCGTATTCTTCCATGTGGAAGCCCGCTGACCTACCAACTTATCGAAGGATGGCGTTGGGGACGTTTGCCACGCCAGTTCCGGCGACAGGCGTATCTTCATGCGGGAGCGCGCTCTGCACCAACGGGATGGCATCGCATTATGGCAGTTACTCAGCTGTAGGTACTTGCCAAATCCAGTTTCCCATAGGTTCCCAAAACTTCAGGTCTCAGCGACGCTATTTATACCGACAAATCATTATGATTCCAAATGGCAATGGATTATCCGGACGTCAAGCCAATATAAATCCCGCTTACGTCCTGGGACTCGGCACTGCTGGGCTATCGGTGCTTCGTAGTTTGAGCCGGGCCCGCGTCCCAGTGATCGGGCTAGATTCTAAACCTGGCAACGCGGGAAGCTATTCAAGGTATTGCCAGACGAAATCATGCCCGAGCCCAATTCACCAAAAAGAGGAATTGATCGATTTTTTCAAGAAGGAGACCGGCAGTCTTGGGGCTCCAGGGATATTGTTTCCCTGCAACGACGAGTTTTCCCTATTCGTCTCCCGCTATCGGGACGAGTTGGAACCCAATTTTCGAATTGCGATGCCCTCGCGAGAAGTAATGGAAGCGATGATTGACAAACGGAAACAATATGAATGGGCTGAGGCATCCGGCGTGCCGTACCCGGCAACTTTTTATCCTGAAACGGCTGAGGATGTTCGCACAATCCAGAATCAGCTTGAATATCCAGTCTTCGTTAAACCGTGTTTTGGGCATCTGTGGCGGGAGCACTTCCCCTGCAAGGGTTTCAAAGCCGACAATGCAACAGAATTGAAGACTATCTTCGAAAAAGTGCATGCGGTGGGATTGCAGGCCATCGTGCAGTCGATCGTGTTAGGGCCGCCGAGTAACATGTATTCCTTTGCTGCATATATTGGGGATGGTCCCACTCCTCTCGCTGAATTTGTGCAAAGGAAGATTCGCCAGCTCCCGCATGATTTTGGTGTCGGTACCTTGGTTGAGAGCTGTGATTGTCCCGAGCTGGCGGAATTAGGTCGGCGGTTCCTTCGATGCCTTCAGTACCGTGGGATTGGGGAGATCGAATTCAAGCGGGACGACCGGGATGGCAAGTTCAAGCTGATTGAATTGAACACGCGCTTCTGGCTGCAAGTCGAACTCGCACAAAGCTGTGGCGTGAATTTTCCTCTCATTCAGTATTTTGACTTATGTGGGCAAACACAGAACCCTCGCGTAGATTTCAAGGCGGGCATTCGGTGGCTGGATGCGGTCCCGGATTTCTGGTCTTCGTTGGCTTATCATCGAAGTGGGGAATTACCACTGCACCGCTGGCTGGGATCGTGGTTAGGTTCCCGCTCCTTTGCAACTTTTTCTCTCGCCGATCCCAAACCTTTTTTCAAAACGGCAATGCTTGATTTTGGAGAGATCGGGAAATCGTTCTTGAGCAAGACGCTCGCACGGGTCACGAGTGCCGCTCACGTTTCCGAGACTTAACCTCGAAAGCTAGCCCCTCATCTAAGTTTTCTGGAAGATTGTATGAATCCAATTCGGGTGCGTCGAGTTGAAGGGTGTCTGCAACGAGTTTAATTTGACCGCCACGGCCGACATGAATTTCTGCGAAAAAGACCGGGAACTTGGCGGGCTAATCTTGTTGCCGCAATAAATACAAGGCTCATCTTGTTCGTACACGCCGTATGGATTTCCTGAGAGGTCCAGCAGCCAGGTGGAGAGCGAGTTCGTGCGGTCTTTCGTGCTGCCCACGAAGGAAGTCTTAGCCGAGGGCCATTCGGGAAATAGGCCCCTGATCTTGCGTTCATCAAAAGTGTTCACGTGACCCCACGGGGGATTCGGCTTTCCACAGTGATTGCAGGTAGTTCGGCCTACCCGGGTGTCCTGCTGAAAGGGAACACCGATTACTATCGCGTGACCTGCCACGCGAGAGATTTCGGAACAAGCCTTCTGAAGAGCGGGAATATGCTCGAGTACTTCGGTGCAAAAAACGACGTCAAAATGCTTATCTGGAAATTGCAAATTGGTTATGTCGCCCTGCACGTTAAATACCCGGTCGATTTGAAACTGCGGCATCGTCAAATCGAGCGCTGTTACGGATTCGAAATACTGGGTCAAGAGTCGAGAGAAATGCCCGTCCCGAGCGCCAATGTCCAGGACGGTGGACAGATTCTTTGGCACGATTTCTAGCAGATCGCGCGTCCTGGCGATCTCAGCCTGACTATTCCGATATTCATCTATCTTGCTGAGAGGGGGCATCTTACTCCATTTCCAATCGTGCAGCCTGGGCAGGGCAACGTACTCTCCCCAAATTATCAGTAACCCCTGCTGGCCATTAACTGTCCCTCGGGCCAGTTAGCTGTATTCGGGAAACTATATACAATTCTCTCATGCGATGGGGGACGAAAGCCGATGTAATTAATAGGGTCATGCGTTTCTAGGCTCCTTGACTTTAAATGCGAGCCATGCAAACTTCGACTTAGGAGCGCTCCCACGCAAACCTGTAAAACGCGAGGAGTAAGGATGATCAATAGAGCGTGTCCCCGGATAAAGCATTGTTGCCAGTTGGCGCTCGCTCTGCTACTCCTCGGTAGTGTGCCGGCGATGGCTCAGGTTGCGATCACTCCTTCGACGCCTCCGGTGGTCAACCAGGGGACGACGACTACGTTCACGGCTAACACTGCGGTGACTTGGACTTGTCCTGGATGCGCTGGCACCATAGATGCTAATGGCACTTACCACGCGCCCCAAACGGTAAAGGCGCAGCAGTCGTTTGGTGGGTTTCAAGTCCTGCCAAACAATCACATTCTGAATACACGAATTGATTCTCTGCCGGTTAATGCCAGTTCAACAACGTGGATAGCCGGGGCAGGAACTATCCCCGTTAACTATCTACCGTCCTTCCCAATTAACTATGTGAATGGGTCCACAGCGACGCAGAGCATGGTGTTCCTATATACGCCCAATAATAACGGTTCATTTGAGATTCCACCTTACCCGACTGCGCGGATCGAGACCGGTTGGTTTACACCCCCGTTTTCAGGAGTGGACAGGCATCTGCTGGCCATCGACACGACGAGCGGCGCTTTTCAGGAAATGTACAATTTCTATGCTGTTGGACAGGGTACTCCAGTGGGATGCGCGACATGTACATCCCAAAGCGGAGTCCGATATTCCAGTTCCGCATACCCCCTGCCGCCAAGTGGGACTGTCGATGCGGCGGGGCTTTACATAATGCCACTGACATTGCGGTTGCAGGAACTCGAACAGGCAGTCGCTACCGGCGGGACAATTAACCACGCCCTGAGGTTCACGCTGCAGAACGGGTATATAAAATTTAATTCCTTTATTTGGCCGGCGACAACCACGACATCCGCAGGGGGCGGGACTGTTCCCTATGGAGCGCGGTTCCGCCTGAAATCCAGTTTCAACATTTCCAACTATTCGCCGATTGCCCAAGTCTTGCTCAAACAGCTGCAGCAATATGGAATCATTTTGGCGGATGGCGGTTACGGATGGCAGATTACGACCGAAGACACGAAGTGGCCGGACAATTACAAATCGGCATTCAGTGAAATCGCAGGGGCAGGTATTGGCCCTTCAAACTTCGAAGCCGTCGACGAATCTGGGCTCCAGGTCTCACCCTCCTCGGGAATGACGCCCCAAGGGGAAACGGTGGTTGCTACGAGCGTTTCCAACCCGTCTCAGACCGCGAGCCAACAAGTTGTGCTAACCGGGGTAACGATTGGTCTACCCAAAGACGCCTTGTACATTCAGGCCGGCGCGGCGACCCAGCAGCTCATTGCTTTCATCCATGGCTCGACCAACATAGGCGTCACATGGAGCATGAATCCAGCGGTTGGAACTCTTACTTCAACAGGAAGTTACACGCCGCCGGCAAGCGTGAGCGCAACAACTACCACTACCGTTACCGCTAAGAGCGCCGCCAACCCTAGCGTTGCTGCTACGATGACAGTTTCAATTCTTCCTGCAGGCACGATGCGAATCATTCTGGGGCAGAACACTCCATACACGGATTCAAATGGGAACGTGTGGCAGGGAAGAACCGTGGATGATTCCGCCCACGGGCCGTATGATAATGGCGGTACATGGCCCAATGTGCCGGACATCATGCTCTACAAAGTCGCGGATTACTCTTACAACGACATTCGTTTTGATATCACCGTGCCGAACGGAACTTATCAGATAACGGGGAAGTTCGCCGAGACTGAAAATGTTGCGGCTGGCTTCCGGTTGATGGACCTGGAAGCCCAGGGGCAAGTCGTCTATTCCAACGTGGATATTGTAGCGGCGGCAGGCGGAGTGAATAAGCCCATGGACTACACGTTGCCGGCGACAGTAACAAACGGCTCTCTCTCCTTCGTGGTCAGGCATGTCATTGGCGATTTCACGCTGATTTCAGCGCTTGCAAATCGTCCCTACATCCCTGAGCGGCACCTCCGGTCCGCCTTTACCGCCTCCGGGAGTAAACATTATCAACGTCAAGTAATGGTATCCCCTGGCTTCCTACAAAATCTATTCGTAGCTTCCACTGACATAAGAAATGCGCTAATCTGAGTGTCCTTTGCGACCCGCGCAAACCGGGCTGCCCAGCCTCGCGGATCAGGCCACGTTGTGCCCCGGGACGGTTCGCGTCCTGGCAATGCCCCTTCATAAGACCACCGAATGCCAGGAGAGCAATCCTGGCATACGGGAACGAAACGAAAGGAGGTAACTTTAAATTGGCTTCGGGAAACCTCTCACAAGCACAGACTGCGGCCAATGTCGGCCTGTCTGGCATCCCTCTGCTCGACGAGGGCCTCACCCCCGTGGCTCCATTATCGGGGCTTCTTCAAGAGTTGGAGTTACACCGGGAACAACGCTGGAAAATGCGCGGAAAAGCCGCTGACCTTAAGCTTCATTGGAGAGCCGTGGCCGTACAGCATATGCTGCAGGTTGTGCCCGGCGAAAGCATCCTGGAATTGGGCGCCGGCAGCGGGATGCTGACAAAGCAACTCGATCATCTGCTACGCGGCGAAAACCCTGTGACCAGCATCGTTTTCTCGCCGAAATTGTTGGAGGAAGCAGCGCATCGGCGCCTCTCCAATGTCAATGTGATCTCCGGCGAATCGCTCAGCAATGTCCCCATCAGCGCACTTCGATTATGTAATTGGCTCGGGCATGCTGTGGCACCCTCGATTTATCGAGTGCCTGAAATGGATTGAAAGTGTTTTGAAGCCCGGCGGGAAAATGCTCTTTTTTGATTCCAATTTCTATTGGCCCTCCCGTGCGTTTAACGAATTACAATCGCTTCCCGACGAGTACAAGAATTACCCGCTGGAGATGCCACAGGTCTTGAAAGCATGTGCGGACGCAGGATTTGTCGACATCAATGTGACGCCCCACGACATCGTTTCCTGCCGCCTGGGTGTGGGATTGATGAAGCGATTGCAGGCCAAAGCGATCTTAGTGGAGCACATGCCCGGGGTGAAGCATGCTTGCGCCAGCATGTACATGCTGGCGAGCAAACGAGGGCGGCGGGCCAAGCCGGAGCCGAATCTGGCTGACCAGGCGGTCTTGAATGGCGCTGTATCGATTGTAGTTCCGGCCCATAACGAGGCCACGAATATTGAGAATCTGGTTGGGGCGCTGGTGCGATCGTATGGCCCCTACATTCATGAAATCATCATTGTGAACGATAACAGCACGGACAACACGGCTGAAGAGGTTGGCCGGGCGGCGCAATCCGAGCCGCGCGTCCGATTGGTCAACCGATCGAAGCCAAATGGCGTAGGATTGGCGCTCAAGGATGGATATCGCGCGGCCACGGGCAAGTACATCTTGTCAATGGATTGCGATTTTGTACACATTCTGCCGCAGCTTCGCGGGCTGTTTCGCGTCGTGGCGGAAGGGCACGATGGCGCGATCGGAAGCCGCTTTTCGCATGAATCGATACTGGTGAATTATCCCTTCGCAAAGCTGTTTTTTAACCGGCTTTGCCACGGCCTCATCAAGGTCTTCCTATTGGACGGGGTACGGGATGTCAGCAATAATCTCAAACTTTATCGAAGCGAGATCCTCAAGAATCTGGAAATTACATCGCCCCATTTTTCGGCGAATCTCGAGACTGGTCTAAAGCCTCTGCTGGCCGGGTACGATATTGTGGAAGTGCCTATATCGTGGATCAACAGGACTTCCGAAATGGGATCCTCCACCTTCTCCGTCCGAAAAGTCGGCTTCGCATATGCACGCACGCTGATGGATTGCTGGCGGCAAAATCGTAGCCAGGCCCAAGGCCTGCTGCCACAAGCGTGGCGGCGTTTCCTAAAGGCTATCGGGCGGACGTCTCCAAGTCTTTTATGAGCGCCGGCATTTCCGTTCCTCCAACAAACGAAAGCGGACGCGACCCTCTGCTTGCGCCCTCATTGTTGCGCAAACTGGAAATGGTTTGGTCGCGCTGCGCGGATTCCAGGGCCTTTGCCTACCTCTTCTTTGCGATTGCATACTTCATCCCGAACATTTGGCTGGCTCGTCACAAATTGTTGTGGGATGACGAGTTTTTCACGCTTTACCTCAGCAAGACGGCAAGTTGGAGCGAATTATGGCGGGCCCTCAGTACGGGAGCCGATCAGCACCCCCCTAGCTTTTACTATCTTACTCACCTCATCTTTAATGTAGCCGGGACCACCCACCTCACGCTGCGTTCGACAGCATTATTCGGATTCGCACTCTCCTGCCTGTGCCTGTATGAAATCGCGCGTCAAATGATGGGGCCGCGATGGGGAATCCCTGCCATGCTGCTGCCTTTGACGACACCCGCCCTCTACTACGCGACAGAGGCCCGCGGCTATGGTCTCGAGTTGGGAGCCATTACCTTTTCATTGTTGATGTGGATGATGGCTACGGAGGGCAAGAAAAGAGTTTGGACGGTGCCTGCGCTGGCGGCAGGTCTGTGTTTGGCCGTGGCGTCGCACTATTATGGTGTGCTTTTCCTCTTTCCTTTAGGCGTGGGCGAACTTGTCAAAATGGTGAGGCGGCGATCCATAGATTTTCCAGTGTGCAGCGCCCTTCTAGGTTCACTGATTCCTCTGCTGTTTTTTGCACCTCTCATTCTGAGAAGCAGATCTTACTCATCGCATTTCTGGGCTACGCCATTCTGGGGTGCGATGCTGACCTGGTACCCAAACATGTTGGGCAAGATGCCCTTTGTCTTACTCGCAGCGGCCGGTTTGCTTTTCGTATTGAGGATTCGGGCGACCGACGATTCGAGTGTGGCGGATCGCGAAGTTAGCTCCCCCGTGGCGATAGCAGTAGCAGCTTCAGCCCTTCTTCCGGTTTTAGGCGCAATCATCGCAATGCTCATTACGCATGCCTTTACGGAAAGATATTTCATTGCCGCGGTGCCGGGTTCCGTAATTCTCTTGCTTTGGGGGCTGAAGCGCATGATTCGGAATGAAACAGTCGGCCCGGTGCTGGCCTCTGCGCTTTGTATCGTTCTATTTGTTCAGCAATGGAGAGACTATTCGCGGGGATCAGATCAGGACTATGCTGCAAATGAGGTCGATTGCAACACTGCTACGCCAGGCTCATGACGGGCCAATCATTATGTCAGAGGTTTCTGTTTTCCACCGGCTTTCCTTCTACGTGCGGCGTGACCTTGCAAACAGGCTGGTTTACGTTACCGATCCACACCTTTCTATTCGCTATCTTGGGCATGACACCGTCGATCGCGGGTTGTTGGATCTGGCCCCGTGGTTTCCCTTGAAGATCGTGTGGTGGCACGAATGGTGGAGTACTCATCCATTTTCGTTGGTCTACGGTTATGTGGGAGATTGGACTTGGGCCACATTCGAATTGCACAATATCGGCACAGTGGAACTGATGGATAGGGACATTTCCCACCTATTGTTTGGGGTGACGCGCAGCTCTATACCCATTGATGATCGTGTCCCAGGTGATCCCTCCGGCAAACCAATGTTGTACGACCAATTGCCAACAAGCGGTCCACCGTTATGCCAGGTTTACATGCCGACCGATGTGTGCCCCATCGTCGATGACCCTAGGTCTGACACGCGCCTATCATTTATGTATCCTGATCTTTACAACCTAAAATAAAGCAATTGGGATTTGGCAAAGGAAGTTTGTCGATTTATTCAAGCATCCTTCAGATCACGAAGGAATTCGGGAAATGGCGCAGGTCGACATAAATTCTTGAGTGGTGAGGTCAACTCTTGGTGCTAAAAGCCAAATTCAATCAGCAGACTTTTTTTGAGCAATTTTGCGTGGAATATGACCGCTGAGTCCTTCTATTACGCCATCGTTATCTCCCTGACCTTGTTTTTGGCCTGGTTGGTGCGCTCTGTACGAGTCCGCGAAATCATTTATCTTTTGGCCAGCTACGTTCTCTATGCTACCTGGGGATTGACTTTCCTCGGCCTCCTGATTTTTAGTTCGCTCGTGAATTATGCGCTGGGGATATGGTTGAAGCGGCGCCTCACCGCCGCGCGGCTATGGATTGGTATCGCATTCAACCTGACATTCCTCGGAACGTATAAATATCTTCCTGGATTCGCTTCTTTAGCGTTTGCTGCATTCGTCAATTGGCCGGTCTTTGGCACAAATTGCCCTGCCGGTTGGAATTTCTTTCTGGACTTTTCAGGCACTCTCCTACCTCTTCGACATTTATCGAGGTGAAGAAATCGATCCTTCACTTCTTGAGTTCTGCCTCTATATGGCTTTTTGGCCGACGGTTCTTTCCGGCCCGATCTGCCGCCTCGGCAATCTGCTGCCGCAATTCCGCAGCCCATTCGCTCCGAGTCGGAATGATTTGAATGTGGGCATCGACCGAATCTTTTTGGGCATCTTCATGATGGCCTTGGCTGGAATCATGGGTGCGGGCATCCGTGCGGGGCAGGGAATCGATGCGGCATTTGCGTCAACCGCCGCCAAGTGGAGTGGTGCCGATGTTTGGGCCCTGGCCATCGGTTATGGCTTCCAACTATTTTTCAACTTTGCCGGGTATTGTCATATTGCGATTGGTGCCGCGCGCCTTTTTGGTATTCGCCTGGATGAAAATTTTTCTCGGCCATATCTATCCACTACCCCTTCCATCTTCTGGACACGCTGGCATATGTCATTGTCTTTCTGGATCCGCGACTATTTGTTCTTTCCGTTGGCGACCATTCGACGCGAGCCGTGGTGGCGCAATTTTGCGCTTGTAGTGTGCATGGTCACTTTTGGCTTGTGGCATAAGGGAGCGGTTCTGTTTGCCATCTGGGGTCTTTACCATGGTGTTTTACTGGTGCTTCATCGCAAGTGGCAACAATTTCAGCGTTGGGCCGGCTTTACCTTTCCCGCGCATGTCGCTACGCCCGTTTCCTGGGCCGTTACCTTTGCAGCCATCTCATTCGGGTGGATCTTTTTTCGCGCAAACGACCTTCGGCAATCCTTCGCGATGGCCACGTGCGGCGCTAAATCCCATGAGTTATGGCCAGCACTCTCTTCCGCAAAGTTTGTATGTGCTGATTGCCGTATTCGCGATCGGATATTTTGTTTTGATGGCATTGCTGCAGTCCCGGTATGAGCAATCCGAAGGTATTTGCCTGTGGCTGCCTCTCGAAGTAAAGTTCGCCCTGTATGGCGCCATGTTCTATCTGGCCGTCCTGCATAATGCTGATCCTCAGCAATTCATTTATTTTCAATTCTAATGAAGCGCGTCGCCGCCATTCTTCGAATAGTCATTGGCTTGGTACTATTTGTATTGACGGCAGAAATGTGTGCGCGACTTGACGATTTCATGGCATACGGCGCACCCATTTGGGGCCCCTACAATAATGCGCGGCTTTACGAGCGAGATCAGATTGGACAACGTGGCAGGCCCGGCGCGCGGTACAAGAAATGGCAATTGAATAGTCTGGGCTACCGCGGCCCCGAATTGCAAGAAGGGTCGATACGTATCATCTGCCTTGGTGCTTCTGAAACATTCGGTTTGTACGAAGCGGATGGTGAAGAATATCCGCGCCAGCTCGAGCACGATTTGAACGCGCACTCAGGTAACAATAGTTTTCAGGTAGTCAATGCCGCCTATCCTGGCGAAACGATTGGCACCTCTATCCTTCGTGTCCCTGGAATAGTCGAGTCAATTCATCCTCGTTTCGTCTTTCTCTACCCATCACCCGCAAGCTACATCTGGCTGCCTTGGCTTGGTCCAGGCACTGCGGCTGTTCCGGCCGACCAAGGGCCCGGCGGTTTCGATCTTCGCATTGCGGACCGCACTCGCACCGCCTTGAAGTCCAGTTTGCCAGAACGCGTGCAAACTTGGCTTCGCCAACGCGAAATCAGCGCTGCCGCCGCCGAGTATCCGGTTATGGATCGCGTGCCGGAAGAAAATGTAATGAGGTATCGTTCAGATCTCGCTAATCTCGTCAACGCGCTGCAGTCTCGCGGCGTCGAGCCGATCCTGGTGACGCACGCCAATCCGTTTGGGGAGCATCCGGTTCAACCAGATTATGACCTACTGACTTCCTGGCGCAAGTTTTACCCAATGCTGACCGACGACGGGTTTATCGACATGGAGCGCCGCATGAACGACGCAATGCGGAGTCTTGCCGCGGAAAAACACATTCAGTTAATCGACGCGGCTCATGAAATCCCTATAAGTCGTGACAATTTTGCAGATTTTTGCCATTTCACCACGGCGGGGGCAAGTTTGATGGCTTCTCGCCTCGCAGAAGAGTTCGCGACGCGAAGCGATGTTGATGCCCCCCAGATCTCGGCGGCATCGCAAGCTCACGAGAAGTCACAATCAGGGGCGGGCGGTGCAAATTGAGCCAAACAATAGCTCTTCTAGGTAACCCAAGGCAGTATTCCATTCCGTTTCGTACGATTCCAGAAGCCCTCGAGGCAGCCCCAGCCTCAGCGCCTTTCGTAACTATGTGGAAGAACGAAATGGAAGTGCTGGCCGTCACCTTCGGTGATTTCCGCGCTCTCGCTTATGCGCAGGCCGCCTACCTACGGGGAAATGGCGTCATATCCGGCGACACTGTGATAATTGTCATGCCCCAAGGAATTTCGCAGATGGCTGTTTTCATGGCCGCTTTGTATCTGGACGCCATCCCGTCAATCCTCGCCTATCCGAATTTCAAAGTTGATCCTTCAAAGTATCGTTTCGGGTTATCTGGAGTGTCGGCCAACCTCAAAGCCCGCCTGGTTGTTGTTGACGATGCGTTTCCGGAGGAATTACTTGAGCACATCCGCTCGGGAGATCGATGTGCCGTCGTCAGGACGGGGGCGGATTTGCCATCGCAGCAAACTGAATTCACTGCTGCTCCCGATCCGGATCAGATTGCCTTTATCCAGCATTCTGCGGGGACAACTGGCCTGCAAAAAGGAGTCGGTCTTTCTCACGCGGCGGTTCTCCGTCAAATTAACCATCTTGCATCCGCGCTTCAGCTGACCTCCGAAGATCGCATTTACAGCTGGTTGCCGCTGTATCACGACATGGGCCTCATCGCTTGTTTCATGTTGCCTTTGATCTGCCATTTGCCAGTGGTCATGCAATCACCCACGGATTGGGTAATGCAACCTGGGACTATGGTGAAGTTGATTTCCGATTACCGGTGCTCGTTAGCCTGGATCCCAAATTTTACCCTGCAATTTCTTGCACGCAGCACACGCCCAGAAGAACGATCGCAGTGCGACCTGTCTTCTCTGCGCATGCTGATCAACTGCTCTGAGCCGGTTCGCGCCGCCAGCATGGATGAATTCCTCGCGGCCTTTGGATCCTGCCACTTGCGTCCGCACGTGCTACAAAGCTGTTACGCGATGGCCGAAACCGTTTTTGCCGCCACCCAATCCGGAACGAATGGGCGCCCCGGCCCGGTTCGAGTTTGGGTCGATGCCGGCGTTCTTCGCAAAAATCATCTAGCGGCCTCGGCAGAGCCCAACGCACCCGGCGCGATCTGTTTCGTATCCTCCGGTTCCGGGCTCCCCGGCACGCAGATTTACATTATTTCGGAAAATGGCGATCGCCTGCCTTCGGGAAGCGTCGGCGAGATCGTCATTCACAGCGACGCGATGCTTGACGGCTATTACAATCGTCCCGACCTCACCGCCAAAGCCTTGCGCCACGGCTCATATTGGTCCGGCGATTTGGGTTTTGAAAGGGACGGCGAACTATACGTCATTGGCCGAAAGAAGGATCTCATCATCGTCGGCGGCGAAAATATCTATCCTCAGGATATCGAAGAAATTATATCCAGCCACCCGTCAATACACGACGGCCGCGCCATCGCCATCGGCGTCTTCAACTCCAGGCTTGGCACCCAGGAAATCATCGCTGTGGCTGAGGTCAACGACGATAAAGATCTCAAAAACGCCCTGGAAATCGAGCGTGAGCTTAAAATGGCGGTCAAAAGTGAACTCGCAGTTGCCGTTCGCGCGATTTATATCAAGCCGCCGAAATGGATCATAAAGAGTACCGCCGGCAAGCCCGCGCGTTCTACGACGCGCAAAAAGCTTCTTTCCGAACATCCGGAATTGGACTCTGACACCCAAGGAGTATTAGACGAATGACGCCAGAGGCCGAGCAAATGATCAACTACATTGTGAAGGAAGTGATTCGCCGCCCGGGATTTCAGATCGACGAGAAAACCCCTCTGGTATCCTCCGGCCTGATTGATTCCATGTCTTTGATCGAAATTCTTTTGAAACTTGAAGACATCACGCATACGCGCATCCCTGCCGGCAAAGTCCAAGCCAAAGATATGGACAGTGTTGAATTAATGTTTGCCACTGCGCAACGCGTCGGCAAACCTCGCCCCTAACTATTGCTTTGGCGCAGAGGAATTCGTTCTCAGGATGGTTTGAGGAAAAAGCGGAGATGTGCGGAGTCCGAGCCTGGCATTTCTAGGGCGATGGAATGGTGGCCGATACCTGGCTGGAATAGGCGGTTTCGTTGCCGGACGAATCAACCGACGTTCCGACATAAAAGTAGGTTTGGCTGGCAACTACGGTCGTGTCCGTGTACGTCGTTGAAGTAACCAGTGGGGAATTCAGTTTCGTGTACGGTCCGTTCGATGTCGAAGATCGATAAACGTTGTAGCCCGCGACGTTCGACGAGTTGGGAGCTAAACCCAGCGTCACCGAATGTGAGACCGGCTGGACGGCGGCGCCAGCCAGCGAGATCGTCGCCGTTGGGTTAGTGGCATTGCTCGCGATCGTGACGCTTCCGTTCAGCGTTCCGGAGGCGGACGGAGTATAAGTCACGTTCAATACTGTTGAATTCCCAGCGGCTATGATCAAACCAGAGGAAATGCCTGCGACGCTCACTCCGGCGCCGGAAAGCGTCACGTTCGAGATAGAAACACTCGTGCCACCAGTGTTCGTGAGCGTGACGGGTAGCATGGTGTTGCTTCCCACCGTAATGTCTCCGTAAGACAGGCTAGCTGGGTTGGCGGTGAGCTGCCCGGCGGCCTTGACAGTCAGGATTGCGGCGCTGCTGGTGACCGTGCCGCTTGAATTGCTGACTGCGACAGTAAATTGCGACCCGTTGTCCGCTGATGTTGTGATTGGAGTCGTGTAGGCAGATGAGACCGCACCGCTGATTACCGCGCCATTCTTCTGCCATTGGTAGGTAAGTGTAGCTGTTCCTGAAGCTGCCACCTGGAACGTAGCCGTTTGACCGACAGTCACCGTCTGGCTGGCCGGCTGCGTGGTGATTGAGGGCGCCACGACTGCTGAGGTGACCGTAAGAATTGCACTATTGCTGGTCGCACTGCCTGCGGAATTGCTGACTGCAACAGTAAATTGCGACCCGCTGTCCGCTGATATTGTGACCGGGGTTATGTAGGCAGATGAGACTGCACCGCTGATTGCCGTTCCATTCTTCTTCCATTGATAGGTGAGTGGAGCTGTTCCTGAAGCTGCCACCAGGAACGTGGCGGTTTGACCGACAGTAACCGTCTGGCTGGTCGGCTGCGTGGTGACTGAGGGCGCCACAACTGCTGCAGTGACCGTAAGAATTGCACTGTTGCTGGTCGCACTGCCTGCCGAATTGCTGACAATTGCTGTGAATTGCGATCCACTATCTGACGTCGCTGTTACGGGCGTCGTGTATGTTGGCGAGGTTGCACCGCTAAGGGTCGTTCCGTTCTTCGTCCATTGATAGCTGAGCGGAGCCGCTCCTGAGGTGACAACGGAAAAGGTAGCTGTCTTACCGGCAACAATCGTCTGGCTAGCTGGCTGCGAAGTGATCGAAGGAGGCGCGGCGGCGGCAGTGACTGTAAGAGTTGCGGCATCGCTGGTTACATTGCCCTTTGAGTTGCTGACGACCACCGTGAACTTGGCTCCACTATCTGAAACGGCCGTGGCCGGTGTGCTGTAGGTGGCAGACGTCGCGCCACTGATTGCCGCACCGTTTTTCTGCCACTGATATGTGAGGTGCCCCTGTCCAGTGGCCGCCACCAGGAATGTTGCTGCCTGGCCAGCCACGACTGTTTGGCTAGCCGGTTGGGTCGTAATCGATGGCACGACGGGAACTCCCGCGCCGGTCATCGCGATGGTTGCCTGCCGAGTGGAAGATGACACTGCCGGAGACGCATTTCCGCTCGTAATCTGAGTTGAAGTTACCTGAGTCTTTGTGATCAACACGCTTCCCGAAGTGGTACCAATGGCAGAAGGTACAAAGGTTGTTGTGAACTGCGTGCTTTGACCGACAGCCAATGTCAGCGGGAGTGAAAGTGACTTTAATTCAAAACCCTTCCCGGACACAGCGGCCTGGGTGATTGTAAAGGGCGCATCACCGGAATTCGTTATGGTAACGATCTGGCTGCTGCTGGAGCCGAGCGGCACGCTGCCAAAGTAGACGTTTGCTGGAGTTACGCCCAGGTTCCCAGACGCCAAACATCCTGACTGGATAAGGGCAACGAACAACGCCGTCGCCAGGATAAAGAATCCAGATGCGCGTGGCGTAAGTTCTTTATAATGAAGCCGTTTTGGCTTAGGAGATCCCATCAGGGACCTAGCTTAAAGTCACCTGCGAATGACCTCTACTGATCGTGAGGATAAGAGAAGGGCATGCCTTCCACCTGTCCGTTCGAGCTATCGAGGGCTGTCCTTTATGGTCTAAAAACGGCGGGGACCAAAAGGGCGTTAGAAGGTATTGATTAGTTTCCTGCCATCGTCAAGTCGGTTTCGGTAAACACGGACTTACTTATTAAAGCCAACATCTCTCGAGTTGTTTTTCAAATGCCGCAAAACATACTTCAAACGCAAACTGCTAACGGCGAGGACATCTGCATTCATACCTTATTCGAAATGCAAGCAGAGCAGACGCCGGAGGCCTGCGCCGTCATTTTCAGGGACGAAAGACTTACCTACAAGGAGCTTAATTGCCGCGCCAATCAGCTGGCTTGTAATCTGGTCGAGCTCGGAGTCGGCCCTAATGTGACAGTTGGAATATTCGCAGAGCGGTCGATTGCCGTCGTCATAGGTCTGTTGGGCGTCTTAAAGGCAGGGGGCACTTGCCTTCCGTTGGACCCCGAGTATCCAAAAGATCGGCTTTCTTTCATGCTCCAAGATGGAGACGTTCGGTTCTTGCTCTTAGATGGCGAATTTGCGGTGCGACTTCCTGAAAATCAAGCTAAAATAATTCGGCTCGATGGAATTAAAAAAGTTTCCGAGACGCCCCAAAGGGTGCCAGATTGTCATGTCTCTCCCGAAAACGCCGCCTACGTCATTTACACTTCTGGTTCGACTGGCAAACCTAAGGGCGTCGAGGTTACTCATCGCGGTATTGTGCGACTTCTGTTCGGAGTTAACTATGTCAAGCTGGATCCGACGAAGGCAGTTCTCCAGTTATCAGCACTCACCTTCGACGGTTCGATTTTTGACATTTGGGGAGCATTGCTAAATGGTGGCCGATGCGTTCTTTACCCTGGCCGAATCCCCCTGGTGCGCGAGCTCCGCGATGTACTGCGGAAACATCAAGTTACCACTGCATTTTTGACAACTTCTTTGTTCAACGCAATCGTGGATGAGGAACCAACCGCGCTCGCAAATCTGGAGCAACTTCTCGTTGGAGGGGAGGCGCTCTCGGTTCAACATATTCACCGAGCCTGGGACGCCTTGGCGAGTGTTGAGATCATCAACGGCTATGGCCCGACAGAAGCAACGGTATTTGCATGTTCCTATCGAATCCTCAAAAAGCCTGACGAAAACGCTACTTCAATTCCAATTGGTCGGCCCATTGGAGACACCCAGGCGTTTATTCTTGACCGAAAATTGCAGCCGGTTCCCATTGGAACGGAAGGCGAACTGTATTTGGGCGGTCCCGGCGTTGCACGAGGATATCGCAACCGGCCTGAACTCACGGCACAAAGGTTTATTACTGATCCTTTCATCAGTGAGCCCAATGCCCGACTTTATAAGACAGGGGACATGGCCCGTTTTCTTGCGGATGGAAATATCGATTTTCTCGGACGGGTCGACGATCAAGTAAAGATTCATGGATTCCGAATCGAATTAGGCGAAATCGAAGCGAGCTTGCGTTGCCACGAGGGAGTTCGAAGCGCAGTTGTCCTGGTCCATACAGACCAACGCGGAGAGAAGCACTTATCAGCTTTTGTCGTGAGAAAACCAGGTTTGGAACATTCCGAAGATGAATTGCGCGAGTACCTACGGCAAAGACTGCCCAAATTCATGATACCGTCGCGCTACCTTGTCCTGGACCGATTGCCGCTGACTCCGAGTGGGAAGGTTGACAGGCAGGCTTTGGCCTCCGCGGGTGTTGCTGCTGGCAAGATTTCCACCTCGAAAATTCTGCCACAGACCACCTTACAGAAAGTCCTTGTGCAAATGTGGGAACAGCTTTTGGATGTGAGGCCCATTGGGATACGAGACAGCTTTTTCGGCTTGGGAGGTGATTCTCTTCTTGCGGTCCGCTTGCTCGCCAAAATCGAAGAGACATTCGATAAGAGATTACCTGTCGAGGCTCTCATTGGCGCAGCCACCATTGAACAACTCGCAGCTCTGCTCCTTCAGGCAGAAGCCCAGAATAGATTCGCCTACGCCCTGCCTGTCCAACCTGAAGGTGAGAAGCCAATATTCTTCTGTGTGGGGGCAGGACTTTTAATGAATCCGTTGTCCCTTCAACTCGGATCGGATCAGCCGTTCTATAGCATCGGCCTAAAGCCAGAATGTGCCAACCTATTGAAATGGCCTTCCCAAATGGAGGAGCTTGCTCAGCACCTGGTTTCATCGCTACGTATGAGGCAGCCAGATGGCCCGTACTACCTGGGTGGTTTTTGTACGGATGGACTATTTGCCTATGCGGTCGCGAGCCAACTGATGGAGCAGGGCCAAAGTGTGGGACTACTTGTCCTGTTCGAGTCTGAGAACCCTTGTCGAATCGCAAGCGCTCGGATCACCATTGAATCGTGGCGGACGGTCATTCGGCTACGTTTTCGCATCAATCAGTTGCTTAGGGTAAGGATTGGCGAAATCCAAGTTTATGCTCGCAGTCGGTGGGTAGAGCTCAAACAGGTGCTAACACGAATATCATGGCGCGCGTCCCACCATTTTCCGTTTGTAGGCCGCCAGGTCGGCCCGGAAGACATGGAACGGATCCTCTTCGTTGCCGCAAGTGCATTCAAGCCGAAGCCTTTGGGATGCCCGACCGTGATTTTCCGGTGTAAGGATTGGCCCATCGCCGCTGCGGGAGATCCTTACTTAGGGTGGCGTGAATTGCTCACCGGCCCTTGCGAAATTTATGCGATTCCTGGGGATCACGAAGGGATGTTCCGTGAGCCCAATGTCAAGGTGCTCGCGGATCAGTTGGCAGCCTCCCTGCGTAATGCAAAACAAACAGAAAGATCTGTATGCAAGGTGTCCGTTGACGCCGTTAAAGCAAATCCGGAAATCAATGCACCTCTTAAGCAGCTTTCGGATTCGGCTTTCGATGCCGAGCAGCCTCATCAGATATCTCTGAGCGTTCCCAATCTCAGCGTTGATTCCAATTTCCCGGATGCGCGACGAAAATTTTAATCGTAATTGGAAGTTCTTGCCTGATACGCCAGGTGGTCGCGCGATGATTGAAGTCCAATCCTAAGAAATCTAACTATGTATCGACATCATACCCACATTTGTGGACTCAAGCGGTGCTGCTCGCGAACGGGTGGCGCGCTGTGACATTCACGTCCGAGCGTCGTCGCGACCCACGGTTCATCGCCTGGTTGCCTCTCCGAATTAAGGCCGTTGGGGGTATACCTCAAAGCGATCCCCCGCCACTCGTAACACAGAATCTCAGCAAAAGCGGATTGTGTTTCCCTGCGCCGCATCATATTGCAGCAGGCCAGTCAATCGAAGCGGAAGTTACACTCCTGGGCGCTGGGCTAGACGGCAACGACATAAAGATTTCTGGCACCGGTCGCATTGTGCGAGCCGAACCCGCTAAACATGCGGGTTGGTACAAACTGGCTGCCACATTCGACGAACCACCTTCCAGTGATGGTATGGAATGGCAAAAGTTAGCCGCCACGCTCGATAAGAGATCATAAGAAGCACTGAGAAAATCCCATGCCACAATTCTCATTCCCAAACATGCCGGATCATCGGAATGCGGCCCTTAAGCTGAGAAACTCAGGGATCTGATTGCGGTAGGTTCGTTCTCTCCAATTAAAGTGTTCAGGTATCTAGCCGGCGCGAAAAATGTCGGTGAGCGTCTTGGTGGCAATTGGCGCAAAGGGCTATGAGATTCTCAGCCGAATCATCACCCTGGCGGCTCCGCCACTGAATGTGATGGACTTGAAGATCTTCCATTCTTCCGCACGATTGGCATCGCCAGCCGTCTCGCTCCAGGACTTCGTGGCAGAGCTGGCGATACTCTACCGGATTAAGTCGCAGGCGGGGACGATTAGCACGAATCCCTTTCAAAGCGTCGCCTGCGCTTCTTCAAGGAGTTGCCTTCGTTGCGGCTTCGGAAGAGCAATGACGAGCCGCGCGAGGCAGGGTAAGAGAGCATCACGGTTGCCCGTTTCTAAACTTACCCCCGCCAGAAAATCCGCACAGATCATCTCCAGGCAGTAACCTCTCGACTTGTCGGTTCCAAGCATCAGACCCGCTGTTTCAAGCGCCTGCTCGATAACAGGCAACTGGGTTTTGTAGGCCTTGAAATAGAGGATCTCCCACGGCTCCGTTTCCTTCCCTGTCAGGTAGTCGAAACCTCGCGCTTGAATTCCTCGCATGGTGTCTGGCTTTGTGCACCCAGGGTGCACACTCGAACCTCTGTCTGTCCCGCCGCGCCACTTTGGCTAGCTCCCTCGCCTTGGTCCAGCCCTGACCGGACCGAGTTTTTGTACCACGGAAAGTGAGAGAGCTTATATCACTTCGCAAATTGAATCGAGAACAGCCGCGCAGCGCGGCGTCGGTTCACTTTTTATCTGTGGGTGTGGTTGGGGTTCCGCTACTGTTCGCAGGAGCCGCTTGGAGAAAGTCGTCGAAATTGACGCCGGCCGGTGGCGGCGCGATCACGGCGGCCCGGGTGGTTGTAAAGCCGATTAGACGACCCATGATAATGATGCTGATCCATATGGCGAGGGACAAAGCTGCTACAGCTTTCCCCGCACGAGGCGCCGACGGATCCTTATCCCAGCGATGAATCTTCCGGCCGGCGGTCAGCTCAAAAACGAGTATATTGACGCCGGAGAGCACAAGCATCAGCATCTTCGCCCGGAAATAGAAATTGTGATAATACACGCTGGCATTTGTGATGAACATGAGCGACCCGGTCAACACCGTCAGGGCAAAAGCGGCCCACGTCCACTTCAGGATGTCCGAAGACATCCGCTTGAACGATCGGTGGGTTGAGGCAACTCCCAGCAAGCGAAGGTCAATGATCAAGATCGTTCCGAAGACTAATGACAAGCCAATGACGTGAGCCGATTCGATCAGCGGAAACAGCCAAACTGCGTCGCGAATCCCGGTGGCAAGACCGGACGCCTCGATTGCTTTGAGAAGAGCGTTGATATCCATTGGGCCGTTTGTAAATCAAGATTTCCGTAGCTAACGCGAAATTTCGAAGATGATCGATCGCTAATTCATTTAGTGCAGTGTCGCGATTGCATCAGGCTTTCGTCGAGGGCGACCAGGAACCCCAGACATGGTCGTAGGCGATCAGGCGACCCAAGACAATAATGCACAGCCAAATAAGGAACGTAAGCACCGCCAGGAACTTAATGGATTTGCGATGAACGAGCGTTTCTTCCCACAGTTTTTCGTGGTTGCGGAGAGTAATTTGGAAGATGGCGGCAATCAGCGTCCCAACGATCACAAGAGACATTTTGAACCAAAACGAAAAAGTCACCAATTCACGGACAGGCTCCCCGACCACCATCAAGACGCCCGTCGCCAGTTGCACGCACAATGCGCCAGTCAACCAAGGCCCAAACCGGCTTGTGGTTTGCCGCAGCGTTTGATCCATCCCGGCCCATCCCAGGACGCGGAGATCGATCATGAACACGGACCCTATAATTACCGCGATGCCCAAAATGTGAATGGATTGAATGGCTGGGATTACCCATCCGTTGTGTTGTTGAATGAAGACGCTAAGAAATGTTGTGGAGAGCCATTCGGCAAAATGTTTCAAGTCAGGTTCCCTTGATTTGGAAATTCAGTATTATATTTCAGGCCTCAAAAACCGCGACGGCATGGTGGCCGCCGCGGAGCCGGTTATGGATTAAGTTCCCACTGGCCCAAATCGCCGACGCGACAAACGTGGTGACTTGGCGACGGCGGAAAGCGCCCGGCCCCAGAACTTAAAACGCAGCTCCTCCGAGCAGTTCGCTACCCTTTACCGTGTCGCAGGTCTTGCCGGGCTCAGGTGGCGTTTTCCACGGGCACTTGGCGATCGCGGACTCGGCAGCACGGGATCCAAATGGGCCGCCATCCCTAAGGGGATTCATCTTGACGCTAAATATCGTGCCCGCGGGGAATGAGGCCGCCGTAATGCCTTGCTGCGCCATGGCCGCAGCGCCCGCCATTTCGACGCCCCAATCCACCAATTTTCCGTCTTTGTCTTTGGTCAGTTTGCCGTCGGGCGCAATCAAATAGAAGTGGAGTTCGGCGTGGTTGGCCTGAGCGACAAACTGGTGAGCCACGCCTGTCAACGCCAGGACCTTAGTCTGATCGTACATGGCGAACGAGTGGTGCGAGGAAACAGGAATGACGCAGAGACCCAAGGATATGAATGCCAGGAATCCCGCAATCATCCAGCTCCTGATTGGCAGATTTTTCATGATTTTGTTCTCCGTTCGAGCGGCGAATGCGAGCTATCGAACTCGCATTTGAAACCGCTCAATTATTTGTCATTTTACTTGAAAATGATCGAGTACGTCCTGGGGCAAAGTATCCTGCGGGCTTATCCCAGCCGACTTCGAAAAACTTTTCCCAGTTCTGCGCCCACGGCCGGCCGTAGTAATCGATATAGCGAGGATCGGCCTTGGTGAGTTGAGTTGGCCTGCCATTCGTATTCCGCAGATTGCTCAAACACTCGATGTAAGTGAATCGGCGGTTCGGATCGTCCGGTGTCGCCTGCCGGACAAAACGATAGGTCGCGTGCAGCGGTTGCACGAAGGCTATCGGGATCGTAAAACACCGCTCTCGTGATCGAGTCCGATAAACTTGCCGTTCGCGTCGTATGCCGGCTTGTAGGTTTCGACCGTCTCCATCTTGTCGCTGAATTCGAACATGGAGTGTGACAGCGTCCAGCCTTGCACATTCGCGGTCCAGGTGATCAGCGTGGTTCCGTCCCAGAATCCAACCGTCTCTCCGTACCACTGCGGAACCTTTTGCACATGCTGTTTTCCGATCAACACCTGGCGCAGGAAGTTGGCCGCGATGCCGGACAGGAACTGAACGTTCCAGGGAGTCATCGTCAGTTGGAAATTTCCGCCTTGCGACGCCTGCGCCCACCAGCGCATGAATCCTTCCGGATAACAGAACGAAGCTTCCCATTGCGGCGCATTATCCACGCCCTCGTGATAGTTCATCTGCACCATGCGCTTTTGATATTCCGGAGTGAGCAAGGACAAGTATTGTCGGGACTTGATTGACGGTTCCCCAAATCCACTCGCGCGCCATGATCGGCTCGCTGGTCCCGCGTGTAGTACCCATCCCAGTCCGGCATGGTTGCCTTGGTATAGACGGTGGGGCCGCCCTTCGCCTTCGCTGCCGCCAACAAGGCTTCGTAATGTTCCTTGGCAGTCTTATAAGGATAGGGGCTCACAATTTTTTCTCGCGGATAATCGAGCGTGCAATCGCCCCATGCAGCCGACACGGCGGTTGCCCTGCGCAAAACGATGCGCCGCGAAGTCCAGATATCCGTCAGTCTGGCGCGGAGTATTGCACCGGAAATAGCGCTGGTCCGACCAAAGATTCTGATCCTTATAGAAGTTTTTCGACGAAAACAAATCGACCGGCAACGCTTGCATTCCCGCCGGCGGCCCTGCAAATGTCGGCGTTTTTGCTCCGAAGCTTCCGGCAAGTCCCACCTGTAACCCTTGCGGGTCTTGTTGTCCGCGCCCCGTGGGCTGCGCACTCGGTTGCTGCGCGAAGGTCGTGGGCGATATGGTTAAAATACAGGCCAGCGCAAACGGAAGCGCGAAGGCCAGCCGACGAACCGATAATCTGGGCATCATTTGGTTTTGCTCTCTCGTATATGTTTAGGCCTGGTTGCACAGCATACAGAATTATACGCCGGTTGAGCTAATTAAATGGGAAGTCCTCTTTGACATCCCTTGTGGCCACACGACATCGCCTTCCTTCACTTAACATCGTACAGATCTTTGACGTCGCTGCGGTTACCTGGCCAACTGGAGCGGCCTGCGGGTACCGGTTTGCTGGATGCTCATCTTCAAGCCCAACGAAATTTCGCGAGCGCCGCGAGGTCCGTTGACTGGGTTGCCGCAAATATTCTCGGCGATTGGAGTTTTTCCGTTTTGTTATTTATTTGGCTCTTGACATGTCCCGGGGGATGACTGATACATGGGAACCATCTGGCATTGATCTGAGCAAATCATCGGCTTTCTGAAGGGGAAGAAGACATGACCTTCAATAACATCGCGGATCGCTGCACTTATATATTTGCGGTTATTTCATTTATGGTAATTCTGTGCGTGGGCGGACGAGCACAGGATAGCGCCAGCGTGCAACTGTCGAACATCAAAGTCTCCGGGCCGGTGGCTTTGACGACTCCCTTACGCGATCCGGCGCACGGCTATCCTTACAACTCGACCCCGCTGAATCTGGCCAAATATGCCTACGTGGAGGAAGAGTTCTTTATCGACGCCCAGGGCAACACCTACAACACGCCCCCTGGCTTGACGGGCAGCGTGAAGGACGGCAACCACCCCTTCAAGATTCGAATCGTAGTGCGCCGTCCGAAGTCGGCCGCGAAGTTCAACGGCAGCGGTGGTGGTGGAATGGTACAACGTTTCGCAAGGTCACGACGGCGAGTACGATTGGTTCCAGTCGGCCGAGCACATGTTGGACGCGGGCTATGCCTGGGTGGGAGTCTCCAATCAAAAGGTGGGAGTGGACTCGCTGAAAGAGTGGAGTCCAACCCGCTATTCAACTCTGGATATTACCGCGGGCGGCACGATCAATGACGATTCACTGTCCTACGATGCCTTTACTGCTGCGGCCTTGGCCATCCGGGGCAAAGGAAACACCGATGTCATGGGCGGTCTGAAAGCGGCACGACTGATTGCTATCGGGCATTCACAATCGGCCGCGCGCCTGTACACCTACTTTCACTCAGTCCATCCGCTGATTCCAAAAGTCTACGACGCCGTGGTGCTGCATGGAGGCGGCGGGAAGGTAAGGGAGGATCTGGATGTTAAGGTGTTTAAACTCTTGAATGAAACCGATGTGGCCGGCCAGGCGAATAGTCGCCAGCCCGACACGGCCAATTACCGCCAGTGGGAAGTCGCGGGCACGTCGCATTTGGACGCGCAATTTTCGCGGATGCTGGCGGGGCTCGGGCTGCGAGTTTCGGGAATGGATCCCGTGGAGGGGTCGCCTTCGCTCACCGGCGCAACGATTAGCGGCGGGGCCGGCAATGGAGCATCCGGGAACGGCGATAACGTACCTGGCACCAACGTCTGCATAAACCCGCCCTTCAGCCGCATTCCCGGATATTACGTTTTGGACGCCGTGCTCGATCAGACTGCTCGCTGGGTCAAGGACGGCACTCCGCCGCCCACGGCGACGCACATCGAGCTCACCCAATTGCCGCCCGCGCCCCCGGCAGACAATGGCGCAGCTGGAGCAGGGGATCGCCGCCCGCAGGGACCGCGCTGGGAAGTGGTTCATGACGAGTTGGGGAATGCGCATGGCGGGATCGAACTTTCGCAACACGCCGTGCCCACAGCGACCAACACGGGACAGAATGAAGGAGGGGCAGGGACCGGGGAACGGAACTGCAATCTGATGGGCTCCTACTTAACGTGGGATGAGGCCCGCCTGGCTGCCATGTATCCGACACATGCTGGATACGTGGCGAAAGTCAAAGAAGTCACCGAGAAGAACCTCAAGAACGGTTACATCGTGAAAGCGGATGCGGATGCAACCATCGCCGATGCCGAACATTCCTCGATAGGCACAACGAAGGCCAGCAAGCGGTGATTGCAAGAAGCAAAATATGCGTCATGCGAAGGACATTTGCGACTGAATGTCGTGTTTACCATCGTGCTGCGGCTTTCAACATCGGCGCTCATCTTTGGCCTGGCGCTTGCGCGTGCACAGGGAGCGGCTGCGCAAGCTGCTTCATGCATGCCGTCGGCTCAGGCTGGAGGCGCGCTAGGAACGGGGACTGTCGGACAGAATCAGCAGGGGCGCGTTCCAGCGGCGCAGCCGGTCCCGCGCGACTTGACCATCACGGCGATCCCCGGCGTGGTTGCCGCGGGCGGACAGTGGACGAAAATCTGGCAAGCCCCGGGCAACAGCGCCGACGGCATTCTTCCTGACAAGGACGGAAGCGTTCTCGTGGCGCAAGAAGACTACGATTCCATCCTCAAGATTGATGAAAACGGTAAAGCGTCCGTGGTCGTTTCGAATGCCAAGGGCATCGGCTCTCTATCCATGGATCGGCAGGGCCGCCTCTACGGTGCGCACCGAACGGAAAGGCCTGGCTCTACCAAACCGGACCGAGATTCCATCGTGAATGCCATCACTCTCCTGGCGCCAGAACGTAGGACTATCGCCGACAAGTGGGCCGATGGCACACCGCTGATGGTGCGACCTAACGATCTCCTCGCCGACGGTACGGGCGGCGCGTATTTCACGGTGGGCTGTCTCTATTATGCAAGCCCGAAGGGGGTCACCGTAGTGGCGGATCAAATCCGCACCAACGGCATCGTCTTCAGCCTGGACGATAAGATTCTCTACGTCACAAACGGGGGTACTCTCGTCGCATTCGACGTGCAGGGACCTGGCAAGCTCACCAATCGGCGCGATTTCGCAAAGCTTCTGCCTGGCAGCGCAGGTGACGGCACATCTTTAGATTCCGAGGGCCGTCTATATGTGAGCTCCAACATCGGGGTGCAGATATTTGACAAGACCGGGAAGTATCTTGGAGTGATTCCGACGCCGCGCGACGTCATCTCGGTCGCTTTCGCAGGTTCGGACAAGAAGACCCTCTTCATCGTCGGAAGCGGCGCGGAGGATGAGAACGGTCAGCCGATTCGCCAAGGCCCGCAGCAAACGGCCGCCACAATCTACAAACTGCCAATGATCGCGCACGGCCTGAAGAACCGCGCAAAATAACACCTCGGGCGTCATCAACGCGAACAGCTCCTGCCTAACAGCCGGTATGCACGTCCGATCTACAAAACGAATGCGACTAGGCCAATACACATTGGGAAGCCGCCTAGTCGATGACCCCATCTTCTTTTGCGGCTTGCTGAGCCCTTTTATCGTTCGGATACCAATAGTGTAGATGGCAATTCTCGCAGGCCTTGTCAATTCCATCTATGGCGCGAAGCAGAGCGTCCTTATCTTTCGCATCAACTGCCTTCAGCGCCAGCGCGGCCGCGTCCTGAAGTCTCCTAGCGCGGCGGATGAAACTTGGCCGGTCGGCGTCCAGCAATCTCTGGACTTCTTCCGGTTGGTTTTCAACCAGGGGACTCTTGGACCTATCCTCGGGCCGCGCAGCCTTTCGACCTTCCATGATCAGCAGATTTGGCGCTTCCATCAGGACGTACAAATGATGACGGACGGCTTCCCATTCCGCTTCGGTCTTGGGCGCTTTTTCAGTGATCCCGTGCTCATCCGAAATCTCCTGGACCGACTCAAACACGAAATCCCCGCTGGGGTCCACCATGGAATCCATAATGTCCTTGATCGTGGCGGGCTTCAAAAGAACGGGCGCCTGCGGAGGAGGCGGCGCCTTGGTGCCACACGCCGTCCCAAATACAAACGCAGTTGCAATCAATAACCAACAGTGGTTCCTCATGGCTTTCCCTTTCTCCTGTCGATAATTTCCGTTCCAGGATGTTTGTGCGCTGTGCTCCGCAAAAATTGGATAGTGGCTACAGGATCGCACATTTTCAAGGCTTCCACCTCCCCGAAGCTTCGATTAGGATTGTCGGCTGGTTCAATCACGCTGTGACCATTCTACTCATCGGGGCCGCGGTGTGAAGTCACTTCGCCATCAATCCAGTCCTCCGACATATACGTCACGCTCCGACGTCCGTGGACCTGACGTGACGGTCCTGAGAGAGCGGCGAGCATGCGGGGTAGCCCGGTTGAATCGCGGGACGTTCCGCTCTCGCGGTCACAAAGATCCACGGACCGCGCTTCGGATGCGCATCCGGGAGATCGCGCAAACGCGAGTCCGATAACCAACGCTTTGGCTCCGCCAGTTCGCGGCGTCTTGAGTGAGAAGCCGCCGTCTCGCTCCTGCACACCATAATTTTGCTTGGACCGCGACCTCAGTCTACTTTTGTTGTACTAGGGGAGTGTTGCACGGGGCATTGGGACTTGCTAGTTCGCTACGGTTGCGGCCTGATGCCTTCGACCGATAGAGGGCGGCATCCACTTCGCAAAGGATCTCTGCTGCGTTGCATTGATCCCAATCTTTGCTCGAAAGGACTCCGATGCTCATCGTTGCAGACAAAGGGCCACATGAGGTCTGAATCGGGCTGTTCGCCACCGCTTTGCGAAGCTCCTCGGCCCGCTGCATCGCTTGACTTGTGTCGCAATTATTCAAGACCATGAGGAACTCTTCTCCGCCGTAGCGGCCCACGAAATCATATGAGCGCACCGATGCCAGAAGGCGGCGAGCTGTTTCTTGTAACACCTCATCACCCACGAAATGGCCATAGGTATCATTCACAACTTTGAAGTGATCCAAATCGCTCAGCATCACGATCGTGCAACCATTCTCACGGTGAGTCCGCACCAATTCGCGTTCCAGCAGATCCACGATGGCACCACGGTTGAGGAGAAAAGTCAGATGGTCGTGAGTTGCTTTGAAGCGCATATTTTCCCGAGCTTCCACCAGCCGATCTTCCAATTGAAGGATCCGTTGTCCGGTCCGCAACCTTGCCCTCAACTCATCTGGATCCCAAGGTTTAATCAGATAATCGTCCGCACCGGATTCGAGTCCCTCCACGATGTTTTCCTTCGCATCCTTGGCCGTAAGTAAGAGCATGTACGTGTAAGGCTCAGGCCGATCTCGCCGAATGGCGCTGCACACATCGACCCCATTTTTCCCCGGCATCATCCAATCAAGCAGGCCCACACGCGGAGCGTTCGGTGCTTTCAGTATTTCAAGAGCAGTATTTCCGTCCTCCACTGAAACAACGTCATAACCCCAGGTAGTTAGAAGCGCTTGAAGCTTACGGCGCGAGATTAATTCGTCGTCGGCTATGAGGACTTTCATTTCGGAGATCCCTGACACAGATTCGCAAGTTCTGGAAGCAAGCGTTCGACGGCTCCTTCAAGATTCACTAGACCAGCTTTCGCTGATTTCGAATCCCCGTTTTTCGCATCGTTTTCAAGCTGCGAGGCAGCGCTCACCGTTTCGTGCGCCAAGAAATTGCTCGCAGCCCCTTTCAGCGAATGGGCCGACCGCTCTAGCTCTGGCATGTTACCCTGCTGGAGCGAGTTTCGCATTGCTTTGATCAATTGAGGCGCTTCCCCAGAGAACAATTGGATCAATTCGTTCAATAGTTCTTGACTGCCATCGAGCCGTTCCAAGATTGAGGCTCGGTTAAGATTGTCGTCATACTGACCCGGGACTTTCACCATCGTCTTCTTCCTTTCCATTCGAATTTGGGCACGAAGGCGAGCGCGTCGATTACTTTGTCATCGGGATCTATTCACATTTTTCCATACTTACTTGAACTTGAACGGTACCTGTCCGCCGCGCTAAATACATCTCCAATAGTTCGTCGAGTTCCTGAGGGGCGATCGGCTTGGAAAGATACCCATCCATCCCCGACGCCAGACATCGTTCCCGATCGCCTTTCATGGCATTCGCGGTCAATGCGATGATCGGGATATGGTCGCCGTCGTGCATTTCTTTCTCTCGTATTATCGCAGTTGCCTCAAACCCATCCATTTTAGGCATCTGTATGTCCATCAAGACTAAGTCGAACTTGTTATTCGCGATCGCTTCCACCGCTTCGCGCCCATTGGCCGTGACTGTGACGCGATGTCCGCGCTTCTCAAGCAACCGCGAAGCCAACCGTTGGTTCACGGCATTATCTTCCGCAACCAGCACGTTCAAGACTGCCGTTGGCTCAGCCGCATCTCCTAGAGAGTAGCGAGTGATTAGGGGAATTGCGTCCCTCTGTTCTCTCGCGCCGATCACTCGGGCAATCGCCTCGCGAAGTTCGGATTGGCGGATGGGCTTCAACAAATACGCTGCGACTCCAAGTTCCTGACAACGCAATGCATCCCCCCGGTGGCCCGCCGAAGTGAGCATCATGATGATGGCCGCCGATAGTTCAGGGCTTTGGCGAATTCGTTCGATCAGCCCGAAGCCGTCCATCTTTGGCATGTGCATGTCAGTTAGAACCAACCCGTACGGCTCTCCAGCTTTCAAGGCCGTGAAGAGTGCTGTTAATGCATCTTCTCCTGCCGCCACCGATGTAGATTTCATCCCCCAACGCTTCAACATTCCTTCCAGAATCCGGCGGTTCGTACGGTTGTCGTCTGCCACCAAGACTTTGACGCCGCGCAAAATTTCTGGAGGGGCGATCGTCCCGATCTCGATCGCCTTCTCTGAGGTTCCCAGCCGCGCCGTAAAGTGGAACTCGGATCCTCGTCCGACTTTGCTTTCGACCCATATTTTTCCGCCCATCATCTCCACTAGGCGCGCCGAAATCGACAGCCCCAGCCCGGTTCCGCCGTATTTTCTCGTCGTTGAACTATCCGCTTGGGAAAACGGTTGGAAGACTAACTCTAGTTTCTCCGGTGAAATCCCGACACCCGAGTCCGAGACTATGAAATGCATGACATGATCGCCATGTTCCTCTGAATCGACTCGAACTTTCAATGCAACTTCCCCCTCATTAGTGAACTTGATGGCGTTGCCAACGAGGTTCACAACGATTTGGCGCAGTCGGTTGGAATCCCCCCGGACCATTTCCGGAACCTCGGGTACCACTTCGCACAACAGTTCCAGTCCCTTTTCGTCGGCCCGAAAAGCAAGCGTCTTCAGGGTGGCTTCCAAATGGTCGCGCAGATTGAAATCGATAGTTTCCAAGTCGATTTTTCCGGCTTCGATCTTAGAGAAATCCAGAATGTCGTTAATCACTGTCAACAGCGCATCCGCCGACAACTTCACGGTGTCAAGGTACTCCCGCTGCTCCGAAGTAAGGTCAGTCCCTAGCGCTAAGTCGGTCATTCCTACCACACCATTCAGCGGGGTTCGGATCTCGTGGCTCATGTTCGCCAGGAATTCACTCTTTGCCTGATTGGCGGCTTCGGCCATCTCTTTGGCATCCTGAAGGGCAGCTTCAACCTGCTTCCGCTCCGTGATGTCGATGCCAATTGTTCCAACCAATGACTCACCATCTGGTCCATCGAGGGGGAATCTCAGATTCAGCCAATTGTGAAGGACTCCGTCCGGAGTAGGGATAACCTCCTCGAATTGCATTACGCGTTTCGTTGAAAGCACTTCCTGGTCGTTGCTGCGAATCTTCTTGGCGATTTCTTCGGGAATCCAGCTAGCTAGAACCTGTCCTTTCACATCTTCCAGCTTGATGTTGTATGTTCTGGACATGGGCTCATTTATATAGAGGATGCGGCTCTGACTATCCTTGATTAAAGCAATCGCTGGTATGTTATTCATGAAGGCTTGGTATCGTTCTTCCACCTGATGTTTCTGTTTTTGCGAAAGCTGAAACGATCCGAGCATACGGTTGATCGCCTCGCCAAGATTTGCAATCTCGTCGCTGCCTTCAGATTCAATTCGGGCCGATGAATCGCCGCTGTTCGCAATTCTTCTCACACTATTATTCAGTGAGCTGAGCCTCGAAACTACCGACTTTTCAAGCAGAAGTTGAACGACACCCCCAAATACGATTCCCGCGATGAGCAGTGCTCCCACGAAATATAATTGGCTTAGACGGCCCTGCTGATAGATGACTCGCGGCATTTCTGCTCTAAGAATCAATGCAGGCTTCCCATAAATATCATTGAGCAAAGTGTAGCCGCCCAGGAGATGTTCGTTTATGGGGCGGACATAAGTCGTTCCCGCTTCGGACAAGTGCGAGCGGGCTTCCTCAAAATCGACCGGAAGTTGTTCCGCATCGACCCTGAGTACGGAAAGAGAGAAATTAGTGGTCTTTTCCAGTGCACGAAGGTCCCCACCCGATTCGAGGTAGCGCGCCGTCAGTAATGCGCCGCGTATGGGTCCTTCCCCATTTGTTTTTACAATGGGACGGGTGACGACGAGTAAAGGCCCTTCGGGAAGCATCAGCACTCCGCTAACTTTGTTTGTGTTCGCAGGAAAATTGAAAAGAGTATCCGCCAGAGAGACGTGAATCTTAAGGCTTCCTGGAATTTCAACGAGGGTATTCGTGGCAATATCACGGCCTCTTGAAGCAACGATGTGTCCGGCGGCGTCCATCAATACGACAAAGTTGAATCGACGCGTCGCTGGTGTACCAGTAGAATCCTTACCGAACAACGATTGTACGAACTCCTTGTTTGGACTTTCCATGAAATTGTATGTCTCATCCGTTGCTGCGCGATCATAGGTGAATCGGTCCACTGCGCCGAGGTCCTGGTCCAGTGCGTTTAAGACCCTCTGCACGTTTTCGCGGGCGCTCGCCTGCTCTAGCTTGACGAATCCGCCCAGAAGGAAAGATCGGGAGGCAATGTAGAGCACGATCACCAACCCTACACAAGTGATGCCTATAATGAGAAAGGTCTTTCGTCGAACCGTCATTGGGGATCCCTCCGCGTGCGTTCAGAGCGAAGTCTTGTTTTTTTCACCGGGTTAGATTGCCTGAAAATCAACCGAACGCCACTCAACTTACCGCGTGTGGGGGGCGTGGTGATCTCAGCTGCATCCGTGTCACTATAGGGTATGGCCAATATGGGTCAGGAACTATCCAAAACATTACACGATTCAATTATGTGTCGTGTTGAATAACGGCAGTTCCCGTAATAACGTCATCTAAAAATTGGTGGAGTCCCTTCCTTTGCCTTAAAATCAGTCCACTCCTTGCTTCGTCAGAAAAAGTGCGCACGACCTCAAAACCCTGCAATTCCGCATACTCTTGGATCGAAGCAAACTAGTTTTTAAGTGAATACTGCTGCTCGGTGGACATGCGGACATACCGTGCGGCGGGAGTTACCTGATCTTTGGCCATAGTTCCTCCTATGGGGGACCTATCCGCTAAAGCTGAATGAACTTTAGAAGGAAAATACGATACTTCGGACTCCTGCCTCAGAGTGACGATGAAAGGTGTTCATGGTAGTCTCGCTTTGGCGCTTTCATATCATTCCTGGGCAGTCTGACGCATCAATTCTGACAAGACCGAGTTTTTGTACCACGGTGAGTGAGAGAGTTTATTTTCCAAGGGCAGCGAATTAAATGAGTGAGACTTGGAATGCGACGCTTGGTACTGCCACTCGACCAGGAGACAGGCCGTAAACAAAGGCCCAGAAGTTTGCCGATCGGCGCTACAGCCTCTGTCCAGTTCGGACTACATCCACGATCTTGTTATCAAAAATATCAACCGTGCCGCCGCCTGCAATCGCTACAACATTCGAAATTGTTGGTTTCTTGCGATCTGCGGGGCTTGGATTTGCCAATCAGGCTAGAATGGAGGATCAATCTGGAGGCGGATTTCGCTGCTATGAAGATCCTTTATCAATATCTCAGGAATTATTGGTCATTAGTGGCCATTGCGCTGGTGTTGGCCACAATCAACCAGGTGTTTTCTCTGCTTGACCCGCTCATCTTCCGACACATCATCGATTCCTATGCAACCCGGTATCGCGAATACTCAAGCCCGCAATTCATAAGAGGCGTGAGCGTCCTGCTGGCTGGAGTCATTGGAGTGGCCCTCGTATCGCGCATTGCCAAGAATTTCCAAGACTATTTCGTAAATGTAATTACGCAGAAGGTCGGCGCTCGCATCTATACCGACGGCATCCGGCACTCGCTGGAACTTCCATACACTCTGTTTGAAGACCAACGAAGCGGCGAGACTCTCGGCAAACTACAGCGGGTTCGCACCGACGTTGAAAAGTTCATCGCTTTGGTCGTGAATCTTCTGTTTACGACGCTCATCGGATTGGTGTTTGTGATGGTCTATTCGACGCGTGTGCATTGGTCCGTGGCCCCCGCCTATCTGCTCACAGTTCCCCTGCTCGGGGGCTTGAGTTCCGTGCTGAGCCGGAAGATCAAGATCGTGCAAAGGCGCATCGTGGCCGAGACCACCGCGCTGGCAGGCGCCACAACGGAGTCGCTACGAAATATTGAACTGGTGAAGAGTCTGGGACTTGCTCAGCAAGAAATTCAACGGCTCAATGGCACCACGGACAAGATTCTCAAACTGGAACTGCAGAAAGTACGCTACCTGCGCAGCTTGAGTTTCATACAAGGCACCTGCGTAAATTTCTTGCGCACTTCGATTATGTTTCTGATGCTCTACCTGATCTTCACGCAACGCATCACGATCGGACAATTCTTTTCGCTATTCATCTATTCGTTTTTCATTTTTGGTCCCTTGCAGGAACTAGGTAACATGATCAATGCCTACCGTGAAACGGAGGCGTCGCTCGAGAATTTTGAGGAAATCCTCAAGTTGCCGGTGCAGTCCAAGCCCGAACATCCAGTTGCATTGGCCTCGCTCGATACCCTTCGGTTTGAAGATGTCTCTTTCCAACATTTATCCGCCTCATCTCCTGCTCTGTGCGGGATCACTTTCAGCATCAACCGGGGCGAGACGATCGCGTTTGTCGGGCCGTCCGGTGCGGGCAAGACGACGCTTGTGAAACTGCTCGTCGGTCTCTACGGTCCGAAGACAGGCCATATCTACTACAACGGCACTTCGGAGGATCAGATCGCCATCGAAGATCTTCGCGAGCGCCTTGGATTCGTGACGCAAGACACGCAGCTGTTCTCTGGATCCATTCGGGAGAATCTGCGATTCGTGCGGCCCGATGCGACCGACCAGGAATGTTTCGAGGTATTGCAGCAGGCATCCGCGGGCGGCCTCTTGATGCGTGCCGATCGTGGATTGGACACAATGATCGGGGAAGGCGGCGTGAAGGTGTCGGGAGGCGAAAAGCAACGATTGTCCATCGCCCGCGCGTTGCTGCGCCGGCCGGAATTGCTGGTATTTGACGAGGCCACTTCGTCGCTGGACTCGCTGACCGAGGAAGAAATAAGCCAGACGATACGCGAGGTTGCAGCCAGCCGTGATGCAATCACCATTTTGATAGCTCACCGTCTTTCGACAGTCCTGCACGCCAATTGTATTTACGTCCTCGAGCGGGGACGAATCGTGGAGAGTGGCCGGCACGACGAACTTCTCGCGAAAAGAGGTCTCTACTACGCAATGTGGAGACAGCAAGTGGGAGAGGGAAGAGACTACATCGCCACGGCTGTATGAGTCCGAAAACCCTGGGCATTCGGAGGTGCACTCTCTCGATTAATCCTGGATGAGGGGCAAACCGCGCGTTATCTCAGGACCCACCGCTTACTGTCGTGGAGGTGGGATGCGTTATACTTATTTCAGACGCGCATATCGGAATCGCAGGTTCACACCTAGCTTGGCTAGCATAGAGTCAAAGTATTCGTCGAGAATTTAGCGTGCCGCAGACCTTCATGTCTTTAAACCGCACGCGACTGCCCGTTTTTGCAACGGCAGTTGCGATCGTGTATGCCCTCGCCTGTATCCCGTCCTATTCGCAAAATCCGTCGGCTGAATTGCACGGGCAAGTTGTGGACGAAGACTCACAACCTATCGCTCGCGTCGAAATCGCGGAGTCTGGCAGTGCACCCGGTGCGGGGCCCGTGTACACCGATGCCGCGGGCCGATTCGTAATTGCGTTTGCGGCCGCCAGTACCGTGCACCTGAAGCTAAGCAAGCCCGGTTTTTTTCGGATCGACGACAGATCCGTGGACCTGGCGGCCGGCGTGAATGAAATCACCTTCACGTTGAACCACGAAAAAGAGTTTGAACAGAGCATCAACGTGCAGTCGCCTCCCATACAGATCGACTCTGATACCACCAGCCACCAGGAGACTCTAGTTCAGCATGAGATCCTCGATACGCCTACTCCACCCAGCAATGATCTCCAAAAAAACCTGGTGATCATGCCTCAGGCAGTGATCGATGCCGCCGGAAGATTGCACATCGCCGGAGCGCGTCAGGGCCAGACGGAGGTGTTGCTGGACGGCTTCGAAATCAACAATCCCGGCACAGGCGCATTTGATTCACGCGTGAATGTGGATGCAGTGCAGGGCGTCTCCTCCGAAACAGGAGGCTACGGAGCTGAGTATTCGCACGCCAGCGCGGGCGTACTGGAAATCAATACGCAGTCTGGAGATGATCGATTGCGCTTCGGTATCACGAATTTCGTGCCGGGATTGAACTTCCAACGCGGAGTCAAATTTGGAATTTGGACGCCACGGGTTACGGTTTCCGGTCCGCTCAAAAAAGGGAAGGCATGGTTCTCCGAGGCGCTGAGCTCCCAGCGCATCTTTCACTTGGTCACAGAACTGCCCAACGGGCAAAACGGCGAGGTTCAGTGGTCAGACGACAATCTTTTGCGCGGCGATATCAACCTTTCGTCGACCAACACTCTGCACGCGAGTTTTCTCTACAACAGGGCAAGCGACGCGCGCCAGGGTCTGGGAGCGTATTCTCCCGCATCCACCACCACGGATTCCGAATCTCACCGCTACTTCATCTCGCTGAAAGATCAAATATGGATCGGCCACACGCTATTTGAAACTGGAGCGGCTTTCGATACCGGAATCGCCAGGAACACACCAAACGGAGACTCGACCTACGTAGTCGCACCTTCGAGCAGTTCAGGAAACTACTTTCAAAGCCTGCGGCAAGATTCGCAGCGTCTCCAATGGTTCGGGAACATCACGACAAGCCAATTGCATTGGTTTGGCGAGCACACTATTTCCGAAGGTTGGAATCTGGCTGGTCTGAATTTTTCGCAGAACGCCGCGCGCAGCGAAATCGAATATGTGAGCGCCGCCAACACCTTGCTTGACCAAGCCACCTTCTCCGGGCCGGCGTCACTCCATATGGCCAACACTCAAGTAGGCGGATACGTACAGGACCACTGGAGGCCGTTCACGCCGCTGGCTTTTTCCGCCGGCGTGCGAGTCGATTGGGATCGACTGATTCAGCGAAGTTTGGTGGAGCCTCGCTTCGCTTTGAATTGGGTGCCAGCTCGAGAAGGCAATATGAAATTTACACTGGCATGGGGAGTGCATTACCAACCGCTCAATCTTTCCATTTTCAGCCAGGGCTTCGATCAGCAAAGAAACGACCAGTTTTACAACTCGGCGGGCACGGCGCCGGTCGGGCCGCCGATTGTAACTACTTTTAATGCTCCACTGGGCAGGCTCGTGCAGCCGCGCTCTTATAACACCATGGCCGAATGGGAAGAAAAAGTGTCGAGTCGTACATTTGTCGGAGCTTCCTTCCTGATGCGCGAGGTGCACCAAGGATTTGCTTACGAACTGACAACTGCTCCTGCAACATTTACTCTTGCAAACCATAGGAGCGATAGCTATGTTGCCGGGGAAATATGGTTGCATCACTCGTTCAGCGACAAAGCACAAATCAAAATTGACTATACGGTTTCGCGCTCAAGCTCGACCCAGGTGCTGGACCCATCGCTGACACAACTGATCTTCTCCGCGCAGCAATCGGGCCCTCTGCCTTGGGATGCTCGGCACCGCATTATTTCAACTGGGTGGACGCCTCTACCCATTTGGCAACTGTTCCTGAGCGGTTTTTTTGAATACCACACGGGCTTCCCGTTCAGCGCGATTAACGTAGAGCAGCAACTGGTGGGCGCGGCAAATTCCTTGCGGTTTCCAGCTTACATCAGCCTCGACCTCGGCTTGGAGAAGCGGTTTCACTTCCGCGGCCATGAGTGGGCCATCCGGATTTCCAGCACCAACATTACCGAGCATAATAACCCGGACCGGGTGGTCAATCGGGTTGACGCGCCTGACTTCTTAACCTACGCTGGCGGGCAAACGCGCATTTTTAGCGGGCGCATCCGGCTAGTCACAAGCTCCAACTAGTTCTAAACTCTGCATTTCCTGTGCGCCTTTGTCGTGCCACTTGCAATTTCCGATCGAGGGTCAATTCTGCCATCTGCCGGCGCTCAATTCCTGGATGACGGGCAATACGAAAGTCATCCCAGGACATGCCCCAAAACAAACCTGCTCCCAAAATACTTTGCTTTGCACCAGCAACCCGGCGGACCAGTGCTTCAACGTTTCTGCCCGCAGAGACTCTAGAATCAAGACCTCAAAGACTCATAGGACAATCCCGATGGACTTAACAGGAGCGGTGATAATTCGCTGGAAGTTGGCGTGTATTTCCATCCGACAGCTCACGCATATCCCGCGCATCTTGATTGAAGAATCCGATAAGCGAACTGGAAGTTTCTGACTACCATGCCAATCGGAGATTACGTTCTATTTGCCCCTTACCTCGTTATAGACTTCGGTGATGAACCGGTTTTTGCTCGCTGGCGTGTCACCCTTCGTCGTCGCGTCATACGGAGCGGTCAGGTTCGCGGCTAGAATATCGTCCAACGATTTGCCCTGATCAACTAACTCCTTCGCCTTTGCCAGAATATCGACGACCATTGCGCGATAGGGAAGCAAGTCAGCCTTCTTGACCAGCGTGCCGTGACCAGTGATGAGCGTCGTGTCGGGACCGGCTGTTTTCGCGATCAAGTCGATCGCGGTGATCATGCCCCTGATCGAGCCACCATTGGCCTGATCGGCGAAGGGATAACCGAAATTGCGGTAGAAATCGCCGATGTAGATTGCGTTCGCGTGCTGGAACCGGATGACCGTGTCACCGCCGGTATGGGATGCTGGAACTGGAATAAAATCGACCACTTCTCCGTCCATGTGGATCGTTACAGCGGGTGCGCCCGGCGTGCCCAACGGATAGGTCATGACGGGAACTCCAGCCGGATCGGGCGCGGGTGCAGGGGTACCGTTGCCCTGGAGGGGTGGGTGCAGCATTTCTTCGCGCAGTTCTTCTCGCGAGAAGATCAAAGCGCCTTGCTTGGCGAAGAAAGGATTGCCGCCCGTGTGATCAGAATGGATGTGCGAGTTGACCAGAATTCGAATGGGCGCGGTGCTGAATGTTCTGATCGTTTGTAGAACCTTTTCGTGCAGCTCCTCGTCCTGGGAGTCGACCATCAGGATACCGTCAGGGCCGAAGAGCACGGCGATCCTGCCGCCAGCTGCGTCGGGATGGTTCGTGTCAAGATCGGGCGAACCCTGCAGGATGTAAAGGTTCGGCGCCAGCTTGGCCGTCACCGAAATCTGGATCTTGTCCCATTGCGCAAACGAGCGCCCCGGTGCAGGCCTCGGTGATGTCTGTGCCTGCGCCGCAGCCCCTAAAACGGCTGCTGCTAAAATGGCGAATGCAAGTTTTCTTCCTTTTGCGTACATCCCGACCCTCCCACTGAAGCGGTCCGCGAATGCATGATGCGGAATTCGTGGTTTGCTTCACGGTCTCGCGCATCGTAAGGTTTTCGTGACCTCGACGCAACGAATTTCCCTTCGGAGATCGCTTCAGGTAACGCGTTAGGCATGAGGGATAAAATGTCAGAGCTTTCTTGTGCCAGCCATTGCCCTTAAGAGTGTGCATGACAACTACAAATTGCGATCTTCATGTAGCGCCCGCCTTCAGGCGAGCATTTTGGAATCAAGCAGATGCCCGCCTGAAGGCGGGCGCCACATAAACCAATTCCGAGTTCTCACGCACACTACGTATCCAGCCAAAATAATTCGAAACATGCCCAGAATCGACTAAATCTCAACGCCGTGATTGGTGGCGAACAATCGGTTGTTGCGTCAGGCGGTGTCGGTTCACTAACATCCTAGCCGCCAATAGCACGGCGAGGAGTGATGGGCGTGAGTGGATCTTTCATATTACATGTACGGAGCAAAGGCGACGCCATCGCCCCGGCCAATGAGGCCGCCGAAACATGGCTGGCCACGCAGGAGATTTCGCCGGATGCGATGTTTTTCGCCAGCCTCACGATTGAAGAACTTGTTACAAACTGCATCAAGTACGGGTATGACGACTCCACGGAACACGGAATCGACATCGAGCTTTCCGTGGCAAATCACACGCTGACGATTACGGTGGTTGACGACGGCCGCGCGTTTGACCCGTTCGTAGTGCCGCCTCCAGATACGTCTGGGCCGATTGAGGACAGGTCCGTAGGTGGCCTTGGGATTCATATGTTGCGGGAATTGGCGGACAACATGTCTTATGAGAGGCGCGGCAATACGAACCGGATCACACTGACAAAGCGGATGCCCTAAAACTGATTGTGAATATCTGCAGACCTATACAGGCAAGAACCTGGCTCATTACTTCAGCTATTTGTCGATTCTGTTTTTGTTCAGCTACGTGCGACGTCTGGCCAGAGAGTGACGAGAAATACGGCATTGGCTTCAAATTCTGTTGTAGGATGTGGATCCCGCGAGCAGTATGCATATTAAGTCCGAAACACGTGGCAGCTGTCTCGGCCTATAGGCGAGTAACTGTGGACTGCTCTGGCCTGAAATATATTTCAAGCATGGGACTTGCCTTCCTCATGGCCCTCTGAATCAGATTGGATTGTTGTGGGGATCTAAGCACATTATTCAGTAACTAAAATGAAGCCAGTGAAACAACTTATTGCGACTATCAAAAGTGTGGGTCTTGGTCTGCTGCTGATCGCTGGAGCGGCAGCCATTTTACTGTATTCGGATTTGGGTTCGCGGAATCGTAATGCTGCAAGACAAGTGGAAGAGTCGGCGCATCCTTTGCGGGTCGCACTCGTACAACACACCTCGATCGCGGTGCTCGAAGATGCAGCTACGGGCCTCATCGAGGCGCTGAAAGAGCGAGGTTATGTGGATGGCGCCCGCATGCGCCTTCGCCGGTACAACGCCCAGGGCGATATGTCCACCGCGAACGCGATTGCCAAAGAAGTCACAAGCGCGGATTACGATCTGATCATTTCAATGTCGACCGTCACGATGCAAACAATTGCGAATGCCAACCGCTTCGCAAGCCCACCCAGGCGGCACGTGTTCGGGATAGTCAGCGACCCCTACTCGGCAGGAATTGGTATAAGCAGCATGAATCACAGTGATCATCCTCCCTACATGACAGGATTTGGCAGCCTGCCCCCGGTGGAGGACGCCTTTAAGCTTGCCAAGCAATTGCGGCCGGATTTAAAGCGGGTTGGACTGGTGTGGAATCCGACCGAGGCAAATTCGGTTGCCGCCACAAAACTCGCGAAAGCCATTTCCTCACAGCTGGGGATTGAGCTGGTTGAAGCCAACGCGGAGAACTCGACTTCTGTGGGAGAAGCTGCCGGTTCACTAGTATCGCGCGGCGTGGAAGCCATTTGGGTAAGCCCGGACCAGACAGTCACGCTCGGAATAGATGCTCTCATCAGCGCAGCGAAGCGCGCGCGAATTCCAGTGTTTACCTCGCTGCCGGGTAACGTCAAGAGAGGGACGCTCTTTGATCTTGGCGCGGATTATCTCGGACTAGGTCACACAGAGGGTATGCTGGCGGCAGATGTTCTGGATGGCCGCGCACCTTCGCAGATTCCGGTTGAGAACGTGGTGCCTGTGCGGCTGGAAGTCAGTCGTGTAGCACTGAAAGGGCTTCGGGATCACTGGGAAATATCGGATGCCGTCCTGCAGCGCGCCAATCTGGTGATGGACGATTCAGGGATTCATACAAAGGATCAATCCCGTGCTTCCACGGCGGACACGGGAAAAGGCGCCGCGAAGGTGGGCCGGCTTGAGCGAAAGATGTCGGTGGATCTAATCGAGTACATCGACACTCCAAACGCAGAGCTCACCCGCGCTGGTGTGATGGCAGGGCTGGCGAAAGCGGGCCTTACGCAGGGGATAGATTTCGAACTCCGTCGCCACGCCGCTCAAGGGGATGTGGCGACGCTGAGCAGTATCATTGATAACGCTGTCACGCAGCATTCGGACTTGATGATCGCGTCCAGTACCCCCGCACTGCAGAGCGCGCTCATGCGGGGGCGGGGCACACCAATCGTTTTCACGATGGTTTCGAACCCCTTCATCGTTGCGGCAGGGAAGAGTGACAATGACCACTTGCCATTTGTCACCGGGTCGTACCTTGATCAGCCTGTAAATGAAATGTTGGCAGCGCTGAAAGTGTGTTTGCCGAACGCGCGCCGCATTGGAACCCTATTCACGCCGGCGGAAATTAATTCCGTATATGACAAGGAAAAACTCGAAAAAGCGACCAAGCTGGCGGGGCTGGAATTCGAAGCGATTGGCATAACCAGTAGCGGAGACGTCGGCGATGCGGCCAGCACGCTTGCAAGTCGTCATGTCGATGTGATCACTCAAATCAGCGACAACCTGATTGCCTCCGGGTTTCCGGCCCTCATGGAAGCCGCCAGGAGGGCCCACCTTCCAGTGATTTCCTACTCGACTGCAAGCGCGGATATGGGACCTTTGCTCGTTGTGGCGCGCGATTATTCCGATAATGGGTTCGAGTCAGGCATGTTGGCGGCGCGAGTGCTGCGCGGCGAACGAACCGCGGATATCCCCTTTATGTCGGTTACTAAAATAAGCTACATAGTGAACCTAAAAGTTGCGGATACTTACAAAATCCGGATCCCACCGGACTTGATATCCAAGGCCAGCAGGGTGATTCGCTGATGGAAATCACTCAGCATCCCGAAGCTGACCTGCTTGAGTTGCGGCTCACGGGGCGATTTGACGCTACGTGGGCCGATCATGTGGGCAACACGATCGAAAACGCGATACGTTCGGGCTCACATAAGATCGTACTCAATTTTTCCGGTGTGGATTACATCAGTTCACTGGGAATCCGAGTCTTGGTTACCCACTACAAACGCCTGAAATCTGTTAACGGCAGCCTTTCCATCATCAATCCGAGCGATACGACTCGCGCCATTCTTAAAACCGTGGGGTTGGCGGATTTCTTTTTCATCACAATTGCAGAAAGTGTGACTCACGTTGCGGCGAAATCCGCCACAGAGTTGAACCGGAAAGGCGCGGCATTTCAGATTTATCCGCAGAATATTTCCGCGCCGCTTTCCTGCTCCGTAATAGGCCACCCCGAGCGTCTGCTAACTGGATTCCAGGAAGCCGACTGCCGGCCGCTGAATTTTGCCAGCGGTTCATTCGGTCTCGGGCTTGGCGCTTTTGGCGAAGGTTTTGCCGATTGCCGAAACCGGTTCGGTGAGTTTCTGGCCGCAGGAGGCTGTGCGATCACGCTGCCGACGAATGATCCGCATGCGATTCCAGATTACATGATGGAAGAGGGTGTGCTTGTTCCGCGTGTCGAGGCGCTTTACGGCATCGTCGGTGCCGGCGAATTTTCTTTGATGGCGCGATTTGATTCCGCAGTCGAAGGTCCTGGCAAGATCGGTCTTTCGGACCTGGTCGATACGCTGATTGAAATTACCGAAGCCGAAACGGCAGCGTTTGTGGTTCTCGCGGAGGTCGCGGGGTTGGTGGGCGCTACCTTGCGCAGGTCACCAACTGAAGTTGCGGTTTCTCTCGAGCTGCCTGGCATTCGTGACTCATTGTCTTTCACAACTGAACGCGCAGGCGAGCGCAGTCTGGCACTTCTCGTTGGAGTAGCCTCTCGCAAAGTTCCGGGCGAAGCCGCAGCACTTTTGCGTCCTATGAAAGTCGGCACATCGACACAGGCGCACGTACACGCGGCGCTTTTCCCGTACCGGCCAGTGCAACGAGGAGAATTGCCGTTTGGAAAAACGGTCGCGGACATTCTTGCTGCGTCGACTCCTGGAAGCGTCATGCATCTGATGGCAGACACTCGGCCCTTTGAAGGTGTGGGCGAAAGCGATCTGGTGCGTGGAGCGTGTTGGGCGGGGCCACTTCAGACGATTTCACGAGCATGAGGGGACACACGGCATGACACTGCTGATTGGGGCTTTCACACTGGGACTGATACTTGGGTTGCTGGCCCTCGGTGTGTACTTAAGTTTCCGAATTTTCAACATACCTGATATCACGGCGGAGGGATCCGTCACTCTCGGTGCATCTGTCGCGGCGGCGCTTTTGGTCAGCGGACACGGCGCCGTAATTTCCACCCTTGCCGGGGCGGCAGCAGGAATGGTTGCAGGGGCCGTCACAGGCGTGCTGGCTACAAAATGCAAAATCAATGAGCTGTTGAGCGGCATTCTGGTGATGACCGCCCTGTATTCCATCAATCTTCATGTCATGGGCAAAAGCAATCTTCCCTTGCTTAACGAAACGACGCTCGCAACGCGCGCGGAAGAGTTTGGGGGAAAATATTCGGTGGCACTACGGATATCAACGTCGCCGGATGGGATGTGGGCGTGCGGGATCTGTCCATGCTGCTCAGCGTGTTGTTCTTCATAATTTTCACATGCATCCTGCTGTACATGTTTTTTCGTACGAACTTGGGCACAGCTATGAGGGCAACGGGCGACAATCCTCAAATGATTCGCGCATTGGGAGTGAGCGTGGATGCGGTGACCATCTTCGGTTTGGCGTTGTCCAATGGACTGATCGCCTTGAGCGGCGCTTTGATCGCGCAGTATCAGGGTTTCGCGGATGTGCAAATGGGCGTCGGCATCGTCGTTCTGGGGCTCGCCAGTGTAATCATCGGTGAGGCGCTTGTTGGATCGCGTGCTGTCGGACTGCTCATTGCCGGCACGATCATGGGATCTGTCCTTTTTCGTCTGCTGGTAGCCATTGCTTTGCGCTGGGGACTTAATCCGAATGATCTCAAGCTGATTACCGCGGTGTTTGTCTTCGCGGCTCTCGTAGTGCCGAACCTCATGCGCCGGCTTCGCGCGTCGGCATCGCGCGTTGCTATGGCAAAGGAGGCCTGATTCCCGTGCTGCAGATCAACCGGATCTACAAAACATTCAATCCTGGGAGCGCGAACGAGGTTCGGGCGCTTTCCGATGTTTCACTGCACCTGCAGGCCGGTTCTTTCCTGATCATTATTGGAACAAATGGGTCTGGTAAGTCGACGATGCTCAATGCGGTCGCCGGTTCATTCATCGTCGATACGGGAAGCATCGAGCTTGCCGGCCACACCATTACAAAATGGCCTGAGCACAAGAGGGCCAAGTTAATCGGACGCGTGTTTCAAAATCCGTTCAGCGGCACCGCGCCGAATATGTCTATCGCCGAAAATTTGGCGCTGGCGGCGCGACGCGGCAAAAGCCGCGGCCTCGGATGGGCCGTTCGCCGCGGCGGAGTTGGCGATTTGCGCGACCGTATACGCTCGCTCAATATGGGCCTCGAAGATCGCCTGGACAATGCGATCGGCAGTTTGTCCGGCGGGCAGCGGCAGGCGCTGACGCTCCTCATGGCCTCATGGTTGAAACCGGAATTACTTTTGCTCGACGAACATACAGCGGCGCTTGATCCGAAGAGCGCGGACCAGGTGATTCGCCTGACACACGACATCATTCAACGCGACAAACTGACTACGCTTATGGTGACGCATTCGATGCAACAGGCTGTCAATCTCGGTGACCGCATCATCATGATGCACAAAGGCCGCATTCTGCACGATCTGCAGGGAAGCGAGCGGGCTCGTGCCCGGCCTGAAGATTTGCTCGGACGGTTTGAGGACATTCGTCGCCGTGAGCAGATGGACGCCTCCGTGGCAGAGATGCTGCAGCAGAGTTACGTGTAGAGCAATTCGCCTGGGGAATGGTTGCCTTGTGTTACTATTCGCGGCGGTTCTTTCACTCGCAATTAAGTTGAACAAATCTATTTTGATCGCGTGCCGTGAAATACCAAGGGAACGATACGAGCCGCACGATTCGAGTCGGTTGATTTGACCTTTAGGTGTGGTTCTATGACACACCATCTTCGGAGATGACATTCAATGACGATCTCACCCATTACCCGAAGGCAGTGGCTCATGCAGGCCGTAGCAGGGGCTGTTACGCTTGCCGGTTGCAGCCGTAAACCTTCCGGTGCCGGCGGAAACTCGGCTGCCAATGGCGACAATTTTAAAATTGGACTGGTCTTTTTCGCGCCGGAGGAAGGCGCGGACAACTGCATGAAGGGACTGTACGATGGGCTCAAAGACCGCGGACTGGAGCGTGGCCGCAATCTTGAAATTCTGAGCGCTCACGCGCAAGGTGAAATTTCCAACATCCCCTTGCTGATCCAGAATTACGACAGTCAAGGTCTCAATGCGATCATCACGATGACGACGCCGTGCCTCGCCGCTGCATGCAGCTTTGCGAAAAAGACCCCTGTCGTGTTCATGTATTGTTACGATCCGATTGCTGCAGGCGCTGGAAAAAGCATGACAGATCACCTTCCGAATATTACGGGTGTGGGATCGTTTCCGCCGGTGGATGACACCGTTGACTTTATTCAGAAGCTTATTCCGAACATCAAGGCCGTGGGCACTGTTTACAACAGCTCAGAGGCAAACTCGGTGAAGGTGATTAGCGTGGCCCGCGAGTCTTTTAAAAAGCGGGGGATCAAACTTGAGGAAGTGACTGCGACGAGCACGAGCGAAGTGTTTCAAGCTGCGCAAGTGGTGAGCTACCGGGGCGTGCAAGCACTTTGGGTAACGGGAGATAACACCGCGCTTCAGGGTTTCGACGGGATCGTCAAAGCATCGCGCGATGCAAAGCTTCCTCTAATTATTAATGACCCTGAGTTTACAATGCGAGGCGCGGTGGCCAGCGTCGGACTCGGCTGGTACGAAGCCGGCCATGCAGGTGGCGTTCTGGCATCGCGGGTTCTTCGCGGTGAAAGTCCACGCGATATTCCGTTTGAGGAAGTCGCCGTAAAGAAAGTTGTCCTCAATGATGACGCTGCACGCCGGCTAGGACTGGTTTTTCCTCCGGAAATTGTAAAAGCCGCAAAGGGATAGCGAATCTTTTCGGCTCTCATTCATCTAGATGAGCCTCATTAAATTACATTACAGCATCAAGACATTTCTGACTCACTTCACGATTTAACGTTCATGGCACTCCAAACTTCGCTGTCTTAACGAACACTTGCCAGTTTGGCACGGCGTAATCGCGAAGAGGTGAGCTAGATTTTTAGTTGCTGACTATACGGCCACTTGATCGTCGACGCCGGAAGAGAGACTTCGACGTGAAACTAAACGCCATCGATGCCAGCCTTCCCAAATATTTCCTACCAGCACGCCAGCGAGAAGGTAGTAGGCGACGCCCAGCCATTCAAAGATTGCAAAACTGACTACAGCAACGATCACTCCACAAATCAGCTGACCGGAATACTTCACCGGCGAGGTTGGCGGATCCGTTAAAAAGAAGAACGCGAAGAACAGGACGGCATGCAGATCCGGCGCCCGAAAAATCTCGGCAACTTTCCCGGGATCGCCTGTGAATGCAGCAAGCGTGAAAAGCATGAAATAGGTCCCAAGGAAAACGAGCACCAGTGGAACTTTGTTGACGCGGTCCGCGATGAATGCGCCAGCGACGAAGAGAATCAACAAAGCGAGTGGCGTAATCTCGGGCAGGGCGCCCCACCAACTTTGCCCTGTATTAAAAATATAAAACGTTAGAACCAGGGCCAAAGCCGCGGGATTAAACACATTAGCAGAGCGGGTCCGAACGAGGTACTTGCTGGCAACGGCGATCGCTGAAGTGCAGGCCGGGACATACCAAGGTTCGTGAGGGGTTAATACCATCGCGACGAGCAGGCCTGTAAGAACTGCTCCGCTCGGAAACTCCCAAGCGTTTCGAGTCCTTCGAAGCATAAGCACGTCGATCAGGCCTGCGACGATTATTGCGCTTGCCAGACCTGGCGCGACCAGAGCGATTCCCTCATGTGGGGCGGCTAGAGCGACTAGAAAAGCAAGGATGATGATGAGAAGACCTTTGGGTGTGCGGAAGAATCGCCAAACCGTTGAGCTAGAACTCATTATGCAGCCCCCGGGTCGAATACCGCTCCAGCGTCGTCGAAACAATCAGTCCATCCACACCCAGTCGATCGAATAGCTGAATGCCCTCAGCGGGGCCAAGAACGAATGCCGCAGTAGCGAGCGCATCCGCGAGCATGGCGTTGGGCGCGACAACGGTCACGCTTGCGACGTCTTTTGCCGTTACGCCTTTGCGTGGATCAAGAATGTGATGTCCATTGTCTTCGGTGGGGCTTTGCCTTTCGTAATCACCTGAGGTGCACACCGCTCGGTTAGACACGGTGAGGGAATAAATCAATTCATTATCACGACGCGGATGCCGGATCCCAATGGACCACGGTTCACCGGTCAGGCTGCGACCGCCGAGATAAAGGTCACCACCGGCATCGACTGCGAAATTCTCGAACGGCCGAAGCTCGCGCACAGCAAGATCAATCGCCAGGCCCTTCGCAATGGCGCCAAGATCGAGGATCAAAGGGCGAAGCAGCATGATCGTTTTGCGATCAGGATCCATGCGAACATCCCGATAGGTGACGGCTGCGTCGGGTTCGATGGTGGTTCGGATGGCCTGTCCGGTGCGAAATTCCCGGTTAAAACCACGTGTCTCCATGGCGTGTCCTACAGTTGGATCGAATGCGCCACCGCTCTCCTGCGCCACCGCCAGCGCAAACTGGACTGCCTCAAAGAGGATTGCGCTTACCGGAACAGGAATGCCGACTTGGGCTGTGAGCTGCATCAGTTCGCTCTGGGCATCAAATCGGGTACAATGCTCCTCGATTTGGCGAAACCAATCAAATGCACGCTCGGCTGCTGCGTCACGTTGGATTAATTGTTGCCTGTCCCCTGAATGGCCGATCACCTGGATCGTTACAACGGTCCCCATTAACGCCACGCTGCGAAGATAGTTGATGTCACTCACTCGCTTTGGACAATGCTTGCGCAACCGCATCGGAGAATGCGTCGCTGCTTTGGGTGGCGCCTGACACGTAATCTACCTTGGGGCTCTGCCTGTCGACCACCTGCCCGGGCAAATTGGAAATCCACGAACACGAATAGCGGGTCGCGCAAGTAGCGATAGCCGTTGAAACTATTTGTCCATTCTGAATCTCAACGGATGCCTGGATGTCGCCATGTCGGCAGCTGCCCCAACCCAAATACGTTCCGTCCTTGTACTTTTGTTGTACCGCAACTACTGGTGGAGCAGCTGTCTTGGTTGCGGTATCAGCAGCGGTTGGGTCTGCCGTTGGCGCAGCGGGTGGTTCGGGCGATTGCTCGGCCGGCGAGGGCGCAGGCGTAGCTGCTTGGATCGTTGTCGAGGAAGGTCGCGGTTTGTCTTTCCGAATTGGCGGAGTCGAAGAAGGTGAAACGGTGCGGGTTAATTCGACCCCTGGTGCGGCGGTCGTTGGCGCCACGACTCCGGCGGCAATCGGAGCGGCCGTACTTCGCCGGGCCGTCTGGACTTCAAATCTTTCCGCAGCAGCACCGGTACGATGATATCCGGCGGCATAAACAGCCAGAATCGCAGCAGAGCTTAAAGTGACCAGCGTGTTCGAAACTTTCTGGCTCGCGACTTTCCGCTCTACAATGTAGTCTTCAGATTGTCCACGAACCGGCAGCGCCCCCACCGCCGTCCCTATTCCCAAAAGGATGATGGCAATACCAGTGATTGTGCCCAATGCAGGGTGACCGGCCGTAATTGCCGCTCCAGCAATTATCAACGTGATTGCCAGCCAAGAGAGACTCGATTTGCTCATTGATGGAAGCCCTAATTTAAAATCACTTCACACGACTTGAATCTAATCAACCGAGCCCAGCCCGATACGTTATGAGAATCCGTGGTTCGCATTGGTCTGCCATTCGAAGTCTAGATTTTTGACATTGGCGGCATGGTACTCAGTCCCAATGCAAACGTCAAACATCTGTTCCGATACCGCATCTGAAGCTGGGCGCCTCATTCCAAGATTGAGCATTGTTGGTAGCAATCACTTGATCATGTAATGCGGTTACGGGGCAGCGGAAGTAAATACCGAGGGGACGCAAGAATTGCATAGGTTCAGTACTAGGCACTTCTCTGTATTGAAAAATTCTGAATAATCTAATCTCTTAAGAGTCAGTTACTTATCACGCTGAATCTTTCCCAAGAAACTTGGTAGTGCCCGTGCCAGTACTTCTACCTATAGCCCCAGCGGAACGAATCGAAGGAGGATTTCTATGGGCGTAATCAATCCAATGCTGCACCACGACGAGAGTGTGTGGTCAACGGAGCGGCCGGAAGCCTCTGAATATCATGCGCAAAGAAAATCAGGAGCGCTTTGGGTAACGGTAGTGCTATTGGCCGCTGTGGTGGGCGCGTTCGTCTACTATGGCTATCATACCCTCAAGACTCAGGACCTCCGAATCACCCAGGTTTTTGGAAATCAAGGCACACTGAGCACGCTCGGCCAACGCGCAGACGCCGCCGAGGCGAAACTCCATGACCTTGCAGGCGATTGGCAGGGCATGGGACAGCGTGTGACGAAGTTGGAAGGCAGGGTTGCGGCTGACGTCAAGGAAACTCGCAGGTATGCCGAAACACTTACACAGCAATTGCACCAGCAAATGACCGCAGAGATGGACTCTCGCACATCCACTTTGGATGCACGTCTCCGCCAGGTGGAATCCGAACAGGCGGACCAGCGCGCACAGGTGGCGCAGGTCGAGACGAATCTCAAACAGGATATTTCGGCTGCTCGTGAGGAAAATGGCCGCAATCTCTCCGTTGTACAACAACAGGAAGAAACAAATGCGCGGGGCGTCAACGCGATATCTCAAAAACTTGAACGGGAACGGATCGATTTCGAGTTGGCAAAGGGGCAGACCAAGGAACTGATTCCAGGCGTCACACTGCGAATTCGTGGAGTGAACCCTGCGTACCAGCGTTACCACGGTGCGTTGTGGCTGCTGCAGGACCACCGGACAGTTTGGTTGAAGGATCAAAGCGTACATGAACCGGTGCGTTTCTTTCACAAAGACGGCGGAGAGCCCTATGAACTCGTTGTGACGGACGTGACCAAGAAAGCGGTGGCTGGATACCTGTTAGCTCCTGTCAAACCCGAGGCTGCCGCTGCAGCGTTAATCGATCAGCAAACTTCTAATAGCACTTCAACCCACGAATAAGGGGCGACGAGGAACTGTGAACTCAGCTCAATGAAGTTTCCAGGACTTCTACATAAGCGGTTTGGGCAATTACCGCTCAAGTTAAACCCTCCACCGGGGGCCGTTCATAATTCCCCTCGGAATGTATGAACGGCTCTCTTCTCCTTTTCCAATTTCAAGTTCCGCGAAGGTGAAATAAGGCCGGATACTACAGAAGTAGCCGCACCATCTCGTGCTCTTGCAGCAGGCTGGCCCTATTAGACCCCAAACACTCTGAAAGCCCGGCGGAGATTACAAACGACTGCGAAAAAAGTCCCGGCTTCCGACAAAATTACCAGTCCTAGTACCCCTTAAAAACAAACTGAAAGCCGGAACATATCCATCTGATTCACCGACATTTAGCAATTATTTGCCCAGCTGGCAGGCTCATTGCTCCTTCTGAGAGTGGAATAAGCGAACCCGGGGAAATCTGAGGCCCCGGGTTCAAAAAAGCAAATGGATGAAAATTAAAGCAATTTAAGGAGGGCCCAATGTTGAAGTTCTTAACCGCAAAGGGATCGGCAATCGTGATGACCGGTATTCTCGCATGCACTTCGCTTGCATTCGCCCAGGATCGGGACAGAGCAAAATCGGAAGAGAATCGAATAAGGAATTCGAGCACGGTTATGCAGGAGATCCTTAATGCGCGTGACAGTCTTCCACGGGACCTGCTGGACAAGACCCGTTGTGTGGTCGTCATGCCGTCTGTCGTCAAAGCTGCATTCATCGTTGGTGGAAGCTATGGACGCGGGACGATGGTCTGTCGCACCGGGGAGCACTTTACGGGTGCTTGGGGTGCGCCGGCGATGTACGCGCTAGAGGGCGGGAGCTTCGGTTTTCAGATTGGCGGCGAAGCGACTGACTTCGTCTTTCTCATCATGAACGATCATGGTGTGAATAGCCTCTTGCACAGCAAAGTCAAACTCGGCGCGGATGCTTCCATTGCTGCCGGGCCTGTGGGTCGCACCGCGGATGCGGACACGGACGCTTATTTGCGAGCCGACATTCTGAGTTACTCACGAGCACGAGGAGTGTTCGCTGGTATTTCGCTCGAGGGTTCAACACTTCGACCGGATAATCGCGCCGACCGCGAACTTTACGGATATGATGTGACCGCCAGGCAGATTGTGAGGGAATCGGAGGTTCCGGCTCCTTCAATTGCGAGAAGTTTGATCGCGGAATTGCAAAATATGTCTCCGGTCTTACGCTCTTAGTTAGTACTCAACTCAAAAGGGGGCGGAGTCGCTTGATCCGCCCTCTACTTTCTTCATGTTACACTATTCTTGTTTTGCAAGTGGGGCCGCTGGTTATTGACATAGTGGCGTTCAGCACCGAACGGCAGCGAGTATAGTGATCGGTCTCCGTGGAAAACCCTTCTGCGCTCAACAGCATTCTGCGCTACATCTCTTCCGGCTGGCGTTCTCTTAGCCGATCCATGGACAATTGCAGGACGTTCGAAGACCTTAAAACTGGCGAGGAATCGACTCTCTATTTTCCTGCTGATTTTCCAATCCCGGCCGAGTTGCGCGATTTGCTCGCTCGCTGTCGAGTGAGTTTGCAGCACTTGCCCCGAAAGATCGGCGCGATTGGACCAAACAATTTCGACCCGATCGGCCCCAACGGCTTGCTCTATCTCGAGCACCCTTACGTCGTTCCCGGCGGACAATTCAACGAGATGTACGCCTGGGACAGCTACTTCATTATCCGCGGCCTTCTGCGGGACAATCGCGTCGACGAAGCGAGAGCAATGGTCGAAAATCTCTTCTTTGAGATTGAAAATTATGGCGGGGTTCTGAACGCCAATCGAACGTATTATTTGACCCGCTCCCAGCCGCCATTTCTAAGTTCCATGGTCCTGGCGGTCTACAAAGCGCAATCCGAAAATCGAAAATCGGATTTGAATTGGCTGGCGAAGGCATATTCATTTGTGGAGAAAGACTACGAGTTGTGGAGCCGGCCACCTCATCTGGCCGGAGAAACCGGGCTGTCGCGTTATTTTGACTTCGGTGAAGGTTCCGTCCCCGAAATCATGGGCGACCCGAGCCGTTACTATCAAGAGGCTGCGCAGTATTTCTGGCTGCATGAAGGTGCCCGTAGCCCGCACTTGAATCTTGTGAGCGAATCAAGCGCAGCTTCGAAGGTTATCGGGCCAGTCTTTCCTGTCTTCCCATGCGATCCGGACTCCAGCGAACCGGAATCGCAACCCCACGGATCTCCCGAGAACGTGAGGCTCACGGCTGAGTACTACAAGGGCGATCGGAGCATGCGCGAATCGGGCTTCGACGTAACGTTCCGCTTCGGACCCTTTGGGGCGCAGACGCATCGCTATGCGCCCGTGTGCCTTAATTCATTGCTCTACAAAATCGAGAAGGACTTGGAATCGATAGCCACCATGCTTGGAAAGATGGATCAGGCTCAAGGCTGGAATACGAAAGCGCAGGAACGGCGCGAGCGCATCGCAAAATATTTGTGGGATGACGGCCAGGGTTTGTATTTCGACTACGATTTTACCAGCGGCGAGCGTTCTTCTTACGAATATGCCACAACGTTTTATCCTTTATGGGCAGGCCTGGCCTCTGAGGAGCAAGCGCGCGCCGTAGTCCAAAACCTCTCCCTGTTCGAGCAACCGGGCGGAATCGCAATGAGCCCCCGCGACGCGCTGGCTCAGTGGGATTCCCCGTACGGATGGGCGCCCATCCATCTTTTGGCCGTGGAAGGCCTGCGCCGCTACGGATACTTGGAAGAGGCCAACCGGATCTCATACAAGTTTCTTGACACCGTTTTGCAAAATTTCGTGCGCGACGGATCCATCCGCGAAAAATACGATGTCGCGACGGAATCGTCGAAGACGCATATCGGGGCCGGTTACGTCCAGAACGTGATCGGGTTCGGATGGACCAATGGAGTATTCCTGGAACTCCTGCAGGGTCTCCCGGAGGACCTCACCGCGCGACTCAAGCAAATACCTAATACCGCAACTCCCCACGGCGAGCTACCCCCGAGCCCACCCAGCGAAGACTAGTTGCGCGTGCCGCAATCCGCGGCCTGAATAAGCACCAGTCGAGCTGGCACGGTTTCTCGGGACTAGGCCGCACCAACATCCCGACCTCATTGTGCAAGCCTCCCAGGTGGCGGGTTTGCAGGGTCGAGAGGTAAGAGACGGAGATCCAAATCGGAAATTCCAGTTGGTATTATTTTGGTGGCAGCTTTTCAGTTTTCACCGCTTCTAAATATCGGCGATAGAAACCAAAAATATTTTCCAGGCTCCCATCTGTCATAAGATTTTGGTCTCTCAGGGCGCTTGCCAGCGTCAGAATTGCGGCGGCGATTTTGTCTTCTGCGGCTCTGGTGTCAGGCATAATTTCCTCTCAGTCAACTCATTTCGTGTCACAAGGGTGGCGCGGGCTGATATCAAACCTGGTTTCTATTGGATCGCATACCAAGGCGCAGCAAAAGAATTGCCTGAATTGCCGCGCCGGTTTCCAAAAAAACCCGTTTATCAGTCCCAGGCTGGGCGCACTGGGATAGTCTGAGTCCACTTGCGGACAACATGTGTCGTGGTCAGTTAGTGTTCGACGCGGAAGCTGAGTTCACCTGCAGATTGTTGTTGACCCGCACCACGCCGTGCACGGACGCGGTAACCTTCTCTGCGTCATGCTTTACTTCCGCGCTTTCTACCTGGCCCGCGAGCGTTACGACCCCATTGGTTGTGTTGACATCGATATTCGTCAAACTGGAAGGACGAACATCCGAAGCGAGTTTAGCCTTCACTTGTGTTGTGATTTGAAGATCGCTGACTTGGCGATTGGGTGACTCGACAGTATTACAGCCTTCCGAAAACATGGCGATTGGAGCCGACACGGCCATGGATAAGACGACGATCGAGCAATACTTTCGTAGCACTCTATACTTAGTCATTATCTTCCCTCCGTTCCAGGTTTCTGCATACCCGACCAGTAATGTATTAGCCCAACAGGGGACGACCCTTAAACTTCGCGTACTGGACTAACCGCCCATTGTGAATGTGACTTGAATCGTTGTGTCAACTTCGACTGGATCGCCATTGAGTTGCGTGGGCTTATAGCGCCATTGTTTCACGGCGTCCAACGCGGATTGCACCAGGAGCGGATGCCCCGAAACGATTTCGAGCTTTGCAACTTGTCCTTCCTTGTCGATGATCGCGTGTAGAACAACCGTGCCCTGAATACGCGCCTGCCGCGCCAATGCCGGGTAAACAGGGCGAGTCTGCGTGATGATTGAGGCTGCGGTCACGTCTCCGCCCTGCTTGATCCGAACGGGGGCGGCAGGCTTGGGCGGCGCGACAACGGGTGCGCTTCCAGCCAGAATGCCCTGACCGGGAATGCCCCCGAACACGCCGCTCTCATTCGAGTTGTTATTAACCACATCAGGCGGAAGCTCGGCTTCCTTAAACACAGTGACATCCTTCGGGATGGCACGCGGTTGGATCAGCTTTCCCGACTGAATCAAACGAGCCACTGGCTTTATGACCTCCTTGACCGGCGGGGGAGGTGGCGGCGGTGGCGGTGGAGGCGCAACGAGTAAAGTCGCAAGCATGGCTTTGGGAAGCGCTTGGGTATAGATCAACGGGATCAGAACCAAGACTGAAAGCACCGAGATCTGAATAATCGCTGAAACCATTACAGTCCAACTTTTATTGGTCTGTTTCTTTTCTGATGAGGATTCTATTAGCTCATTAAACATGGCGTTGTTCCTCCTCTAGCCGAAATTCTATGTACAATTGCCGAGCCCCTTGAATTGCTTTAACTTTCAGTACTAGCTTTTCATGATTCGGAGCTGTCCATTTTCTCCAAGCTCAGTCCTCCTCCCCTGAGTTGGAGCAAGACCTTTGCCAGCATGGAAACTAATTGCTAATTAGCGGCGGCTCATGTGGATATGAACTGTTTTCTGACTTGTTTGAGAGGGGTACTAGCACTGGTAATTTTGTCAGCGTAAGAGCATTTTCCCGCAAGCCCCTTGGCCAAGAGAGGGGAGACTTCTGATCCGAGGGCCGCGCTGCCGAACGAAACGCAAGTCTCATTCTCCCGACCTCGCCGGAGTCCGTTGCGTGCGGCCGCGAGGCCGGTGCTCGGCTCTCTTACTCTGGATGATTGCGTTTTATACAGTAATTGCCGTATTCCCAACTCTTTCAGAACGTAGACAATCAATGAATGCACGGACGACCGCAAGGCTATACATTCGGTTGTTCAGGCTTTGCGGGAAAACTGAATAGCGAGGTACCCCCACATGCGGCGTGACTTCGACGTATTTGAAAAATTCCCCGATGGGTCCACTCTGTGGCGCTGTTGTGTTCATGGGCGATATGAAGCTCAACGAAAAATGCATGAATTGGCGGAGCATTCTGGGAATGAATTTTTCCTAATTGACATTCAAGCAGAAGTCCTTGTTCTCTCCATCTCGACTCAAAAGACCTCGCGGGCGTTGATTGGAAGAGCGGCGGCAGTATGACCAAGATTGAGCGACGTCGATGGACTGAGAAAGCCGCGGAACGCGGCACTGAGTTAACTCCGTATCGTTCTGAGCTTCCTACAGTAGGTCCTGGTCACGCGGCGTTCCGTTTCGTAAGGAAGCAGTGCGGGCGCTGCGGCGTTGCCGCAAAGAAAAGCGAGTTCTGCTCGGCCTGCCGGAAATTCTTTCTCATTGTGAACGGACCAAAATCGATCTTCACATCAACTTCTTAGTTGGATGCGCTCCCGCGTCAATCCACCTTTCCCCGCTTCACAGTTTTCGACTAAGAGTTTCAATTATCCATCTCATCTGACCGGTCATGATAAGTAGTCTTTACCGAGCCCACTGGCTAGAGTGAAGCATCTGGCTAAAAGGCCGATATGAAACGCCAGAGGCGGCAATCAATCGGTTCAAACGGCTCGCGTTTTGATAACAATCTCAGATGTCAGCGTTCGATGGACGGGGCATTTATTTGCAATCTCGAGCAGCTTTGATCGCTGTTCATCGGTAAGTGATCCCGCAAAGTGAATGTCCCGCTCGATCCGATCCAGCATTCCTTCTTTCGTCTCGCACTCGGCACAATCGGAAGCGTGAATCTTTGTGTGCCGAAGATTGACAGTAACCTCCTCGAGTGGCCATCCCTTCCGGCGAGCGTACATCCCAACCGTGATCGAAGTACAAGACCCCAAGGCGGCAAGTAGAAAATCGTAAGGCGATGGCCCCGTGTCCGTGCCGCCCGCTGCCACCGGTTCATCAGCCGCAATACGATGCCGGCCCGCGATAATTTCCTGCGCGAATCCAGCTGAACTACGTCGCACAACTACACTTTTTATGTCACTCATTTTGTTTGCTCGGACCGCTTGATATTTGGTTTGGCTATCATCACCCAAGCAACCGCTGCGCTTATGAGAGATAGACCGGAACAAATCAGCATGATGAAGCGGAATCCAAAAATAAAGGCGCTCTCAATAGAGACTCTGATTGCTGCTTCTGTGCCCGAATCAAGCCCCGCGGGAACAGGCAACGCGGCGAGTTTGATCTCGTTCGCCCGAAGATCGTGCAAGGTACTCGCTGGGATGGACAGATTTTGCAGGCTACCGTTCAGATGAAAGCTGAACGCGGTCACCACCGCGACCCCCAAGACAGCAATCGAAAGGAGACCTGCAACTCGGGCGACCGCGTTGTTGATTCCGGAAGCAGTCCCGGCGCGATTCTGGTCAACTGATCCCATGACTAGCGTCGTCAAAGGAGCCACGCTGACGGCCAGTCCGAAGCCGAGCACCACGAATGCCGGGAAAAACATGCGCCAGTAGCTAGCGCCGACTGAAGGTAATGCGAAGAGAGCAAATCCTGCCGCGGCGATGACTGGGCCGATGATGAATGGTCGTCTGGCCCCATAACGAGCGACCAGCCCGCCGGACCAACGCGACAGCAAAAACATGAGAATGATCATGGGGAGTGCGGCGGCGCCCGTGGCTGTGGCCGAGTAATGTTGTACCTGTATCAGATTCAAGGGAAACAAGAAGAAAAAAATCCCAAGGGCAGCATAGAGAAACAGTGTGAGCAGGTTGGCACCACTGAAATCACGTGAACGGAAGAGCTCCAAAGGAACCATAGGAAAGTCGGCGCGAGATTCAACGATGAAGAAAATAATCAGAGACGCGGAGCCAACGAGCAAAGTTCCCCAAACGAAAGGATCGCTCCAACCTAGACTGGCAGATTCAATGAAGCCGAACGTTATGCCGGTTAGACCTACCGTGGCGATCAGCGCGCCTGCCCAGTCGATGTTTCCTCGCGAAGCTCTGCTTTCAGGAACCCGCCAGATTGAAAGGCCAATAACTACCGCCGCGAGGGGAACATTGATGAAGAACGCCCAGCGCCAGGAAGCGTGCTCGATTAGCCATCCGCCCAGAACCGGTCCCATCGCTGTCGTGATGGCGGTAAATCCGGACCAGGTCCCGATGGCCTGACCGCGATCTTTCTCAGAGAAGGATGCGCTGATAATTGACAAGCTACCGGGCACGAGGAACGCTGCTCCCAATCCCTGGACGGCTCTGGCCAGCACCAATTGGCGGATGTTGGGAGCTAGACCGCAAGCAACGGAGGCAACTGCGAAAACGATCACACCAACCAGAAATATTCGCCTACGACCCAACCGATCGCCCAGCGAGCCGCCCACCAGAATCAACGCGCCAAGAAGTAAACCGTACGCCTCAACGACCCACTGGATGTCAGTTACCGTGCCGCCCAGGCTGGATTGGATCGCCGGCAGCGCCACGTTGACGACCGTGCTATCAATAAAAGCCATGCTAGAGCCAAGAACCGTCACCGCGAGAATCCACGGCCCAGCTTCTGCCTTAAAGGGAGCGCTGCCATACCCCGATTCAATTACGGCTTCGTCACACGGCGGCTTCATGGGTGCTTTTTTCCAGTCGGAGGAAAGTTAGCAGCGTGGGCAGAGCAAAGCAACCGTGCTCCGAACTTAATCACCGAAGAGTGCAGGAGGTGGACTGCGTTAACCCTGTTGACCAAGACTTCGAGCTTTCGGCGGGACGACGAAAGCACCACCGAGTTCTCGGTGGACGATGGGCGCGACGCGAGTTCCCAGGATCTCGATCGCTCGCAACATCTTCTGATGCGGAAGCGTCGAGACACCCATTTGGAACGTGATGCGAGAGATGCCGCCGAGGGCTTCGTTCACGTACAGTATTTTCTCCGCGACAGTTTCGGCGTCGCCGATCAGCAGCGCGCCAGTGGGTCCGCGCACGGCGTCGAATTGCGCCCGGGTAGTTGGGGGCCAGCCGCGTTCCTTGCCGATCTCGGTGAACGTGTGTGCGTATCCCGGATAAAAGTCGTCCGCAGCTTGCTTGGTGGTGTCTCCCAGAAAGCCGATGGAGTGAAGACCCACGACGAGTTTGTCGGCGGAATGACCGGCGCGGCGGCCTGCCTCGCGATAGAGATCAATAAGAGGGCGGAATCGTTTGGGTTCGCCGCCGATGATAGCGACCATGAGAGGAAGTCCGAGCATACCGGCGCGAGCGAATGATTCGGGCGTGCCGCCGACGCCGACCCAAATGGGCAGCGGATTTTGCAGCGGGCGAGGGTAAACCGCTTGGCCGGTGAGCGGCGCGCGGTGCTTGCCAGACCAGTGAACGTGCGTGTTCTCGCGAATCTTGAGCAGCAGATCGAGTTTCTCTGAGAAAAGCGAATCGTAGTCTTCGAGGTGCAGACCGAAGAGCGGGTAGGACTCGATGAAGGAGCCGCGACCGGCGACGATCTCAGCACGGCCACTGCGAGATCAGGTCCAGAGTGGCAAATTCCTGGAAGACGCGAACCGGGTCAGCGGCGCTGAGAACGGTGACGGCGCTCGTAAGACGAATGTTTTTGGTGCGCGTGGCGGCCGCGGCCAGAATCACGGCGGGGGCGGAATCAAGGAACTCAGCCCGGTGATGTTCGCCGATGCCGAAAACATCCAGAGCCTACTTGGTCCGCAAGCTCAATCTCTTCCAGCAGATTCTGCATGCGCTGGACAGGGCTGATGGTAAGGCCCGTAACCGGGTCGGAGATGGCTGCCGCGAAGCTGTCGACGCCGATCTGCATGTTTGCGATACCCCTTTCATTCCTCGTGCTCATATGCGCCGTCGGCATACTGTCATCCGTGCCGTATAGCCGACGAACCATTTTCTCAACAATGTGCGTCAAGCGAATTACCTTTGGCTTGCAGCGGCCCAGTTACCTCGACATCAAGATAGATGCTTTAGCAGCATGTAAAGATTCAACGAATTGGAAAAGCGATGATGTAATGTGCATAGCTCGACATAGAGCTATTTGCAGGCATGTGTTTTATTGCGGTCGACCTGACTTGTGGCGCCTTATAAGTCAGAGCCTTCGGACTAAGCGAATTCCCTTGTTCAGGGAGCTGTCCTTAGCGCTTTCAACGCTCCGCCCCAGGCAATCACCTCGTCCGCCATTAAATGCACGGCCTTGTCGTGTTTTTCGTGAGGCTTAAATGTCGTGTAGTTCTCGAAGTCAGTGAACAGCGAAAGCGCCACCTGGGCCCGCACGTCCGCAATCTTGACTTCGCCCATCACCAGCCTCAAATTCTCCACGGCTCGAACGCCGCCGGCGCCTCCATATCCCACAAACCCCGCCGACTTATTTCCCCATTCATGAAATAGATAATCGATGGCGTTCTTTAGTGCCGCGGAGGTGGCATGGTTGTATTCGGGGGTCACGAAAATGTAGGCGTCGAGCGAGGCAATCTTTTCGCTCCAGGTTTTGGTATGTGCGTTGCTGTACTGATGCATTATTGGTGGCACGGGTTCATCAAGCATCGGCAACTTGTAATTCTCGATGTCCACAATTTCGAACTCGGCGTCGTTGCGGCCCTTTAGGATATCGAACACCCACTTTGCCACGGCCGCGGCTTTCCGCCCCGGTCGCGTACTACCTACGATGATCCCAATTTTCAGCATATGTCTCTCTCCTTTCTGGTGCGCGTGTACCTTCTTTTGGAAGGAATATAACTCTACTCCAAGATAGATGTACAGTTCTGGTGTCAAGATTCACGGTTCTGATAGAAAAGTCCAGGCGGCGATATAACTCGATGTGGAGTATCATCCAATAAAGGATCCAGGTTGAGGAGAGGTGCTGGCGTTGGTGACCCGCGTGCAAACATTGAGCCGTGAATCGGCAACCCATGTCTGGCTCGTATTGTGGAAGGCCGCCCACGCTGTCGAGCAGAACGCGATGCGAAGCGTGTCTTCGCTGGACCTCGGCGGTTCCGACTTCGCGGTATTGGAAGTGCTTCTGCACAAGGGGCCGCAACCGGTTAATGTCATCGGGAAAAAGGTCTTCCTCAAGAGTGGTTCGATCACAGCTGCAGTCGATCGCCTGGAATCGAGAAAGCTAGTCCGCAGGACAGCCAGCCACACGGATGGGCGAGGCCGGATCGTCCAGCTCACCAATGCCGGTCGACGCCTGATTGAGCGAGCCTTCCAAAAACATGCAAAAGACATGGAGGAAACCATGGCCGTATTGAGGTCAGGGGAGCGAGCGGAACTCGTCCGTCTGCTAAAAAAAGTTGGCCTGTGGGCTGCTGCGCGGCTTGACGACTAGGAGTAATAGGGGCCGTGGAGCACTGTCAAGCCTCATGCGAGGTGTGACCACAAGCTCCGCTTGGATCGATGTATGCGTGGGTGAAGCCCAGAAATGGGCCTTCAAAAGAATGAACCCTGAATCAGCCTGCGGCATCCAATGCAAGTGACGATGGCACAGCCTGCGCAATTGCTGATCGGCGAATCAGAGCGGCGCGCAGCCGCGCGCTACGAAGCGCTCGTTCGTGTGTCTCAAGCTATCGGTATCCACCGCGAGCCCAAGACGCTTTTCGACGTGCTGTCATGCGAATTGCGCCGGGTTATCGATTTTGACGGGTTTGGGGTGGCGCAGTTCGACAGTGCCAGCGGCAAAATTCACTGGCACATCTCCATCAAATGCAACGAACAAGATGTTTCCCTCCCTAGCGGATGCTCGCAAGAAGAATCCATGACCTGTTGGGTGTACGAACACCAGCAACCGGTAGTCGTCCGTGATGTGAATGAGGAGACGCGCTTCCCAGATACAGTCGCGAAACTCCGCAAGTACAATATACGTTCCGTATGCACGTTCCCGCTCACCACGGTGCACCGGCGCATTGGCAGCCTGTTCCTCGCGAGCGAACGGCCAGACGCGTACTCTGAGAGCGAAGTTCGCTTCCTGACGCTCGTGGCGGACCAAATTGCACTGGCTGTCGATGACGCTTTGAACTACGAGTCATCGCGCCGCGCTCAGGAACGACTCGAGCTGCTTCTGGAGCTGACCAACGGCATCATCTCCACGCGGGACCTCCGGGAACTTCTGCGAAATTTCTCGGCGAGCGTTCGACGCGTCATGCAATGCGATTTCGTTGGTGTAGGGCTTCCCGAGCCTGACAAGAAAAATTTGCGGCTTCACGCAATCGACTTTCCTGAAAGCAGGGGATTCTTGACGGAAGAGCTCTTGATTCCCATCGAGGGGACACCTCCCGGAGAGGCATTCCTGAGCGGCAAGCCAGTCGTGACGAATAAGGACGAAATTGAGGAAGTTGATCCCAAGGCGCCCCCCATGTCCGAGGGCCTAAGGCACGCATGCATCCTGCCTCTCTCGAGCCACGGGCAGGTGCGCGGTGTACTGGGACTCGCTCGGCGTGATGATAACGCCTTCGCAGAGAGCGACGTGCAGTTCCTTACACAAGTTGCAAATCAAGTAGCCATCGCAGTCGAGAATGCGTTGGCCTTCGGCAAAATCTCCGAGCTCAAAGAAAAACTCAACCAGGAAAAATTGTACCTCGAGGACGAAATTCGCACCGAAATGAACTTCGAGGAGATTATCGGCAAAAGCCCCGTGTTGAAGCGCGTTTTGAAGCAAGTATCAACGGTCGCACCCACCGATTCTACGGTCCTGATTTATGGAGAGACGGGCACCGGCAAGGAACTGATCGCCCGCGCCATTCACAATTTGAGTTCCCGGAACGGGAGCGCATTCGTCAAGCTGAATTGTGCGGCGATTCCTACCGGACTCCTGGAAAGCGAACTGTTCGGTCACGAGAAGGGTGCGTTTACGGGAGCTATCGCTCAGCGCATCGGCCGCTTTGAGCTCGCGAATCGCGGGACCGTGTTCCTCGACGAAATCGGCGAGATTCCGCTCGAGCTGCAGCCCAAGCTGCTTCGCGTTTTGCAGGAAAGGGAATTCGAGCGCCTGGGCAGTACGCGCACGATGCGCACTGACGCGCGGCTGATCGCGGCGACCAACCGGGATCTCTCTTCCATGGTTGACGAGCAGAAGTTTCGCCCCGATCTGTTCTATCGCCTGAACGTGTTCCCGGTCCGAGTGCCCTCTTTGCGAGAGCGGCCGGACGATATTCCGCTGCTGGTCCGGCACTTTGCGGAGCAATTTGCCCGGCGCATGAACAAGAAAATCGAGACCATCCCTGCGGACACGCTCAAAGCGATGCAGGCTTATCACTGGCCGGGTAACATCCGCGAGCTCCAGAACGTGATTGAGCGTGCCGTAATCCTGTCGGCGGGAACGACGCTGCATATTCCGCTCAGCGAATTGCAATCGCAACCCGCGCCATCGAATACGATCGCTAGCACGGAGAGCAAGTCCCCTACGCTCCGAAGCAAGGGAATTCGCAATGTTTTGCAGGATACTGAACGACAGCACATCATCGCCGCGCTGAATCGAGCCAACTGGGTTGTGGCCGGGCCGAACGGAGCGGCCGCGCAGCTCGGGATGAAGCGCTCTACACTGCAGCTGCGAATACAAAAGCTTGGCATTTCCCGCGAAATCGCCGCGCCCGCATCCGCTTCTTAGTCAACTTCCGCTACTGTGCAATAACTGAAAACTAGAAGTGTGTGCCAACGTGTTACACGGGAGATGCCAGCGTGCTGGCACTGTACTGGTTCTGTGCCACTGAACTGGCACTGGCACTTCTAAGGTTTTGAAATATCTGGCAGCGCACTTTTCCTCTAACCCGCCTGGTTTCTCGTGATTGCCGATCTGCAACCTCAAATTAGAACTTTGGCATCGCTCTTGCCTTTGTAGAGGGCAGGAGATGCGAGCGTGCTGAGGATCACGATCATCGATGGAGCTTCCGAGCAGCACTGGATTTTGCAGGGAAAGATCTCGGGACCGTGGGTGGCACAGCTGCGATCCAATTGGAAAAAAAGTCAGGCGGCGCGCGGACAGGTCAAGCGCGTTGTCGATCTGAATGCCGTTACGTTGGTGGATCTCGAAGGTGAGAAGGTTCTTGCCTCAATGATGAGAGAAGGAGCGGATTTCGTGGCCACAGGCGTCTACATGAAACATCTCGTGGAAACGCTGGAGAAGCGGCGCAGGCATTGTCTAGCTTCCTTCTTTGGTTTTCTTTGAGGCAATAGGTTTCTGGACCGCGTGCAGCTTGCATGATGGAAATTTGCAGTTAAGAACGGGAGGAGGGCTTCGAAATGCTCGTATGCAACCACAAGATCAAGGACGAACTGAAGTTGATGGAATCCGGTCTTCCCGCAGTCGAAGTCGAGAACGCCCGAGCCATCGAGGACCAATTAATGCGCGCATATCAGATTCATCGACAGCGTGGTGGATATCTTGGATACGACCTCGAGGATTGGCTACAGGCGGAAAGAGAACTGGCTGAGGAGCACAACCGTTTGTCTTCATCGAGGCCAGGCCTTGTTGAGGCAAACGTCAGCTACTGAAAGAGATTCTCAAAATGAAGCTATCAATCAAAAAAGAGAAGCAAGCTTGGAACCGATTCATTACCTCGGCATTGGCCGTAGTTTGCGGACTGGCGCTGGCCGCGCAATCCCTTGCGGCCCAAACGACGGGCGGTCAATCCCAACTCACTGTTCCATTCTCGCCCGTGTCCATTTCCAATGCGTTGAACGGGCAGAGCCCCTACCTCGGTAGCGTGCCGACCGGCACGCCGAGCGGGACAGTTGTTTCGCTAACTCTTAGCAACGCGATTGCACGCGGGCTGACCTACAACCTGGGCCTTGTCGAGAGCAGCGTGCGCGAGCGCGAAGCTCGCGCCGAGCGGCTCAAAAGTCTTAATGACCTACTCCCCAACGTCAACGCGTCCATTTCACAGACTGCCGAGCAGGTGAACCTTAAAGCGCTCGGTTTCAACTTCCACATTCCCGGCGCAAGCATTCCGGTTGTGGTCGGACCCTTCGGCATTCAGGACGCGCGCGCCAGCACTACGCAAACCGTTTTCGACTGGCACTCGATTCAGAAGCTACGTTCCTCGAGCGAGGGCGTCAAGTCTTCACAAGCCTCGTACGTTAGCAGCCGGGAGATCGTGGTGCTGGCCGTGGCCAATGCCTATTTGCAGATTATTGCAGATCAGGCAGCCATCGAGGCACAGCAGGCGCAGATCAACACTTCGGTAGCGCTGTACAAGCGGGCGCAGGACCAGCGAACTGCCGGCGTCGCGGCTCGAATCGATGAATTGCGCGCTCAGGTGGAATTGCAAACGCAGCAGCAGCGACTTATCGCCTCCAAGGATCAGAAATCGAAAGACCTGCTGAGCCTCGCGCGGGTCATCGGGCTTCCCGCCGGGCAGGAATTCACGCTTTCAACAGATGTGCCATACCGGCCGGTCGAGGGTGTGACTCTGGAAAAGGCCTTGCAGGATTCGTACGCCAATCGGCCCGATTACGCGAGTGCGGAACATGACGTTAGTTCCGCCGAATTCGCAAAGAAGGCTGCTACTGCCGAGTACTATCCGTCTGTCACCGCTAGCGCGAATTACGGCGACATCGGGCCGAACTTCGGCAATTCGCATGGAACTTTCGCTGCTACGGCCAGCTTGAATATTCCAGTTTTCCAGGGCACGCGCGTCAAAGCAGACGTTCTTCAAGCGGACGCAACACTGCAACAAAAACAGGCGGAGCTGGCGGACCTCAAAGGACGGATCGATCAGGATGTTCGTTCCGCCTTTCTGGACGTGAACGCAGCCGACGAATTGGTGAAGGTCGCCAAAAGCAACGTCGATCTGGCGCATGAAACCCTGGCTGAGGCACAGGACCGTTTCAGCGCGGGAATCACGGACAACATCGAAGTGGTGCAGGCGCAGGAATCGGTCTCCGCGGCTGACCAGTCGTACATATCGAGTTTGTACGCCTTCAATATTTCAAAAGCACAACTGGCGCGCGCCGTGGGCGTCGCCGAAAAATCTGTTCGCGACTATCTAGGGGGAGAGTGACATGCCGGAAGATATCACCATCACGCTCGGGGAGGATGCCCCAAGCCAAGAAGCTCAAAAGACGGAGTCGACTCGCGTGGATTCCAAGCCTGCAAAGTCCAGCGGGCAGAAATCATTCCTAAAGACGCCGAGAGGAAAATCATTGCTCGCGCTCGGTGCGCTTGTGCTCTGCGCGGCAGCGGCGGCGACTTATTACTACTCCGACGGCTGGGAATCGACCGACGACGCGCAGATCGATGGGTACGTCAATCCGATCAGTTCACGCGTGGCCGGGTACGTCACCAATGTGTATGTGGACGACAACCAATATGTGAAAGCCGGAACTCTCCTCGCGCAGATCGATCCCAAGGACTACCAAGTCGCGGTCTCAAGCGCAATGGCGACGCTCGCCAACGATCAGGCGAACGCCTTGGCGAGCCAGGTGACCGTCCCGATCACGTCCGCGGATACCTCAAGCCAGCTCACTTCAGCGGACGCCGAGGTCCTGAATGCACGCGCGGGAATTTCCGGCGCGGAAAAGCAGCTCGCAGCGGCTGAGGCGTCCGTCGTGCAGGCGCAAGCCAATAACGCAAAGGCGAAGGACGATTTGAAACGCTACGAGCAACTCGTCAGCAAGGAAGAAATTCCTCAGCAGATCTACGCGCAGGCGGTGCAGTCGGCCAATGCCACAGAGGCTGCTGTCCAGGTAGCGAGCGCGAATGTGCTCGCAGAGCAGGATGCCGTACGCCAGGCGCAAGCGCGGCTCGATCAAGCGTTCGCTTCCGTGCATACCGCGCAAACCGGTCCGCAGCAAGTGCGTGTGCAACAGGCGCACGCCGCCGCATCGGCTGCTGCGGCGGGCAAATCGAAAAGCGCTCTCGAACAGGCTGAACTGAATCTCAGTTACACGCGCATTGTCGCCCCAGTGGACGGTCTTGTTGCGAAGCGTTCAGCTCAGGCGGGGCAATACGTTGCGCCGGGGCAAGAGTTACTCGCAATCGTCCCGCTCGACGATATCTGGGTGACGGCGAACTTAAAGGAAACTCAACTGAGAAATGTTCGTGTTGGGCAGCCTGTTCGTATCGATGTGGATGCCTACGGGCGCACGTATGCAGGGTACGTTGAGAGTATTGCGGGAGGCACCGGCTCCGTTTTCAGCCTGTTGCCGCCGGAGAATGCCACCGGCAACTATGTCAAAGTCGTGCAACGCGTGCCCGTCCGCTTGCGCTTTGCTGCAGGGCAGGATCAGGAACACTTGCTGCGGCCGGGAATGTCCGTTGTGCCGGAAATCAATGTGAGAGCGAAGCCCTCGACTCAGCTAAGCCAGGCGAGGCAGGTGGAACCATGAGTGAAACCACCAACGCCGCACAGATTCATTCGGAACTCGGCTGGGACCCGGGCCATAACTTGTGGCTAATCGCCCTCACGGTCACGCTGGCGACCTTTATGGAAGTGCTCGATACGAGCGTCGCTAACGTAGCCCTGCCCCACATTGCGGGCGGACTTGCGGCAGGCCAGGACGAGAGCAGTTGGGTGCTCACCTCCTATTTGGTTTCAAACGCCATCGTCCTGCCGCTGAGCGGCTGGCTTTCATCCATTTTTGGCCGAAAACGATTCTACATGACCTGCGTTGTGCTCTTCACGGCGAGCTCTTTTCTGTGTGGGATCGCACCAAGCCTTCCACTGTTGATTTTCTTCCGTGTGCTGCAAGGTGCGGGCGGCGGGGGCTTGCAGCCCAGCGAGCAGGCTATTCTGGCGGACACATTTCCCCCGGCGAAGCGCGGAATGGCTTTCGCCATGTATGGAATGGCGGTGGTCGTTGCACCTGCGCTCGGACCCACGATTGGCGGATGGATTACCGACAACTATAGCTGGCGCTGGATTTTCTTCATGAACATTCCGATCGGCGTGCTGTCTGTTTTCCTCACTTCGTTGTTGGTCTTTGATCCACCGTGGCTCAACGGCAAGAAATCAGGTGGAGTGAAGGTGGACTACATCGGATTCGGGTTGCTGGCGCTCGGGCTTGGAGCGCTTCAAATCGTTCTCGACAAGGGAGAGCGTGACGATTGGTTCGAAGCGCACTACATCGTGGCGCTCACGGCCATTGCAGTCGTTTGCCTGATTGCAGTTTACTTCTGGGAGCGCTACCACAAGCACCCCATCATCGAAGTGCGGCTCTTGAGCGATCGCACGTTCTTGATGGCTTGCATCATGCTGTTCATGGTTGGCTTCGTTTTGTACGCCACCACGCTCTTATTGCCGCAACTTGCTCAGTCATTGATGGGCTACACGGCGGAACTTGCGGGTTTGATGGTTATGCCCGGCGGTCTGGTGTTGTTGCTGTCGATGCCGCTGGTTGGCTTCCTGCTGTCGCGGTATGACGCGCGAGTCTTGATTGCCTTCGGCTTGTTGGTGCTGACAGCGGCCATGTTTTCAATGGCGCACCGTTTTGACCTTAGCGCGGATTTCCGCACGATGGTCTGGGCGCGTGTGTTCCAGGCTTCGGCGCTGGGTTTTCTGTTTATTCCGATCAACACGGCAGCGTATTCCTATCTGCCGAGAGACAAGAACAATGCAGCTTCGGGATTGATCAATTTGTTCCGCAATATCGGCGCGAGCGTGGGCATTTCCTTCGTGACAACCATGCTGGCGCGCCGGGCGCAATTTCACCAGACCGCGCTCGCGGCTCACGCCAACACATTCAATCCGCAATTCAACGCGGCGGTTCAAGGCACAGCGCAAGCCTTTGCGGCTTCGGGGCCCGTGGCGGCACAGCATTCCGCATATGGGACGCTTTACGGATCCATCCTGCGCGAAGCCAACATGTTCGCTTACCTCGATAATTTCTGGCTGCTCGGCATAGCGTCTCTGGTGATGATTCCCTTTGTATTTCTCATGAAGAGACCGCCCAAAGGCACGGCGGCGTCCGCTCACTGACGACGCACTTTGGTTGAGGCGTGTAAACGGGCGTATCTCAGCAGAGCGCCGTGACGGATCGGAAGAGAAGCGAATGAACCGACAAAGACGTTCAAAAGAAATGCGCACCGGCCGCCGGGGCGCTTGCATCGAAAGTCATAAGGAGGAAGCGCTATGAAAGCTGCGGTCGTACCAGCTGTGAGCAGTTCGTGGCAGATCAAAGATGTTCCCCAGCCGCAACCCGGACCCAATCAAGTTCTTGTAAAGATGCACGCGAGTGGCATCTGTTATACCGACGTGCATGAAACCCTCGGACATATTCCAGGACAATTTCCCCGCATTCTAGGCCACGAACCGGTGGGCGAGATCGTTGCCGTGGGCCCCGACGTGACTACGCGAAAAATTGGCGACCGCGTTGGCACGGCCTGGATTCAATCCACATGTGGGCGCTGCGAATGGTGCCAGCGCGGCCGCAGGATGTTTTGCCCCTACATGAAGAGCACCGGGATCGATGTCCAGGGTGGTCATGCCGAGTACATGCTCATGAATTCCGACGCAACTTATCTGATCCCCGATGGGGTCTCCTACGAGCAAGCGGCCCCAATTTTCTGCGCCGGTTATACGGTGTATAGCGGGCTACGCTGGGCAGATCCCCAGCCGCATGAACGTGTAGCCGTGCTGGGGATCGGCGGACTTGGCCACCTCGCAGTGCAGTACGCAAAAGCCGCTGGCTTCGAAACCATCGCGATTTCGCACTCCCCCGATAAAGACAAAATGATTCGCGATCTGGGAGCGGACGAAATTGTCCGCGACGGAAAGAGCCTTGCCGCAGCGGGCGGCGCGGACATCATCCTCAGTACTTCCAATTCGACCAAATCGATGGTTGACAGCATCCAGGGGCTTCGGCCAGACGGCCGACTCATCACTATGGGAGCCGATTCGGAGCCGCTTTCGATCTCGCTGATGGACCTTATCATGAAGCGCATTCGGATAATTGGCAGCCAGCAAAACGGCCCCGAATACCTCTACGAAGCCCTTGATTTCGTAGCGAAAGGAAAAGTTAAAACGATAGTCGAGACGTACCCGTTGGCCGAGGCTCCCAAGGCATACCAGCGCGTTGCTGAAGGTAAAGCCCGGTTCCGCGCTGTGCTCACGATGTAATTCTGCGGAGGATTGAAGATAAAAACAAACTCTTTGCGAAAGCGATGAATCCATCTCACCAACTTATCATCGAATTGAAGTAGCTGATTCCGGAAGCTTAATGAGCCGGATTTGATGAGAAGAAGAATAGCGGGTGTTGTGATGCCAAGATTTTATTTCTGTGTGGTAACCATAGTTGCAATCATGTCTGACGCTGGCCCCGCGCACTCAGGCTCAAGCTGTTCAATCGCCGGAAATCCCGTCAGGACAAATCACCGGCACGGTTACCGACATGAAAGGTGATGCCATCCTTCGCGCGACTGTGATTCTGACGCGGAACCCGGAGTCAACCGATCAGAGAACGGTGCTAACAACCGAAACCGGATTTTTCCGGTTCGACGCTTTGACACCGGCGGTGCCCTATAACGTCGCCATAAACGTGGATGGCTTTGCCGAGTGGACCTCGCCATCGATCACCCTTGAACCGGGACAAGTGAGGTCCCTTGGAGGCATCTCACTTCGCATCGCAACCCAGAACACTACCATGCAAGTTAAGTATGATCCCATCGAGGAAGCGTCTGTGCAGTTCAAGGTAGAACAAACACAGCGCATCTTCGGCATAATTCCGAACTTTTACACCACGTTTGAAGGAGAGAATGCCGCCCCTCTTACACCGAAAATGAAATTTGCCCTAGCCTTCAAGACCTCTTACGATCCGGTCACGTTCGCGGGAATTGGATTTGTCGCCGGCTTGAGGCAGGCATTGGATACCCCGAATTATCGGCAGGGCGCGAAGGGATTTGGACAGCGATATGGAGTAACTGCCGCGGATGGTTTTACCGATATCATGATTGGTGGCGCAATTCTTCCGTCTATTTTGCATCAAGATCCCCGCTACTATTATCAAGGAACCGGGACGACCGGCTCTCGACTTCGCCATGCGATCCTGAGCGCGTTCATCGCCAAAGGAGACAACGGCAAGTGGCAACCGAATTACTCCAGCGTGGGCGGCGATTTAGCATCAGGTGCTCTTTCGAATCTCTATTTCCCAAGATCAAATCGTGGCGCGGGGCTGGTCCTTTCGCTATTCGCGCTTGGTACGGCCGAGCGCATTGGCTCTAATGTGGTTCAAGAGTTGCTTCTGGGCAAGTTCACTCACCGGCGCGGTGAAGGAACTGAAGCCTCAGCACAATAGTTTACAAGGAAAAATATGATAGACCACGTCATTCTCACGGTCAGTGACTTCAAGCGCTCTGTCGCTTTCTACGTCGAGGCTCTGAAGCCACTTGGGATCACGGCGCTTCAAGACTACGAAGGCAAGGACGGACACCCATACTTGAAAGGCTTTGGTACTGGCAAAAGCCATTTTTTCTGGCTCAAAGAAGGGAAGCCAGATCCTCAGGCCGTTCACGTTGGATTTGTGGCGAAAGACCATTCCGAAGTAGATGAATTCTACAAAGCCGCTTTGGCAGCTGGAGGAAGGAGTAAAGAATCACCTAAAGCTCGCCTCGAATACTATCCTGGCTATTATGCGGCCTGGGTGTTTGATCCTGACGGCCACGACATTGAGGTCGTAAATAAAAGCTAGCCGCCGTATATTGCTGAACAAAAAGAAGCTGGTCGCGGAGTGAATCCCGGCTATACGACAGAACTCAACTGATTTCGCCTGTCAATAAGTCTTTGGACTTCATCGGCCAATACCGTGAGTTGATCTGCTTTTGATACGACCGAAGTTACCCCGGCCGCGAGCGCCAAGGGAACGGGTATCGCATCTTTGAAGAATGTGAATAGGATGATCGGCATGTCAGGCGCTATTTCGTGAAGAATGACTGCCGTTTGTAAGCCATTTAATTGGGGCATCGCGTAATCTAGAACGATCAAGTCCGGTTTTAGGTCTATGCCTTTTTCCACTCCTTCCCAGCCATTGGAAGCTTCCCCGCAAACTTCAAAGCCAATTCTAGATTCGATGAATTTGCGAACCAATCCCCGGATGAGTTCGCTGTCGTCAATCACGAGAATGCGCGTTTGCATAAAGACCTTCTGGAGAGGAGTCCTATTAAGCCGGGAAGGAGAACCTCACGCTAGAAACGTACGCTCACGTTCCATGACATGCAATACACTGTTCTCGCCAGTCTTTCAGTAAACATGGAATTTAAAACGCATATGTTAGGTCGGCATAAATGCTTTCGAGGTGTGAAGAATCCCCTCGAGAGTCCCCCGCAGGTGACTTATCAAGTCAGCGCCTCAGAATCTTGCGCGGCCGGTATCGTCGCCTATTGGTTCAGACAGAAGTATCGGCTTCCCATGCCGCGAAAGAGCAGTCGACGATACGACCGTTTCCCAGGACTTATGAAACAAATTGGAAGGTGAAGCTTTCCTCTTACTTTTCCGAATGAATGAAGCACACGTGCTTGGCAAAAGCTAGTTCCCGCATCTTTTTCACATGCTGCATTATTTCATGCAGCGTAAGACCAGTAAGTACACAGCCAGGATTGTAGAATTCGCATCCACACTGGCTGCACACCCATTCGTGACCAACCTCAATCAAATTGCGTGCCATGATGGAAGGGATTATTTCCCTCGTCTCTTTCCCATTGACTTCGCGATGCGTGATCGTCATTAGCTCCAGCATTTTAGCCAATACCATTTCACTGTCCATGAGAGGTACCCCCGTAATCTGCAAGGGCTCAGTTGCTGGACTGCAGATTTCCAATTGCAGAATTAAAGGTGCAGTTGCACGGCCAAAGGCACAGAATAATTCGGCCTCCTCCAATGGCCTCTGAAGGCGCTGGAAGCAGGTGACTTAGCCAGTTGGGAAGATTAGATTAGAAAAGGCCTGTTTTCGAGAGGGCGCCCGGTCAAGCCGATTGGGCGTGAACCATCCCAATTGTACACGCTCAATTATCCACTCATTTAAGTATATATATTGGTATATGATGCGCTCCAGACTCGCAAGAGCCTCCCATTGGAGCATCTCACGTGGCAAATTCGTTCTGCCGAGCGCAGGCGAAGCGTACGATGCGCGGGCAAGTGCTTAATGAGGGAAATCCGCAGGGGGAAAGACAGAATCGCTGCTCGGGAAATAAGTGCTATTTTGGTGGATGGATACGCCTACTGGATGAGAAGTGTCACTCGTATGCGGTAGACTCAGACCAGCCTGTAAACGCACGTTGCTGCGACTGTGCCTGCAAGAATTCTAGGAGCTTTTCGATGGGCAGAATAATTTTCTTGGTGAATACTTTCTTTTTCATACTTTGCCTGGCAATTCCTGCTCGCTCTCAACAATCTTCTGCCACGCCGGCCGGCTCCTCGGATGCGGCGAGTGCGGAGGCCATGACATTCCTCCGCGACTTAGTGAAGATCGATACCAGCAACCCGCCGGGTGATGAAATCAAAGTGGCCAACTACATCAAGGGTGTCCTCGAAAAGGAAGGCATTCCTTCGGAAATATTTGAGTCCGCGCCCGGGAGAGCGAATCTCGTCGCCCGGCTGAAGGGAAACGGCAGCAAGAGGCCGCTGATGCTGATGGGGCATCTGGATGTGGTTGGCGTGGAACGCGACAAGTGGACACTCGATCCTTTCGCCGCGATCATCAAGGACGGCTACCTGTATGGCCGGGGCGCTTCCGATGACAAGGGCATGGACGCCGCCAACCTGGAGATATTCCTGGAACTGAACCGGAGCAAGATTCCACTGGATCGGGACGTGATTCTGCTGGCGGAGGCCGGCGAGGAGGGCACGTCACAGTATGGGATCAACTTCATGGTCGCGCAGCACTGGGACAAGATCGATTGCGAATACACACTCAATGAAGGCGGCGAGTTTGCGATGGCGGACGGGAGACTGGAATATGCCGGCGTCGCAACCACGGAAAAAGTTCCGCGCGGGATGGTTCTGATCGCGCATGGGTCCAGCGGCCACGCTTCCATTCCTCGTACGGACAACGCCATCGAACATTTGGGCGCGGCCCTCGGAAAACTCCTGACGTGGCAGCCTCCGATGCGGCTGAACGAAACCACCAGAGAATATTTTGCGCGTATGGCAAAGATCGGCTCCCCGGAAGACGCCTACCTTTACACCCACCTCGATGATCAAGCAGTGCAGGAGAAGATTCGCACCACGCGGCTGGGGCAAAATTCGATGTTGCGGACATCGATTGTCGCTACGATGGTCAACGGAGGTTTCCGTTTGAATGTGATTCCCGCGGACGCGCAGGCCACCCTGGATGTCCGAGCGCTGCCTGACGAAAACATCGAGCAGTTTATGGAGACGCTGTCCCGCCTCATTGCCGACCCGGAAATTGAAGTGAAGCGAGCCAGCAACATTCAGCCGGACCGCCCGGCGGGCCCGCCATCTTCCATTCATAGCGAGATGTTTGAAGCGCTGGAACGCTCGCAAGCCAGGTTCTTTCCTGGCGCGGTTACTTTGCCGATCATGCTTCCCGGTGCAACGGACTCCGCACAACTCCGAGCCAAGGGCGTGCAGGCCTATGGCGTCGGCATTCCCAGAACTGAGGAAGACGCCTCACGAGTGCACGGGAACGACGAGCGTGTGTCCATCGACGCGCTCGGAAAATTTATTGCCTACCTCAACGCGGCGGTGATCGAAGTTGCCGCATCCAGGAAGTGATGCGCAGAAGTTCAGCACTGCCTCGGCTCGATATAATCAAATGGGTATGTCAGAGCGGGGCAACACCAGAAAAGCCATATTCCGAGAATCATGGCAGGCGCCCCTTTATATCAATTTCGTGAAGCTGGAATCAGTTGGCCGGCGCCGACGACGGAGACAGGACGTGGATCGCTATTCCCAAATTGTCAGATTCCAGTTTGTCAATTCGGACGACAACTCCAACAAATGTAGAGTTCAATGGGCTGTCAGGCTGAAAATCAGTCGTCACATAGACGCTCATTCCAATAACGTAATGACTTGCCTCAGTGGAAAAATACAGACCGTCCTGTGACCCGTTCAAGATCGTGCAATATTCCGGCGGCAAGCTCGGGTCGAAGGGGCGAATGCGAGTCGCCTGGGAAAGATCAATTCGAGGGTACCGGCGACGTTCTCGGGCGTCAGTTGACACGTGGAATTATTAACACAGTGTTGGCAGGAGTAAAAGTCGCATTCACACATGAATTTCCTCCGCTAATGAAAGCCTACACACCTTTTTGGGTAACGTCCCCCCCCGATCCCACATTCCGTGAAGACCGTTTCTCGGGACTCGGGCGGTTGTCGAACCGATAACATATTGTCAGTAAAGAACTTCCAATTGCGTCCGGGGCACATTAAATCTACGGGTGGTGTCTAATGCCGTGAGGCTTCTTTCTAATGTTACTTTCGTTGAAGCGAGCAGCTCGCGTCTTCGCGGCGATCACCGGATGGCTTCTGTTCGACTTCATTCTTGTTTATCTGTATTCCGTTACGCCCTCGGTGCCGTACTCCTACACCCTCGGGTCTAACTTTCTTGACCTAACATTCGTAGCAATCTTTCTGGCTAGCAACATTCTGGTTTTTCCTATCTGTTTGATCTACTGCCGGCACAGGCGGCGCGACCGCTGGATTCAGGATGAGGCGCAGAGATGGCTGGCAAAACGTTCCTCGCAACCACGTAACGCAGTGGGGATTTGGTCTAGCAGGGTGCGCCGTATGCTGCTCTTTCTGCCAAGTTTCTTGGCGTTGGCAGTCTTTCTTTTTGAGCCTGAGGCAATGGGGATCGTTTCGCACATTTTCGATGGACAATCAGACCTGAACGATCATCGGTTGCATTTGCCGTATACTTCGTTCGTCCGTAGTTATGAGAATTTATATGTAAATGCGCTGATCGGTAGAGGAATCGCTCGTGTTTGGCTTTCCCCGGACTCGCATAAGGAACTAATCGGATCATCAATGTTTTTCTACGCCAACCGAAACCCTCGACTCGATCACGACCGGGATTGGATTATGACAAGTGCTAATGTTCTTTCAAGGAAATCAGTGTTGTTTGGGGCGGACATGATGACGTGTGCAGATGTCACGTCTAATTTGGATGCTTCGGAATCCCAACTGGTTCACATTATGTGCCTTTCATCGAATAACGACGTTACCGCAGATTTTTACGGTTTGCGGAGCGACTTGAATATATTTTATGAAGTGTTGAAGACTTCAACCGAATCGTCAACGATTCGAATATTCCAGTCGCTACCGCCGAGAGCTCCGGTATTGTAGGTAATGGTAGGAAAGTTTTAAATCCCCAGTGCCCGAGAAGTTCTCAGGGGGAATCGGCTTCGCCCATGCCCAAATGCCTGAATTATCAAGAGGTCGAATGGGGCCATCCGGCCCGGGTAATCATTGGGGAATGGTCGACCAGCCGCCTGGCATCCCAGAACCTGATGCAACAGGCCAAGAAAAGAGCCAACTGGAACGGTAAGACCCAGACCGGCAAGCACGATCCCGAACCCAAAATCGGCGAAAAGATCTAAGAACTACCTGTGAGCAGCCCGCGGAAAACCGGCTATTTTTTCGTTCCCGGCTGCTGCGAAGATCTCACGCCTCCGCTAAAAACCTGCATAGGATCTTCTTGTATCTGCTGAAAGCCCGAAGGAATGTCGAACAGGCTTCCGTCGAGCGAGGACGTCGAGAACGAAGTTACCGCCGTGGTCATTTCCATCAGCGCATTCGGATCGGGATGGGGATTCGGAGGAAGAGTACTAGCCGCTGGCGCGGAATCATTGTCCTTCTTCTTTTTGCCAAACAGGCCGCCCAAACCTTTCAACACCACTTGCGATTCGAGCGAGCTCGGAGAATTGTCAGTCTGTGATGGTGGAGGGTTCGACGGTTTGGGGTTAGACGCGCCGCCGTTTTGCGATCCCAGAGTTTGGGTTTGCCCATCGGCGGTTGCAGACATAGTCATGCTGACGTAAGAGAGCATCGGGAAACCCTTTAGGGCGCCGGAATTCTTCTGCAGCTCAGACATGCCCTCCGCGGCTCGGGGATCGATTTGGATGCCCGGCATGGAAGGGATCTTCATCCAGGATACCTCTTGGGCCATGAGCCTGTAGAACTCCGCGAATTCCTTGTAACCCGTAACGTTTGGCGCCACATAAGTGTCCATGTTCATGGTGGAGGTAAAGGCAGCGGAGTTAGGTTGGCCGGGCGGCGGTGCGCCGACCCCGGAAGCAGTGCCTTGCATAGCGAGGTCTATCTCCACGTTGGTTTCATTGGTGGCCTGGTCCAGGATCGTGCGCCCAGCGCCGCCTGGCATGACTTTGATGGTGGGCTTAACAGTGAGCTGCACGTCCTGAGGTACGGCCTTCTCCTGCGGCGTCTGCGGATTCTGCTGCATCTGCTGCGCCGCCTGCTCCATTGCGACTTTGATCTGATCGAAGGTCGCCACAGCGTACGTTTTATTGTTGTTGTCGATGAAGATCACGCGCCTGCCGCCGACGTCAATGATTTGGGAGGTGCCATCCTCGTTATCGGTTCGCAGGCGATCACCCTTAACGTAATGCGTTGTGCTGGTCGGCTTCAGCATATCTTTTTCCTGTTTCTTGGCATCTCCGCGAGCGAACTTGGAAGCGAACTTCATCATGGAGAGCATGGAGCCGCCGGTCATCTGCGACGTCTCGGTATATTTGAAATCGGCACGCGCGGGCGAGGTAGAGGCTAAGAGCAAAAACGAAGCGAGTAAGACCTGAATGAATTTCATGGATTCTCCTGCCTTTACGGTTCAGCTGGGATCTCCGATATGGCTCAATTTCTGTTGCATCGTAACTCCTCTCCTGCACCCTCCACAATGAATTTCGCAGCTGAGCAGGCTCCAGTTGGCTTTCTACATTCCTGTTCAAAAGCCAACGAGTTGCGCGAGAAGGTTTAATCTAACCCGACATGAAGAATCTGACATTTCAGAAACCCGCCATTGGTGTTACACACTACTAGGACAGCGGCCCCCGAAATCAGTTGGATATCCTGAGGGAGACCTGAGCGAGACCGGGGTTCGAGTATCGTGACGTTTGTTGCCTGTAAAAGCCATATTCCGATAAGGTCGACAGTCTCAATGGTTCAACGCAACTCTTGTTCAAAGGCACCCTTAAACGAGTCTAAGAGGCTTATTTTGTGCCCCGGCATCAATTCAAACAAAAGCCCTGTATAGGTTTAATTGAGTACGGTTGCACCGATCAATTCTCGATGGGAAGCGCTGTCAGATCAATTGCTTGTGAGGTGTTGCGTTGACCGGTTGAGCTGGTACTGTTTCTCATCCGATCTGAGAAGTCCGTTTCCAGGAGTGCGAAACGCGAAGCATATTGAGCCCCAATCGCCTTCCACTAACAGAACAATTATTCCCATTTCTCAGTCAGGGCTTGAGGACGCCAGGAACTAGTTTTGGTTTTGCTTCAATCTTAAAGGAGTCCTTCGCTTCCCATACTGCGCCGGTCATGTTGGCAAGCCGATACATCGTTGCATTGAGTGTGTCGCGACGAAATTCAAATTTCACGTAATGAAAGTTGGGGAAGGAATTGTCCTGGTAAAGGTCATTAGAAGTTCGTTCGACCGGCTGCGGAGGGGCTCCCCCACCGCCAGACACCAGGTAAACCACGCCGTCCCGTTCGAAGCGCTCGTAGTTGTGGATATGAGCAGCAACTACCACGAATCTCGCACCTCTTTTCGGGGCTTCGATCTTGAGCAAATCAGCCAGAGCGGTTTCATTGGGACGAGGATTATCATCGGCACCGGCCTGGATATCGGCAACCGGCTCGTGATGCAAAATGATGAAGACAAATTGGATGCCGTCAGGCAGCGCAGAAATCTGTGTTTTGAGCCAACGCTGCTGCGTGCCGCCGGGCAACAGGGAATCGTCGCTATCAAGTCCAATGACGAACAGCTTTGTGCCTAATTTGACCGAGTACCAGCGATGCGTCCTCAACTGCGGAAAGGTTTCCCACCAATTCCGCAGGCACTGCGGGATATCGCAACCCTGAAACTCATGGTTGCCGAGAACCGGGAAAATCCGCAGGTGATTGTCACGCCAAACCTTGGTCTCGGAGTGGTAGACAGCATAGTCGGAGGGAGTGCCTCCATGTAGCGGCAGGTCACCATCGAGCAATACAGCATCAGGTTTTTCCTGGGCGATGCGGGCGACTAGCGCTCGCCGAGCAGTCGCATTCGCCGCGGTTGGCGGCGCACTGGCATCGGTGAAGCGCGTGTCACCGTACGCGATGATCGTAACTGGTTTATGCAAGTCAGCCTCACGGACAATAAAAGTAGGGTTGAGCTGCCGGGGTAAAGCAAACCGCTGGGCACTATTTTGCGGTGCGCTGGATTGGGCCAAGCCCATGACGGCGCAAACCGCAAATAAGGCGATGGTACTCAGCACCTTCGATAAGCCATAGTGGCATTGCGACATTAGTTCTCTCCGCAAAAATTGTGGCGATTGGAATCAGAAAATTCTAACACCAAGTCTCGATAAGTCGCCTTATCGTCATGTGGGATTTGCCTGAATCCCAGTTAGCGTGAGCCCCGTTTCCCACGGCCTATCCGATGCGGTCGACGGATAACTTCCGTTTGCCCGTGATACAGAATCAATCACCCGTTCAAACAACTCCGGCAATATCTCCGATTTGCCTGCGCGTCCAGGGAAACCGAAGATTTTGGCAGATCGATTCTGCGTTTGGTAAGATTCTGCGATGCCTGCCGCGCGGAAGTTATCCAGGACTCACCAGCTTCATGATCGGCTAAACGTCATTCAGTAGACCTTTGCCTTCCCACCTTCCAACTCGCGAGGTTACGCCAGCGCGAGTCGTCGGCGCGTTGAGCCTTACAGCCATCGCCGTGAACGGAATGATCGGCGCGGGCATCTTCGCGCTGCCCGCGAACGTAGCGCAACTGCTGGGAGTGGCGAGTCCTCTGGCGTATATCGTGGCGGGGATCGCAATCCTGCTCATCACGCTTTGTTTCGCCGAAGCCGCGAGTTTGTTTGAAGCCACCGGTGGACCATACCTGTATGTGAGGACCGCGTTCGGGCCGTTCCTTGGCTTTCAGGCGGGCTGGATGTTTGTGTTCACGCGCGTGACGGCCGTTGCCGCCATCAGCAACACGTTCGCCTCCTATCTCGGCTATTTCTGGCCCGCCACGGCGCACGGCGCCGGCCGTTTGCTAACCGTGACTGTGCTCCTCGCGGTGCTGGCCGAGATCAACTGCCTGGGAACCCTGCAAGGCGTATGGACCATTAACATTTTGACAGCGGGGAAGTTGGTTCCTCTTCTGGTATTTTGCTTTGCAGGCCTATTTTTTCTCAACATGCACAGTTTCTCCTTCACTACACTGCCAACGCCTGCCTCCTTGCAGCAAGCGTGCATGTTGCTGTTCTTCGCCCTGGGCGGATTCGAGGGCGCAACGGTTCCCAGCGAGGAAGTGATCCAACCCAGGCGTACGGTTCCCATTGCCCTGATCAGCGGGGTCACTCTAGTGGTGTTGCTGTATCTTTTGATCCAAGTGGTCGCGATGAGCACCCTTCCGGAATTGGCCACGAGTACGGCGCCACTGGCGGCGGCAGCTTCACACTTTCTCGGCCCCGTCGGCGGACTGCTGCTAACGGCAGGGGCAATCGTGTCCACGACAGGCACGGACAGTTCCTCGATTTTGGTGGGATCCCGAATGCTCTACGCGCTTTCGCAAGGAGGGCAGCTTCCGGTGGCGCTGGGGCGGCTTCATGCAGGGTATCGCACGCCAGTGGTTGGCATTGCATTGTTCACCGCGATAGCCTGGGGCCTTGCGGTCTCTGGCACTTTCGTGCAATTGGCTGCAGTGAGCGCCCTGGCCCGTTTGCTCTTCTATGGCGCCACTTGCCTGGCGGTTCCCGTACTTCGCGGTAAGATGCCGGCAGGCACCCACCGTTTCAGGCTTCCGGGTGGCGCGTTTATCCCGTTGACGGCCGCCGCCATATGTGTATGGGTGATCATCGGCAGTTCCGCCAGCCAAGTGTTGATGCTGGTGGCGGCGATCCTGGTGGGCGCGCTGCTTTACGTTGTGTCCGGCGCGGTATCGCGCGCTCCTTCCGTTCCGTCATGAAGCCGTATGCGCGCAATTAAAGGTCCGCCCTTGAATGGCGCTCCACTGAGTTCTGGAATTTTTCATCGCCTTCGTGACCCCTCAAGTATCTGCGGGATTCATCTTGGATTGAGATAGAATCGGCCAATATGAAGCTAGCATTTTCCATGCTGCTGCTTTTATCCGCTGCCAATGCTTTGTGTGCGCAGACGCGCACCAGCGGCCCGAGTGTGCCGGCAAGGCGGCGACCCTTTAGCGTTGTCGAGGCCACAATCCCGGAAATGCAAGCAGCGATGAAAGAGGGGCGAGTCACTTCCCATGAGCTCGTAACACAGTACCTTTTGCGCATCGCAATTTATAACGGCAAGCTGAACGCCGTCATCACCATGAATCCTAACGCTCTGAGCGAAGCAGACGCGCGCGACCGAGAGCGAGCGTCGGGCAAAGTGCGTGGACCGCTGCACGGCATTCCGATTGCCCTTAAAGACAACATGCTCACGATCGAAATGCCCACTTCCGGCGGAGCGCTGGCATTTGCCGGCCTTATCCCACCGTACGAAGCCACTCTTACCAAAAATTTGCGGGATGCGGGCGCCATCATCATCGCCAAAACGACGATGACGGAACTTGCGAATTGGGTTGCAGGCGGCCCGACGCCTATGCCTGCGGGTTACAACGGGCTCATCGGATATAGCATGAATCCTTACGATCCCCGACGTGACCCGCGGGTCGATACGTTTGACGGGCGCCCGGTTCTTGCAACCGGCGGATCGAGCTCCGGCGTGGGCACGGCTGCAAACTTCTGGGCTGCAAATGTCGGAAGCGAGACCTCCGGCTCAATTCTGAGCCCATCCAATCAGAACATGCTCGTGGGCATCAAGCCGACCGTTGGCCGGATCAGCCGCTACGGCGTCATTCCAATTACGGCAGACCAGGATACGGCAGGACCGATGGCCAAGACCGTCACCGACGCAGCGATTTTGTTAGGCGCCCTGGAGAGCGCAACTCCAGATCCAAACGATCTAGCCACGCAGAAATGCGCTGCGCCGCCTGGGCGCGACTACCGGAGATTTCTCAAGCCAGACGGCCTCAAAGGAGCGCGAATCGGAATCCCTCGCGCCTTCTACTACGATCCTGTTGTGCCACCCGGCGAGAAAGAGCCCGTGCCTCCTGGGGGTGCAAAACCCGATGAGCCGAAAGTAATGGACGAGGCGATCACGGCGATGAAGCGGCAAGGCGCTGTCATTGTCGATCCCGCGGACATTCCCAGTATCGTATCAAGCGATCCGCAGAATAATTTGCTGAAATGGAACACCTGCTCCGGCCTCGAAAACACCAAGGGCAAGGATGCGAACTGCTCTGTAGTGTTTAAGTACGGAATGAAACGCGATTTCAATAAGTGGATCGCGTCGCTAGGCGCAGCGGCACCGGTAAAGTCTCTCACCGAGCTTCGGGAATTCAACCTCGCTCATGTCAAAGCGGGCGCGATCAAGTATGGCCAATCGCAGCTGGACATCTCCGACGAGATGGACCTGGAGGCCGATCGGTCGCGGTACGATGCTGACCGCGCGAAGGATTTAAGATTGGCCGGCGTGGAGGGAATTGACGCCACGCTGAAGAAATACAATTTGGATGCACTTGTCTTTCCCGGCGCGAGCGGGGCTGCCATTGCGGCCAAAGCAGGGTATCCGACAGTAATTGTTCCCTTCGGAACGATTCCGAATGCGCCCGCCGCCCCTTTTCCGCCAGGCTTCAAAGCGAATCCTGCGCCTCTCGGTGTGGCGTTTACCGGTACCGCTTGCAGTGAGCCAAGATTAATCGAACTCGCGTACAGCTTCGAACGTGCCACGAAACGGCGCGTGCCGCCGCCTTCTTTTCCATAGCAGGCTGCGGAATAAGAGGTTTATTTTGTCATTCCGAGCGGAGCGAGGAATCTCTCCGAGGTTTAAGAGCTTCAAAAGAAAGAGAGATTCCTCGCTCCGCTCGGAATGACAAAAATGTTTTTGAATTTTTCCGTAGATTGCTAGAGGCGTCGAAGAGAATCGTCGGGACGAACGTGATCATGAAGCCGAAACTAATGCGCGCTGCGAAAGCTCTGTCCTACGCTCTGCTGGGAGGCCTGGTGTTTTGGACTCCCAACGTTGTCGTCCACTGGATCATCGCGTACCGATTTTCGGGATTCGTGGTGATCGGCCTTACGTTTCTCTTACCCGTGACGACAATCTTATTTTTTCGGACATTTTTGTGGCCATCTCTGACACCGGAGAGCCGGCTGTCGCTCTCGGTCTTTGCTGTGTTGGGAATATGGATTACCGGGCCTTCGATGCTGACATTCAGTTCGAGTTTTTGTGGAGGCGGGCTGTCTCAGCCGGACGCGTGGCGCTTCATTGTATTCGGAACACTGCTGGCTCCGCTATTTACGCTAGTGATGTCCGCCTACGACGGGACATTCTTCGCTCTATTGCTTACGACAGTGCTGCTACCCGTACTCGCGAATTCCCGATCAAGGGATGTAGTGCTCCGATTTAAATAATTCCAGCGCCAAATCGGCAACTCGATTTGACTGATCCGCACACAAACTTTAAGCTCTAGATTGAAACGTGTCGTAATCGCAAAACATCGATGGGAGAAACGCATGTCAACTGAAGCAAAGTGCCCGTTCTCGGGTGACGCACGCAAACACACAATGGCTGTATCCCCGACGAATGCCGATTGGTGGCCGAATCAACTGAACCTGAAGATCCTGCATCAGCGCTCCCCAAAGTCCAATCCCATGGACAAGAAGTTCAATTACGCCAAGGAATTCAAGAGCCTCAACCTGAATGCGGTCATTAAAGACCTGCATAAACTGATGACCGATTCACAGGACTGGTGGCCGGCAGATTTCGGCCACTACGGACCTTTGTTCATCCGCATGGCATGGCACAGCGCCGGGACCTACCGCATTGGCGACGGCCGTGGCGGTGCAGGGAACGGCACTCAACGCTTTGCTCCCCTGAACAGTTGGCCGGACAACGTCAACCTGGACAAGGCGCGCCGCTTGCTCTGGCCCATCAAGCAGAAGTATGGGCAGAAACTTTCCTGGGCCGACTTGATGATACTTGCCGGCAATGTTGCTCTGGACTCGATGGGATTCAAGACCTTCGGTTTCGCCGGCGGTCGTGAAGACGTGTGGGAACCGGAAGAAGACATCTACTGGGGTTCTGAGGGCACTTGGTTGGCTGATAATCGCTACTCGGGTGACCGCGATCTCGAAAACCCTCTCGCGGCCGTGCAAATGGGCCTGATTTATGTCAATCCCGAAGGCCCCAACGGCAATCCGGATCCGATCGCAGCAGCGCGTGATATCCGCGAGACCTTTGCTCGCATGGCCATGAACGACGAAGAGACAGTCGCGCTCATCGCAGGCGGTCACACCCTCGGCAAAACTCACGGTGCCGGCGCTCCAGCGCACGTGGGTCCTATGCCAGAAGGAGCTAGCATAGAGGAACAAGGCCTTGGCTGGGTGTCCAGCTTTAATTCAGGCGTAGGCGGCGACGCGATCGGTAGCGGCCTGGAGGTCACATGGACCAGCACACCGACCAAAGTGGAGCAACCACTTCTTCCAGAACCTGTTCGGCTACGAATGGGAATTGACGAAGAGCCCGGGTGGTGCTCACCAGTGGAAACCCAAGGGTGACGCGGGCGCCGGGACAGTGCCTGACGCGCACATCCCGTCGAAACATCACGCGCCGTCCATGCTGACGACCGATCTTTCGCTGCGCTTCGATCCTGCGTACGAAAAAATCTCCAGGCACTTCATGGCGAATCCGGATCAGTTCGCAGACGCATTCGCTCGCGCCTGGTTCAAGCTGACGCACCGCGATATGGGCCCCTTGTCACGCTATCTCGGCCCGCTCGTTCCCAAGGAGCAGTTGATTTGGCAAGATCCTATCCCCAAAGTGAATCACAAACTGGTTGGCAAGCAGGAAATTGCCGCCTTGAAAGCAAAGATCCTCAAATCCGGCCTTTCCATCTCCAAACTGGTCAACACGGCGTGGGCGTCCGCCGCAACATTCCGTGGCAGCGACAAGCGCGGCGGAGCGAACGGCGCGCGTATTCGACTGGAACCGCAGAATAATTGGGAAGTCAATCAGCCGGCTGAACTGGCCAAGGTCCTGAAAAAATTGCAAGCGATCCAGAAGGGTTTTAACGGCACAAAGCCCGGCGGAAAGAAAATTTCGCTTGCCGATCTGATTGTTCTGGGTGGCTGCGTAGCCGTGGAGGCAGCGGCAAAAAAGGCCGGCCATGATGTGAAGGTTCCCTTCGCGCCGGGGCGAATGGACGCATCGCAGGAGCAGACCGATGTGCATTCGTTTGCCGTACTGGAGCCGACTGCGGATGGTTTCCGCAACTACGTCCGAAAAGGACAAGAAGAAGCAGCAGCTGAAATGTTGGTGGATAAAGCACAGCTGATGAATCTGTCCGCACCTGAGATGACCGTTTTGATTGGCGGCATGCGCGTTTTGAATGCAAACAACGGGCAGTCCAAGCATGGCGTTTTTACCAAGCGGCCTGAATCGTTGAGCAATGACTTTTTCGTGAATCTCCTCGATATGCGAACGAAGTGGAAGAAATCCGCCACCTCGGAAAGCGTGTTGGAAGGGCGCGATCGCAAAACGGGCCAGCTCAAGTGGACTGGCACCGTTGTGGATCTCGTTTTCGGTTCCAACTCACAGCTCCGCGCTGTTGCGGAAGTCTATGCGTGCGGTGACTCACAGCAGACGTTCGTGCGAGATTTTGTGGCCGCTTGGAGCAAGGTGATGAACCTCGATCGCTACGACCTGGCGTGATTTCGTGGCGATGTTTCAGGAGTTGCGGTGGAGCGCAGCCCCGATCTTGCAATGGATTACTCCGGCATGGTGGAGGCTGCGCTAGTCCCGCGAAAATCAACGGAGAAATTGTTCAGCTCAGCAACGAGCAAATCTTATTTCAAGATAGATTTCAACAAGAAGATTTAATTGTGGACGATTGCTTCAGCGATTGAGGGGGCCGTGCATCCTTTATGCTACATGCCCATTTGAGCCATCACCCTCTGAGACATCGCCGCCCACAGGCACAACGATCGGTGTGTGAGATTGTTTCAATGCCTTGAGCACCGTCTCTTCATCCTTGGGGGCGGCAGCCGATCCGGTGGTCAGCAAATTATTCAAAATCGGGATATTCACCCGCTGTGATTCCACGAAGTCCACACCCTCGGCCGTAAGTTCGAAATCCGAGTTGTCCGACCGGGTGATCAAACTTTTATTTCGAAGATACCAGGCGGTAAATTCCAAATAATCGCGGGGAAAACCCATGCGGCTTTCCACTTCTAAAAGTGAAACTTCTGGCCTGTAGGGGTTTGTGCGGCGCTGAATATAAAGCAGGGCCAGCACGGCCAACCGCCGGTTCAACTCGCCTTCCATGCTATCCATAAAATCAATTGAAGTGGATAGAGGGATCGCCGCGGGACCTTCTTTTTTATAGGCCGCATCGTAATCCCCGCGGCGCCCCGGATTGGACAATACGTCATAGGCTTCCTTCAACAGGAAGAATTTTTCCGTGTCGCCCGTCTGTGGATTGTCCGGGTGAAAGCGGGCCGCCAGAAATCGAAAAACGCGGTGGATTGTATCCAGCTCGGCATTGGGGCTGATTTGCAAGAATTCGTAATAATCCGGAATATTCATTATGGTCTCCATGAAGAGACTATCCTCTTGTGACAACGGATTTGGCGGCGGCCACGTGGCCAGCGCAATAAACAGGCCACAGCAAACTTATGCTGAAATCATGTGCGGCACGCCCGGTAATCTAATCATTTATGGCCAAATCGAAATACCACGCCAACCGTCCCGGTAAGATTGTTCTGATTGAGACCCAGGAAGCGTGACATCAAGTAGTCTGCTTGCAGGCGGACAGATGCGATTCTGCTGACCCTAAGGTCCACGCCGCCGCCGGCGACTGCGGCGAACTTGATGGCCGTCTCTGAAATTCCCAGATAGCCCTGGCTGGCATGAATCGCGCCCAGCTGCACATGGGCGAAGGGAGTAATCCCCCTGAAGTGGCGATAGGAGAAGACCGGTCCGTAGGTAACGGTTTCCGCCGAAACGGTATTACCAGCCTCATTGCCGTGATAGGCGGCGATTTCCACTCGCCCTCCAATCCAGCTATTCAGATTTTCGGTTCCCGAAGCGGTCGCGCCATTCAGGTGAAAGTTGGAGCCGCCCAAATTTGCTCTGAGGTAGGAATAGCCGCCAGAAACTTCCCACGCGGGGACCGCAGCCTCTTGAGCCCGTGCCGTAATCGAAAGCATGAGAATTGCCGGCAGGGTCCAAAAAATTTTCTTCATCTTATGCATAACTTAGTCTCCTCGCGCGGGTATTGAGATACTCCCGCGTGACCTATAATTGCCGCGTCTATTCGACACATGTTCGAAACATCGCTTTCAATCTCTCAACTGATTCCACGGCGCCTAGTTCACCTGCATCGTCAGAATCGTTGAATTGACCGTTGCGCCCGATGTGCCAGTGACGGTGATCTGATAACTCCCGGCGGGCGTCCCGGCGGGCACGCCGGCAGTGCCGCCCTTGCTGCAGGCTGCCGACGCCAGCAACAGGACCACAGCAAGTCCGAACGCAGCGCTCATGGGCCGCCGCCGCACGATCGATGCGGCGAGGACCATGAACAGGGCCACCAGCCAAATGACCCATGTTCTGCCGAAATTGCGCAGCAGAGAGATGGGATCGATCCTGAATCCTGAACTCGGTGGAGCAATGGTTCGCAACGATGTGCTGACTGTGACCAATGCGGATGGCGACGGTGATGCACTCGGCGTTACGACCGAGGGCGCAATCGAGCAGGTTATGGTCGCTGGGGCTATGCAGTTCAATGCTACGGGCTGGGTAAACCCGTTGGGTGAAACCACACTGATCGCGAAATTGGCCGCTTTGCCCGCTGGGACAGCGGGAATCGCGGTAAGAGACGAAATCTGGAAGGGAGGTAATTGCAATCCCGTTCCGGTGGTTGAAATTGTTTGAGGACTGCCTGTCCCATTATCCGCAAGTGTTATGGCACCGATGCTTTGTCCGACCGCGGAAGGCGTATAGATGACTTGAATAACGCAAGTGCTCCCTGATTGGAGCTGAACTTTCGTGCAATTGTCGGTTTCGGAAAAATCGCCGCTGGCGGCGATGCTGGTGAATGTTAGCGCGCCGCTGCCGCTATTGGTTACGGTGACGGTCTGTGGCGCGCTGGGAATGCCGATCTGCTGAGCGCTAAATGTGAGGCTTGAAGTTGACAGCGTCACGGTGGAAGTGCTGCCCGATAGATTCACCACAAGAGTGTTTGCTGGAAGCGTGTCCGTGATGGTTAGGAAAGCCTTTCGCAGTCCCGCACCCGTGGGAGTAAAGGAAACTGTAATCGTGCAAGTAGCCCCAACGGCCATCTGGGCGGGGGCGATCGGGCATGTGTTCGATTCTAGGAAGTCGCCGGGATTGGCTCCGGAAAGGGTGATGCCGGTAAGTGTTTGCAGATTATCACCGTTCGTGACAGTTACTGTTTGCGTTTGGCTCGTCGCCTTGAGGCTTTGCGCCGGGAAGACAAGATTCGCGGGATTAACCTCTAAGCCTGTAAGTATGGTGACTTTGGCCACGTAGGCGTCGCAGTTTCCGCCGGGAACGGCCTGCAGAGGGTTCGCGAGAGGGAAGTCCTCGGAACATGTTTGCCCAGTAACGTACGCGGAACCGGTGGTATCCACTGCGATCCCAGTTGAAATTTCCGTATTGGTGCCGCCGAGGTAGCTCGAATAAACCAGGGTTTTTCCGGTGGGATCGAGCTTGGCCACAAAGCTGTCAGCGTTGCCACCGCCGTAGAGCGGCTGAAATACAGCGCCTGCGGTGGGGAAGTCAGTCGAGACAGTCGATCCGGTAATATAGACATTGTTAAGGGGGTCCACAGCGATTCCGGTGGCTGCGTCCGCTTTGCTGCCGCCCAAATAAGTGAAGTAGGAGAGTTGCCCGGTTGATCTTAATTTTGCGACGAATGCATCGCCTTGACCATGGTTAGCCGTTTGAAAACCATTGGGCGCGAAGCCGAAGCTCACGGAGTTAGTGAGACCCGCAACGTATGCGTTTCCGGTGCTATCGACAGTGATTCCGTTTCCTTGATCGAGGCCGGTGCCGCCAATATATGTTGAGTACAGCAGGGCAGATCCGGCCGGATTTATCTTGGATACGAAGGCGTCGCCTGCACCGCCATTTGCAAACTGCAGAGCTCCCGGCGTTGTAGGGAAAGTCGCCGAATAAGTGACACCTGTTACATACGCATTTGAATTACTGTCTACTGTAATACCGTATCCGATATCCTCGACTTCTCCGCCGAGGTAACTCGAGTACAAGATTGAGGAGCCTGTAGGATCGATTTTGGTTACGAATGCGTTGAGACTGCCTCCACCGAAAGTGGGTTGAAAAGCGTTGCTTGTGATTGGAAATGGCGGTGGCGGTAATGCGGGCGGGATGATGGGAACAGTGGGAGTGAAGTTCACCGAAGTTTGACCCGTCACATAGACATTTCCGTTGCCGTCCACTGCAATGCCTGACCCTTGAACTTGTTCGTATTCACCCAGAAATGTGGAGAATATCAGGGCAGAACCCGCAGGATTCAACTTTGTTACGAACGCATTTGAAACGATTAACCCTCCCGGGTTCCAGGACGCACCGCATCTGCCGTCACCTCCGCACTCCAAGTTCAAAGAAGCGAAGGTCACAGGGAAATCGGGAGAGTGGGTATAGCCCGTCACGTAAGCATTTCCAGGATTGTCCACTGCGATTCCAGTGGCAACATCAACATCCTTGCCGCCAAGATACGTGGAGTACAACAGTGTGGATCCATCGGCGCTGATCTTTGCTACGAAAGCATCTTGCGGGAAGTCTGGACCTCCCCCGCGGTTGCCTTGAAGGGCATGAACAGTGGGGAAATCCGAAGAGAATGTCAATCCAGCCACGAATGCCGTATTGTCCGGTGCCAAAGCAATGCTATTGGCGCCGTCGATTCCGCTGCCGCCGAGATAAGTGGAGTAGGCAAGAATCGGATCGACAATCAGCGGAAGAGTAGCGTCGTAATTTCCGATGGCAAATTCGATATTATTGTTTCCATTTAAAATATAGTTTGCGGCGACCAACTTTTTCTCATCGCCGATTTGCTGGTAGGCGATGGGCTTTTGCAGGCGCACATCATCGCTGCCCGCGACGCTTAAAACGAGGTCGCCATTCGCATCCGTGTGAACATTCGTCGCGCCGCTAAATGCGATTTGCACTTTGCTGGGGCTTGCGCCCGGGGCGATCACAAAATCGTATTCGAGCTGGCGTTGCGTGCCGTAGTAAACCAGGTCGATGCCGGGATAAATGTTGTGTTCCGAAACTTTGCGGTAGTTGGGAATATTGGTGTGCCACTTTTCTGGCCTGTTGCTAATCATGTAGTTGCTCTTGCCGGGCAACTCGTCCATTCCCGAAAAAGTTGGATTGTTGTTGGCTCCCAGTAAACTCATGCGCAGGATCGAAGTGGATTGAGCGGCCCTGCCCATCGAAAGCACAGCATCATTGCGGGTCAGGAAAAGGATGTAGCCGTCTCCGCGCGCCAGAAACTTTACGTCCGCGTTGTCGGTTTGCTGAAGATTGGGCTCGAAGGACAGTGGGAATTGTTTGTAGCGCTCAAGCAGGCTGCGCGATTTTGCGGAGCTCATACCATTGCTGGACTGGGCGCGCGCTTGAAGAAGCTGCGCGTGCGCGATGTTCGCCGTGCTTATGGCATGAGGCATGCCGCCCGTAGCGCTGTGCCCAAGCGACGCCAACCCAATGGCAATTAATGCCGCGGCGCAGCACGTGATGCAGCCGCCCACGGTTCGTCCTGAAAATTGCAACCTTTGCATATAAGTGTCCCCTCTATCCCTATAAAGCCGCGTGACGCCTGGGCCATATTCATTGGCAAAAGTTCGGCAAATAAAACTCTGCCCACGCCCGCGCTTGCGAGAGATCTCGCGCAGGCGATCACGCACATGATCTGGTCGAGAGGAGCACTTGGACAGCCAATTCCCGCTGGAATATATGCCTGATTTTTGTGCATCTTACGAATGCTTGAAGAAGTGCGTGAATGGTTCGGTTAACGAACGGATACAAGTTCAAAGCATGGACCGTATCCAAACGGATATTCCATTTGCATTAAATTCCCGCGCAGCATGTCCGTTGATATGTGTGTAATATCGCTTGAATAATTATCGGCAGCTTTATCGCTACAAAATATTTGAATGGATAGAATCCTGCCAACATTTGGGTTGACCGGCCTCTTTACAGACCGGGAGGTTTGATAGGACTTTAGCGGGTGGCGACCAGGCAGGCGATCAGCACGACCAGAGCCGTGAGCAAAACCGTGACCCAGGGCAGGAAGCCGAAAGAATCTTTTGTGGTCGAGTTCATTTCGATATATTCCTCTAGCGCAAACACTGGAGCAAAAGAACGACCAAACCAGCAGAATTAGCGTTCCTTCCGTGAAAGATCGTCAATCTCAATCAAACCAGTGGAATAGCGCCAAAAAAAGTCAGGTAGAAAAATTGGCGCTCGGGAATTTGTGCACAATGCTAGACATTCAACGGAGTATTCGGTGTCCCTTTAGAGACACCCAGCCTTCCGTTGACTAAAAATAAGCCCTGAACGAGCTGCCTTCCAAAGAATTCACTCTGCAAATACACCACTTATACTAATTGCCCTGCGGCCCACTGGGAGTTTGATTGGGCCTTTCCGGGAGATGGGCCGGAATACCGACCAGCACATCGACGCTAATCGGAAGGTTGGCGCGCGTGGCCGGCCTGAATTTCCAATTACTGAAAGCAATGGCCGCTTGTGCGTCCATTTCAGGCTGCACTCCCTGAAAGACATGGACGTCAGTAATGGAGCCATCTTTATCAATCATCCCTTTGAGGACAATGAGTTTATCGGCGTCTTTTTCAGGAATGGCCAGGCGTCGAAAATCGAATTGTTGATCGGCAGTGGGGGGAGCCAGGATCGATTCCACTTGCACCGTACCAGTGCCAGACTGGCCAGTTTTCGCTTCCGAGGCCTGATGCGCGCAATACTCCAGAACCCAGTTCTTGCCAGGCATGGGCAAGAAAATTGTATACACTCTGCCGCAGGTCAAGGCTCCATAGACTTCCAATCCACCGCCTCCGACGGGACCCGTGGAAACTACAAGCGGAGCGCGCCGAATCTTTGTGGGCGAAATAATCGGGATAATTGTAGAAGGCAAAACGCGCCCCAACAGCTTGTTCGAATCCACCCCGCCCGGCCCGCCAGAGCCTCCAACTGCGCTCATAGTTGCTCGCAGCTGACCTTCCGCGCCTCCACCGCCGCCCCCCGAATGCCCCGGCCCAACGCCAGAACTTGAATCACCGCCTCTGCCTGGCCCTCCAGAACCTCCAGAAGCGGTGCCATTAGGGCTGCCGCCGGGAGATCCAAGGCCCTGCTTGCTGGGAGCAATGGCAATGGCAGCGTAGCGATTTCCCTGAGCCAGCGAGGCCAGCTTGGAAAATGTTCCCGGGTCAACGGACACCACCACCACGCCGCCATTGGAATCGCCCGAAGTATTGGAGTCGGCGGAGCCAGATCGCCCAGCGCCGGAATTTGCATGCGGGGTTTGCAGGGAACTCGAAGCGAAATAGGTACCCGGCATTCGAGGCCCCTGAACGTTGGGATTCAGGTCGAGTGATAGTTCGGGACCGTTGGAAGCGACTGCGGGAGCAGCGTCGGTTGCATGATTTTGCGCGCTCGATAAGCCATTGGAATCATTTGCATGCAAAGCGGAATTAGAGCCTAAAAACGAAACCGGCATTCTAGGCTGCTGAACGGTCGGATTGATCTTGAACGACAGCTCGGGCGCATTGGCGACGATTGAGGGCGCAGCTTCGCCTGGACGATTTTGCGCCTTCGTCGGGGCCATTGGCTGGTGGAGGCTCATATCCACCTGTGGCCTTGCAGGCGCAGCTTCTTCCGGTAGAACGATGTCCGGCACCTTCTGGTCTACCTGAATTTTCAAGTCAGGCGGCGAAAGTTTTTGAGTGATGGACTGGTGATTGTTGTCCGCCTTCATGGGATTTATGACCATGGTGAACTTGGGATGCTCGATGGTTGCCGCCTGGAGGATTACGCGCACAGGTTTTTCGCCAGAGCCAGCGCGGCCACCAGCGCCCGCGGGCTTTATAGTTGGGAGGCTGCGCAGTATGTGCAGCGTCTTCAATGCCTCCAGGTCAAGGTAGATGGGCCCCGTGTCAGAGGCTTCCACGACCCGAGAGGGCTGATAGCCCTGAGAGAAATCCAGCTGGGTAATGAGCACAAACGCAGTGGCATGCAGCAATATCGAAAGAACAACGCCTGCAAACGGCTTGAATGTTTTGTTCTTTTTTAAATAACGGAATGGCCGCGCAGCGATAGGTACTTCCGGGACGCGCGTAAACAAAATTCCCAGATCCTTCGCCCATGATGTCGAGCGAGACTCCCACAATATTTCAAATTTGCGCGCGGATCCCATATGGTCCCGAATTTCGGAATTAATCCCCGCCGAAGAAGTAGCACTTTGCGTGCCACACTTCGTGCAATTTCAGCGGGATTGGCAATGAGGGCCATTTGATATGCGTTGTTCATAGCGCGGCAATGCACAAAAGTGAATTTCAGAGTTCTTCCTCGGAATTGTGACTGTGAATTAGCAGTGAATTCGCATTTGTATCTTTCCAGAGACGGCTTGAAAATTAAATATGTGATCGCGCAGCGCCGTCTCCGAATGCATTTCTGGATGTTGCGGGAAGTGTGCACACAATTGATGATGGCTTGAATCGTGCCAAATCTTGATAGTACTGATAGTACGGATCGGGATCACTTTCCGCGCGATCAAAATATGCAAAGTTTTGCTCATTCCTGCAATACGCTGCAAACACGCTATCTACGATTGCCCAAGATTGCAGCGTTCCGACTCAGAGACAGGGCCGCCCGCGGATTGTCTTCGATTGAGTACTACAAAATTTAATCAAAAGATTGTTACTTGTCATTTATTTGAACCAGCCTTATACATGTGACTCGTCAGGACGTCCCCCTGACTCGTGAACCGAAAAGTAGTCAATCAAATAATTGAGCAGTTCGCACGCGTTCTCGGGTTGTGGTGTTTACTCGGAGTTTCACTCGCGGAAATTCAGCGTCCGGGTTGCACCGCCCACAAAGGGAGACAAGTTTTCTATGACTGCCGACCAAATCCGTGTATTTTTTTGTAGTCCTGACATCGCTTTTGCCGAACCTTTAACTCACGCGCTGGGCGCCGGTTTTCAAATCCGCGCCACACGAGAACTGCGCTGGCCGGATGCCGGCGAAATCGCCGCGTATGATGTTCTCTTGCTGGATTTGCAGGCAAGTGATAAAGACCCTGTCATCAAAGCGGCTCTGGATTTTCTGGAAAGCTCGTCCATATCCAAATTTGCGCTTCCAGTCGTCGCCATCCTTGCCTCCAGCGATCGTACCTTGACGCTGCGCCTGATGGAATTGGGCGTCCACCTGATCCTTGCCAGCCCGCCGGACATGCTGGAGCTTCGCATTGCATTGCGGCGCGCCTGCAAATTTCATCAGCTGGAAAAGGAGGCCGAGGAACTCCGCGCGCAAGAGATGAAAATTACGGCAACTTACGCCATGGTTGGCGTTGAGGGCGTCTTGTCCGAAGTGCTGTCGCTGGCACAAAAAGTTGCACCGTGCGACGTCACCGTGTTGATCACCGGCGAAACCGGGACTGGAAAGGAACTGTGGGCGCGCGCCATCCATCGCATGAGTTCCCGGTCGACGCAACCTTTTGTGGGCTTCTCTTGCGCCAATTTGCCCGAGACTCTGATTGAAGACGAATTGTTTGGACACGAAAAGGGTGCTTTTACGGGAGCATCGAATACCAGGCGAGGGCGTTTTGAGCTTGCCGACCGCGGTACTCTTTTCCTGGATGAAATTGGCGACCTCAGCCTGGGCCTGCAGCCCAAGTTTCTGCGAGTCGTGCAGGAACGCAGTTTTGAGCGCCTGGGCGGCTCCAAGCCCGTGGCTGTGGACGTTCGTCTCATTTGCGCTACGCATCACGACCTGCATGAAATGGTCGAGCAGGGAAAATTTCGAGAAGACCTTTTCTATCGCTTGAACGTGGTGCAGCTGCACCTACCTCCGCTTCGCGAGCGGCGCGAAAGTATTCCGGAACTGTCGCATCACTTCATGAGGCAATTTGCCACTCAATTCGGCAAAAAGACCAAACGGTTTTCGAGCCTTGCGCTGCAGGCGCTGGAGGAATGCCCCTGGCCGGGAAACGTGCGCGAGCTGGAAAACGTGGTGCAGCGCGCCGTTGTTCTGGCGGAGGACTCCACCATCGAGTTGAGCCACCTGCCCGAAAAATTGCGCAAAGGCTTTTCGGAAACCGTGCCTTCGCACTCCTACGATTTGGAAATCCGCGAATTCAAAAAGCGCCTGGTGCTGAGAACCCTGCGTAAGTGCGGATGGAAGAAGACGGAGACGGCGCGCTCCCTGGGCATCGCTCGGAATTATCTGCATCGGCTGATCAACCAGTTGAATATCCTTCCGGAAGAGGCGGGCATGCCGGTGGTGTCAAACAGCCCTGCATCGAAATCGGATATAATCATGTAGGTTTCGCGTGCATGGTTGCCGCGCCTGAAGAGGGAATTGTGATTTCCTGATGCCCATTACTCTGGAGGAGATGGAATTTCGCGACCGCATATGTTTCCCCATGCTGGCCAGCGCGCAAAACCTCGATGGCGGGTGGGGTTATCAGCAAGGCAAGCAGAGCGCCACGGAGCCTACATCGTGGGCAATGCTTGCACTTCATTCCTGCAAAGATCGCCAGGAATTTTCTTCCGCCATGCAACATGGCGGAGCGTGGCTTCGAGCCGCGCAGTTGCCGGATCACTCCTGGCCCCCATTTGGCGAATTTCCCGAGGGCCGTTGGCTCACCTCGCTGGCCTGCCTAGCATTGCATGAATGTGGAGAATCCCCGGACGCCATTGCCGCGGGTGCGCAATGGTTGTGCGATGAGATGCCCGGCGACAGCACCTTATGGCGCCGCACTTTGCAGGCGCTTTTCGCCAAGCGCGGCTTGCTGCGCCAAAATTCAGCATTGCGAGGGTGGAGCTGGACTCCGGGAACCAGCAGTTGGGTTGAGCCCACGGCCTGCGCGCTCATACTTCTGCATCAACTATATTCCGGAAAAGCGTATCCGGCGGACGCCGAAAAGCGCCGAGTGCTTGCAGAGGCAATGATTTACGACCGAATGTGCCCGGGCGGCGGCTGGAATGCCGGCAACTCGGAAGTCTATGGAGTGGCCGGGGAGCCGCTGGTTGGGCCCACGGTGTGGGCGCTAATCGCGCTGCAAAGGTACCGTGAGCGCAGCGAGAATCAGCAAGGGCTCAAGTGGCTTCTCTCAACGCGTGAACGAATCGCGGGGCCCGGCTCGCTGGCGCTGGCACACATTTGTTTTCAGGCGTATCGCTGCGAAGTTCCTTCCGTCGTTCCATCTCTTCGCAAGGCTTACGAGGAGAATCAATTCATGGGAAACGTGCTGGTAGCGGCCATGTGCGCGGTGGCGCTGGATGCCCCAGCCGACTGGCTTTGCTGGGAAGGGGGCCGCTAGATTCCCATGAACGCACGCGTGACAACGCTGATTCCTCCGCATCAGAGAAGCATTTCGCGCGTGTCCATCCGGCGCGTAGCCAGCTATCAGGCTGAGCTGATCGCGCCAATGATCGAAACTCTGCGCGAATTCGACTTGCCCATCCGCGGGAAAACGATTCTGCTGAAACCCAATTTCGTGGGGCCGGATCCGCAAAATCTGATCAACACGCATCCCGCGGTGGTGGCGGCCACTCGAGAGAGTTTTTTGCAGCTGGGCGCCGAGCGCGTGCTGCTTGGCGATGGCCCTGCGCTCGATCGCGACACGGAAGGCATCGTGGAGTCGATGCATTTGCGCGAATATGTCGGCCCGCTTGGGCAATGCTTTGTGGATTTAAACCTGGACGCGCCGCGCAAGACGGTCCTGCGCACGAACGCGTCTACCTTGAAGCATCTGTACTTTCCGGAGACCGTGCTGGGCGCGGACCTGGTGGTTTCCATGCCGCGCATGAAGACGCATCACTGGGCGGGCGTAACGCTGTCGCTGAAGAACATGTTCGGCGTGGTTCCTGGCAACTGCTATGGATGGCCGAAGAATATCCTGCACTGGGTCGGGATCAATAAGTCCTTGCTGGACATCAACTCGACGGTGAGGCCGGATTTCGCGATTGTGGATGGCATTGTGGGCATGGAAGGCAATGGCCCCACGCAAGGGACGGCAAAGCCTTGTGGCGTGATCGTCATGGGCGACGACCCCGTGGCCGTCGATAGCACCTGCGCGCGCATCATGGGCCTGCTCCCCGAGCAGATTGACTACCTTACGCAGGCCGCGCTGTTGTTGGGGCATTTGAAAGAAGAGAGGATACAGCAAATAGGCGAAAGTATTGCGGAAGTTCTGACTCCGTTCGAGGTCCTCGATAATTTCAAGAAATTGAAAGGCCCTTCCGGCAGCATTGGAAGCTGAATTGCTATTCTACCGTGTAGTAGAGGGGTTTTTTATGGCTAAGTGTCTCCGAAAAGAGACTTCGACGCCAGTTTGCCGCGTTTTTTCGCGGCGATTGGCGCGCGATGTACGCGGGCAGGAGCTGGTGGAATTTGCATTCATATTCCCAGCAGTGATCATGCTTCTGTTGGGCATATTTTATTTTGGGCGGGCCATAAGTGTGTATGAGGCCATTGGAAGAGCGGCGCGCGAAGGGGCGAGGGTAGCTTTGGCACCTACATGTGCGTCATGCGGAAATGCCTCTAATATCGCGGCCGGTTATACTGCCATCGACAATGCGCTGACGGCTGCATCCCTTAACTTCGTTGTCGCGGGTAAAAGCATAAACCCAATTGTCCTCAACTCTCAGCGACCCGACGAATTATCAAGTTAATGGGGTGAAAGTCACAGTCACCTATCCGATTCGATTTCCAATTCCGTTCACCGGTAGATTGAGCCGCAGAAGATTCACACTGACTTCGACCGTATCCATGCGCCAGGAGTTTTGAAACTTGCATCGACGAATTAAAATTCGAGCCAACGAAATCCGCACACCCTCTCGCAGAAACCGCAACGGCGAAAAGGGCGTGGAACTGATTGAGTTTGCGCTGGTGTTGCCATTGCTGCTCCTCATGTTCGTGGGCCTTCTCTTTTACGGCGATGCATTTGCTGTAAAAGACAAGCTGGATGGCGCAGGCCGGGATGCTGCGCGGGTGGCCATTAACAATTTTAATGACACCACCAATCCGCAATGCGCGGGAGGAACTCCTTGCTCGGTCCAAGCCGCGGCAAGCGCTGCGGTCGCTGCTCTCAGCAATGCGAATATCGATTCCTGCGGTATGAGCCCTTCCACTGCACCTCCGGCGGCGTCAGGCGTGTTTGCCTGGACTTATACCTCGGGGCCCTGCGCCAGCAGCGGCGCATCATGGACCATGCTGGTGGAGCGCGCGGTGCCGCAAACTGTCAGTGGCGTTGACGTATTGACCACCAGAATCACCCTGACTTACCCCTTCGCATGGAATTTTGTTGCCGTGAACCCTTTCGGCAGCCCGATCATGCTGGGTAGCCAAACGCTTATGACCAATTTGAATTAGGAGCAATCAGAAATGGGTTCGCGCCGCCACAACAGAACAAAACGAAACGGGGAACGCGGCAACGCGATTTTTTTGGTCGCCGGATTTATGGTTGTGATGCTCGGCATGGGCGCGCTGGCAATCGATCTGGCATCCATGTACGTGGGGCGCAGCCAATCGCAGCGGGTGGCCGATTCCGCGGCATTGGCCGGCGCCAAAGTGTTCGTTGAGTCCGGCTGCGTCACCATTGGGGATTGTACGGGTGAGGAAGGGCTAGCCACTACGCGCGCCACCCAGGCGGCATCTCAGAATTTGGTGGAAGGGCAGCCGGTCACGGTTCAAGCGGTAAATTTTGTTGAGACTTCGCTAAATCCTCAGATCACGGTGCAAATCCAAAGCGCCAATTTGCACCTGTATTTCGCCGGCGCGCTGGGATTTACCACGGGGCCAACGGTCGGAGCTACCGCCACTGCCGAAGCCTACAATCCCTCCGGAGCTACAGGTGGATCGCCTATTTACTGCACCAGTTGCGTACGTCCTTGGCTCATCCCGAATTGCGATCAGTCCCTCACTTATAACACTCCACCAAGCACACTTTGCATGGGACAGGCATCCCTTTTGAATTTGGCGACCAATTATGGCGTCTCCAATTCAAACTGTACCCCGACGGGCGTGATTGGTGCGCCGATCGATATGATGTTCCAGACTCAACCAACATTTTACGGCGCAATGGACGTGGACACTCCATTCCTCGGTAATTTAGCGGACTACCAGCAAGCCATCACTACGTGCTTTACTGGGCAAACTACGTGCGGTCCACGAAATGTTTCAGTTTTCACGACCGGTGTTCCCGCGCCCGCCACGGCTGCGGGTGTTCAGAACCTCTTGCATATCACTGCGAATGGTTCCGGACTGGGGCAAGACAGAATCGACACCACTGTATGCCCACCGCAAATCCATGCGGGGGCACTAAACCCTCTCGTCATCAATGGTGTCGCAAATGTGGACGACGTAATCAGCACAAGCGATTCGATTGTTACGGCCTACATTTACGATGGGAGCACGCTCACGCCTGGAACCCCGCAGACTGTGAATATCGTAGGTTTTGCACAGATCTTCGTCAAATACGCTGACCCGACCAACCTCGGTGATGTTTACGGTGTCATCCTTGGCGTAGCCGGTTGCGGCAGCAACGGCGGCGGTGCATGTAACAACGCTGCGATTCAGAGCTCGACCACTATGCCAGTTCGATTGATTACGCCAGGGACGTAGGCGCACTCCAGGCCGCCTCAAAAATCGTCGGCGATCTGGGACCTCATACAGCAATTTGAGCGAGTCGGAATTGAAGGATGTACTCGACTCGAGAAATTCGGACTTATCCAAGTCCAATTGAAACAAATCACATCGTTGAAAACGCGCAAGATATAGCTGAACTGTCTCCGATCGTAGACACACTTTTTACCGCGTCCTATCCCTCCACAAGCACCAGAATCAGCCTATAAAGACAATTTAAAACGAGATTGGCGACGAACAGGACCATTCCTTCTGTTGCATTGTTCACATACGGGTACTTGCCAGAAGGTCGAAACACCTTGCTAAGCGAGGCGAAGCCGCATTTCACGCAATTTGAATGAGTTACAGGAATTTTAAGGGCCACTGAGCTGACCGTGAGATTGGAAGCAGTCATGCACTATGCCTATCGAGTCTCGGGGTAACTACCCCTATCTGAAGATGGAGGATGCAAATGAAGAATCTAGTCAAGCAGTTGTGGCAGGACGAATCAGGTCAAGACCTGGTCGAGTACGCACTCTTGCTGGTGCTGGTTGCCCTGGCAGCGATCACTACCATGAGGGCGCTGGCAACGGCCGTCAACGCAGTCTTTACCGCGGCTGCCGCAGATCTCGCAGTCGCCACCTAAGGAGGAAGATATGAAACTACTCCTCCATTTGTGGAACGATGAGTCTGGGCAAGACCTAGTCGAGTATGCACTCTTGCTGGCTTTGATTTCCCTGGTAGCCATCACATCCATGAGGGCAATCGCCACGGCAGTCAATGCCGTATTTACGAAGGCAGCTTCGGACCTTGCGATCACATAGTGGGGGATGAGGGGGAAGAATTTCTTATCCAGCAGCTATGAACTGAAGCGTCAGGGCGCATTCAACAGAGAGCGATTCGCCGTTGGATTTGATTTTCCCGGCAACCATTGCGTCAAAGGACAGTGGCGCAGGGAAAATCAGGGTCGTGAACTATACGACTGCAGGAGATCCGGCAGCGGCCAATTTCTGGCAGGGAAACCGAAGGGCAGTACCGCTGTTAGCCGGCGGCGATTCAAAAGATCTCCGTCGGCCAACGGCGCTCTACTTGGAACGAACATGGAATTCGCGGGATTCCGCTGATTTGGCATAGGCTGATTGGTGTGCCCAAAATGAGCGGGGCAGGGTGAAAAAACGTTCAGGAACTAAAGGGGATTGAAATTTGAAATTGACGATCTACAGCATTTGGGGATTTGCGATCGCCTTCGGACTGATTGCAGGCTGGATTGACTGGCGTTCCCACCGTTTGCCGAACTGGCTCACTGTCAGTGGATTTTCAATTGGAATTTGCGCCAACTTGATATTTTTTGGCTGGGCGGGGATGAAGGCAGCTTTGATTGGCGCAGGGATCCCACTGGCGATCTTGTTGCCCGTGGTTTTGCTTCGGGGCTTGGGCGCTGGGGACTGGAAGATGATGGGGGCGCTGGGCGCCATTGTGGGCAGGGGAGAAATTTATCAATTATTGATAGCCACCTTCGTATTGGCAGCCCTGTTTGCTGTTGTGCAAATGATCCGGCAGCGGCGCGTCCTGGTGACTTTGAGGAATATGTGGGAACTGTTGCGCGGCTTTTTCATCTTCGGCTTGAAACCAAATGCCGAATTTAGTTTGGACAACGCAGGCGCCATCACGCTGCCCTTTGGGGTGGCCGCGGCCGCCGCAACGGTCTTGTGCTGGGGAGCGATTGTTGCGGGTATCTGACATTTTGCTTGAGGTGAAACCATGAATTGGCAACGACTTGGCGGCGGTCTGGCGATCAGTTTGTTCGTTGGCCTCTTAGCAGGCTGGTATGTATTTACGCAATTCAAAAAAATGGCTCTTGCCAAGTCCATGCCCACGATTCAGGTAGTGGTTTCCTCGAAGCCGCTTCCGCTGGGGACGCGTCTTCAGGCCAGTGACTTGAGGCTGGTCACCTGGCCGGCGGCCGAACCCGTGCAGGGCATGTTCACTCGAGTCGAGGATTGCGAGAATCGTGCCGTGATGACTTCGATGATTGAGAACGAGCCCATTTTGGAAGGGAAGCTTGCCCCGAAGGATGGGGGAGCCGGCCTTTCCGCAACCATTCCGGATGGGATGCGCGCGGTATCGGTTTCCGTGAACGACGTAATTGGAGTGGCTGGTTTCGTGGTTCCCGGAACGATGGTCGATGTGCTGGCCACCGGGGGGACCAATTTTGGGAACATTACTCGGACCATTCTAGAAAATGTGCGCGTCATGGCCGCCGGGCAGAAAGTGGAACAGGATCGCGAAGGGAAGCCTCAAATTGTTCCAGTCATCACGCTGCTGGTCAACCCGCAGGATGCCAACGCCCTGACCATGGCCAGCACGCAAGGGCGGATTCAGCTGGCTCTGCGCAATACGCTGGACTCCAAAAAGACCGATCCACCCCCGGTTCTGCAAGCCTTCCTTTTCGGGGGCATACCTACTCCGCCAGCTCCCATGGTGAAGGCGCGTCCAGTGGTAAAGGCGGCAGCTCCTCCTCCACCCGAGGCATTCAACGTGGAAGTGATCCGCGGCGACAAGAAGGAAGAAACGAAATTTCAATCCAAATAGGGCAGGCCAGAAGGTGAATTCGCGATGAGTAACGACCATATGAACAAAACAAAGAGATTGATGACCACCAGCGCGATGGTTTTGGCCATGTTGTCCTGCGCATACCCATCTTACGGGCAGGATACGGCCCCCATTACAGCGACGCCGGCGATCATTGCCCCGGGTTTGGCGGCGCAACAGGCCGACCCTTCGCAACAGGGCGTGCAGGCAGGCAACGATCGCCTGCATCTGCTGGTCGGCCGATCGCTGGTCATCAGCTCACCTACTCGAGTGAAACGTATTTCCGTGGCCGATCCAAACATCGCTGACGCCATCGTCATCAGCCCATTCCAAGTATTACTGAATGGTAAGACTCCGGGCGGCGTGTCCCTCATCATTTGGGACGAATCCGACCAGAGCCAGACCTTTGAAATCTTCGTCGACCTGGACATCCTTGGACTCAGCCAGAAGATTCGCGAAGTGTTTCCCAACGAGCCGATTCGCGTGGAGGCGTCCAAGGACCTGGTGATGATTTCGGGCCATGCCTCGACCAGAGCCGTGCAGGCTCAAATTCTAGCCATCGTTACGGCGGTAACGCCCAAGGTGGTTAATTTGATGGAAGCTCCTGCGGCGCCTTCGCAGGGCGAAATCATGTTGCAAGTAAAATTCGCGGAGGTTGACAGGTCAGCGCTGCAGCAATTTGGGGTCAATTTGTTCTATGGCGGAGCCAATAGCCAGGCAGCGACGTCCACTCAGCAATTTTCATCGCCCACACTGGTTAATCCAACCCCAACCACAAGTGCCTTCAGTGTGAGCAGTCTGTTAAACATGTTTTATTTCAATCCCAATCTCAATCTGGGCGCGACAATTCAGGATCTGGAACAAAAGAATATCATTCAAATTTTGTCTGAACCCAATCTCATAACGGAAACAGGCAAAGAGGCCAGCTTCCTTGCGGGTGGCGAATTCCCGTACCCGGTCGTGCAAGGAGGGACGGGCAGCACCAATGCCATCACAATTCAATTCCGGGAATATGGCGTGCGGCTGACCTTTACTCCGACAATCATGGACAACGGCCAGATCCATTTGAAAGTCAAGCCGGAGGTGAGCGCCCTGGACTACAGCAACTCCGTGACGATATCTGGTTTTACGATTCCGGCAATCTCGACCAAGCGTGTGGAATCCGAAATGGATTTGAGTGATGGGCAAAGTTTTGCAATCGCGGGGCTGGTTGACGATCGAGTTACAAAGCTTTTGAACAAAGTTCCCGGCATCGGAGATCTCCCGGTCTTAGGACAGCTGTTCCGCAGCGTTTCTTTCACTAAGTCCAAGACCGAGCTTCTCATTCTGATTACTCCGCGAATCGTCAAACCGCTATCGCCGAACGGGCTTCCGGCAGGCCCTCAGTTTCCGACGCCTTTCCTTGAGCCGTCCAAGGCCGGAACTTCACAACCGGCGGCAAGACCATGAACGGTAATCCGGAAATGAGCAGGCATCGCTTTGCGGGCGTGGGGGAGCGAGAGAAAACATGTTGACAGCTGCAGTGATCAGCTTTGACGCGGTGAGCCGAACAGCTCTGGCAATGTGTCTTCATGATACGGGCATGGTCCGCCAGATTCTGGAGTATGCCGACACGCCTGAAAGCTACCCCGCGCTAGTGAATGCTTTGCCGGAAGTAGTGTTGCTGGATTTGTCTCCAGTGGACCCTAGTCCTCAATTTGAAGTGGCGGCGTTTCTTCACCGTTTGTCTCCCGCAATCCGAATTGTAGCCTGTTCCACCCTGGAGCAGCCGGATCCCGCTCTGCTTATGCGAGCGATGCGCTATGGGGTGCGTGAATTCCTGCACAAGCCCGCGGATGTGGGCGTTCTCAAGGAAGTGCTCGCCAGGTTTGAGCAGGAGCGCGGCTCGGTTTCCGCGGTCGTGCCAAAAAAACTCATTGCGGTCATCGGCGCCAAGGGTGGAGTTGGAACCACCACGGTAGCGGTCAATCTAGGCGTGCAGCTTGCGCAGGTCAGCCGGAAGCCCGTGATCTTGCTGGATTTCGCTCGGCCCATGGGATTCGTGAATTTAATGCTGGACCTTCAGCCCAAATACTCGCTTCGCGATGCCGCGCAGTTTGCCGACCGCATGGACGCACAGCTCCTGGAAGGATTGATGACGCAGTACAAGAACGGCCTGAATGTGCTGGCTGGAGCATCGAGCCCCAACGACTGGTCGAACATTAACCTCAGCGCGATTCCTCGGATTGCCGAAGTCGCGCAAAGCGATAGCGAATACGTGGTCGCGGATATGGGCACGCATTGTCCAGCGGAGTGGGCCGGAATTCTGGGCTCGGCGCGTCACGTACTGTTGGTCTCGGAAGCTCATGTTGCTTCCTTGTGGGCCGTGGAGAGGCAAGTATCCGCTTTAATTGCACAAAAGGTGGATGCAAGCCTGCTGCGCTTAATCATCAATCGCTGGCACAGGCGGGATGACGATGTCCTGAAAAGTGTCGAGCACAGAACCAAACGAAATATTTTTATGAAGCTGCCCAATAATTTTGCAAAAGTCAACGATGCGGTAAATACAGGAACGCCTCTAGCCGACAACCACGACAACGCCATCGTTTCGCGGCTTCGACAATTTGCCATTGAATTAACCGGGGCGCCCGCACCGCCTCGTCGTAGCGGAATTGGCAATCTATTTTCATCCAGTTCATCGAGGTAGGAGAACAAATGTCCTTGTCGTCATTGCCATCCCGGTCTGACATGAATGCGTTGAAGGTAACCATTCACCGGAATTTGATTCAGAAGATCAACCTGGACCGCATGCAGTCCATGGACAGGGAAATGGTGCGGCGCGATCTGACGCGCACCATCGAGACCCTGGTCAGCGGAGAGGCCACGCCACTCTCCATGGCGGAACGAGAGCGGCTGACTCAGGAATTGCTGGACGAAGTGTTCGGCCTTGGGCCTCTGGAGCCACTATTGAAGGACTCCAGCATCTCGGACATTCTGGTGAATTCTTACCGGGATGTGTTTATAGAGCGCCACGGCAAGCTGGAACGTACCGCAGTGCAGTTTCGAGATGAAGCGCACCTACGCCTGATCATTGATCGAATCGTGTCTGCCGTTGGCAGGCGCGTGGATGAATCTTCTCCAATGGTGGATGCGCGCCTGGCGGATGGATCGCGCGTGAACGCGATCATCGCCCCACTTACGCTGGACGGCTCTTGCCTTTCCATTCGGCGATTCGGCCGAGACCGGCTCACGGCAGACAACTTAATTGAAATTAAATCGCTGACCCCCATCATGTTGCAATTTCTGGAAGGCTGCGTGCGCGCACGATTGAACATCTTGATTTCCGGCGGTACCGGTTCCGGTAAAACCACCATGTTGAATATCTTGTCGTCTTATATATCCAATCGCGAGCGCATCGTTACGATTGAAGACGCGGCGGAATTGCAGCTGCGCCAGGAACACGTGGTGCGGCTGGAAACGCGCCCTCCCAACATTGAAGGCGTGGGAGCCGTTCGCCAGCGGCAGCTGGTCATCAACTCCCTGCGTATGCGGCCTGATCGCATAGTGCTTGGCGAAGTCCGCGGCGAGGAAGCCATTGACATGCTGCAGGCAATGAATACCGGCCACGACGGATCGCTCACAACCATCCACGCCAATACAGCGCGGGATGCGCTTGCCCGCCTGGAAACCATGGCTGCAATGTCGGGATTGAACCTTCCCGAAAAAGCCATCCGCCAGCAAACGGCATCGGCCATCAACATTGTTGTTCAAGTCTCGCGCCTGAGCGACGGTACCCGCAAAGTTATGTCCATTTCGGAAATCACCGGGATGGAGGGAGACGTGGTCACCATGCAGGAAGTCTTTTCCTTCAAGAAGGCGGGAGTTGGGGAGAACGGCGCGGTATTGGGCGAGTTCCGGCCATCCGGGATACGCCCTCGATGTTCCGAACAGATAGCGACAGCGGGATTTCAATTGCCCATAACCATGTTTAGGCCAGAGCAGAAATTCTGAGGAAATGACCATGGTACTTTTCACATCCATCGTTGTCGTCGTGGCGATTGTCATAGGGGCCTTGGGCTTCTTGCTTATTGGACGCAGGGACGCGGCCAGGCAAATCGAGCGCCGCCTGCAAGCTAATGCCCCGATGCAGGAGTCTATCGAAAAGAGCGCAAGCGCTCAGTTGATACGGGATGAGGGATTAAGCACTCTGCCCTGGCTGGATCGCTCGCTGGCCAGTTGGTCGCGAATCGACCATGTTCGGAAGCTGATTTCCCAGGCGGGCATGGATACCAAGCCCGGTTTAATTGTTTTGATGACCGGAGTGGCGGGCCTGGGATCCTATCTGGTTTTGCATCTGTTTATGCAAAACATTATTTTGCCGCTCATTGGCGGGATCGCTTTCGGGTCGATTCCTATTGGGACCGTTTATGTTCGCCGAAATATAAGGATGCGGGCTTTTGAGAAAAATTTTCCGGAAGCGATTGACCTGCTGGCCCGAGCCGTACGCGCCGGCCACTCCCTGGGTACCGGGATGGAAATCGTAGGCCAGGAAATGACCGAGCCTGTTGCCGGAGAGTTCCGCAAGACTTTTGAAGAGCAGCACCTGGGCCTGCATTTCCGCGAGACTCTGGTCAACATGACGGAACGCATGCCTCTTCAGGACGTAAGATTTTTTGCGGCGGCGCTGATTATTCAGGACGAAACTGGCGGCAACCTGGCTGAAATTTTGAGCAATCTTTCGGCCACGGTTCGCGACCGTTTCAAGATTCGGGGAGAAGTGCGGACTCGCACCGCAGCGGGCCGCTTGACGGCGGTCATTCTTTCCTGTCTTCCACCATTTATGCTGTTGCTGATGCGTATCTTAAACCCGGAGTACACCCATGTGTTGTACACGGATATCTATGGGCTTATTTTGCTGGCCGTGGCTGCCTCCATGCAGATTGTAGGAGCATGCATTTTATGGAGCATCGTGAATATCACAGTATGAACGCACGTGAAGGGAAGCTGAAATGATCTGGACAATCGTTGCGGTAATCATTGTAGCTGCCGTGATCGTGGGTTTGACGCTCGTTATGGTGGTGTTGCCGCCCAATGACGCTGCTCGCGTACGATTGACGCGGCTCTGGCAAGACGCCAAATCGGCAGTTCCCACCATGACTTTCCGCCAAAAGCAGAAAGACCGCGCGGAACGCGTATTGACCGATGTGGGGAAGATCGTAACGCCGTCAGGAAAGAGCGACTCCCGGACAAGCTTCCTGATGATTCGGGCCGGCTATCGAAAGCCGGAGTCCATACTTGCGTTTCAAGGTGCCAAGATCGTGCTCCCAATTCTCTTGCTGGCATCCGTTTATTTTACAAATTTTTATAAGTTCAACCCAATTTTGATTCTGGGCATAGCAGGGATTGCTGGATATTTGCTGCCCGATTTTTGGCTGACCTCTCGCATTCGGGCCAGGCAAAACAAAATCGTGGCGGGCCTTCCGGACGCTCTGGATTTGCTGACGGTGTGCGTGGAGGCTGGATTGGGGCTCGACCAGGGAATATTTCGAGTGAGCCAGGAAATTGAGCTTACTTGCCCGGAGTTGAGCGAAGAGTTGAAGCTCATGAACATGGAAGCACGGTATGGCAAGGGACGGGCAGATTCTATGCGTGATTTAGGCGCCAGAACGGGAGTGGATGAGATCAAGATCGCCGTGGCCATGCTGATTCAAACCGACCGGTTCGGAACCGATCTGGCAAAGGCCCTGCGCGTGCACTCCGATACCATGAGACTGAAGCGCCGCCAGCGAGCCGAGGAGTTAGCCAACAAGGCATCGATCAAGATGGTTCCGGTTCTTGTTTTCTTCATCTTTCCGGCGATGTTTGTGGTCATCCTTGGGCCTGCGGTGATCTTGTTGGCGCGGACCTTTGGGCAGTAGATAGGCAAGAGTAACTCAATCAATCAGGAGGATAAAATAATGGACTCACAAACAGCAATTCGAATTCTGTCGGGGATTTTGGCCATCGTTATTCTAGGAATTATTATTTGGCGCCGCAAGCGCGAGGCTATGCGATAGACGATTTTGAATTCTGCGAGGAAGCTTAATGAAAGAGAGCATTGTGATCAATCAATCGGAACGGGTGTGCGTATTGAATAGAACGCGTGAGCGCTTCGTCGCCACCAATGTGGCGGTGGCCGATTCTTATTTTCGGCGGCTGGTTGGCCTATTGGGAAAAACCAGCAAGTGGGCACGTGCCGGGCGTGGTCTTTGGATTATTCCGTCGCACGGGGTGCACACGATCGGCATGTTGTTCCCGATTGATTTGATTTTTCTGGACCGGGAAAGGAATGTCGTTCACGTTGAGGAGCACGTCAGACCCTTCCGAATTTCAAAGGTTTCGTTGCGATCACATAGCGTTCTGGAATTGCCTGCACATACCGTGTTTCGCACGGGCACTTGTGTCGGCGATCAGTTGGAATTTCTGCCTACTGAAAGCCACAACGCCAGCGCCGATTCAATCTCATCGAATAGCTGATTTTGCACTAGGGGCGGCCTACAGCTGGCTATTGCGCAAGCGAAGCCGCCTCACGCTTCAAATGTGGGCATAAAACCGGGGATTATCATGACCCGTTTGCCGCCGCTCTACTGTTTTGCCCCTATTTTGACCGTCTCCGAATATAGACATCGCGCTTGCAGCTTAGATAGCGCAAGGGAACAGTACCCGACTACATCGCTCGTAAGTCAATGAAAATACAGATGTAACTCTGGCTTTCAAATTGCTGAATCCGTATGGACGCATCATTCCGCATAGCGTCACAGCTTTGGCTCGCTAGCGAGGGTCCAATGACAGTTGCAGCATCGAATCCTGCAGGTAGATGGCGCGCGAAGGTCGATTTGGCCATTGTCTGCCCCATGGCCAATGAGGGTGACAACGCGGCGGCCTTTGCTGGCGCCGTTCTCCAACAATGCGGCGGATTTCATTCCGTCAAGTTTCTGGCCGTAGTCGATAAGGCCAGCACGGACAACACCCGCCAGGTGCTTGAGGATCTCTCGCGCAGCAACCCCGAGGTCGTCGTGGTATGGGCTCCGGAGAACCGTTGCGCCGTGGACGCCTACCTACGCGGCTACAAGGAAGCGCTTGCGCGGCGGGCCGATTGGATTTTGGAAATCGATGCCGGTTTCAGCCACCAGCCAGAGGATATTCCTCAATTCTTCGATCAAATGGAGCAGGGCTATGACTGCGTATTCGGCAGCAGGTTCATGAAGGGCGGAAAAATCAGCGAAGGAAGTTCCAAGCGATATTTGGTGAGCCGCATGGGCACCGTGCTGTCAAACCTCTTGCTGGGAACAAAAATGGCTGACATGACTAGCGGATTTGAAATGTTTTCGAACAGGGCACTGGCCTATATTCTGGATCGCGGAATTCAGTCCAGAGCCCACTTTTTTCAGACGGAAATCAAGGTGTATTGCAGAAATTTGAAAATTATTGAAGTTCCGATTCACTACAAATCGCCAAGCCCGCGGTTGAAGTCCAGCGCTATTACCGACGCATTCCGCCAGCTGGGGCGATTATTCGCATTGCGCTTCGCTGCGCAATTTGGAGGACTAAGTGAAGACCAGCCTGGTTATAACGACGATCTCAGCACCTACGCCGCCGATGCACGAGTTCGCGGCGGGGAGTGAAATTCACGGAATTGATTTTGTGGCCGTCGGAGATTCCATCACTCCGGCGGATTTTGCACTGCAAGGTTGCGACTACTATTCCGTGGACCGCCAGTTGCGGACCGGTTTTCAGTATGCCGGCGCCGCTCCCTTGCGGCATTATGCGCGAAAAAATATCGGTTATCTGCTGTCCATTGCCAAGGGCGCGGAAATCATCATCGAAAGCGACGACGATAACTACCCGCTGGCGGGATTCTGGTCTGAACGGCAACGTATGCAGCAGGCCCAGGTATTGGAAGAGGCAGGATGGGTCAATATTTATGCGTACTTTTCCTCCGCCAGTATCTGGCCGCGAGGTATCCCTCTGGATGCCGTTCGGCTGGCGCCGCCGCCTCTCGCGGATGTTCCATTGCGCGGGGCCGATTGCCCCATCCAACAGGGGCTTTGCAACGGCGACCCCGATGTGGACGCCATATACCGATTGGTAAGTCCATTGCCAATCGAATTTGAGGATCACGGCAGCGTGGGCGTGGGAAATAATTCCTGGTGTCCCTTCAACAGCCAAAACACTACCTGGTGGCAGGAAGCCTTTCCGCTGCTGTATTTGCCGGGTACCGTCTCAATCCGCATGACAGACATCTGGCGGGGTTTCGTGGCGCAGCGCATCGCCTGGGCCAATGGATGGAATCTGCTGTTCCATTCCTCCACCGTTTATCAGGAGAGAAACGCGCATAATTTGATGCGCGATTTTAAGGATGAAATTTCGGGATATTTGAACAATCGAATCATCGCGGAATGCTTCGAAGCCCTAGCCTTGCAGCGGGGCGTCGAGCATATCCCCGACAATCTTCGAAGCTGCTATGAAGAACTATTCAAGCTGGGATTGGTGGAATCGCGCGAGCTTGCCTTGCTGGAGGCCTGGTTGGCGGATATCGCGGAGATTGCCGGTTCTCGTGGCGTCGCAGCAAAGGTTGTCAAGTGCTAAGCAAGAAGCTTCAAGATGTCTTAAATAGTCAGGTTGACCCTGAGACGCTTGCCAAAAAGTATGGGCGGTCGACGCCCTGGCGCGATCAAATTGCGGTAGTAAGTTTTTGGTTTTGCGCCGTTGCGTGCTTGCTCCTGGTTGGGTACCAGTCCTTAGGCAGTTTTAATTTCAGTACCGAGTCTGGACTTAAGGACTACGGTTCGCTGTATGCCTCCGGGAGCCTTGCGAATTTGCATGTAAATCCTTACCGCGATCATCCCCTGGTGTCCCATATTCGAGATGTTGACAGGCACGGGCCGTACACGCCTCTGCAGGGAAACAGAGTGAATGCAATCAACCTCAACCCTCCGGTTGTGCTCTATCTTTTTCGATTACTTGCGCGATTGGATCCCAAGACGAGTTACGTCACTTGGGCTTGTGTATCGGCGGGATTGTTTATCGCTTCTGTTTTACTTGTGCTGCGAACGTATCCCGCCAAAAAATTGAGAATTCGCGTCCTGTGGATTCTGTCAATGGGGGCGGTTTGGCACACCTTTCAATTGGGCCAGATCTACATGATTCTTTTGTTTTGCGCCGCTATCGCCTGGTGGGCTTTGCGCGAACACAAATGGTTGGCCGCCGGCATTTCCATTGGCATAATTTGCGCCATCAAGCCCAATTTCCTGGTTTGGCCGGGGCTGTTGATTGCCGGCAAATCGAAAAAGACCGGCTTCACCGCCTTCGCAACTACCGGGCTGCTTTCCGCGATTCCTCTTTTTCTGCAGGGACCGCTTATCTATCGTCAATGGTTGGCAGCCTGCCAGAAATTCAACGGTTATGAACTTCCGGGCAACTCCTCCTTGCTTTCGATTTGTTCCAGAGCGGGGATTCCGCAAGCAGGTTTCGCGCTTACATTCCTGGTTCTGGCTGCGGTAACAATTTGGATTTTGGTCACAAAACCCGAGCCCCTGTTCACGTCGCAAATCGGAATTCTGACATCTTTGATTGCTGGCCCGATTAGCTGGCTCGGATATACCATTCTGTTAATTCCCGTAATGTATAGCAAGAAGATGGATACATGGACGCGGATAGGATGCGTGATGCTTTGCATCCCCGTGTGGGTGTTCTTGCCGAATGCGGATACTTCCCGAATTACGTATATATTATTCTGGGCCCCGAATATCTATGCTTTGGCGCTGCTCACTTACAGCGCAGTGCGTTCGGGAACTTATTGCGAAGAGGCGGAAGATTGCTGTGCTGTCCGACACCACCGGCCCTCAACGGACGAATTTTCAAAAACAGCGGCCCGAGCGAACATCTGGAACTCTCAATCCTTTGCCGCATCAAGAGATTAAATCGACCTGAAGGCGAAGATTAAGGAAGAAAAGGCAACCCTCTAGACATTGGCGGATGGAGCTGAAATAGAGGTGATCATGGACAACGCGGCCAAAATGCAGACGATAACGCCACAAGCCCAGTTGATGAAAATGTCCCTCGCCTATGGCGTTTCGCGTCTTCTTCACGTTGCCGCCGAATTGAATTTGGCCGACTGCCTTGCCGATGGACCCAGAACCGCACAGGAACTTGCTTTGCAAACGGGGACGCACGCGCCCTCCCTGCACAGAGCCATGCGCGCGCTCAGCGATCTGGGAATGTTCAAGGAAGACACGGAACACCGCTTCTGCCTTACGCCCTTAAGCGAGGCGCTCAAATCCTGCGCGCCTGGTTCGGTTCGCTCGACCGTGCTGATGCTGACCGGAGATTTGTTCTGTCGCGCCATGGACAATCTGTTGTATTCGGTGCAGACCGGGAAAACCGGATTCGAGCATGCATTCGGCATGTCCTTCTTCGATTGGTTGGAAGATCATCCCGAGCAGGCTTACATGTTCAGCGAAACCATGGTGGGCTACCACGGGCCGGAACATGCCGCGGTGGCAGCGGCATACAATTTTTCCGTGTTTAAAACGATTATCGACGTGGGCGGTGCGACCGGGAATTTTCTGGCCGCTATTCTGGGGCGCCATCCGCAGCCGCACGGCATACTTTTTGACGTGCCGCACGTGGTTCGCGACGCCCCGGCGCTGATCGAGTCGCGCGGTCTCAGGGATCGTATCCGCATCGAGCCGGGAAGTTTTTTCGAACGAGTACCCGAAGGCGGCGACGCCTATTTGCTCTCTCAAATCATTCATGATTGGGATGAGATGAAGTGCCTGACGATTCTACTTAACTGCCGGCGCGCAATGAAGCGGGATAGCAGATTGCTGATCGTCGAACGGGTGATTCCGAACGGCGATGCCCGGCATCCTGCCAAGCGGCTGGACATCTCCATGTTGGTCTTGACCGGAGGGCAGGAGCGTACCGAACTGGAGTACAGCGAACTGCTCGAGAAAGCCGGCTTCCGCCTTGTGCGCGTGCATCCTACAGAATCCACAGTAAGCGTGATCGAAGCCATTCCCGCCTGATCCTTGATGGGAATACAACGATGGAATACAACAAAGCGACCGAGCCGTTGAGCCGCCTAAATTAGGTGGAAGAATAGAGCATTCGCATTACCCCTCAAAATCTACAATTCCAAATTATTTCAATTCAACTGAAAGATGCGGGCTGTTCAGAAGTCCGATCGAGGCGTTGGAAGCGGCGGGCCTTCATTTCGAAGCGGGCCAGCGCGCCAGGTTGCGCCAGCGTGACTTTGGGACGCAGCGAAATCGCATGATGGATGGCCTGCTCGACTTGCAATCGCAAGCCCTCAGCGTCTTCTTCCGAGCACAGCTCGATTTGAATTTCGAGCTGATGCAACTCTCGCTGCCTGGTCACCGAAATTTGAAATTCCTCCACTGCGGCGAACTGGCGGACAACATTTTCGATCGCCGTGGGATAAACATTCACGCCGCAGACCGTCACCATGTCATCCGCGCGGCCAAGCAATCCGCCGTCGAAGCGCGCGAAGGTTCGCCCGCATTCGCAGGGAGCTGAATTCAATCGCACCAGATCGCCGGTGCGGTATCGGATGACCGGAAAACCGGGACGCCCCAAATTGCTGATCACCAATTCGCCGATTTCTCCGGGCGGCGACGCCTGCAACGTCTGCGGGTCGAGCACCTCGGCGATAAATTCAGATTCCAGAATATGTATGCCGCCGGGTTGGAGCTCGCATTCAAAACTATGCGCGCCGATTTCCGAAGCCCCCGCGTGATCGAAGCATTTGGCGCCCCATGCGGTTTCGATGCGCGCCTTGGTGTGCGGCACATTGGCGCCGGGTTCCCCGGCGTGGATAAGAGCGCGGATGGGAATGGAGCTCAGATCGAAGTTTTCGCGGCGTGCAACTTCCGCCAGGCGCAGCGCGTAGGTTGGAGTGCAGCAAAGCACGGTAGCGCCAAGGTCGCGCATAATCTCCAAACGCTGCATGGAATCCCAGCCGCCGCCAGGTATCATCATGGCGCCAATCTGCCTTGCGCCCTCCACGGTGCCCCAGAAGCCGATGAACGGGCCGAACGAGAAGGGCAGGAACAGGCGGTCCGCCGAAGTGATTCCCGCGGCTCGCAATACCGTCGCCCAGCAGGAGCCCCACCAATCCCAACTCTCAGGCGTGTCCACAACTCGCAGTGGCCTGCCCGTCGTTCCGGATGTTTGGTGAACCCTTGTATAGGCACTCAAGGAAAAAGTGGCATTCGTGCCGAATGGCGGCGCCTCGGCTTGCGCGCGCTCCAGTTCTGATTTGCAAGTAAATGGGAGCTTGCTGAGGTCACAAAGGGTACGGACATCGCCCGGCGCGATGCCTGCTTCCTTCCATTTTCTACTGTAGAAGCGATTCTGGCCGTGGAGCAGGGAAAGAAGCGCGCGCAGTTTCTCCAGTTGCAAGGCTTGCAACTTTTCGAGGGGCATGGTCTCGATCGCTTGATTGAAATAGTGCATGAACTCGTTTCCTCTAATGCGCTCCCGCATCAAGTCGTGGACCGGTGTGCCGCGTTATCGCAAAGAATTCTGCGCTTCTGTCCTGGTCCGATCAGAATCGCATGAAGGGTGGTTCAATTAGACTCGGCAACCTTCCAGCGTCTTGTGGCCATTGTCCGGCTCGCCCTCGGGCGCTCCGACCCCAGTGGCGGCTGTCCGATTTACGCCGGGGTAGTACTGCCACTTTTGACCCCATCGCACGATTGGCTTCTCGAAATAGCGCCATGAAAGCGTGCTAAAAGCTATCGTAATTGCCGTCGCGAGCAATGTAGCTCCGAAATCCTTCCAATTTGCCAACAGCCATCCGTGCCCCGTCAGCAAATATATGCACGAAAAATAGATTGCGAGATGGAACAGGTAGACGCCATAACCAATGGCTCCGAGACCCGTAAACCACCTCCAGCGCAATGTTCGACTTAAGAAACTCTGAGAATCCGTTAGCGCTAGTATCAGAACAGTAACGAAGAACACTGACATCCAGCCAATCCCTACAGTGATCCACATAAGAGTGAATGGAATTGCTGTACTGCTCAAGAGAGGCATCCCTGCAAGCAACCCTAAAAAGACCTTCCAGACTGTGCCACGACGCTTGACCAGCCAGTTCCAGACCTCTGGTTCGCGCAGGTAGTAGGCGCAAAGCACTCCTAGAAACAAGGAATCCATACGACTAGGGAGCAGGACATAGGTTGCCCCTAAGTGCCCTACAAACTTGTACACAATGACCACGCGCACGATGGGAGCAATCACTATTCCGGCCAAAAAAACGTAAGGCAATGCCGACCGGCGCACAAATCGAATGATGATGGGCAGCACAAGGTAAAATTGTTCCTCAACAGCGAGTGACCAAGTGATGGAAGAGATTGGAGAACCAAAAGTGTTCCCTTTTGCCATCCAAAAGTTTTGTGTGAATGTGAGGTACGAGTACCACGGAAGTTTTCCCGCAAACGCCCAATCCAAACGTGCACCCATGGGTCTGTAGACAACCAGAAACGCAATTCCAACCAAACTGAGGAACAAAAAGTAGACTGGCAGGATTCGGCAAAATCGTCGGATGTAATATGTCGAAAAGTAATTCGGTGAATTACGTGCATCGAGCAGTATCCCGCCAATCAGAAATCCCGACAAAACAAAAAACATTTCCATCCCCGACCAAAGGAGCGTTGTTGCTCTGTGAAAAATGTAAAGACGATTCGGGGGGGAGCCATCGTCGGTATCCAGAAATAGTGGAAAAAAAGGCACACCGCAACGGCTGTGCCCCGAAACCCATCAAGCTCCGGGATCCTGCGCGAGAAATTTAACTGCGAACCTAATTCTGGCCTAGAAACACGTATCTTCTTTTCCTTCTTTTCCCCTATTCGCGCCAGGTTCTCCATCAGGCCGGCCATAGTTGAAACCTCATAACTCTTGAACGCTCAACTCAATATCGCAATTCGGCGGCCATTTGAATGCTGTATTTTCAATAACTTACAAGGGAGTTAAGCCTTCCGGCCCAGGCTTTGTAACCTGGATTTGCTGACAGCGAGGTGCGGGTGTCTTCGATTGTAGACAAGCCCTATCATGGCGTTCACCAGCGCCATCTCATTTTGGCAGTGTAATGAGTGCCGCCAACTGGGTAGACATTATCGCTCTAAAGATGTCTGTGGTTTTTCCTGGATATCCTCCCCCAGCAATCTCGGAGCACACTTCAATCTAGTCCAGATCGCGCCAGTACCCTTTTCCGGTGCTTTCATAGGGACCATATTCCCGTATACCCGGGAATGGCCCCAGCGCATCATGGGCTTCTCGACATACCTCCAAGATAAATTGCCGATAGAAATTGAAATTGCCAACGCCAGCAAGGTGACGCCAAAATCCTTCCAATGCAAGAGTAATGGGTGCCCGGAGATCAGCCCCATACAAAGGCCGTCAATTCCAACGTGGAAGAGGTAAACGCCATAAGAAATTGTTCCAAGCCCCGTCAGCCACCGCCAACGCAATACTCCGCTCAAACGGGAGTCAGGATTGGTCACAGCCAAGATCAATACGGTTGCGAAGAAAAGCGACATCCACTCATAACCTATCGCCATCCATAGAAGAGTGAACGGAATTCCTTTCGTGTTCAGAATGGGCATTCCCGCAAGTAAAATGACGAAGACGCACCACACCATGTCGCGCCGTTCGATCAGCTGCTTCCATATCTCCGGTTGGCGCAAGTAATAGGCGCAAAGCAATCCAAAGAAAAGTGAATCCATGCGGCAAGGCAGCAACACATACGTAGCGCCCAGATTGGTTCGAGAAAGATGGATGAGGTAGAGCCGCAAGATGGGAGCAATTACAATACCGGACGTAAAAATGTATGGCAGCGCGGACTTGCGCACATATCGAATTAGGGCGGGAACCAGAAGGTAAAACTGTACTTCGATAGCGAAGGCCCACGTGGGGGACAGGATGGGCGGTCCGCCGTTGTTGGCTTTGGCTGCCCAAAAATTTTGAATGAACAACGCATAGGAGTACCACGGCATATTCCCGCTAAACACCCAATCCAGGCGTGCGCCAATCGGCCGATAAATGAGGACGTAGGCAAGCCCAACCAATGCCAGAAACAGAAAGTAAATTGGCAGGACACGGCAAAAACGCCGAATGTAGAATGTCGAAAAGTAATTCAGGGAGTCGCGTGCGCCCAGAAGATTCCCACCGATGAGAAACCCGGATAAAACAAAAAATAGATCCACCGCCGAAAAAGTTAACCGTGTGGCCGCCTGAAAATCGAGAACGAGCTTGGATGTCGGAGGCGTTAGTACGAACCAAAAATAGTGGACGAATATGACCATGGCGATAGCCGCGCCACGCATGCCATCCAACTCTGGAATTCTTCGCGTCAAATCCAAAGGAGATTTTGGTTCAGGAATTGGCACAGAGATGGCACCGGCTTTGGGCTGAGACATTTCCTGGACAAATCCGATTCCTCTGGCCATGGATCGACCTATTCCTTAATGAGTTATCGTAGGATTGGAGCAATTTGGTGACCAGGGGCCACTACTTGTTTTCAACAACTTGCGGGCGTTCAGCGGGCTCGAATTTAGCTGGACATTGCCTGAAGTAGCCGGGGGCGTAATCGTTTGTAGACACTTGGGTGAAGCCCGGGAGGTAATTGATGCTGAATGACCCGCATCTTCAAACCCAAAATAGGGATCACATCGACGACGCCGATTTGATTCGCCTGCATTGCGGTAAATGGTTGTAACGCCTGCCGTTCGTAGGAGATGATAGCCAACGACGACATATAGTGAAAGGACAAGGCCAGCGCAACGGCCATGCCGCGGTCGCCGTCGAGTTCGGTAATTCTCCGTGAGAAGTTCGGGGGAGAGGATAATTCTGGTTTGGCATCGGAGGGGGCTACCTTCTTTTGCTCCTCGACGCACCCCGCAATTTCAATAGCGCCGGACATAGTTTCAGCCTCACAATCTCTAAACTCTCCAATTGGAATTCGAAGGCCAATGGTATTTGCCTATTTTGAATAACTTACAGAAGTATTCCCTGAACGAATTAGGTTTGCTGCAACCGAAACGAGTTTAAGATGATCAAGAAGTGCAACCAAAACTAGACATTTTGTTGATCGTCAATTTGGTTGAATTCCGCGGATCAAGCTCAGGCCATCGGGATTGTAGTAGGCATGGGCGGGGCTAGAATCGACGCTAGGATGCGCGACGGACTTACCAGCGAATTGCTATAAGCCTCACGCTTTGATGCAAGAAATCCTAGCGAGGCTCAAACGATAACGTATCCCATGTTGGTACAGTCGGCTGAAGTTTTTCTAACGCCATACGCAGCATTTGCTCGGCACCAGGTACGGCATAATAGCTAACCGTGTCACCGCCAGCGTACACGTAGGGATCAGGTAAGTAAATTTTGGCAATAAGACTGTATTCAGACGGTAGTGGAGGGCCTCCCCATGGGAGAATGTTCTTCGTTTTGAACCACTTGTCATATATGCAGATTACCTGGACATGGTGGGCACTCACAAAAGTACGGATATTATTCGTCGTATATCCTTGCTTAAAGCGAGTTTCAAAAACATCTTGGCTTCCCAATCCGATCAGGTCCAATATCGGCACGTCCGTGAAGTAAGTAGGTGCGCCAAGATCGTTTACCGCGGTCGGGACTTGCATGTCCCGGATCAGCCTCATCGTCTGGAATTGTTGACTATAGAACATCCGCGATCTTCCGGGTATCGTGACCGTTGCATACACAGAGTGAGCGCACAAAAATATTGCCGCGAAAATAACCAAAACACCGAAGCGAAACGAGAATTGTCGCTCGGCGAATTCCATTCCGAGAGTTACAACCACCAAAGCGATCAGGTACGCTTCATAGCGGTATACCCAACCGTAACTCGCAAATGCAAAATGCAACCAGAGAGCGACAGCAGTAATTATTGTGGCGGCCCGCGCCGGTGTGTCGAATCGGTTGCGGTAGCGCCATGCCAAGACGGCGAACGCCACCATGGGAAGAATCATGTGCGGACCATTTATGAATATGCCAAAAATGCGATAGAATGAAGCGCGACCTTTCAAGAGCACGGAATTGGGTAACCACTCCCCACCGTGTATTCGAAAGTAAAGGCCGAAGGCAAACACAGGCAAAAAGGCTGCACCAGTTAGAATTGCCAATGATTTCCAACGCCTCTGAATGAGCAACAGGAAACAAGCACCGGCAACCACAAACAAATCTTCATATCGAACAGAAACCATCAGTACAGCAACTATATGCACCTTCCAATCGACTTCAGATTTCTCAACGATGCAGGGGAGCACGAGTTCAAGGAAAATCAGGCAAAGCAAAATCTGTAGTGCATGCTCCATTCCAATGAGAGCCATGGTCCAAAGTGGCACAAGCACGGCAACGAAGACGGATAAGCAGGACCGAAGTAATACGCTAGTGCCGCGCATAAATCGGTCCGAAACATAGATACTTCCGAACGCGCAAACGATACCGATCACTAGAGGGATGTTTTCGTTGAAACCGAACACCTTGTAAAAAGCCATCAGAAGGACCACAAATCCTGGTGTAGATGTGGCTGAAGCAAACTCAGAAGACGTTCCCCATACCCCGAATCGAGCCAGGTGCTTTGCAAGTGACATGCCGATATAGGTGTCGTCGAGCGGATAATACCAGTGGCCCAGATTCTTGATTGTTATCGCAAAAATGGCGGCAGACGCGGCCAGGACAACAAGACATCCGAGAAGCACCGGAATAAAACTGCGGGATCGTATTTCAGGCCTAATCTGTGTCAGTTCAGCTGTAACAGGTTCAGGTTTAAGGATTAACGGTCCTGGTGTCAGCAAGGCGACTAACCGGTTTCCTCTCTAAGAATGTTTGGTTCTGCGGATGACTTGGTATGATTGCATTCGCGGCACTGTCTGCGAGTTTGGCACTAATTATCGAGGATTAGAATTCAAAAAATATAGGTCTGTGACGTGAAGCATAATGCCAAGACTGGGCCAACCGGGCAGTGAGAAAGCGGCAACTTGATTTGAGCGATATGGAAAATGTAGGCCGAACTTGCGACGTCAGGCCTTTATCTCGCGCAACTCGCTTGTCTTGCGAGAGTATGCACAGCGGCGATTCGGTTCGGCTGCATTGCGGGAAATGGTTGTAACGCCTGCCGCTGGTAGGAGATGATCACCGGCTACAACATGACGATCGACATTCACCCTCACGTGATCAGCACCGATACGCGAGCGCTATCCGAACGCACCTCTGGGCGGTCACAAATCGGACTGGTCGCGCGAAAAACCCGTCAGCGTGGAGCAGATGATTGCCGCCATGGATCAGGCGGGTATTGCCAAGTCCGCATTGGTGCAGGCCTCCACTTGTTACGGTCACGATAATTCGTATATTGCAGACGCTGTAGCCGCCCACCCGGATCGTTTTACGGGCGTTTTTTCGGTGGATGTTCTGGCGCCGGACGCTCCAGAGAAGATTCGATATTGGGTAGGCCGCAACCTGACCGGGATGCGTCTCTTCACGGCAGGGAGCACCATGCCCAATCAGGCGGACTGGGTCGACGACCCGCGATCCTTTCCGGCATGGGAGTGCGCCGGCGAACTCGGAATCCCTGTGTGCATGCAAATGACAGTGAAGGCCATTCCGCAGCTGGTGCACATGCTGGAACGCTTTCCGAACGTCCGCGTGATTTTGGATCATTTGGCGAAGCCAACTCTGTCGGATGGACCTCCGTACGCCGCCGCGGCTGATGTCCTGAGATTGGCGGACTACAAGAACCTGTATTTGAAGCTGACGCCGCGCACCGTCGAGGAAGCTCAAAACGGCAAGGCCACTCACGGCACTTTTTTCCCGCTGCTTGTATCGAAATTTGGGGCTTCGCGAATCGCCTGGGGATCGAACTATCCGGCATCGCAAGGAACTCTTCCGGAACTACTGAAAGTTTCGCAATCGGCATTGTCCGTGTTGCCGGTGGAAGATCGAGATTGGATTTTCGCCGGGACAGCGCTGACTCTTTATCCCGTGCTGGCCGGGAAGTAGAAGGGAATCGATGCCCGAAACGCGGCCACCACTGACTCTTCAAACTCTCCTGGCGTCGCACGCCAACACCAGCGCTTTGAGAAGCGGAGAGCTGCAGTCGCCGCTTGTGAACTTTGTTTTTGCGGACATCAAGCCGGCGAACAAGGGATTCAAGCCTCTGGTGCGGGAGCAGAAATTCGACCTGGGCGAACTTGCCATGGTTACGTTTTTGCAAGCGAAGGCGTACGGCAAGCCCTACGTTCTGATGCCTGCGGTGGTCGTGGCGCGCGGCCAGCATCACACCATCTTTTTCAACCCGCAACGCGGCCACCTCAATCCCGGCGATCTGAACGGCCGCAGGGTAGGCGTGCGCGCATACACGCAAACCACTGGCGCGTGGGTCCGAGGTTTCCTGCAAGAAGACTACGGCGTCGACATCCGCTCCATTCAGTGGATCACCTTCGAGGATCCGCACGTTGCCGAATACAGCGATCCGCCCTGGGTGCGGCGCGCGCCGGAAGGGAAGCAGCTATTGCAAATGCTGCTGGACGGCGAAATCGACGCGGCAATTTTCGGAAGCGAAAATCCCGAGGGCACACCACTAAAGCCGCTGATTCCGGATGCGGCGGAGGTTGCGGCGCGTTGGGCCGCGAAACACGGCGGCATCCCGATTAACCACATGATGGTAATCAAGGAATCGATCACGCAAACGCGCCCGGACGTTGTCCGCGAGATTTACCGCTTGCTCAAGGAGAGCGCGGCCGCCGGTCCATCAAAAGAAACGGGTGTGCCGCGATTCGGCGTCGAAGCGGTGCGCAAGTCGCTCGAAACGATTATTGAATATTCCGAGCGTCAGGGTTTGATCCCGCGGCGCTTCTCGGTTGACGAATTATTTAACGATGTCACGCGCTCGCTCGACTAGACGCCCACTATGCAAACGCCAACCGCAAAGCCAGACGATACCGGCGCCAGCCAGGCATCTACGGCTCCGCGCGCACGTTCCTGGTACAAGCATCTTTCCTTCCAGATCCTGCTTGCCATGGTGTTGGGCGCAATCGTTGGCCATACGTGGCCCCAGCACGCCGATGCATGGAAACCTCTGGGCGACCTGTTCATCAAGCTGGTGCGAATGCTGGTTGCGCCGATCATTTTCTGTACCGTGGTGCACGGCATCGCCAGTGTGGGCGAAGCCAAGAAGGTCGGCCGCGTTGCCATCAAATCGCTGATTTATTTTGAAATTGTTACGACCATTGCTCTGGTCCTTGCCTTGCTTCTGGTGAATCTCTGGAAGCCCGGCGCCGGAATGCATGTGGATTTGAAAACCCTCGCCGATATCGGCGTGAAGGCGCCCGCAAAACCAATTTCCTTCGGCCAGTTCCTGCTCAACCTCGTGCCTTCTAGCGCCGTGGGAGCTTTCGCGGAGGGCGAAGTCATTCCTGTGCTGTTCTTCTCCCTGATGTTCGCCTTTGGATTGCTGGCGCTGGGCTCGAAAGGCAAGCCGCTGGTCGACGGCATTCACTACGTCACGCAGGTGCTGTTCAAGATGATTGGCTTTGTAATGTACGTCGCGCCCATCGGCGCGTTTGGAGCGATCGCATTTACAGTCGGCAAATTCGGCTTGGTCTCGCTCCTGGCTCTGGGAAAACTGGTCTCGGAGTTCTATGTGTGCTGCCTGCTTTTTGTGGCCATTGTGCTTACTCCCATCGCCTACGCCGCGGGCGTAAATATCCTGCGATTGATTCGCTATTTCGCCGCAGAACTGATGATCGTCGTTGGCACCAGTTCCGGTGAATCCGTGTTTCCGAGCGTAATGGCCAAGCTAAACCGGCTCGGCGTCGAGGAATCCATTGTCGCTCTGGTGCTGCCCGACCGGCTACTCCTTCAACCACGACGGGACGTGCCTGTATTGGGCCACGGTCTCGGTGTTTCTCGCGCAGGCCGTGGGAATTCATTTATCGATTGGCCAGCAATTGGCGCTCCTCGCGACCATGTTGTTTACCTCAAAAGGAGGCGCCGGCGTCGCCGGTTCGGCCATCGTCGTTCTGGCCACGACGCTTTCGGCCACGGGCGCAGTTCCCGTCGCCAGTGTCGGGCTCATTCTCGGAGTTCACAGTCTGTTGTCGTCCGTCTTTGTGCCAGTGAACGTGTTGGGCAATTCGCTCGCGACCATCGTGATTGCGCGCACCGAGCGTGCAGTCGATTTGCAGACTCTGCAATCCGAGCTGCAAAGAGGCCCGGAAGTGTCCGCGCAAGCTTCAGCATTCTAGCAGGCCGTAGAAAAAGTCCAAAAATATCTTGTCACTCCGAGCGAATCTCTCTTTCTTTTCATTCGCGTAAAACCTGGAGAGATTTCTCGCTCCGCACGGAATGCCAAAATAAATTGCACTTCCGCACCCTGCTAGGATTCTCGCATCGCCCGGTTGTAGGGGCACGGCATTGCCGTGCCCCTACGGCGTGTTCATGGACCAATACCTCTTTCAACGTAAAAAAGTCAAAACCAAATTGCGCGCAAGTCGCTTGTGAAAAGGGCGGGGCTTTTAGTTGGATTCTGTTTCTTCTACTGCGCGAAGAAGGATTCCCGATAGTTCTGGTCGATTCCGCCCGCCAATAGAAGCGCTGGTAATTAAATCAAGAGCTACGCACTTTCTCGGACGCCAGTTTTATCTTCATTTTGATCGAAGTCTAGATTTGCAACCTTTGACTTTTTCCACTCTCATCTCGTCAATTTGGCGAGCGATGGGTACACTGTCTGAGCGATTGCAGCTTCAGGAAAGGGATAACCGTATGCCCACACCATTCAGAGCCGATCATGTCGGAAGTTTTCTGCGGCCCGCGGACTTGCTCGAAGCAAGGGACAACGCCAGTCCGGAAAAATTGAGGCAGCTGGAAGACCAGCACATCCTTCGCGTGCTTGCCATGCAGAAGGAACTGGGATTCGAGATTGCCACCGATGGAGAACTGCGGCGGCGAAATTTCATGAGTGATTTTACGGACGCGGTCGAAGGCTTCGATATGTCCGGCTCGGTTGGCCGGGCATGGAAAGCGGGCCAAACGGCCGGCGCCTCGGTCAGTCACGTTGCTGGGATCGTTAATGCCAAGCTGCGCCAGGTGCGGCCGCTCACGGGCCATGAATTGCCATTCTTAAAGGCACATAGCCCGCTGCCAATTAAGATGACCTTGCCGAGCGCCACGCAATTTCCGGCCATCTCATTCCAGAAAGGCGTTACGGACAAAGTTTATAAGGATCACTCCGCTCTGTTGTGGGACATTGTGGAGATCATGAAAGCGGATATCAGCAAGCTTTCTACCGATGGCGTGAAGTACATTCAGATCGACGCTCCGCGCTACAGTTACTACATGGATGCCAAGTGGCGGGCATGGATCAAAACCGAATTGAATGTTGATCCGGACGCCGCGCTGGATGAAGCAGTGCGTGCGGACAACGCATGTTTTGAGGCGGCGAGACGGGATGGAGTGACGCTGGCCATTCACCTGTGCCGGGGAAACAACCGCAGCCATTGGTACGCCGAGGGCGGTTACGACGCCATTGCCGAAAAACTTTTCGGCACATTGCAGGTGGAGCGTTTTCTCCTTGAGTACGATGACGAACGCTCAGGCACCTTTGAGCCTCTGCGATTTGTGCCCAAGGGCAAAGTTGTAGTGCTCGGTCTGATTAGTTCCAAAGTTCCGCGCATGGAAGACGCCGGCGTTCTGGCAAAACGAATCGAGGAAGCGGCGAAATATGTTCCCCTGGAAAATCTTGCGCTGAGTCCGCAATGTGGATTCGCCTCGACTGCGGAGGGCAACCTGCTCACAGAGGATCAGCAGTGGGCCAAGATGAAACTGGTGATGGACACTGTGAAGCGCGTTTGGGGATGAGCGGTAAATCGCATTTTTTCCGCCCGCAATCTGCGCTATCACGATTGAAACGAATGCAACTTCACAATCGTTGAAGGTGATTGAGATTCTCTTGCCCACAGCTTCGTTGCGCGCCAGCAGTGGCTGTGATATATGGAAGCCATCAACGGCTTTCAAACTCATTCGACGTATCTATACCGGAGGTGCCACGTGAAAGAAATGCGGTTTCTTTCTCTTGCCTTAGGAGTTGGTCTACTTATTGGGGCAAGCCCGATTTGGGGTCACCACGGAGTGGCGTCTTACGACAACGGCAAATGGCTCACCTTGAAAGGAACCATTGCTGCCTTCGAATGGGCCAATCCCCATTGCCTGATTCATATCGACGCGAAAGATGCCGACGGCAACGTGTCGCATTGGACTTTAGAGACGCCCCCGGCCAGCGCCATGATTCATGGAGCTGGCTGGACGAAAAACATCATGAAGCCGGGGGATCAGGTTGTAGCCGATGTGCATCCGGCGAAAAACGGCGCAACGGTAGGGGCACTTGCAAACATTGTTATCAACGGCAAAACGCTGCCATTTTCCAGGTGAGATTCGACGCATGACTAATTTGCCCGCTTTCTGTCAATGGCTTGAAAACACGACCATGGGCGCCGCAATGCGCAACTCGGCGTGGATGGCCCCGGTGGTCGAGACTGTTCACATCTATGCCATCATCGCGCTCCTTACTTCCAATGCGATATTGTGTTTGCGCTTGCTGGGATTGGCTTTCCGCGGTGAGCCCGTTTCCAGACTTTCGAAGCAGCTTCTTCCCTGGGCATGGTTCAGCTTTGCGCTGCTTGTAGCCACTGGCTTCCTATTGTTTTCATCGGAGGCCGCAAAATACTACGTCAACGGGGTCTTCCGGCTCAAAATGCTGATGATCCTGCTGGGGGCTACGAATGCCCTTGTCTTCCATTGGACTGTGTATAGGCGTGTGGCGAGCTGGGATGAATCGCATGTCCCGCCGATGGGTGCCCGGCTTGCGGCCTGCCTTTCGATCGTCTTATGGATTGGCGTGGTAGCCGCAGGGAGATGGATTGCTTATTTTTTGCCCGTCTACTATTACTAGCAAAACCGGGCGTTACGAATAGCCAGGAGGGAACTTTCCAATGCGAATGACGTTAGGGCGTATCCCGGCGCTACTTGCCATGTTGGCTCTATCGCCCGCTCTATTCGCTCAGTCGGCGACCAAGCCGCAAGCAGCGAAGCCCCGTGCCGTAATCAATGCCCCAGATCTCTCCGGAGTCTGGGAGGAGACCATAGGGACGGAAAGCTGGAACGGCCGCGATCCTGCGGGCCTGAAAACAGAAGATGGCACACCGTATCTGCCGGAGGCGCTTGCGCTGACCAAGGCGCATTCCTCCGGGCATGGTCCCAACGCCAGCGACGTGAGCAACACGGATGCGGTGGTGCTCAACTGCGATCCTCCCGGCATCCCGCGAGTCGCGCTTTACCCTCATCCGCTCAGGATTATTCAAACTCCGAACGAAGTGCTCATTCTCTACGAAGCCACCAAGATGTGGCGCGAAATATATTTGGATGGCCGCCCGCTTCCGAGCGATCTGGATCCCACGTGGTTTGGTTATTCGGTCGGTCGATATGAGGCAGGGACGCTGGTGGTTGAGACGGCGGGCGAGCGTGCCGACACCTGGCTGGACAATGTAGGCCGTCCGCATAGCGACGCCTTGCACATTGTGGAACGCTACAGCCGCCCCGATGCCCACACATTGCGGCTCGACATTACTTTCGATGACCCGAAGATGTATGCAAAGCCCTGGACGGGGAGCAAGACCTGGCGGTTGTCTCCGCCGGGTATAAAAGGGGACTTGCAAGAATCCATCTGCGCGATATCGGACCAACTGCATTTTGAGGAACAAGTGGTGAACCCGGCCACCAACGGAAAAGCGCGCTAGGCATTGTGGCAGGCGACGCAACGTTGCAGCTAAGGACGGCGCTGGCCACAAGAAGATCGTCATTCGAATTACGGAGGAGTTTCACGATGCGATGTAGGTTCGCGCCATCAATCGCCGCCACCACGCTGCTGTTTTCGGCGTCCATGTTTGCCCAGACTGCGTTTGCCCAGACCGCTGCCAAGCCACAATCGGCTGCCACGGCGCATAGCAAGGCCCAGTCGGCTACTCACGACTTGTCGGGGGTTTGGGTCCAACAATATTTGACCAATAGCTGGTCTGTCTCTGACCCTTATGGCCATGAACTCGAGGACGGCACTCCCTATCAACCGGAGGCACTGGCGAAATTGAAAGCCGAGGTCCCGCTCAAAGGGCCAAATGCAGTGGACGATAGAAAAAAATCCACGGACCCCGTGGTGAAGTATTGCGATCCTCCGGGAATTCCCAGGGAACTTTTATATCCACGTCCCTTCAAGATTTTCGAAACGCCCTACGAAGTGGTCATGATCTTTGAAGATAGCCATATGTGGCGCGAAATATTTATGGATGGGCGACCGCTTTCCAAGGATCCGGACTTCACTTGGTTCGGCTATTCGGTTGGCAAATGGGAAGGCGCGACGCTGGTCGTGGACACGGTCGGCGTCAAGGACGTGACTTGGCTCGATCAGCTGGGCCGTCCGCACAGCGACGCGCTGCATCTTACCGAGCGCTATCGCCGCGTGGATCACGACACATTGCAATTGGACGTCACGTTTGACGATCCCAAGATGTACACCAAACCCTGGACGGGGCAGAAGGTCTTCAAATTCAGGCCTATCTATGACATGCGGGAAGCGATTTGCACTGTGGATAAAGCCACCGCAAAGCCCGCCAAGGGAATCTACTAGCCCCAATTTCCCGCCGCGATTCGCGTGGATAATTATAGTCTTTGCTGCGGGAACCCTCACATGTCGCTATCCGTCGGCTGTTCATATCACCTGCTGCAATTAATTCTTCCCAGCCAATTGCGCGTGTAAATTTCCGAGGCACGATAACAAAGCTAAAGTTCCTCAGCGGATTGAAATGTTCCGTACGGTTGCGAATTGGCCAGTTCCGGGTAAAGTTGAGTCGTCGAAAGTAGGAAGTTTTCGATCGGTGGCAGGGAGATTTGCAGTCCATAGTTAGTTGCTCGCGAGATAGAAGGAGGGCTGAAATTGAACGTTGCAGATAAATCGGCGGAGGGGCGCGGCGAGCTTGTGCGGACAACGCTCCAAGATGGCGTTGCCGTCATCGAAGTGAACAATCCTCCCGTGAATGCCCTGAGCGAGGGCGTGCCGCAGGGAATCGCGCGCGCCATCGAACAAGCCGATGCGGATTCTGGCGTGCTTGCCATCGTTTTGATGGGCTCGGGAAAAACATTTGTGGCGGGCGCGGACATCAAGCAACTCGAAGACATGGCGTGGGGAAAAGGCGCGGGCGCGCCGAACTTGCACGATTTGCTGCGACGGATCGAAGATTGCTCCAAGCCAGTGGTCATGGCCATTCACGGCACGGCGCTGGGCGGAGGGATGGAACTGGCCATGGCAGGGCATTACCGCGTTGCCGTGAAGGACGCTCAGCTCGGACAGCCTGAAGTGAATCTCGGCATTATTCCTGGTGCTGAGGGCACGCAGCGTTTGCCGCGCCTTGCGGGAGTCGAGAAGGCCATCGAGATGTGTGTTTCGGGCAAGCCGGTAAAGGCGGATGATGCGCTGGCAGCAGGAATCATCGATGCAATTGTACAGGGCGATTTAAGAGTCGAGGCGGCGGCATTTGCGCGGCGCATGGCGGCGCATGGACGCGCGCATCGCAAAACACGAGAATTGACTGTACATGTAAAAGCACACAGTACTTTGCGAGAGGCGCTCGCGACAGGGCGTGACCTTGCGCTAAAGACAAAGCGCAATTTGATTGCGCCACTGAAAGCAATTGAAGCTATAGAGGCGGCCGCGTCGCTGCCGTTTGAAGAGGGCTGCGCGCGCGAACGCCAATTATTCCTTGAGTGTGTCCAGTCGCAGCAGTGCCGCGCGCTGATCCACGCATTTTTCGCCGAACGGGGTGTCGCAAAAGTTCCCGGCATTGGCAAAGATACAGCCATCGCTCCCATTGAGCGCATCGCCATTGTCGGCGCTGGGACTATGGGCGGCGGCATCGCCATGGCCTGCGCCAATGCGGGCATTCCCGTTTTGCTGAAGGAGTCGCGCCAGGACGCGCTGGACGCCGGCATGGCGGCCATCCGGCGAAACTACGACACTTCGGTCAAGCGCGGGCGCTTCACTCCGGAGGCGGTTGCCGAGCGCGTGGCGCGGATTCATCCGCAACTGGATTACGCGGGATTCGAAACGGCCGACCTGGTGATCGAAGCTGTGTTCGAAAACATGGAAACCAAGAAGCAAGTATTTTCTGACCTCACTACACGCACCAAGCCCGATTGCATTCTCGCTTCGAACACTTCGACGCTGGACATCGACGAAATTGCCGGCGTAACTGGGCATCCCGAAAACGTAGTGGGGCTGCATTTCTTCAGCCCGGCGAATGTCATGCGCTTGTTGGAAATCGTGCGCGGGCGCGCCTCCAATAAAGGAACGTCTTGCGACAGCGTTGGCGCTGGCCAAGCGGCTGTCTAAGGTTGGCGTGGTGGTCAGGAACGGTCCGGCGTTCGTTGGCAACCGTATGTTTTTTCCTTATATGTACGAGGCGCAATTTCTTGTGGAGGAAGGGGCCACGCCGCAGCAAGTGGACCGCGCGCTCACGCAATTTGGCATGGCCATGGGAATTTTCGAAGTGGACGACTTGGCCGGCATCGACGTGGCCTGGCGCGTGCGCAGGGAACTGGGCCATTTTTCCGAACCGGGCGCGCGAAAACTTTTGGTGGCGGACAAGCTGTTCGAAATGGGCCGCTATGGGCAGAAGACCGGGAAGGGCTGGTATTTGTATGGAGAAGATCGCAAGCCGGCGCCCGATCCGGAAGTGCTTCATTTGATTCGAGAGTCGGCGCGCGAGGCTGGAATCGCACAGCGCGAGTTCACCGACGAAGAAATTATAGAGCGCTCGCTCTACGGATTGATAAACGAAGGCGCGAGGATATTGGAAGAAGGCGGCGCGCAACGGGCTGCGGACATCGACGTCATTTATATCAATGGCTATGGATTTCCCGCCTGGCGCGGCGGCCCTATGTTTTACGCGGACACCGTGGGGCTGCGCCGCATTTACGAGCGCATTTGCCTGTTTGAAAAGGAACTGGGCCAGCGCTGGAAGCCCGCTCCGTTGTTGCAGCGCCTCGCCGCCGAAGGCAAAAGTTTCCGGGAGCATGACGCCGAGCAAAATAGTTAGCTCGGATATCTCCTATCATCGCCGGCAAATTGACGGAGGACTACAAGGATTGCTTTGGGGACGTGGTTCTTGTGGCGCCGGCGTCCCGCCGGCGTTTTTGCGCTGCAGCACTTGCAGAAAACCCGCCGGCGAGACGCCGGCGCCACGAAAACCGCCTTGCAATTGGGCACTTGGACGATTGCAAAGTTGAAGTTTTCTCTACCGTGAGAAATTCGGTGTGAGGATGGAGAATGAACGCGTGGCATCGTTGACCAAGAGACCTGTGCGCGCCGTGCGCGTTGCCACACTGCAAGCTGTTGTGGAACGCCGCGAGAACGGCGTGATCTACGTGCGCTCGCCGCAGCCACTTGGCAAATATCCCGCGCGCGTCACCGATCGCCTGGAATTGTGGGCGGCTCAAGTCGCCCAGCCGAATTTTTCTTGCCGAGCGCGCGCCGGATGGCCAGTGGCGCACGGTGACCTACGCTGAGTCCTTCGCGCGCGTGCGTAGGCTGGCGCGCGGCCTCCTCGATCGCGGCCTTTCCCCGGAAAAACCGCTGATGATTCTTTCCGGAAACACTATTGAGCATGGCCTGCTGGCTCTGGCGGCCATGTATGCGGGCATTCCGTATGCGCCCATTGCGCCGGCGTATTCGCTGGCCGTGAAGGAATTTGCGGCGCTCTCTCACGTGTGGCGGAATTTCGGCCCGGCCATGGTGTTCGCGGATGACGCCGCGCGCTTCGCTCCCGCGCTGCGCGCTGTCTCGCAGGGCGACGCGCAGATTGTCCATCACAGCTCTCGCCCTGATGGAATGAGTTCCATCTCCCTCGCGGAATTGGAAAGCTGCGAGCCGTCCGCGGTCAGTCGACGAAGCCAACCGGCGCACCGGGCCGGACTCTATCGCAAAAATTCTGTACACCTCCGGCTCGACTGGCCTGCCCAAGGGCGTGATCACCACGCACCGCATGCTTTGCTCCAATCAGGAGATGCTGCTGCAAATGATGCCGTCGCTCGGAGACGCGCCGCCCGTGCTGTGCGACTGGCTTCCCTGGAATCACACATTTGGCGGCAGCCACAATTTTGGCATCGCGCTGTACAACGGCGGCTCGCTGTACATCGACGGAGGAAAACCCACGCCCGAATTGTTTGGCGAGACGCTGCGCAACCTGCGCGACATCGCAACTACCGCTTATTTCAACGTGCCCAAGGGCTACGAAATGCTGGTGGGGCATCTGCGAAGCGATGCGGCGCTGCGCAAGAATTTCTTCAGCCGATTGAATTTGCTTTTTTTCGCCGCCGCCGGGCTCAGCCAGCACATTTGGGACGCGCTGCAGGACCTCGCCTACGAAACCTGCGGCGAAGAAATTCTGGTGGTCACGGGATTAGGAGCGACGGAAAGCGCTCCGTACGCGCTCTCCACGGGCAGGGAAGGCGCTTCGTCCGGCTCGCTGGGATTGCCTGTGCCGGGCGTGGAACTGAAACTTGTTCCGGTGGAAGAAAAGCTGGAGGCGAGATTGCGCGGGCCGTCCATCACTCCCGGCTTTTGGCGGCGCCCGGAATTGACCGCGGCGGCCTTTGACGAAGAGAATTATTATCGCCTGGGCGACGCCATCAAGTTTGCAGATCCGCATGACCCGCTGAAAGGTTTTCTGTTCGACGGGCGATTGAACGAAGATTTCAAAAATTCCACGGGCACCTGGGTGCGCGTTGGCCCCATGCGCATGCGTCTGCTGGCTCATTTCGGAAATCTTGTGCACGACGTTGTGCTCGCTGGGCCTGACCGGGATTTTACGGCGGCCATGTTTTTTCCGGCGTTGCAGGCGTGCAGTGCGCTTTGCGCGGGCTTGCCGCCGGACGCGACCGCCTCGCAGATTCTTGCGCGGCCCGAGGTGCGCGCGGCGTTTCAGGAGCGGCTGGACTCCTTCGCCTGCGCCAGCACGGGCAGCACCACGCGCGTCGAGCGCGCCATTCTGCTGGACGCGCCGCCGTCGGTGGAAGCGCAGGAGATTACCGACAAGGGTTCCATCAACCAAAAAACGGTGCTGGCAAAACGCGCCGCGCTGGTCGAGGATCTCTATCGCGAACCTGTTCCCGCGCACGTTCTGAAATTATCGAAGGAGCCGAAATGAATTCCACTTCGCGCATCGACGTCGAATCGCTCGTGGCTTTCGATGTGCACGTTCACATGGAACACACGGGCGAGGGCACGGCGGCGGACGCCGCGGCCAAAAAATATTTTGGCGAAAGCGGCGCCGCGCGCGATGCCGGCGCGCTGGCCGAATACTACCGCTCCAGAAAAATTGCCTTCGTAATTTTCACGGTGGACGAGCGGCTCACGGGCAGGCCGCAGGTGACCAACGACGAAGTGGTGCAATTCGCCGAACGAAATTCCGACATCGCCATCCCCTTTGCCAGCATCGATCCGCATCGCGGCGCGCATGGCGTCGAGGAAGCCAAGCGCCTGGTGTCCGAAGGGAAGATACGCGGATTGAAACTTCATCCGCCCCTCCAGCAATTTTTCCCCAACGATCGCATGGCCTACCCTCTGTACGAAGTCTTCGCCGAGGCCCGCCTGCCGGTGATTTTTCACACCGGGCACAGCGGCATCGGCACAGGCATGCCCGGCGGAGGCGGCGTGCACCTGAAGTACGGACAACCCATGCCCATCGACGACGTGGCCGTGGATTTTCCCTCCATGCCCATCATCATGGCCCACCCATCGTTTCCCTGGCAGGACGAGGCCATTTCCATCTGCCTGCACAAGCCCAACGTCTATATCGACCTCTCCGGCTGGTCGCCAAAATATTTCTCCGCAACGCTCATCCAGTACGCAAACACTCTCCTGAAGAACAAAGTCCTGTTCGGCTCGGACTACCCGCTGATCACGCCAGACCGCTGGATGGCCGACTTCCAGAAAATCGCCATCCGCGACGAAGTGCGCCCCCTGATCCTCAAGGAAAACGCGCTCAAGTTGTTTGGATTGAAAATGTGAAGTGATCTGCGGGCGAGAAGTAACTCAGCTATCGAAGCAAAACCCCACCCTTGAACGGCGGCAAGGGTGGGGCACCCGAAATTCAAATTCAAAGGCCGGGCCACCCGCCCCTAAGACGACCCTGACTCCGACCCGCCGCCAATCTCCTGCATTTTTTCCGCCAGCCATAGCTTGATTAGGGATTGATAGGGAACGTCCCTTCGGTTGGCTGAGGCTTTAATCCGCTCCAAGAGATCGGAAGGAAGGCGGATGGAAATAGCCGTGGTCGAGGGCTTCAAATTCGCTAAACGGACAGTGCGCGCCTGACTCCAATCCACGTAGGGTGTGGAATCGTGTTTCTCCCAAAAGTTTCTCTCCGCGGCTTCAGTGTTCAGCCGAGGGATTTTTTTCAAATTTCGCGCCATAAATGTTGCGCTCCTTTCGATGCATCACTCGGGCCGAAATGACCCGGATCAGTGTACCGTCGCCTCGCAAGGTAAAGGTTATATGCAGCAGCCGCCCCGCATCGGTATGCCCCAGGGCGTGAAATCGCGGCTCTCGCTGGCTGTGTCCGGCATCTTCCAGCACGAGCAGCGGTTCGTTGAAGAACACCTGCTCGGCTTCCGCCTGATTCACATCGTGCTTATCCGTGCTCTTGCGGCTATTGCCTTCGTCCCAGTCGAAACCGGCCGCGTCTCTCAGGGCGTCCATCATTTGTATATACCACACATATACGATAAAAACCAACGGTAATTCTTGACAGGTAGCCCGGACTTCGCGGTTGAACTTGGGGTGGCCCGTCCTTGACGCTTTTCAAGGGCGGGGATTTTCGTTCAGTTTGATGCGCCTAGAGGACCATTACAACAGCGTGCGCCTTTCTGCCAAGGCAGACGAAACATGGGGACTCTAAATTCAAATTCAAAGGCTGGGTCACCCGCCCCTTCAGTAAACGAGTTGGAGGGATAGCGCTGCGCGTTTCTATGGCTGCTCTGCTGCACTAGTTTCCTGGCGATCTGCTGTGGCATTCGCACTCATCAACCCGGAGGTCCCCATCAAGTGTTGGACGGATTTCACCAACGCGCTTAGACCTGCTGCCTTGGGAACAACCAAATCCGCACCACTGGCGGAAGCCAGTCTGGGACCCACGGCATCATCGAACATGGTGAAAAGGATGATATGAACGCCGGGCAACGCCTTTCTGAGCACGGATGCGGCCTCTATACCGTTCAATCTTGGCATGGAGACATCCAAGAGGATGAGATCGGGTTTTAGTTCTGTGCCTTTTTGGATCGCTTGTACACCATCTGCCGCCTCGCCCCCGACTTCCCAATCTTCGAGCGACTGGAAGAATTGACTCATGACTTTTCGAACGACCTGACTGTCGTCTACGACCAGGACAGATTTTGGCATGAGGTACCAACCCCCGACGGGTTCGCCTAGACTTTTTCGGACTGCCTTATGTAGACACGAAGGCAATACAATCTACATTCTGTAACATCCAGTTACCATACAGCGGATGATGTACGAAGCCCCTAGACGCTGACCGCAATCGCCCTTCCCAGCCTCGCAGCGGGACTGATCCGCGCATTCATGACATTATGAGACCATCCCTAGGCTCGGGCGCCTTTCCAGGCAGCGAGCGCACGTGAACCTTTGCCCCTGTTTTTGCCTGCCTGCCAAAAGTACTTTGTTTTATTGGCTAAAAGTGGTGCGCCCGGGGTGATTCGAACACCCGACCTTCTGGTTCGTAGCCAGACGCTCTATCCAGCTGAGCTACGGGCGCATTGTGGTTGCGAGGGCTTGCAAATTGCCGCGCTTGGATCGGCTGCGCTTCGCGTGAAAAAATTAACAATGAAATCGCAGTTGGCGACTGAGGCATTGTAGCAGCTTGGAGTTGCCGTGGGCAAATGTCTGGCTGAAGCTTAAATTAAATCTGCTGCGACCTGAGCCTTCAGCTGGCCTCAAAGAATGCTCCACTCGCGTTTACCGTGATACCGCCGGGAACGGATTTACTGCTCCAGTGGGGGTTTGCCTATGGAAGGTGTTGTCTCTGCCTCCACGCGGGAGTCCTTGTAGTCCACGATGATTCCAGGCAGCAGGAAAACGAAGGGCACGGCGATCAGCGATATCAAGCCGTTGGCAATTGCCATTGTGCTGAAGTGAAAGTGATACACATCCATCGCTTTCGCACCAAGCCAGTCGGCGCCAAAAAGCGAAAGATTTCGCACGCTGACCATTAGCGAGAAACCCAGAGCCTCGCTACCGGACGGGGTAGCACGCAGGTATAGGTCGGTTATCGCCATGTCAGCAGACGCCCAGCCCAAGCCCCATAGGATTTCGATGATGTACGCCTGATTCAATGAGTTATAAAAGGCGTAGCCAATCTGTGCAAGCGCGCCGGCGACGATACACCAAAGGAGCAACTTGCGGAAATTCCAGCGCTTTGCCGCATAACCACCGTAAATGACGGCAGTCAGCATTGCAAAAATGCCGTTCAGAAACATCATCACACCTTGTTGCTGCGTGCTCATGTGCAGCACGTCCTGCTGCCTGTAGAACAGAGCGGTCTGAATGCCAGGCGCGAAGTAAAAAAGAAAGCTGAATCCGGCTGCCGCCCACATGGTCTTTGCTTTAGCAATTTTCGCGAGCTGCGTTCCTGCGTCGCCGAGCAATTTCTGCGTATCGGTAGTTATGCGCTTTTCCTTGAGGAAGAAAAAGGCGGCCGGTATAGGCAAGAACATAATTGCCGCGCTCGTCGCGTTGGTCCATCCGAATGCCATCGCGGCCAACATGCCGCCCAGAGGCCCACCGACGACACCCGCAGTCTGGTAGGCGACTTGAAAGACGGATGCGAAACGCCCGGAGGCCTTAAACGCTTGAGCCGTCTCGGTCATAAAACCGCCGACTGCCGTGCTGGTAATCACCATGAAAACATTGACGGCGACGCACATTGCCAGCAAGGGGACATATCGGTGTGGAGTGTAGATGAGCGCTATGAAAGTGGAGACGGAAAGGAAGGCGCCCGTTACGATGTAGCTCTTGCGCCGAGTGCCCAGAAATGGAAATGCGTCTGTGAAGATTCCAAAAAATGGCTTCAAGTACCATGCAAGGCCGAGCCAAAAGAAAAAGGCAGCTGTCGCGGAACGGTCCACATGGAGTTCGTTCTTCAGGAGATTTTTGAGCGGGATCAGGCTGATGGCGTTTTGCTGACTGAGGGTGACGGCGGTAATACCGAAAAAAACGACGATGAAAGCGTACAGCAGTTCTTTCTTTGCTTTTTTTGCGTCTGGGTGCTCGGTTGTCCCGACGCTAGCCTGGGTTATTTCCGTGGCCAATGGTTTCCAGTCAGCGACCGCGTTTTGGGTGGTCACTGCCTCCAGTTTCAACTATCAACTTAGACGAACGGTTCTAAGTCTATTCGGCGATGTTGGTGCCAATCTCGCAATTTGCTCGTCGCGCGATCTGGACAACTTGCGCGCCCATGCGCGCATCGGTAAAGTGAGTCGAGAGCTTATCATTTGCATTAGGCGTTGGGAAGGCGCCGTTTGGCGTCTTTGATCCCAACGTCCGCGACGCTGTCCGGAGACTGAATCGATGAGGATAGATAAGTTTGGGCGAGCGTGTTCGCATTTAGTGGCGGCGATCCTTCTATTTGCTATTGCGGTGCAAATGCCGGCGAAAGCGCAGGATAAGGACCAGGGCACCATTCGTGTGGACGTGAACCTGGTATTAGTCGATGCCACCGTGAAGGCCAAGGACGGCCAAATCATGTCCACGTTGAAAAAGGAAGATTTTGAAGTGCGTGAAGACGGCGTGGTGCAGAAAGTGGAGGTGTTCAGCCGAGACGAGTTGCCAGTGAATGTGGCGCTGGTTTTGGACTTGAGCGATTCGCTTGGCCCATTCCTGGCCCCCTTAAGGGATGCGGCGAAAATTGCGCTCAATGCGCTCAAACCCGACGATGAAGTGGCGCTGTTTACGTTTGCCACAGAAGCGCAAATGCGCCAGCCGCTGACCAAGGACAAAAACAAGATTGCCGATCAAATCAATACATTTGAAGCGCGAGGAGCCACCAACATCAACGATGGAATTTTTTCAGCCGCTGAATATCTGCTCAAACAGCCCCCCAATGGGCGCCGCGTGATTATCCTGATCAGCGACGACGTTGGCACCGATGCGGGAGGGCAGGGAACCCGCGACATTGTGACCGAAGTGATTGCAGCGGACTCAGTCGTGTACAATTTGAAAGTCCCCGGGGATAACCCTGCGGCGACCATGCTGCATTCCGCTATGACTCCGGGCCTCGTGAACATTGGCAAGGTGATGGAAGCGACCGGCGGAGAACTGTTCGATGTGAAAAATGTGGCCAATCTGGATGCCGTTTTCAGCGTTCTGATTCAGCGCATCAAGACTCGATACACTTTGGGATATTACACAATGGCCAACGGCGCCGGAGGCAAACCGCACAAGCTGGATGTTCGCCTCTCCTCTTCGTTTGGAAAAAAAGGCAAAGACTATAATATCTTGTCGAAGAACGGTTACTACGTCCATTAAGTAGCGCGGGCTTCAGCCTGCGGGTTTTAGTTCTTGCTAGAGTTAAACCCCGCAGGCTGAAGCCCGCGCTACTTAAAACCACTACGAACTATGATGAAGCTTTCCGTACTTGACCAATCACCCGTTTCCGAAGGCTTCACTTCGGCGGATGCTCTGCGCAACACAATCGAGCTGGCGCGCCTGGCCGACAAGCTCGGCTACGAGCGCTATTGGATTGCCGAACATCACGCCATGTCCACGCTTGCCAGCCCGACGCCGGAAATTCTGCTGGCCAGAATTGGCGCGGAAACTTCCGGCATTCGTATTGGCTCCGGCGGCGTGCTCTTGCCACATTATAGTCCGCTGAAAGTAGCTGAAACATTTCGCATGCTGCACGCCATGTATCCGGGCCGCATCGATCTCGGGATCGGCCGCGCGCCCGGTGGCAGCGGACTGGAAGCGTTTGCCTTGCGGCGCGATCGCGGCGAGCGTTTGCAGAATGACGATTTTGAGGAGCAATTGCTGGAGCTGCTGGCGTTCCTTCATCACCAATTTCCCTCTGAGCATCCATTCGCGCGCATCAAGGTCTCGCCGGACATGCCCGGCGCGCCGGATGTTTGGCTGCTTGGCTCCAGTTCATGGAGTTCGGACCTCGCCGCAAAACTTGGGCCTTCCGTATGCATTTGCACATTTCATTTCGCCGGAGGAAACACCCACGTCGCTGGAAAATTATCGGGCGAATTTCCTGCCGTCGAAAAACCTGAGCAAGCCGCGCGCAGTTGTGGCTCTGGGTGTGACCTGCGCAGACACCGAAGCTGAAGCCAGGCGCTTGTACACCAGCGCGCAGTTGCATATTCGCCGCATCCGCCTGCAGGGAAAGCGTCTTCCGGTGCCGACGCCCGAGCAGGCCATCGCGGAGCTTGGGGATCTGGCTCTCGGAGCCGATTCCGTTTGCGCGAGGCGCGGGCGAGTGGCCGCGTTACGTTGTGGGTGCGCCAGAGCAGGTGCGCGACGAATTGGAACGCATGGCAAGCAGTCTGCAAGTCGAAGAATTGATGGTCATCTGCATCATGCACGATTATCAGGCCCGCCAGCGCTCCTATCGGCTGATCGCCGAAGCTATTGGCATTCCCCCTCGATCCTGAAATTCGCCCCGCGAACTCTCCCTTTGGCAAAAGTGAAATCGATTTTGCAGGGGTTTTTGTGGCGCCGGCATCTTGCCGGCGGTTTGGTGCTCGGTGCAAATCAGAAAAAACCGCCGGCGGGACGCCGGCGCCACGAGGTGCGGATCTTCCGCGAATTGGGAGACGAAATTACGTCTGACGGATCGGCCTGGTCATTAAATCCACAAAAAGCTTTTTGAAACGATCGTGGTCAATTTCTTGCAGGACATTTACCAGACCCGCTGAAGGCGGCGGCCCCAAATAAAATTGGCGCGGGTCCACGAAGACTCGGCGATCCGCGGCACTCACAGATTTGCCTGCATCCGGAACGTCTTGCCAATTTTTGGGCCAGAACATGGAATCGCCGTAGCGCGGGCCGGGCGTCGTGCAAATGTCCACATACATCTGTTCGGATTTGGTGAAGACGCTCGGATCGATTACCTGCGCTGCCATCATTTCATCTGCCATGCGGAAAAATTGCATGGAGGGATTGCTGCGCAAAGGCTCAACCGCGTGAATTCGGAAAAGATCAGAAATGGGGCTCTGGGCGCGAGCCGCGATCTCCTCGATCATCCTGCGGCCCGGCGGGAATTCATCGCCTTCGTGAATTTCCTCGGCGAGATCCACGGTGACTATGCTGAATTTGGGCCACGCGGCGCGCAGGACTTTTCGCGCGGATTCGGGATCGAAGAAAATGTTGAAGGCGTTTGTGAACACGTGGAAGCCCGTGCCCATAATTACAACTTCGTGCACCAGCGGCACGATGTCCGGAGCAAGGGCCATGGCCAGCGCCACATTCGTCAGCGGTCCTCCGGCGTAGATCGTCACTTGGCCGGGATTATCGCGCACGGTCTTGATGATGAAACGCGCGGCGTGTTCCTGTTGCGGTTTTAAGTTTGCCAGGCGATCGTAAGGCGGGGGCAGCGGTTTGATCTCGTTCGGGCCGCCATTTGTGCGGTTGAACGCGCCCATCCACGGGTCCAGGCGATGCCCGCCGTAGAGTTGCTGGCGGAGCTGCCATTCTTCTTTCGTGTTCAGCATGGGAAACTCCGCGCCGGCGTACACGGGAATTTCCGTGCGTCCCATCATCTCCAGCAGGCGCAGCGTGTATGCCATTTCCTGCTTCAGCCAATCGTCGCCCGTCACCAGAGTGATGCCGAGTAGATCGACGTTGTCCGCCTGCAGCATCATCAGCGTGCCCAGAATGTCCGTGCCGAACGGGCCGAAGGTGTCCTGGTCATAAATTACTTTGCGTTTTCCTCCAAGCTGTGGCGGCGCGGGGCTTGCTGTTGGGAGGGTAGCGGCGTCAGGAGATTCGGCCGCCAGCCGGCTCCGCCGGAATCTGCGATGTGGCAATCGCGGCTCCCACTGTTTTGATGAATTCCCGGCGCGTTGTACTCATTAGTGCTCGCTTTCAGTAGAACAGGCTTCAGCCTGTTTGCTTTTGACTTCTGTGGCTGCCCCAAAAATAAAAGCAAACAGGCTGAAGCCTGTTCTACTTAGTCCGATTAATCGGACGCGTCATCAAGTCCGTGAACAGTTCTCGAAAACGTTTCTTGTCGACGCCATTCAGCACTTGCACGCGGCCGGCTTTGAGCGAAGGTGCGTTTTGCCCGGAAAGCTCGCCACCCTTGTCCTTCCACCCGGCGTCCCAAAAAGAAGTGTCGCCGTAGTGGCCGTCGTTGTGCGTCACAATGTCGATAAACATATCGTCGTAGCCGGTGAAAATAGTGGGATCGATGACGTGAGCGGCCATCATTTCATCCGGCATGCGGAAGGAGCGCCTTTGCGGATTGGCGCGCTGCGGCTTCTGTTCGTACTCGCGAAATAAATCGGCGATGGGCGAATGCGCGCGCTCGACGATGGCGTCCACTTTGCCGTCGTCCTGCATGTGAACCTGTTCGGCGAGGTCCGTGGTGACCAGCGTGAATTTCGGCCAGCCCGCGCGAAAGCCGATCTTGGCGGCTTCGGCGTCAAAATAAACATTTACGGAACTGGTGGAGTGATGAAGGCCGCCGCCCATGAAAATTACTTCCTTGGTGATAGGCACAATGTCCGGCGCGAGCATCGCGGCGAGAGCGAGGTTGGTCATGGGGCCGCCGCAATACATAGTCACTTCGTTGGGGTTGGCGCGAATGGTGCGAATGATGAAGTCGGCGGCGGGCTCGGGCTGCGCTTTGATCTGCGCGAAGCGGCTGTAGGGCGGCGGCAATGGAGCTAACTCGTCGCGCCCCGCGGCATCTTTTGCAAAGGCTCCGAGATATCCTTCGTTCCCCAGCGAGCGCGACCCGAACATCTGGTAGCGCATCTGCGCCTCGGCCTTGGTGTTAAGCAGCGGTTCCTGCGCGCCCATGAACACTGGGATTTCCGTTCGGCCCATCAGTTCCAAGAGGCGCAGCGCGTAAGCCGTTTCCTGCTTGGCCCACATGTCGCAGCTCACCGTGCAAATTCCCAGCAGATCGATGTTGTCGGCTTGCAGCAGCATCAACGTCGCCACGGTATCAGTGGATAGCGGGCCGCGGTGGTCCTGATCGTAAATCACTTTCTTCTTGCCGCCGGATGGCGCAAAAGTTTGCGGCGCGGGAGAAAACATGGAGCTGTGGGCGAGTAGGTCGGATGGATTTCGCATTTTTACCTCAAAATGAACGGCTGCAAGGAGTAGCGCGAAGTTCAATATCAACTCCCGGCTCCGCAATTCTACATTGCAATTGACAGAGCACGAATCAATGATTTGATTGCTCTCGATCTCGTTCTAAGTCGAGGTTTCTTATTGGGGCGGGATTGTGTGGTTCCCCTGAATGGCTTGACTTGAATTCCTCAATGTTGACCCACTCAAATCCAGGCAACTATTCCGCGAGCTGCCTTAAGAGTGCGTCAAATCTCTTGAGGGCGGCCATATAGGCATCCATTACATGTTGGCGGGGTTCTGGATTCTTGTGCGCGTCAGCCAATTTACGAGCTTCACGCGATAAGGAGGAGTGGCCGTGTTTATCGGGCTGATCGTTGCTTGATGACATTGAATGCCTCTTAGATTAAGAATCTAACTCCGATTTATCACAAGCTCGCCTTGCAACCCCGGATTTCCATTGAATGATTGTACGATTTGCAGGCGTCGCGGTTGTAGGGGCACGGCATTGCCGTGCCCCTACGGCATGTGCATGAACCAGCAGCATGTTCAATGGATGTACATCAAAGCTAAATTGTGCGCATGCCGCTTGAGAGTCGAGCTAAGCGCCTAGAACTTGCGGCTGTGCTGGTCTCCCCAGCGTTCGATGACGACTTTCTTATCGGTGTAGAACTCGATGGCGTCGCGTCCTTGCGCGTGCATGTCGCCGAAGAAGCTGCCCTTCCATCCGGTAAATGGAAAATAGGCCATGGGAGCGGCCACGCCGATGTTGATGCCGATGTTGCCCGCCGGGGCTTCGTAGCGGAAACGGCGCGCGGCGGCCCCGCTGGAGGTGAACAGGGAAGCCTGATTGCCAAAGGGGCTGCGCTCGAGGAATGCGATGGCTTCGTCCATGTCGCGAGCGTGGACCAGGCTTAGCACAGGGCCGAAAATTTCCGTGTCGGTCAGCTCGCTGGTGGCGGGCACGCCGTCGAGAATGGTGGGCTTCAGGAAATTTCCGGATTCGTGCTTGGGAATCTTGGCGTTGCGGCCGTCGAGAATTACTTTCGCTCCTTCTTTTTCGCCCACGGCGATCAGCGATTCGATTCGCGATTTGCTTTGTGCGGTGATCACCGGGCCCATCTGGATGCCTTCTTCCAGTCCGTCGCCCACTTTCAATGATGCAGCGGCTTCGCTGATGGAGTCGCGGAAAGTTTTCTGCGCCTCGCCGATGGTGACCGCCACGGAAACGGCCAGGCAACGCTGCCCGGCGCAGCCGAACGCGCTGTCGTTGATGATCTGCGTGGCCATTTTCATTTCCGCATCGGGCAGCACGATGACGTGATTCTTGGCGCCGCCCTGGCACTGCGCCCGCTTGCCATTGGCCGCGGCGCGCGCGTACACATATTTCGCGATGGGCGTTGAGCCCACGAAACTGATGGCGCGGACTTTAGGGTGGTCGAGCAGCGCATCGACCACCGCTTTTCCGCCGTTGATCAGAGTGACCACGCCTTTGGGCAATCCAACTCTTTCCAGCAATTCAAACACGCGCATCATTGTCAGCGGGACGCGCTCGGACGGTTTCAGTACGAAAGTATTGCCGGTAGCGATCGCGTAAGGCAGAAACCAGAAGGGAATCATGCCGGGGAAATTAAACGGAGTGATCGCGGCCACCACGCCCAGCGGCTGGCGGATCATCATTTCGTCCACTCCGCGCGCGACATCTTCCAGGTTGTAACCCTGCATCATGGTGGGAATTCCGCAAGCCACTTCCACGTTTTCGATGGCCCTGCGCAGTTCGGCCTTGCCCTCGGCAAATGTCTTGCCGTTTTCCAGCGTGATGATGCGGCCGAGTTCGTCCAGATGATCTTCCAGCAACATTTTCAGCTTGAAGAGCGGCTGGATGCGATCTTCCGCGGGCGTGCGTCGCCATTCGCGGGCAGCAGGTAGCAGCGGCTTCGACGGCTGCGTCGACTTCGGCGGCGGTTGACAGCGGCGTGACGAGCGATGGCTCTCGCCGGTGGACGGATTGATGACGTCGTGCCACTCGGCGGATTTCGATTCCACCCAACTGCCGTTGATGTAGTTGCTTGAACTTTAGTGTGCGCTGCGGTGGATCCGGTCATAGCTTCCTCAATTCAGGATTCATCGGGAGCTGTTCGATGTACCTGGGGTATTGGAGTTCGTATCGTCCAATTGGACTAGCGTCTCGGAACCTGCAGAAAAAAGTCCGAAAAACATAATCCTTCGGCGGATTATTGCAACCTCGGGTGGCGCGGGCTTCCGCCTGCGGTTTTGCCAGCTGAAAACTTCGTAGCCGCGCCCTGCCGCTCTCGGCCGACGGTATTCAGAAAACGCTCGATGCGATCCAGCACCTGCATAGCGGTGTTGCACTGGGCGACGCTGGCATTGGGCTCGCGCTTTTCCTGAATCGCGGCGAAAAATTCGCGGTCCTGCAGCTCGATGCCGTTCATCGAGACGTCCACCTTGGACACATCGATCTTATTGCCGTCGCCGTCTGACAGGTCGTCGTAGCTGGCGATGTACGTGCCGTTGTCGCAGATGTATCGGAAGAATGTGCCCAGCGGGCCCTTATTGTTGAAGGAAAGCGATAGCGTACAGAGCGCGCCCGAGGGAGTCTTCAGTCACGATGCCCATGTCCATGGCAATTTTCAATTCCGGATGAATCGGGCCCTGCACGCCGTAGCACTCGGAAACGAGTTCGCCGGTCTGATACTGGAACAAGTCCACCGTGTGGCAGGCGTGGTGCCACAGAAGGTGATCGGTCCAACTCCTGGGCTTTCCCGCTGCGTTCATATTTGTGCGCCGGAAGAAATACGTCTGCACGTTCATTTGCTGAATCTTCAGCTCGCCGGCCTTGATCTTTCTTGTGAACGTATTGATGGCTGGGATTGAAGCGCCGCGTGTGCCCGCCCATGCAGACGACGCCGGTTTCTTTTTGCACTTTTACCAGGCGCTCGGAATCCGCGAGCGTGTCCGCAATGGGGATTTCGATCTGCACGTGCTTTCCGGCGCGCATGCACTGTTCGCCTTGCTTGGCGTGCATCTGCGTGGGCGTTGCCAGGATCATCGCTTCCAGGCCGGGCTGCTTCAGGCTCTCAGCGAGATCGCCAGTCCAGTGAGGGATCTTGAATTTCTTGGCCACTTCTTCGGTGACCGGCCTGATTTCCACCCGTCAGCGTGATCACTTCGATGCCTGGAATCCTGGCGATGCCCTCGAGATGCTTTTGTCCAAACGCGCCTTGTCCCGCCACGCCAACCTTCATGCGATTTCTCCCCAGCTATCAGTTTGCTCAACTACCTTACCATATTCTCGCGGGGTCGCTTCAAGGCAGGGAAGCGCTCCCGCCGTGATTCCGAAGGAACGCTTCCTATAAGTTTGGTCTGTCTCAGCGCAAACTATTTTGCCGCTGGAATATACACTCGATCAGCTGTCACCAGTTCCGCATTCGGAATTTCAGTTTCAAGCCGAACATGCTTGTAGGAAGGTTTCTTGTCCGGTTGAATCAGGAACGTAAGCCTGTATTGATGGTTGAGGCGCTCAGCGAACTCATCCAGGAAGGGAGCGAAAGCGATTGGTGTATCCATTCCCTGGAAATACGATTCGCCTCCGGTTTTATCGGTCAGCTGCGAAAGATTATTTTGCCCCTGGCTGATTCTCCAGAGGCTATGGCCAAAATGACCTGCTCGCGAAGCGAAAATGGAATAGATTTGCGTTCCGGTGCGCTGCGCCGTTTCCACAGCTTGGTCGAGGTAGGAATCAGTGATTCCCGGTTGCAACGGATCGACGCCATCGGAAATCAGAAAAATAGCATGGCGGGACTTGCTTTCCGGCCAGCGCTTGATGACATCCGTGATCGAAAGATACGGGCTATTCCCGCCGGCGAATGCGCCCATAGGGATGCGCAACGCTTTGCCCGCTGCGTCATGATCCTTCGTGAAATTCTGAGCCATTCGCACGGTCCCATTTTGCATGTATCCGACTGCAATTTGAGTGGTGGGCGGCTGGGCCACCATGAACTTGCGCACGTCGTCAAACTGAATGGCGACGGATGTCCCGCTGGCTTCGTCGATCAAAAAAAGGACCTCCAGATTGGCATTATCTCCCTGCAACGGAATCCAATCCGTAACCCGTAGCCGTTCGTGGCCTTCGAGCACTCGAACGTCTTCCTTATGCTCAATTGCAGGGATTTCCTTGCCATGCCTGGCCTCGACCGAAACCACCATGCTTACAGGGAGCGTCTCGGATACTGAATCCTGTGCGTAACAGACGGTAGTGATGGCGCCCAGGCCCATTGAGATTCCTGCAACTGCCAACCATGTGAGATGTAAGCGTTTCATTTTCATACCTCCCAATACATAGCCAGAGCCATGTTTCGACTCCAAGGCAATTTTACTCCACACTATTCTCGTTGGCGCGAATCCTTCGTGATGAGCGTCACCCATCACAAAGGCGGCCCTCCAAGGGTTGGTTGTTATGTGGTGCCGATCGGTTGGCTGAGCGCGGCTGGAAGGTTGCGTGGCGTCGCGCCCGGTAGTTGTGCATCCGGCAGAATAGTGCAACAATCCCGGCACGCGATTCATGCTTATTGCAGGAATCAAATGTCCCTCCAACATTGGAGATCAAAGCCATGAGACGTATGTTTCTAGCGGTGGCAGCGGTTGCAATACTTTTAAGTGCTTCCAGTATGGCTTTCGCGCAGACAGAGGTTACGCTGATCGCGCCGGGTGGAATTCGCGCGCCGATTGAAAAGCTCATTCCCTCTTTTGAAAAGAAGACAGGCTACAAAGTCAATCCCACGTTTGGCTCCGGCGGCGGCACCAAGCAGCAAGTGATGCGCGGCGACGTGTTTGACGTGCCCATCGTGCAGCCGCCCCTGGCGGAAGTGGTGTCTTCGGGAAATGTGATGGAAAGCACTGCCACGCCGCTGGCTTCCGTTGCCGTTGGCGTCGCTGTGAAAAAGGGCGCGCCGAAGCCCGACATTTCGAATGCGGCGGCCGTGAAGAAAATGTTGCTCTCGGCGAAATCAATCGTGTGCCCGGATGCCTCGACTGGAGCGGCTGCCGGGGTCAGCATCAACGATATGCTGAAGAAACTTGGCATCGACGAACAAGTCGAGCCAAAGCTCAAGCGCGCGCGTGGCACAGGGCCGGGCGGCGCCGGCGGCGGAACTATGGTTTCAGCGATGGTGGCCAACGGCGAAGCGGAAATCGGCATGACCTTTGTAAGCGAGATGAGCGATCCCAGCATCGATATCGTGGGTACGCTGCCCAATGAAGTTTCGCCGTGGACGCCTCTCGTGGGGTTCATCTCCACTCATTCCAAAAATCCGGAAGCCGCCAAGGCGCTGTTGAAGTTTCTATCCTCGCCAGAAGCGCTGGCCGCGTACAAGGCAGCAGGGATGCAGCCGGGGAATTGAATTGGGGAGCAGTCCGAGTTAATGGTCTTGTCAGTACGGTCCTGTCGATCATGGAGTTCGTCGCGGGAAGCCGGGCGCACCCAGCCGAGATCGCGACAATTTCGGAGACGCTCAAGTGCGCGTTTCTTCGAGCGGGCATAGTTTTTGCGCTGTTGGACAATCTCCCTCAATTTTGCTTCAAGGAATTGGCTGATCGAAATTCCTTCCTCGCTGGCTTTCACTTGGACTGCCTTAGCGATTTGGGAGTCAAGCCTGACAGTAATTTTGGTTTTCATAAGATTCTCGAAAAGCCGCACTCTACAACTATAAATCTTAATCCAGAAACGCGCTTGGCCTGTTTTTTGAATATGTGTGGCAGGCTAGAAGAAACCCAGCCGCAGCCAGATAGCTCAGCGTAAATTCAGGCGCGACCCACCAGCCCAGGCGATTTTCGATGCCCTGAGATGTCAGCTGATAGGCATGGATTACCCCAAAGCATGACAATCCCGCTGCCACTAGCATCCAGGCGGAAGCCTTCAGGAATTGCCTCTCAATCATCCAGACTAGCGAAGCGGCCCAGATCATTGAGACCAGCAAGGCGCCTTGCCCCAACGCGATCAATCCATATATCGCAAGTTCGCCGCCAAAGCGCGGGGCTACGGTCAGCATGTCGCTTCCCGCTTTGCGAATGGCCAGATCCATAATTTGCGTTACCCACTGCGCCAGCATGGGCGCAAGCCCAAGCGCCACTGCCACCGCGTGCCTGGGAGGAATTTCTTCGAAGGCCTGCCCGACCATCGCCAATCCGAACCAAACCACGGCGAACGCAACCACCTCCAACGGAATAAAGCGCAGCACGGCAGGCACCAGCCCTGTCAGGCAAAGGCCCGCGCTCACCACGCCCCCCAAGATCGAATATCCAATGCGTGCGCCGTTGGCCTTGTGCGCATTGTGGCCAATGTACAGAGAAGTTGGAAACGCGCTGCCCAGCGCAGCTCCCACCACAGTGGCCAGGCCATTCACCAGCAGCGACGGATTTGTAGGGTAGTCGTCTCCACCTACGCGAACACTTTCCAATATCTGCAGTGAAACGATGGTGTCCAGCAAACTGAGCGGAAGGAAAATGGATGCGTAGCGCCAGCCCTCGCTGAGCACGATGATTTGATAAAGATTCACGGGCCGCGGCAAATAAATTCCAGGAGGGAGCAGCGGCGGCTGCGGCGGCAGTTGGTACACATGGAAAGCTCGCAGGATTATGACGATGATTCCGCCGACGACCATGGCCACGAGGCCCGAAGGAATGCGCCACGGCAATCGCATTCGCGAAGCGTAAAAAGCAAGCAGGATGACTGCCGGAAGAAGCGCCACCGCCGGTATCTGAAAAATTCCGAAAATAAATCCCAGGCAAAGAAAAGCCATGGCCAGGCCCGCCAGTGGACACAGCAGCGCCGCAAGCGGCGTAGTGCGGCGCAGCCAATCGATGCAAAAAGCGCTGACGGATTGCACGATGCCGCTCACCAGGCTGGCAAAAATTCCCATGTGCCAGGCAAGGTTGGCGTCATGCGTACGCTGGTAGACGGGCAGCATGATTAGGGAAATGTAGGCAAAGATTGTGGGCGTGTTAATGCCAAAGGGAATGGCGGTCACATCGTTGCGGCCCGTAAGGCGCGCCAATCGGTGGGCCTGCCATGCATAAAATAAATTCCCGAACAGAATGGAAAACGCGACGGCAGGCAAAATGCGGCCAGTGACGAGTTGCTGCGGCAGGCCGCAAAGCGGGGTGAGGCTGGCGATCAGCAACAGGTCGGGGAAGCCGCTGAAGAACAGTCCGAAGAAACCGTCCAGGTCGCCCGCGACAAACCATCGCGGCCCGGAGTTATTCATCGGGTGGATTGCGCTAGCGATGTAGGAGTCCTCTCGTCATTGCCATGATGATGGTTATGAAGTTCCGTATTGCAGGCCCAATTGCTTCAGCCAGCGGCGGTAGGCAATGGCGATGTGATCGGAGCGCAGATGCAATTCGGATTGCAGATCGAGGGGCAGCAATTCGGGGCGCTGGGAATTAACGATGCGAATGTCCTGCGCAGCAACCTGGTCTTGAAAATGTCGCAATTCTTCCTCTGGCACATCGTGCGCGTAGTTCATGGCGATCAGCACCCAGGCCAGGCTGTTTTCCGCGTCCACCGGCGTGACGGTGCCGAGAATGGCGAAGCGCTGAGTGGGATGCGTCTTGGTCAAGCGCGTGGTGAAAGGGCGCTCAACCCAGAAGGTGTAGTGGACTTTGGCGGAACGGCCCGTGCCATCGGGATTTGGCTGCCAAAGCGGAATGTCATGCGCCACAATTCCTTCCGCAGTGGTCGTCACCGTGTATTCTCCGATCTCGGCATTGGCTGGATCTCCCAGCAGGCCCGCGTGAGCGATGGGCAAGTGTGCCAGATCGAGAATGTTTTCGATGATGCGCGGTCCCTGCGCATGGAATGCGTACGGCCCGGTGGGAATAAGCCGAAATTCGCGCGAGTCTCCCTCGGGGAAGGACGGAATATCTCCAACCGGCTTGCCCAAGCACGTCCATATCAATCCATACTTTTCCCGAACAGCAAGCGTCTCGACGTGCGCACGCGCTGGAGGCGCCTGATCGGGGTGCGCCGGGATTCGCACGCATTCGCCGGCAGAATTGTATTCCCATCCGTGGTAGGGACACACGACGCAAGGGCCTTTCTCCGACAGAGAAATCGAGCCGAGCGAAAGTTTGGCTCCCCGGTGTACGCACAAATCTTTCCACACGCGCACACCATCGCTGGTTCGCCACAAGACGAGGTCCCGGCCCAGCACACGCACAGGTTGCAATTTATTTTCCGGCAGGCAAGCAGCCCAGGCAACCGCGAACCATTCGTTCAGGAGGAGCGGATCGTTCAGTCCGAGGTCTGGCGACATAGGAAAGATAGCCCCTTAAATTCGGCCCTATCCTATCTCATCCTGCCGCCTCAATGAAATCGCCGATATCTATGGAATGGATTCGTCTATCGGTTCGGACGATGAGTGTCCGCAATTATTCCCGAAACTCAAAACCTCAAACTGCATTTATGAAAAGCTGGCCGTGACGCACCACGGCCTTGCTCGCCAGCATCTTTTGTCCAGTGCGTTTCATTCCGTCGCTATCCTCGAACTCAAATTTGCCGTCGCGCAATTCGTAGATGCTGACGTCGGCTTCGCTGCCGGGGCGCAGCGTGCCGATTTGCGCGCCGAAATCAAACACTCGCGAGGGGTTTATGGTGACCATAGCGATGGCCTTGTCGAGCGGCACCCCGATGGACATGAATTTGGAGACCATGGTGGGGAGATCGAACACGCGACGCTCCACGGTCACGATGGTCAAGTCGGTGCTGATGGTGTCGCAGAGAAACCCTTGAGCCATGCACTTTTCGGCCACGTCGAAGCTGAAATGAGTTTGTCCTTGCGCGGGATCGAAAATCACGCCGCGCTCGCGCGCCTCGCGAGCTTCTGGAATGATTTTTCCGTTTGCGTCCAGAATGCCGTGCGCGTGGTTGGTGTAGCAGTGTGTGAAAACATCGCCCTTGCGCAGTGGTTTCAAAATTTGCGGCAGCGTCGAATAGGGATCTTCAATGTGCACCATCAAAGGCAATCGCGCCATTTCCGCGGCCTGCAGCGCGATTTTAAGAGCGTCCAGATCGTTCGAGCCGGTGATGGCCTTGGTCAATTGAATTTTAATTCCCGCCACAACGGGTTTGTTGTCGGTCGCCATTTTCGCGGTCGCTTGCGGGTTGAGCCATGACAGGTTGGCGAGGCCACCGTCAAACATGATGGTTCCGATCGGACTAATGTGCAGCAACGCCACGACCCGCGTAGTGGAAGTGTTGATGATGTATTTCCTGAAATTTGGAAAGGTGGCGGAACCCGCCGAGCCTGCGTCAAGCATGGTGGTTACGCCTTGGCTCAGGCAGTAGCGATCGGCATTCATGCCGATGGAAACGCCGTCGTAGCAATGCGCGTGCATGTCGATGAATCCCGGCGTGACGATGCGATCCTTGGCGGACACGGTTTTAAGGGCGCGGTCCTTGGCAATGTTTTTGGAGACTTCCAGAATCTTGCCGTCCTTGATGGCCACGTCGAACGCGCCATTCAGATTTTGCGACGGGTCAATGACCGTGCCGCCCTCGATCAGCAGATCGAATTTGTCGTCCGCACTTTGCGGCGGGGCAGGAGCGTCGCCCCCGGCGGGCCAAAGCACGCGCGGCGCGAGCATTCCCGCGCCTCCGGCCAGAACCATTTTTGCAAACTCACGGCGGTTGGACATGTCCATCGCTCCTTTAGTATTTCGGTCTTGGATGCGCGAAAGTCTAGCACATCATCTGCATGGCTCCCGCGGCAATCCTGTTGAACCGGCTCTTTCGCCGGAGCGGAAATATGGCTATAATAGCCATGTAGCTGGAGACCTCCCAATGCGCAGCGTGAACGTGGCAGAATTGAAGAACAGCTTGAGCAAATACATTACCTTCGCCAAGAGCGGCGAAGAGGTGGTGATCCGCGATCGCAATTTGCCTGTGGCCAAACTGGTTCCATTTTCGGCCGAAGACGCCGACGATCAGGACCTGGTGCTGGTTGCCGCAGGCAAGCTGCGCCTTCCCAAGTCGCGGCTCAATCTGAAAATGCTTTTTAAAATTCCGACGGGGAAGGTCACTGGGCACAAAGCCATCCAAGCCGTAATTTCCGATAGGGAAGAAGAGTGAAGAAGTCGACTGCGTTCTGGGATTCCAGCGCGCTCGTGCCGCTTTGCGTGCAGGAATCGTCGACTCCTTCCGCCGAGTCTTATCTTCGAAAGTTCGCTCCTGTGGTGTGGTGGGGAAGTCCCGTGGAAATTCGCAGCGCGATTTGCCGCCTTCGTCGCGAAAAAGCGATTACGGATGCGGGTGAAAAAGGGGCTGTAGCGCGGCTTGAAATGCTGGGACGCGGCTGGAGGGAAATACTTCCCGGCGAACAGCTTCGCGAATTGGCGGTTGAGCTGCTCGACGAGTATTCACTGCGAGCGGCGGACAGTTTGCAATTGGCTGCGGCCTTGATATGGTGCGACCAGCGTACTGCTAGAAGAAACTTTATATGTGCGGACCAAAGATTGTGCAAAGCTGCCGAATCGATTGGATTTGCCGTGCTTGAACTTACTTAACCATTCTCGCGAATATGAACATCCACCAAGCGACAACCAGTTACGAAAAGTGGGTGGCCTCATCCATCCCATTGGACCGCCACGCACTTTCGTTCAAACACCAGCAAATGTCACTGGCGCTTTTTCCGTTTTTTCGCGCCACGTTTTATCGCTGGGTACAAGTCTGGCGCGAAGTGACTGGAGAGGTCGCGATTGCGCCTCGGCTGCTGGCGGTGGGCGATCTTCACCTTGAAAATTTTGGAACCTGGCGGGACGTGGAAGGTCGATTGATCTGGGGCGTCAACGATTTTGACGAAGTCTACAAGATGCCTTACACAATGGATCTGGTGCGGCTGGTCACCAGCGCTCATGCGGCGGCCGTGGAGGAGCACATCGCAATTCGCCCGCGCGACGCCAGCGACGCAATTCTGGAAGGCTATCGCGACGCATTGCGAGAGGGCGGGAGGCCGTTCGTGCTGGCCGAGAATCATCGCTGGCTGCGCAAGATTGCGCTCAATCGGCTGCGCGATGCCACCGTGTTCTGGCAAAAATTGGCGCGGCTTGGCAAATCGCAGGTTCGATTGCCGCGCAATGTCGAGTCGCACTTGCGCAAGCTGCTCCCCGATTTTTCCATGCCCTGCGAAAAAAAGCGGCGCCTGGCCGGCTTGGGAAGCCTGGGACACCCGCGCGTGGTGCTGGTCGGCCAGTGGCATGGATGCTACGTCGCGCGGGAAGCCAAGGAGTTGGCGCCGTCCGCATGTGTGTGGGCGCGTGGCGATCGCGCGGAAGGACAGCTTGAGCGGTACGCGGAAATTCTCAAGCGCGCGGTTCGCGTTCCCGATCCGTTTGTCAGTCCCTATGAAGGCTGGCTGCTTCGCCGCCTCGCGCCGGATTGCTCGCGCATCGAACTGGTTTCCTTGCCGGGCAGTCGCGACGAAGAGCGCCTGCTCTATTCCATGGGTTGGGAGACCGCCAATATCCACATGGGCTCGCCGCGGGCCATTCCTGCAATCAAGCGCGATCTGGCAAAGCGCCGTGGCAATTGGCTGCATAAGGCCGCCAAAGCCATGCTTCGCGCCATCGAGCGCGATTGGCGCGAATGGAAACGGAAGTGACCTTCAGCGGATCGGATGCGCGAAAAAAGTTTGAAATGCATTCGATAAATAAAGCGATTCGTTGAGGCCGGCACGGACACTGGAATTTGCAGTAGAATTCACGTCGGGAAGATGGACCCCCCATTCCAGCGAGGGCATTCACCTTCCCCAAGCTAAGACCTTCCGCAGCAGGAGCTTGTATGCTGCCGTGTACGTAACTGTTTTCCTACCAAGCCGTAGGCCCATAATGGAACTAATGCAATTGTCTGATACTCTGTGAGCTCTGGATTTGGAAATCTGGCAAAGTGCTACTGAAAATTCTGAAATTTAACGTGTACGTGTTACGCCCGTGGAACGTCGTGGATAAGACGATACTGGGGAGAAATCCCGGGAAACCTTGACCGATGCCGATTACTAAACTGCTTGCGCTGAACCGCGGTGAAATTGCCATCCGCATTTTCCGCGCCGCCAACGAACTGAAGATCCGCACCGCCGCCGTCTACTCCGACGAAGATCGCCTCAGCCTGCACCGATTCAAGGCTGACGAAGCATTCCTGATCGGCGAGGGCAAGGGGCCAGTCCAGGCGTATCTCGACGTGGAAGGCATCGTAGCGCTTGCCAAGGATCGAGGCGTGGACGCCATCCACCCGGGCTATGGTTTTCTCTCCGAAAATCCGGCGCTGCCCCGAGCCTGCGCTGAGGCGGGAATTACGTTTGTGGGCCCCAGTGAGGACTTGCTCGACCTGCTAGGGGACAAGACCGCGGCGCGGCGCTTGGCGCAATCGGCCGGACTGACAGTTGTACCGGGCACTGAAGAGCCGGTTACGCAAAAAGACGACGCGCAGCGCATTGCGGACAAAATTGGCTATCCATTGATCGTGAAGGCCGCCTTCGGAGGCGGCGGGCGCGGCATGCGCGTGGTGCAGAGCGCGCAACTGCTGCTGCCCTTGCTGCAAGAAGCGCGGGCCGAGGCGGGGGCATCCTTTGGCAACGACGCGGTGTTTTTGGAAAGGTACATTCGCCGCGCGCGGCACATCGAAGTGCAAATCCTGGCCGACATGCACGGGAACATTCTGCACTTGCACGAACGCGATTGCTCCGTGCAACGCAGAAATCAGAAGGTCGTGGAAGTCGCCCCGGCCGTGAACCTCGATCCGAAAATTCGCACAGGCTTGGCTAACGCCGCCGTTGCGCTGGCGCGCGAGTCGAAATATTACAGCGCCGCAACCATCGAGTTCCTGGTCGACGCGGACACGGGAGAATGGTATTTCATCGAAGTGAATCCCCGCGTGCAAGTCGAGCACACGGTCACCGAAATGGTGACCGGCATTGACATCGTTCAATCGCAGATTCAAATCGCCGAAGGCTATCAGTTGCATGGCCCGGAAATGAATCTGCCCCGGCAGAAGGACATTGCGCTGAATGGATATGCGCTGCAATGCCGCGTGACCACCGAAGACCCGGCAAACAATTTCCTGCCCGACTACGGCAAGATTCAGACCTACCGTTCGCCGGCCGGCTTTGGCATCCGCCTCGATGGCGCTTCCGCATTTGGCGGGGCGGTCATCACTCCGTACTACGACTCCTTGCTGGTCAAGGTGACTGCTTGGGGCCGTGAATTTCCGCAGGCTTGCCGGCGCATGGACCGCTCGCTCAACGAGTTTCGAATTCGCGGCGTGAAGACCAATATACCGTTTCTTGTGAACGTGGTGAATCACGAACGTTTCCAGGCGGGCGGCGTCACAACTTCATTTCTTGCCGAGACTCCCGAGCTATTCCAATTCGCGCAGCAGAAAGACCGCGCCACACGTCTTCTGCGTTACCTCGGCGAAGTGATTGTGAATGGAAATCCGGAAGTCGCCGATAAACCCAGGCCGGCGCTGATCCGACCCGCACCTCTGCCGCCGCGCTTTCACGGGGCTCCCCCGCCGGGCACGCGCCAACTGCTCGACAAACTCGGTCCCGAAAAATTTGCGGAGTGGACCAAGTCGCAGAAGCAGCTGTTGATCACGGACACGACCTACCGCGATGCGCACCAGTCGCTGATGGCAACGCGCGTTCGCACACAGGACTTATTCGCGATTTCAAATTTTGTGGCACACAAGCTGCACAACCTGTACAGCTTGGAAATGTGGGGCGGAGCGACCTTCGATGTTTCCATGCGATTTCTGCTGGAGGATCCCTGGACCCGGCTGGAAATCCTGAAGGAAGCCATTCCGAATATTTGCTTCCAGATGCTTTTCCGGTCCTCCAACGGCGTGGGTTATTCGGCATATCCGGACAACGTGGTGGAAGCCTTCATTTTGGAGGCCGCCAGGCAGGGAATTGATATTTTCCGTGTGTTTGACGCCTTGAACTGGCTGCCCAACATGAAGCTCTCGATGGAAACGATTCGCAAAACCAACAAAGTTTGCGAGGCGGCCATCTGCTACACCGGCGACATTCTGGATGCAAAGCGCGACAAATATCCACTGAAGTATTACGTGCGCCTGGCCAAGGAATTAGAAGCCATGGGAGCGCACATTCTGTGCATTAAGGACATGGGCGGATTGTGCAAACCGTACGCAGCCGAGCGGCTTTTCTCGGTACTGCGCCAGGAAGTGGCCATTCCCATTCATTTCCACACGCATGACACCAGCGGCATCAACGCCGCATCCATCTTGAAAGCGTCGGAAGCCGGCGTGCACGCAGCCGATGCTGCCATCGCTTCCATGAGCGGCACTACCAGCCAGCCAAACTTGAATTCCATCGTGGCGGCGTTGCGGCACACCGAGCGCGACACGGGACTCGACCTCGATGCGCTGAACACCTGTGCGGATTATTGGGAGACGGTGCGCACCTGGTATCGGCCATTTGACAACGCGCCTCCCGCCGGCACCGCGGAAGTTTACATTCACGAAATGCCCGGCGGGCAATACACGAATCTGCGCGAGCAGGCTGAATCCATGGGCCTCGGGACGCGCTGGCAGGAGATTGCGCGCACTTATGCGGAATTGAATTTTGCCTTCGGCGACATCGTCAAGGTCACGCCCTCCAGCAAGGTTGTGGGAGATTGCGCGATCTTCCTTGTCAGCCACGATATGACCGTAAAAGATTTGCAGCGTTTGGGGCCGGACCACAATCTGACGCTGCCTAATTCCGTGGTGGAAATGTTTGCCGGATCGCTGGGCGAACCGGAGGGCGGCTGGCCACCCAAGCTTCAAGCCACCATCCTGCGTGGCGCCAAGCCCGCCACCGGCAGGCCCGGCGAGCATCTCGAACCCATCGATCTGGAATGGACCAGAGCATCGGTGGCGAAAAAGGTGGGGGAGAAAATTTCCGACACCGACCTGATGAGTTATCTGATGTACCCGGAGGTCTTCCTGAAATTTGCCTCGGCGCGAACGGCCTATGGCGACCTGGAAGTATTGCCCACGCCGCAATTCTTCTACGGTTTGCAGCAGGGCCAGGAAATCGCCGTGCGGCTGGGAACTGGAAAAGTTCTGGTCGCGAAATTGCTCTCCGTGAGCGACGCTCGTCCGGACGGAACGCGCATCATCTTCTTCGAGCTCAACGGCCAGCCTCGAGAAGTAACGGTCCTTGACCGCTCGCTCAAAGCCACGGTACAGACAAGGCCCAAAGCCGACCCGACTGTTCCCGGCCAAGTCGGCTCTCCAATTCCGGGAGCCGTGTCCAGCATTGTTGTGGGAGTGGGCGAAATTGTGAAGAAGGGCGACCGGCTGCTGGTGCTGGAAGCCATGAAGATGCAATCGACCGTGTACGCGCCTATCGATGGCAAGGTAGTGAAGAAGATGGCCAATGTGGGCGACAAGGTTGAGGCAAAAGATCTGCTTCTGGTGATTGAATAGCCTAATCCGGGAATCGCTGCGGATTTTCAATAGTACGTAAGAAGTAGAAATAAATCTTGTCATTCCGAGCGAAGCGAGGAATCTCTCCTTGGTTTTGTGCTTATGAAAATCAGGAGAGATTCCTCGCTTCACTCGGAGTGACAAAAAGTTTTGTGACATCTTCAGTGGACGAGTTGTAGCTTAATCCGATGCCCAGGAAACAAGCGGAAACTTCTATCCACATTCGCCGCTTGCGGCGGTCGGACATACCTACGGACACGCTTGAACTCGCAAAGTATCTGATCGGCAAGACGCTGATTCATGATTTGCCGAGCGTACGTCTGAGCGGTCGGATTGTTGAAACTGAAGCGTATCCCATCGGTGATGTGGCGGGCCATGCTTTTGGGGGCCTCACACCAAGCCGGCGTTCGTTGTTTCTTCCTCACGGCTACTCCTACGTTTATTTCACCTACGGTTCCTGCTTCATGATGAACGTCTCCAGCGAAGTGCAAGGGACCGGCGCGGGAGTGTTGGTGCGCGCGGTCGAGCCGCTGGAAGGCATTCGCTTCATGGAGCGGCGGCGCGGGACGACGCGCCTGCTGGATCTTACGCGTGGCCCGGGCCGCCTTGCGCAGGCCATGGACATCGACAAACGCCTGCGATGGACTGAATCTATGCGCCGCGCGGCAAACTGTGGCTTGGAGCCGCGGTTCGCGAAACCCGGCCGATCGGCATCAGCATTCGAATTGGAATCGATCGCGCGGTGGATCGGCTGTACCGTTTCTACGAACGAGGGAGTCCCTTCGTCAGCGGCTCCCAAGCGATTGCGGGAGTAGGTTTGCTCCTCTTTTCTCTGTGTCCTCTGTGTTAAAGCTTTGCCTTTCCGACCGCAAATTCTTAACACAGAGGACACATAGAAAAGAGGAGGACACTGAGAAATTTGTGCAATGGCTGGAATTCCGCGCGTGCCGCCCTCGATGTGGGGATTATTCCCTAATTGTGGTAAAAAGAAATGATGTCCATGGAGGACTCTATGGCAACGCAGATGGGATGTTCGCACCTCAAGGAAATCAAGGATGTGCACCCAAACACAAATGGCTGCGAGGAATGTTTGAAATCGGGAGACACCTGGGTGCATCTGCGGCTGTGCCTCAGTTGCGGCCACGTTGGCTGCTGCGATTCCTCCAAGAATAAACACGCCACCAAGCATTTTCATCGAAGCAAGCATCCCATCGTGCAATCGATCGAGCCGGGCGAGAACTGGCGCTGGTGTTACGTGGATGAGATCGAGCTGGACTGAAAACACCGCGAGCCTCAGTAAACTTTTCGAGAGGGGCAAATATGGCTGTTCCCAAAACAGTGGTGGACTCCTCGGACGCTTGGCCGGCGCTACCCTTATCCGAGTGGGCGGATACCTATGCGACGCTGCACCTGTGGACTCAAGTGGTGGGCAAGGTACGCCTGGCGCTTTCTCCGCGCGTCAACCATTGGTGGGAGGTCCCTCTTTACGTCAGCGCTAGAGGATTGACGACATCCGCGATTCCATATGGCAAGGGCATATTTGAAATTCAATTCGACTTCATTGATCATCGCCTCGATGTCACCACTTCCAACAACGAAACAAAACATATGCGCCTGGAGCCGCGCACGGTCGCTGATTTTCACGCCGAACTGATGTTCATGCTGCGATCTCTCGGCATTGACGTACACATTTGGAACCTTCCTTCAGAAATTCCCAACGCCATCCATTTCGAGAAGGACCTCACACACGGGGCGTACGATGCAAAATATGCCAACGCCTGGTGGCGCATTCTGGTAAGCACGGATGCTGTCTTCAAGGAATTTAGATCGCGTTTCATCGGCAAGGTCAGCCCGGTTCATTTTTTCTGGGGCGGATTCGATCTGGCTGTCACGCGATTTTCCGGACGGCGCGCGCCGGAACGCCCGGGTGCGGATTCGATTCAGAGGGAAGCTTATTCGCATGAGGTGAGCAGTGTGGGATTTTGGCCGGGCGGCGGCGATGTCAAGGGCCCAGCGTATTACTCCTACGCGGTTCCGCAGCCGGCCGGATTTGACGAGTGGGTAGCAGGCCCGGCGGCTGCGTTCTACAGTAAACCGATGGGCGAATTTTTGCTGATGTATGACGATGTGCGCAGCGCTGAGTCTCCTCGGGAGGCGTTGCTGGAATTTTGCCAAAGCACCTATGAGGCTGCCGCCGATCTTGGTAAATGGGATCGCGCACCTGGAGAAGCCGCTCGACAAGTAGGGGCACGGTTCACCGAGAGCGCTCACCGTGAACGGCATGCCGTGCCCCTACATCGCCGCGCTGCCCAAGGCCGCATGGGGGCCGCGGTGTAACGCTGCCGCGCTCTCGAACATCACCACGACGTTACATGCAAACTCCACCCGGCCGGACTTCCCAGTCGTATCGCTCAACTTTTGCGATATGCTACGAACGTTATGCCTTGCACGGTGCCGCGACGCGTAAGCATCAGGTGTGTAGACGCCGGCCTCCGGCACGGCATCCAAACCACGATGGTGCGATGGATCACTATCCTCGGGTTTCTGATTTGCGTGTGGTTTTGCACGCTGCCCACTGCTGCTCAGCAGGATCGCGGCGAACTGCAAATCGAAGTGCGCGATCCGCAAGGAGCGACGCTTAGGCTCTCGGGTGAATTGGTCAGCCAGGCAATCAATTTCACCTGACTTTCCAGATACGAGACAATGGCCGTTACGTCGCGCAAAATCTGGCTTTTGGCGTCTATCGCGTCAGCCTGTCTCGCACCGGGATTTGTCCCCGCCGATCAACTTGTCGACATTCGATCCATGGTACCCCAGCATTTGTCTCTTACTCTGGGATTGAAGCCCGTGGAAACGCAGGTGGAAGTCAGCGAGACCGGAACGCTGGTCGATCCATCGCGCACCAGCACCGTTTACACCGATCGGTTCGCAAACTATCGACGAGCAACTCCGTCCCAACCCGGACGCGGCGTGCTAAACGTGGTGGACGCGCAACCCGGCTGGCTGCAAGAAGCCAACGGAGTTCTACATCCGCGTGGCTCGGAGTATGACGTGCAGTTCGTGGTGGACGGGGTGCCGATCACGCGAGAATCGCTCGCCGGGCTTTGCGCCGCCGATAGAATCCAGCGACGTGGAATCCATGCGAGTGATGACCGCCGGTTTTCCAGCGGAGTACGGCAGGAAACTGGGCGGAGTGGTCGAAGTTACCTCCCCCAAAAATTATCCCGCGGGCCTGCACGGAGAATTTGACGCTGACGGCGGCAGCTTCGCCACCGCTTCGGGCAGTGGCGCGCTTTTTTATTCCAGCGGAGAAAATCGATTTTCGGTCAGCGGCGATGGATTTCATTCCGATCGCTACCTGGACCCGCCCGTGCTGCAGAACTACACGAATATCGGGAATGCCGGCGGATTTTCGGCTTCCTACGAACGCGATTTTTCAAACGGAGATCGCGCTCTTCCTGTCACGTTCGAACAGCACGCGGTTCGCTACGTGGTTCCGAACGAATTGTCCAGCAGCATGGCGGGCCAGCGGCAGGACGTCAGCAAAAGGAGATGTGCGGCCAGATTCACTTACACGCATGCGTTTTCCTCGGACGTGCTCTTGAGCGTTGCGGGAAGCATGCGCGATACCATCTTTCGTCTTTCATTCCAATCGCGGAATCCACGCCGTCATCGTCTCGCAGGATCGTGGCTATCGCGAAGGATACGTGCGCGCGGACCTCGCGGGCCATCACGGGATCACGACTGGAAGGTCGGCGTGGATGGAATTTTCAGCCCCGTGAACGAGAAACTGCAATACCAGATCACCGATCCGTCGCAATTCGATCCGGACTACGTCGCCGCATTTTCAATTTTCGGATCGACGTTGGGACATCGAACCGTCCGCCTACGTCCAGGATCAAATTCGTCTCGGCAAATGGAACGTGAGCGCCGGCCTGCGCTTTGACCACTACGGGTTTCGTTGTGAATGAGTCGGCGTGGAGTCCGCGCATCGGCGTTTCGCGATTCATTTCCTCGCTCGATCTGCTGATACACGCATCGTACGATCGCGTTTTCCAAACTCCGGCGATGGAAAACCTGTTGCTGGCAAGTTCTCCGCAACTGGATTCGGCTCAGCGACCTGGTCGTCCGGCTGCCCGTGCGGCCGGGGCGCGCCAATTATTACGAAGTCGGGTTTACCGAATCTTTCGGCGGGCAAGCTACGAATTGACGGCAACGTGTTTCGCCGCGATTTCCACAACTATGCCGACGACGACGTGCTGCTCGATACCGGAATCAGTTTTCCGATTGCCTTTGCATCGGCGGAAGATTCACGGCGAGGAAATTCAGATTGCGCGTTCCGCACTGGGGCCGTTTTTCGGGATTTGTAAGCTACTCCAATCAGACCGGAATCGGGCAGGGGCCCATCACCGGCGGGTTATTTCTGGGCAGCGAAACCGCCGGCATCCCGACACCAGCAAGTTTCCCGTTTCTCAGGACCAGCGAAACAGGTTGCGCGCTCACGTGCGCTTTCAGGCCACCGCAGCGGCTGTGGCTCGCGACTCAGCGCCGAATATCGGCAGCGGCTTGCCTGCTGATTTGACTGGCCCGGTCACTTCCGACGACATTCAATTTTTTCGTGGCACAGTATGGCCCCGCCATCGTGAACGAGGTGAATTTTGCGGCGGAGCGGGTTCGCCCGAATTTCTCGCTCGATGCCGCAGCCGGTGCCACGCTCTACCACAAAGAAGCAGAAAGACATCTCTGTTCGAAATCGAAGGGCACAATCTGACCAATCGGCTGAACGTAATGAATTTTGCCAGCCTATTTTCCGGCACGCCATTGCTCCGCCAGCCAGCGTAAGTGCGCGGCTGAAGTTAGCGTTCTAAATTAGATCAACGCGGTAGGCGGCCTAGGCTTCGCCTGTGGCGGCTTATTTGCACACCTAAAATCCGTAGGCTGAGCCGTGCCATATCGATTCTGACGTGATAACCGAGTCATACCCTTGAGTGAGACCTATAGTGATTCATAGCCCACTTCAGACATAGCCGCAAAGCACCGGCGATAGCCGAGGCTGACTTTCAGTCGTTTGCGCTCCCTTGTCTTGCAATGATCTTCGCGTCTACTTGCGCGCGGCGTTGTTGCCGCAGCAATTCCGCCGACTCCCAAGCGTTATCTGGACGATGTAAAGACGCTTGCCTCTCCGGTCATGGAAGGACGCGGCGCGGGAACCAAGGGAATCTCGCTTGGCTGCGAACTTTATCGAAGCACCGCTATCGATGACCTCGGACTGCAGCCGGCGGGCACAAATCCTATTTTCAGCCCTTCACGGTGATTACGGGCGCGAGACTGAAAGTCGGCAATCGCCTGGAAATCTGCGCGATTCCGCAAACGAAAACGCTGAAGCTGAATCAGGATTTTGTTCCTTTTAGTTTCTCGCTTCCGGTGAAGTCACCGGGTCGTTGGTATTTGTCGGATATGGTGCGACGCGCCGGCGAATTCGGCTACGACGATTACGCGCATCTGGACGTGAACGACAAGATCTGTTGTGATCCTGCGCTACGAACCTGCCGGATTTTCTGCCAAGAGCGGAATCACGCGGGGCTGACCGCACACTCCCAGCTGATTACCAAAGCGATCAACGCGCGAAATCATGGCGCTAAGGCCGTGATCCTGATCAACGGAAAATTGGGCGACGGCGAAGAGGATCTGCTGACAAAATTCGGTAGCGTGAATGGTCCGGAAAATGCCGGCATCGTGATTGTGCAGGTGAAGAACGACGTTGCCGACGTGCTGGTTTGCAGCGGCGGGAAAGTCGCTCGCAGCCATTCAAAATCAAATCAATTCATCATCCATCGCCTGCCTCATTCGCGTTTCCCGACAAGCTTGCGAGTTTCCCTCGACGTCAACATCGAGAAGCATCCGCGCCACCGTGAACAACGTGCTCGCCTATCTGCCCGGCAAGACCGATGAGTACATCATCATCGGCGCGCACTACGACCATCTGGGCTGCGGCAACGTCGATTCGCTGGCGCCTTCGCAGATCGGACAAATTCATCCGGGCGCGGACGACAATGCTTCCGGCACTGCCGGCGTGCTGGAACTGGCGCGCCTGCTCGCTCCGCGAAAAGGGCAACTTCAGCGCGGCATTCTGTTCTGCGACTTTGCGGGAGAAGAACTTGGGCCTGCTCGGTTCCGCCGAGTGGGTGAGTGAGCCGACGCTGCCGCTGGAAAAGGCCGTGGCCATGATCAACATGGACATGATCGGCCGAATCAAGGATGAAAAAGTTTTTATCGGCGGGAGTCGGAACTGGCGCCAACATTCAACGAATTGCTCGACGAGGAAAAAGGCAAGTTCGCCATTTCACATTGAATATTCCGCAAGCGGCTACTCGGCCAGCGATCACACTTCCTTTGTCGCCAAGAAAATTCCCGTGCTCTTCTTTTTCTCGGGATTGCATTCGGATTACCACAAGCCTTCCGACACCTGGGACAAGATTAATGCGCCCGATGCCGCAAAGCTGTTGGATTTGATCGATGACGTAGCACGTGAAAATTGATTCCGCAACCGCAACGAGTGGCCTTCGTCACGGTGGAGGAAGATCAGCCCAGCGGGCACGCCGCCAGCGGTGGAGGCGGTGGCTACGGCCCGTATTTCGGCTCGATTCCGGATTTTGGGCAGGAGGAAAATGGTGTGAAATTTTCCGATGTGCGCCCGGAATCGCCCGCGGCGAAAGCCGGATTCAAGGCCGGCGACGTACTGGTGGAATTTGGCGACAAGCCCATTCACAATTTGTACGATTTTACGGACGCGCTGCGCCGCAGCAAAGTCGGCGACGTCGTGGAAGTAAAAGTGATGCGCGGCGGCAAGCCCGTCACGCGCCTCAGTGAAACTGGAACAACGAAAGTAGATGGCAACGAATGTCGAAATTGCAATTGCCGCCCCGCGTTGTTTCTCCTGATATCTGCTTGCTGCGCGTCTCTCTGGTGGCCATTCTCGCAGGCGCCTGTCACAGCGAAAGTGCATTCAGAAACGTTGACTGTTGCCGGAGAAAAACATCTGGGCAACGTGCGCCAGCTCACCTTTGGCGGCACCAACGCCGAGGCCTACTTTTCCGCGGACGACAAATCCCTGATCTTCATGCACTCCGGCGAAGGCGTTCCCTGCGACCAGATGTACACCATGCCCGTCGATACGCCGGATGGAAAGCCCGCGCATGCCGAAACTGGTGAGCACAGGCAAGGGTCGCACCACGTGCGGCTATTTCTTTCCGCCGGCGATCGCATCCTGTTCTCCTCGACGCACGAGGCCAGCGCCGCATGTCCGCCGCGGCCCGATTATTCCCACGGCTATGTCTGGCCTATTTACAGCTCTTACCAAATCTACACCGCCAAGCCCGACGGCAGCGATCTTGCGCCGCCCTGACGCCATTCTCCCGGCAGCTACAACGCGGAGTCCACCATCAGCCGCGACGGAAAGAAAATTGTCTTCACCTCCACGCGCAACGGCGACCTCGACATTTACACCATGAACGCCGACGGCAGCGACGTCCGCCAGCTCACGCACGAACTGGGCTACGACGGCGGCGCATTCTTTTCCGACGACGGCAAGAAAATCGTCTACCGCTCCGAGCAGCCGAAAACGCCGCGAGCAAATTGCCGACTACAAGGATCTGCTTTCGCGCGGCCTGATTCGCCCCGGCAACCTGGAAATCTGGGTGATGGACGCCGACGGCAAAAATAAGCGCCAGGTCACGCACAACGGCGCGGCAAATTTTGCCCCGTACTTTTTTCCCGGAGGAAAGCGCATCATCTTTGCCTCCAACCTGGCCAATCAAAAAGATCCCAGCGGCTTCGATCTCTACGCCATCAACGTCGACGGCACCGGCCTGGAGCAGATCACCTATCATCCCGATTTCGACGCCTTCCCCATGTTTACCTCCGACGGCAAGCGCCTGGTGTGGGCCTCCAATCGCAACGGCAAAGCGCCCGCACGAAACCAATATTTTCATCGCCGATTGGGTGCAGTAGGAATTGTCACTTCCGCTTCAACTGTTTCAATCTGTCTAAGTTTTTCGCGAGGCCTAGCTTCAGCTGATTAGATCCCTTGTTTCAGAATTCTCTCTTTCACAAAAAAAGCGGCGTCTCGATCGATTCGAGACGCCGCTTTCGGTTCAGGTTGCCTCAGGCTAGAAGAAGAACTTACCTGAGATCTGTAATTGTCGAGCGCTGGTTACAGCACTGCTGGTGGCCGTCGGTGACAGAAAACTAGGTTGCGGTACAAGGCAAGGGGAAGCGCCGGTGCAAACTAGTGATGTGCCGGCCGGCGTGCCTGAGGTTTGAATTGCGTATGCCGAACTGTTCACGGTCGATATGATCGTGTGGTTGAATAGATTAAACGCTTCGGCAATGACTTGGAACTTGTATCGCTCCTTCCAAAGTGCAAAGTCGCGGGTGATTCGGAAGTCTACGTCGCGCACCTGCGTGGGGCCCCGGAAGAAGTTTCGCGGGAATTGTGGTGAACGTCCCGGCGGCGCTAGACGCGTTATTGCTGGTCCCGCCGGTCGCGCCGCCGTCGATACCTTTGACGCCGTTGATCGTGAATGGGCCAGCGCTGCTCAAGAGGGCGGTTTGCGGAAGGGCGGAAGCAATCGTTACGATTCCGCCAAATCCGAAGCCGTTGGCCGCGTAATTCAGAAAGGGGTTCTCAATTTTGAATCTCGGAGAATACGTGAAGCTGGCCACAAATCGCTGAGGCTGGTCGAAGTCAGAATTCGCCCATTCGCCCTGTTGATTATAAGGATCGATCGTAACGTCGTTCGTATTGCCGCCAAAGGTCCCGCCGGAAGTTCCGTTCGAGCTGGTTGTCTGTTCGTCGTCCAGAGACCGGCTCAGCGTGTAGTTTGCAAGGAATTCGAAGCCATGCCCGAAACTCTTCTTTGCCGTGAATATGCCGGCTTGATAGCGTGTATGGACGATGCTCTCGCAAGCGTCCACGATGCCAACCCCGGCATTGAGTCTTTGTGAATAGAAGGGAACCGTGACGGTCCCTGCCGTCGGTACGGTTTGGCCAGTGGCGAAAGTTCCTCCGGCGATGTGATACGTTGCAGTTCGTCGTCGATGGTGCCAGATTTACGTCATTGCACACCGGCAAATGTGCGCCCCTGTTGAAAACGTAGCTTGCGGAAACACTGACGTTTCCCGGGAAGTTCGTACTCCACTCCGCCTTCTGCTTCATGAACCATCGGTTGAAGGAATACTGGGGTTTGGCCGCGAAGATTAGCCGCTACGGAGTGGCCGGCGTGGTTACAGTTGGCACGATGGCTCCCGGAACTGCCAGGAGGTGCTGATAGAGTTGGCCCGGGCGCCGCAAAGAAGATATTCGGGAAAAACGGCGCGCAGGCTGCTTGAGGTGCGCTGGAAAATTGCCCGCGCTGGGCAAGTAGGTAACATCGCATTCCGCCTGCTGCTGCACTTGTCCGTTTTCACTGCGCGTATTGTAGTAGGTGGAATTTGTCGTCTTTCCGAAGAACAGGCCGAACCCACCGCGAATCACCAGGTTTTTCGTCGGTTGGTACGCGACGCCTAATCGAGGGGCTACGTTCGATTTATCCAGATAAATTTTCGTAGTGTACATCGCGGCAAATGCATTCTTGTTAGGATCCGGCGGTTGCGGCACAACCTGAAGGTCATAGCGGACTCCCATATTGACCGTCAGCGCAGAGGTTGCTTTCCAAGTGTCCTGGACAAAGAATCCATAGTCCACGTCGTAGAAATCGTCACTCCCTTGCTTCGAGGTAGGATGCAGGAGATCTGTCGCCTGGAAGAATTGATTGTAATGCTTCCCGACTAGCGCTCCGTGTGCGCCATCACTGGATAGCGGCAAGTTATACAGGTCGGCGATCCATGCCTGAAGCGTTGCGGCCGCTGTTGCAGCGCTCGTAGTTGTCAAAGTTGTAGTTATAAATGCCCGCACCGTTAAATAAATTAATCAGCACATCGTGGATGGGGCTGATGTCGATACCGCCTTTGATGGCGTGATTGCCATGGATATAGGACACGGTATCGGCAAATTCCAGGCGATGCTCATCCGGAAAGGCTGGGCGAGGAAGTGAATTAGGATTTCCGTAGCCGAAGAAGCCGGTGCTGGAATTTGGACCCAGGAACACGCTTGGTCCAGAGAAGTTGGACGACGTCACCTGCAAGTCGCGCTGACCATTGGAACCGGAAATCGTTCACGATGCTTTGACGAAATAACCGCAGTCCCAGACTGCCCACCAGATACCGGTCATGGGTGATCATGTTCCATTCTGAAGGGTCGATCCTGTGACTTGCGTTGGATTTGCGTTATTGAGATTCGGTCCATTGAAATTCATCCAATTAAACGAAAGACTCAAGTGATTGCTGGCCGTCGCCTGATAATCCACCTTGCCCAGCGCAATATCCTGGTTGGCGTTGTCGTGGCGCAGGGCCGGTAAAGGCATTAATGAAATTCACGGCTGCGGCGCAACGAGGGTCGTTTGGCACAAATCCAACAATGGGTGCAACTGCGTGCGCCATGACAACCGTAGCGGTATTCGAGGCAGCGCAATTGTTCGCAATCATGCTATTCAAGCCGTCGCGGCATTATTCGACGACGGTCCTGTGTAGATGATTGGGAACGATCTCCGCTGGCCGTCATAGTTCACAAAGTAAAACAGCTTGTCCTTAATGATTGGCGCCGCCCACGCTACCGCCAAATTGCTGCCTCTGATGCTCCACCCCTTGGAGCGATACATTCGGCGACTCCGTCCTTGATGGTAGTGTTCAAGATCGTTCCCGACTGGACAAACACCGAGTGATCGGGGTTGCCTCCATGTGTCCGGGCGAATGGATCAAGGGCATTCAGGCTTGGATAACGCAAGTAGTAAAACACGTCTCCGTGCAAGGTCGTTCGTCCCGGATTTGGTTACGGCGTTGACCTGCCCGCCCGCAGCGTGGCCAAACTCCGCGCTGTAGGCGTCGGAGTTGACGTTGAACTCCTTCACCGCGTCCAGGCTGTACGTGTATCCAACCACGGTTCTGCCGCGATCTTCGGAGAAGAACGCCTGCTGGTTGCTGACGCCATCCACCTGGCTGTTGTTATAAAGGCTTGAAATCCCGTGATACGTGACCAGTCCGTTGGTGCCGTCCGTGGTGACTCCGGGCGTGAGGAACACGAAAGACTGCCATCGCCGTCCATTGAGTGGTAACCCTTCCGCCAGGCCTTGGCTGACGGTCTGAGACAGTTCCGTCCGATCCGGCTCGATTACGGGTGCTTCGCCGGTGACCGTGATTTCGGCTACCGAGGTCCCAACGGTCAAGGCCACATCGATGGTGAGTGTCTGGCCAACTTGGAGCACGATGTCTTTGCGCACAACAGGAGAAAAGCCATCCTTCACAATGGATACTTCGTAGTGTCCAGGCTGCAGGAAAGTGGCTGAGTAAATTCCGGAATCTGAGGTTTCGAGAGGAGGCCGCTCAATCCCCGTGTCAGCATTTTTGATGACGATTTTCGCACCAGACACGGTCAGCCCCTTAGGGTCAGTGACTGTTCCGGTTATCGTGCCAACTCCGCCCTGAGCGAAGGTTGTCGTTGAGAGAGCACTCAAAAGAAGAAATGTCGCTAAACAAATGAAACCGGTAAACACACTGCCAGCTCTGATTGTCTTCATTGCCACACCCCTTCGAAGATTTTTGTCTTAAGCGAGCCGGACTCCGACTCGGGGGCGTCCCGGCCCGTGAAAAGCTGCGAAAACCATACCACGACGTGGAATTTTCTTGCAATTCATACCTCTTATCGAAGCGATCAGGAAATCTCGGAGCGATCTAGCTACGGATTCCCGACTGTTCGGTAACGCAACAAGCAGTTTCAAGACAGCCTACTCCCTTCAATCTTCGATAATTTCTATCGCGCCAGCCATCGTCTCGGTTCGTGATTTTCTGCCAATGCCGACCAGATGTTATAGTTTTGTGTGGACCCTTTTATTTTGTGAATCAGCAGGAATTGAATCAGGAAAGAAATGGTGATTGGCATTGGTCGCGGCGACAGCTTCTTATGTCCCGCTTTGTGAATTACGTACGCCAAGAGATCGATATGTATTGGCGTTCAGCGAGGGCTCTAGAATTAGCAGAGTTAGAAAGTGACGTCCACTTAAGTTGAACCTTCCTCCCGGTCCAAAAGGTCTTCCGCTTGTTGGCAGCGTGTTTGAGCCCAAGGGCGACACGATTGCCTACCTCACGAAGTGCACGCGGGAATATGGAGACATTGTTTTTTTCCGTTTCCTGGGCGTTCCGGCGTGCTATTTGAGCCGGCCGGAATACATCGAATCCGTGCTGGTCACGCAGAACAACAATTTCGTGAAATCGAAGGATTACCGCGCCATGCGCCGCTTGCTTGGCAACGGACTGCTGCTGAGCGAGGGAGATTTTTGGCGCCGCCAGCGCAAGCTCATCCAGCCCGCATTTCATCAGGGGCGCATCGCGGCCTACGCGGAAATTATGGTGGGATACACGCAGCGCATGCTGGCGTCCTGGAGCGATGGGCAGGAGCTGGACATTCACGAGGCCATGATGCGCCTCACGCTGGGCATTGTGGCCAAGACGCTGTTCGACGCCGATGTTTCGCACGAAGCGGAAGACGTGGACGCCGCGCTTGCAGTGCTGATGGGAAAATTTCTGAGGCAGGCGGGAATGGCGCTGCTCCTGCCCACTTGGGTTCCTCTGCCTACTTCGCTGATTCTGAAGCGCGCCGTCGGCCGCCTCGACAAAGTAATCTACGGCATCATCGAGCAGCGCCGCCGAAGCGGGCAAATGTCCGGAGATTTGCTCAGCGCGTTCCTGCAGGCGCAGGATGATGAGGGCGTTGGCATGACCGATCGCCAGCTGCACGACGAAATCATGACGCTGTTCCTGGCCGGGCATGAGACCACTGCGAATGTGCTTTCCTGGGCGTGGCTTCTCCTCGGGCAAAATCCGGAGGTGGAGCGCAAACTTATTGAGGAATTGGATGGCGTGCTTGGCGGAAGAGTTCCCACGCCGGCGGATTTGCCGCAGTTGCCCTACACGGATGCTGTGCTGAGGGAATCGATGCGCTTGTATCCGCCCGTGTGGGTGATCGGGCGGCGAGCGCTCGCACCTTTCCGGCTGGGCGACTACGAAATACCCGCGAATACCAACATGCTGATCTCGCAATACCTGATGCACAGGGACGCGCGCTATTTTCCCGAGCCGCAGCGCTTCGACCCGGATCGCTGGAGCGCCAACAATCCGCGCACCGCGTCCCTGCCGCGATTTGCCTACTTTCCGTTTGGCGGAGGGCCCAGAGTGTGTATCGGCGCGGGATTCGCGATGATGGAAGCGGTGCTATTGCTCGCCACCATCGCGCAGAAATTTAAATTTCAAATTGCGCCGGAATATAAAGTTGACATGCAGCCCACCGTCACGCTGCGCCCCAGGAATGGGATTCCAGCGACAGCTGAGTGAGGCGATAGGTTTGAGTAGCACAGGCTTCAGCCTGTGGGTTTTCATTTGCCTAGCTCCACAAGCAAACCCACAGGCTGAAGCCTGTGCTACTAAACCCCAATCGTGCGCCCGGGCACCAGATAATTCACAACGTAATCGCGCACAGCGTCTTCGAGAGAAGTAATCGGCTGATGCGTATCCGGTGGCCAGCAGTTTGCGGATGTCAGCCTGCGTAAAGTACTGATACTTGTCGCGAATCGTTTCCGGCATATCGATGTATTCGATGCGCGGCTCGCGTCCAAGCGCGGCGAAAACGGCGCGCGCCAAATCGTTCCATGTGCGTGCCTCTCCCGAGCCAATATTGAAAATTCCGTTCGCGCCGGGATTCGCGGCCAGGTGCAGCGTCATGGCCACGGCATCCTTCACGTACAGAAAATCGCGCCGCTGCTCGCCGTCGCGATATTCGGGCTTGTAGCTCTTGAAGAGTCGAATCACTCCGGTCCTGAGCGCGTCGGCGTAACTCTTGCAGACCACGCTGCGCATGTCCCCTTTGTGATTTTCGTTGGGGCCAAACACGTTGAAATATTTCAGCCCCACGATGCGGTCGAGCCAGCCCTCCCGCCAGGCGTGCAGATCCATCCACTGCTTGGATTGCCCGTAAAGATTCAGCGGGCGCAGCCGTTCCAGCTGGCCGGGATCTGAATCGTCCATGCCCGCGCTGCCATCCCCATAGGTCGCCGCCGAGGAAGCGTAAACAAAGCGCACGCCCGCGCTCAGCGCCCATTCCGCAAGTGTGCGCGAATATTCATAATTATTTTCGCGCAGATATTTTTCGTTTGTTTCCGTGGTGGAGGAACACGCGCCCAGATGAAAAATGCAGTCGAGCTTTCCCAACGACCCGGAAGCAAGCCGCGCATGTAATTCCGCGGCGTCGACAAATTCCGTATAGCGCAAGCCCGCAAGGTTGGCGCTCTTTGCGTCGTCCACCGGAAAATCCGCAATCGCCACCTGGGTGCACCCGCGCCGATTGAGTTCCCACACAAGCACGCTGCCGATAAATCCGGCGCCGCCGGTCACGACGACGCGCTTGTCCTTCCAATTGTCATTCGCCACAACCATAAGTGTCTAAAGGGTGCCACGCAACGATGATCGAAGCAATTCGATCTCACCCTGTCGGAAGTTTTCACCGAGCTTCGCGCCTTGAGCTTTCCCACTCCCTGCGCTAGAGTAACCGCTCCCAGGGGAGGTGATTCACGGTGCATGGTCATGGGCAGGAGCATCTGAAAATTTTGCTGCGCAGCAGCGCGATTCAGAAGCGCGTGTCGCGAAATGGGCGCTCAGATTTCCAAGGATTATAAGGGCCAGCGCGTTCACCTGATCGGAGTCCTCAAGGGCGCGGCCATTTTTCTGTCGGACTTGATCCGCCAGATTCACGTCGAAGTGTCGCTCGATTTCATGTCCGTGTCCAGCTACGGGCACGGCAGCCAGACCTCCGGCCAGGTGCGCCTCAACAAAGATCTCGACACCAGCATCGAGGGCCTGAACGTCATCGTGGTCGAGGATATTCTGGATACGGGGCTCACGCTCGGATACCTGCTGCGCGTGCTGCAGCAGCGCAAGCCGAATTCGCTGAAGATTGCCGCGCTGCTCGACAAGCCTGAGCGCCGCATCAAGAAAGACGTGAAGGCGGACTACGTCGGATTTCAGATTCCCAACGAATTCGTTGTCGGGTACGGGCTGGACTATGCGGAGCGTTATCGCAATCTCAAGGACGTGTGCGTTCTTTCGCTTCCGCCGTCGTAGCTGTTGCTTTTTGTGTGCGCCGGCGTCTCGCCGGCGATTTTGCTGCGCGCAGAAATTAGAAAACCCACCGGCGGGACGCCGGCGCCACAAGAACCTTCGCATTCGCCGATGGCAGACTTGTGCAACTGCCGTCCTCAATTTTCATGAAACCTCTCATCACAGCCGCGGATTTGGAACGCGTCCCGCAAAATGGCGAACTCGCCGTCACGCGAGGACACGATCATCACTCCGCTGGCGCGCGAAGAGGCCGAGCGGCGCGGGATCACGTTTCGCGTGGCCTCGCCGCGCGACCGCGAAGCTTCTTCGAACGCGGCGTCCGGCGGAAAGCGCGCCGGAAAAATCCGCGCGCGTCGTGGCCATTGGCGCCGATCACGGCGGCTTCGAACTGAAGGAGCAACTGAAAGGTCATCTGCGCGATTGGGGCTACCAAGTTCTTGATCTGGGCACCGACAGCGCGGAAGCGGTGGATTATCCGGACTTCGCCGAAGCGGTCGGCAACGCCGTTGCGCGCGGAGACGCGTGGCTCGGCGTCGTGCTCGACAGCGCCGGCATCGGCAGCTCGATTGCCGCCAACAAGGTGCCGGGAGTGCGCGCGGCGCTATGCTATGATCGCGCGACGGCGCGCAACAGCCGCGAGCACAACGACGCGAACGTGCTGACGCTGGGCGCCAAGCTGATTTCGCCGGAAGCCGCGCGCGAAATCCTGGCGCTGTGGCTCTCGACGCCCTTTGCGGGAGGCCGCCACCAGCGCCGCGTGGACAAGATTCGCAGCATCGAGGAACGCGCAGCGAAGCGCTAGAAGTCGCAGCGAAAATCCCCGGGTCTGAAGACCCGCGGCTAAAGCAGCCGCGCGATCGCCGCCACGATGCTGTAGCCCGCCTCTTCAGAGGCGGGGCCTTTTCGTAAAATCAGGCAGGATCTCAAATTGTTTCGGATCCTCCCACTCGATTCGAACAGGGCCGGGCAAGTGGATCAGAGCGAATTCGAACAAATCGTCCGCATCGTCACCGAAGAAGTGGTGCGCTACCTCGGCGCGCTCCGCAAGATCCGCGGCTGTCGCCGGCACGCGCAGGCGACGATGAAATTTGCCCCGATTGCGATCTGAACTGCGCCGAGAAGTGCGCCCGAAAAACCCGCGCGGTCGTCGAAGCCGGGGCCGACCGCATTTCCTGCGGCCCGTCGGTCGTCGAACTGGACGCCGGTTTCGCCGGCCTGATCGACCACACGCTGCTGAAGCCGGAAGCTTCGCGCGACGAAATCCGCAAGCTCTGCCAGGAAGCCGCGCGCTTCGGTTTCGCGTCCGTGTGCATCAATCCCTGGAACGTGCCGCTGGCCGCCGAATTGCTGCGCGGCACAAAAGTGAAAGTCTGCACCGTGATCGGTTTTCCGCTCGGCGCAACGCTTCCGCAGGTGAAAATTCACGAGGCCGAAGAAGCGATCAAGCTGGGCGCGCAGGAAGTCGACATGGTCATCAACATCGGCGCGCTGAAATCCGGCCAGGACGACGTGGTGGAATCCGACATTCGCGGCGTCGTGGAAGCGGCGCATCGCGGCGGCGCGATCTGCAAAGTAATTTTGGAAACTGCGCTGCTCACGATCGAGGAAAAAGTGCGCGCGGCGCTCGCCAGCAAAAGAGCGGGCGCGGATTTCGTCAAGACGTCGACCGGCTTCAGCACGGGCGGCGCCACGGCCGAGGACGTCGCGCTGATGCGCGCGGTGGTCGGTTCGGAAATTGGAGTGAAGGCTTCGGGCGGCGTGCGAAGTTTCGACGATCTGAAGAAAATGGTTTGCGCGGGCGCCACGCGAATCGGCGCCAGCGCCAGCGTGAAAATCATGGAGCAAGCTGCGGGATCGGCGCCGCCCCGCGGCAGTTCAGGCGCTGCACTTCCTCTGCGTCGTCCATTTATTGAATGTAATGTATGTCATTCTGAGCGAAGCGAAGAATCTCTGCTTCTTCGAGTTAAGCGGAGAGATTCTTCGCTTCGCTCGATGACAAGTTCGTGGACTTTCCACGATTGGCAACATTCAGCGAATCCCCGCGATTGTGATAATTCCCGATCCGCAACTGGCATGTTTCACCGGTTTTTCACAAGGGCGTAATCTCCACCTGCTATACTAATTGACTCTTGGGGGTGTTGCGGTCGCTGTAGTCTCGAACGCATGCGCAGTTGCGACTTAATTTATGGATCCCGTACAAACTCCAACGCCGCTCAATATGCCCGCGGAGGTGCTCGCGACGCTGGTCGAACTCGGCGAGGAAATCAACTCCTCGCTGGACCTCGACGAAGTGCTGCGGAAAACCGCGGCGCTCGTGAAGCGCCTGATCGACTACGAAATTTTCAGCGTTTTGCTGCTGGACGAAACCACGCACCGGCTCTATCACCGCTTCACCATCGGCTATGGCGAAGAAGCCGGCAAGGACTGGCAGATTCCGATCGGGCAGGGAATCACGGGCACTGCCGCGGCAACGGGCCGCGCCGTGCGCGTGCCGGACGTTCGCGAAGATCCGCGATACATCAACATCATCGATTCGGTTCGCTCCGAGATGGTGGTTCCGCTGATGGTGAAAGGACAATCGATCGGCGTGCTCGACATTCAGAGCACGCAAGTCGATTACTTCACGCGCGACCAGCAAAGCATTCTGACGCTGATGGCCAGCCGTCTGGCCATCGCCATCGAAAACGCGCGCCTCTTTGAACGCGTTCGCAGCCAGGCCGACACGCTGCTGGTTCTCAACGAAGTGGGCCGCGAGGCCAATTCCATTCTGGCCGTCGAGGAACTGCTGCGCCGCGCCGCGGAACTGGTCAAGCGCGTGATCGATTATCAGATTCTGGGAATTTTGCTTGTATCGACGATGCCACCAAATTGTTTCGCCATCGCCTGGACGTGAAATACGGCCAGAGCGCGCAGGGAAAACTGCGCGTGACCGCAAACGAAGGAATTGTGGGAGCGGCGATTGCCGCGCAGCAGCCGGTTCGCGTTCCGGACGTCACGCTGGATCCGCGCTACATCATGGTCAATCCGGAAACGCGCTCCGAACTGGCCATTCCCATGATTCACAAGGGCCGCGTGGTCGGCGTGCTCGATCTGGAAAGCCCGCAGGTGAATTATTTCACCGAAGATCACGTGCAGACGCTCATGATTCTGGCCGCGCATCTGGCGGTCTCGCTCGAAAACGCGCGGCTGTACGAGCAACTGGCGCGCGACGAAGCGCGCATGGAGCGCGAACTCACCGCCGCGCAGCGCCTGCAAACCGCGCTGCTGCGTCCGGTGCCCAGCATCGATTTTGGACTGGACATCACCGCGCGAATTCTTTCCGCCCGCGAAGTCTGCGGCGATTTGTACGATTTTCTTTCCTACGGAACGCAGCAATTGGGCATCGCGCTGGGCGACGTCAGCGGGAAGGGAAGCGCCGCCGCGCTCTATGGCGCGGTCGCCACCGGAATTTTGCGCAGCCTCTCTCCGCACAAGCTTCAGCCCGCGGAGCTTCTGCGCCAGCTGAATCAGCTGGTGTGCGACCGGCGCGTGGAAGGCCGCTACATGACGATTTGCTTCGCCACCTGGCAAAAAGCGCGCCGCAAGCTTCGCGTGGCCAATGCCGGGCAGACGCAGCCGCTGCTCTGGAAGGATGGGCACGTCGAGCAAATCAATCTGTCAGGATTTCCGATCGGAATTTTTGACGATGCCACCTACGACGAATGGAGCGTCAGCCTGAATTCCGGCGATATTCTGCTGTTCTATTCCGACGGCCTGACCGAAGCGAGCAACCGCGAAGGAAAATTTTTCGGCACCGACCGCATCAAGGAACTGTCTGGCCGCCAATGCGCACTTGACTTCCAGCGAACTGGCCGACCGCATGCTCGAGGAAGTGCAGGAATTTACGCAAGGAGGAGCCATCACGGACGATCGCACGCTGGTGGTGATGAAAGTCAAGTGAGCGCGGCATCGCTCACATTCGCGCGCTTCTCGTTCTGCCGTACAGTTGATCCCGGCGAGCTATACTCCCGGGTTTTCCTATCGCGGATCGCACCTGTATTGCGAAGGCGTTTCCGTTGCGGCCGTCGCCGAACAAGTCGGAACGCCCGCGTATCTTTACAGCCGCGCGAGCATCGAGCAGGCCTATCGCCGCATGGATTCCGCATTCGGCTCGCTCCCGCACACGATCTGCTACGCGGTGAAAGCCAATTCAAATCTTGGGCATCCTGCGCGTGTTTGCCGCGCTTGGCAGCGGATTCGACATTGTTTCCGGCGGGGAACTCTACCGCCTGCGGCGCATCGGCGTGCCGGGAAATCGCATCGTTTTTTCCGGCGTGGGCAAATCGCGCGAAGAAATTCGCGAAGCGCTTGCGCGCGCGCATTCTGCTTTTCAATGTGGAATCGGCGGCTGAACTCGATCTGCTCGCCTCGGAAGCTTCGCGTCTGCGAGTGCGCGCTGCGGCATCCATTCGCGTCAATCCGGACGTCGAGGCCGGCGGCCATCCGCACATCTCCACCGGACATCATCGCCACAAATTCGGAATTGACTGGGAAACCGCGCGCGGCCTTTATCTGCAACATCGCGATTCGCGCTGGATCGACTGGCAGGGAATCAGCGCGCATATCGGTTCGCAGATTCTGACGCTGCGCCCTTATCGCCGCGCACTGGCGCGCCTGGCGGGATTTGTGCGCGATCTTGCGGCGCGCGGGCATCGCGCTGCGCTATCTCGATTGCGGCGGCGGGCTCGGCATCCGCTACACGTCGGAGGAGCCGCCGGAAAAAGCCGCATATGCCGCGGAACTTGCGCGCGTCGTTCGTCCGCTCGGATGCCATCTGCTGATCGAGCCGGGGCGATCGCTGGTTGGCTCCGCAGGCGTGTCTGCTGATGCGCGTTCTGTACACCAAGCAAATCGCGGCAAGAATTTTGTGATCGTGGATGCCGCGATGAACGACTTCATGCGGCCCGTGCTGTACGATGCCACGCATCCGATCACGCGCGCGACGCGCACATCCGGGGAACGCTGGCTCGCGCCGATATCGTCGGACCGGTGTGCGAATCGGGCGATTGCTTCGTGCAGGATTGGCCGCTGGGAAAAGTTGCCCCGGGGGATGTGCTGGTCCTGTGGGGAGCCGGAGCCTACGGTTTTGTCGAGGCGTCCAACTACAATTCGCGCCCGCGTCCCGCGGAAATCCTGGTCGAGGGAACCAAAACGAGAGTAGTCCGCCGCCGCGAATCCCGCGCCGACCTGGTCCGCGGGAGTGAGAATGGGAATTTAACCACAGATGCACACTGATAACTACTGATAAACACTGATAACGCCATAGAACTGATTGATTCGAAATTAGAAGTGTGCAGCAGAGTATGAAGATATTGCAGTTGTAAGATTCTATGGTGTTTATCCGTGTTTATCCGTGTGCATCTGTGGATTCGAAGTTCCGTTTCACCGTTCGCCCCACTTCAGTTTGTTGCGCAGGATCTCGTAATAGGTTTTTTTTGCGGGGCGCACCAGATAGCAGTTTATCCGGCGCCTTGCGCATGCGAATGTGATCCCCGCGCACCAGTTCGATTCCGACTTGCCCGTCGAGCGTCAGAAAAACCGCTTCATCCTCGGCCTTGAAATCGATTTCCATCGTTGCGGAATCGGGAATCACCAGCGGGCGGTTGGTCAGCGTGTGCGGGCAAATCGGCGTCACGACAAATGCTTCGACGGTCGGATACACGATGGGCCCGCCGGCCGCCAGGGAATAGGCGGTGGACCCGGTGGGAGTCGAGAGAATCAGTCCGTCGGCTTTGTAGGTGGTCACGTATTCGCCGTCCACGCGCAGCTCCAGATCCATGATGCGCGCCAGCGCCGCTTTGTTGAGCACCGCATCGTTCAGCGCGATCTGCCGCCGGATCACGGTGCCGTCGCGAACAATCTCCGCTTCCAGCATCACGCGTTCGCTCACGCGATGCTTTCCTGAAAATATTTCTTCGAGAATCGAATAAATTTCATCCTGCGAAACGGTCGTAAGAAATCCCAGGCCGCCAAGATTGACGGCAAGGATGGGAACGTTGCGGTCTGCCGCAAGGCGCGCCGCGGAAAGCAATGTGCCGTCGCCGCCCAGCACGATCAGCAGGTCCGTGCAGCCGGCGAGATCCTCGCGCTTCTGCGTTTGCACCGCCAGCGGGCCGATGCATTCGCCGGTCTCCGAATCGCAGATCACCTCCGCGCCGTGGGCCTGCAGCCACTCGACGAGCGGAGGCACGACGCGCGCGATGTCCTCGCGGCGCGGGCGGGAAATAATTCCGACGGTCTTGATCATTTTGACTTTTGCACCAGTAATTGCAATGCGAGCACTACTTTAGCATCTGTCGAGCGCTTCCATTTCCAAGAATTTCAATGGAGATTGCCTTGGCCCAATATTCCGGCGCGGGTCCTACGTGGCATAGGCTTCAGCCTGTGGATTTTAGACCTCGCAAGCGCCAGCCCTCGCTGGCTGAACATGCTGCAGCTTATGTACCTTATCTTGTCATTCCGAGCGAAGCGAGGAATCTCTCTTTCTTCTCATTGGCCGAAACCGAAGAGAGATTCCTCGCTTCGCTCGGAATGACAAAATAATGGGGCGTTTGTTGTACCTTGCGATTCATGAGTGGCGATCAATCAGCTTCAAATCAGAATTGCAAATTACTCAGGTGCAGTTACCCGTTTGGCATAGAGAAAGAATTCCTGATTTCCCTCCGCGCCCGTCAGGTGGCTGGGGCGCACGCCCTCAACTGCAATCCTGCGGCAAGCGCAGCCGCACGCACACGTTCGATCGCGCGTTCGTGCAGCGAAGCGTCGCGCACGATGCCGCCGCTGCCGATATCGCCGCGATCCAGTTCAAACTGCGGCTTGACCAGGATCAAATACTGCGCATGCAGACCAGCGGCCGCGACCACGGCCGGCAGCACCTTGGCGACGGAAATGAATGATACATCCATGGTCACCAGGCTGACCGGTTCCGGAATTTGTTCCGGGCGAAGATTTCGCGCATTGGCCTTGATTTGCGTCACGCGTGCGTCTTGCTCCAGGCGCCAGGCCATCTGTTGCGGCGTCACGTCCACGGCGTAAACGCGGCGCGCGCCATGCTGCAGCAGGCAATCGGTGAAGCCACCGGTCGAGGCGCCGATATCGAGGCAAGTTTGTCCGTTCGCGTCGATCGAGAAATCTTCCAGCGCGCCTTCCAGCTTTATGCCGCCACGGCTGGCATATTTGGCCGATCCGCCACTGACTTCGATGCGGGCGTCCTCGGAGATCTGCGCGCCGGCCTTGTCGCTTCGCGCGCCGTTCACGCGCACTTCACCGGCAAGAATCATGCCTTGCGCTTTTTCGCGCGATTCGGCCAGGCCGCGCTCCACGACCAGCAAGTCGAGTCTTTTTTTCGCGGATTTGGGTTTGGGTGGCAAGGCGTTTGATTGTAGCTCGCCTCTTCAGAGGCGAGGTGGTTCGCTCAAATTAGCAGGAGCGTCTCCGAATCGGCAGAAAACCCCCGCGTCTGAAGACGCGGGCTACAAAAAACGATCACTGCAATTATGCCCGGCGATGGACGATCAATTCGGCAAGCTCTCGCAGCCGCGCGGCGCGCGCTCCATATGGCTCGAGCTCCGCCATGGCGCGCGTTTCCAGCTCTTTCGCAAACTGGCGCGATTTTTCCAGCCCGTACAGCGACGGATAAGTCGCTTTTTGCTGGGCCGCGTCCTTGCCCGCCGTTTTTCCCAGCGCCGCGGAAGATTCTTCCACGTCGAGAATGTCGTCGACCACTTGAAATGCCCAGCCAATCGTTTCGCCAAAGCGTTTCAGGCGCGCCACGTTTTCATCGTCCGCGCCGCCGCCGATCGCCCCGGCAACCACCGAGGCACGAATCAGCGCCGCCGTTTTCGAACGGTGAATGTATTCAAGCTCGGCGGGCTGGATGGCGCGACCTTCGGCTTCGAGATCGGCAACCTGGCCGCCGACCATGCCGTTGACGGTTCCCGCCGAGGCAGCCACGTGGGAAAGAATGGCAACGCGCCGCGCCGGATCGATAGGCGCATTGGCAAGCGTTTCGAACGCCAGCGTCAGCAGCGCATCGCCCGCAAGGATGGCGGTGGCTTCGCCGAATTTCTTGTGGCAGGTGGGTTTGCCGCGCCGCAAGTCGTCGTTGTCGAGCGCCGGCAGGTCGTCGTGAATCAGCGAATAGGTGTGAATAAATTCCAGCGCGCAAGCGACAGGCAGCACCGGAGTCACGTCGGCGGAAAAAATTCGCGCCGATTCCAGGCACAAGAATCGGCCGCACACGCTTCCCGCCGGCCTGCACGCTGTAGCGCATGGCGCGGTGGATCGAAGGAGGCTGCGCGTCTTCGCCGGGCATCAGCCGGTCCAGAGCAGCGTCCACCGCGGCTCGGTCTTCTTCGAAAAATGCGGGAAGGTTCATCGGATGGAGGGCGGCTCCGGCGCGAAGTGCGGCCAGGCCGTTTAGGAATCTTCCTCGGATTCGGGATCGAATGGTTCCGCGGCCATTTCGCCGCCGGCCTTCTTGAGCAGAATTTCCACTTTGCCCTTCGGCCTGCTCCAGATATTTCTGGCAATCGCGCGAGAGTTGCACGCCTTCCTCGAACAGTTTCATGGCTTCGTCGAGCGACAGATTGGCGCTCTCCAGCTTGCCGACAATTTCTTCCAGGCGCGTCGAGTGAATACTCGAAATCGGGCTTCTTCGCGGCTTCCGGCTTTTTGGTCGATGCTGGATTTACGGTTGTCATAGTTCACGTATGTCTGCTGCAGCTGCGCTCACAAAAATGCTTAAAGCCATGTTGCGAATTGAGGCAACATTCTAATGCACGCGCGAGAACCGAAACAACCGCTTTTGTGACAGCTGCAGCCTGTTGGTTCAGATGCTGGATTGGCGTCAACTTTGAACCAGTCCAGCGCTGCGTCTCTTGGGCGCAGCGTGCCGGCTGCTAGAATGAGCCGGCGGAGGACACATCTGATTTGATCGCGCTGCGACTTCTCGGATTGTTTGCGCTCGTGGCCGTGAATGGATTCTTCGCGGCGGTCGAGTTTTCGCTGGTTGCGGTGCGGCATTCGCGCGTCCGGCAACTGATGGATGAGGGCGATTCCGCGCGCGAAGATCGTTCTGGATTTGCTCGGCAAGCTGGACCGCGTGGTTTCCGGCGTTCAAGTGGGAATCACGCTCACCAGCCTGGGCCTTGGCGCGCTCGGCGAATCCACGCTGGCTTCGCGTCTTGAGCCCGTTGGTCGCCAACATTCCGGGCGCGCACACCGCGATTCTCGTTCACGCAGTTTCGCTGGCGGTGGCATTTCTTTTTCTGACGATGCTGCACGTTGTGCTCGGCGAACTGGTTCCCAAGAGCATGAGCCTGCAGCGCGCCGAACGTGTGGCCCTGCTGGTTGCGCGGCCATTTCAGTGGTATCTCGGAGTATTCCGCCCGGCGATCAACCTGCTCGACGGAGCCAGCCGCTGGATCCTGAGCGGGCTGGGATTTTCCGGGCGCAGAGCCACACGCAGGTGCACTCCGCGGAAGAATTGCAGATTCAGATCCAGCAGGCGCGCGAACGCGGTCTTGTCGGCGTGGAGGAAGAGAAATTCATCCTCGGCGCGATTGAACTCGATCGCATGCAGGTGCGCGAATTGATGGTGCCGCGGCCCGACGTGCATTCGGTGACCGCCGACGCCACGCTGGACGACGTGATGCGCGTGTTCGTCACCACGCAGCGTTCGCGGCTGCCCGTGTTTGAAGGCGCGGGCGAACACGTGCTCGGATACATTCACATCAAGGATATCGTGTGGGTGCTGCTCGATCGCGAGCGCCGCGCCGAAGAAGGCTGGTCCGCGCCGGAATTCAACCTGCGGCAGCATGCTGCACGAAATAGTCATCGTGCCGGAGAGCAAGCCGGTCGAACGAATTGCTTCTGGAATTGCGCTCGCGCCACGGCTGGATGGCCATGGTCGTCGACGAATTCGGCACCATACTGGGATTGGTTACGCTGGAGGATATTCTGGAGCAACTGGTCGGCGAAATTCACGATGAATTTGACGTGGTCGAAAGGCCCGTGGTCGTCGGGCAGGGCGCGGACGCGGCCATGATCTTCGACGCATCGCTCAGCCTGCGCGATCTCGAATCGCAGTACAACATCGTGCTGCCGGAAGATCCGCTCCTACGCCACCGTGGGAGGTTTCGTGCTCGCGCAACTGGGATTCATTCCGCGCGGCGGAGAAAGTTTTGATTTCGATGGCTATCGCTTCACGGTGGTGGAAATGGATCGCCGCCGCGTGGCGCGCGTCAAGATTCAGCGGCTGAAGCCGCCGGGAGAGACCCGCTTGTCGGCAGCGCCCGCCGACTCAAAGTCCGACAGCAAACCCTCAGCCGAGAATGTGCGGAAACCCGAATGATCCGACACATCCTTCAGCGAATTCTCTACACGCTGCCCGCCCTGTGGCTGATTCTCACGATGGTTTTTCTGATGATCCACATCGTGCCGGGCGATCCCGTGCTGCAAATGCTGGGGCAGGACGCGCGCGTCGAGGACCTCGCGCAGTTGCGCCACACGCTGGGGCTCGACCAGCCGCTCGGCGTGCAATACGCTGCGATATCTCGAGGGGCTCGCGCGCGGCGATTGGGGCCGCTCGCATTCGCTTTGCGGCTCCGGTGCGCGCGATCGTGCTGCAGCGTTTTCCCGCAACGCTTGAATTGTCGCTCGCGGCGCTTGCTCGTTTGCATCGCGATTGCGATTCCCGCCGGAGTGTTTTCCGCGTGGCGCCGCGGCAGCCGCGCGGATCGCGCGACTTCGTTTTTCACGCTGCTGGGACTTTCCGTTCCCAACTTCGCGCTCGGCCCGATTTTGATTCTGGTTTTTTCGGTGGAAATCGGATGGCTGCCGGTATCGGGACGCGGTGGCGTCAGCCATTTGATTCTGCCCGCCGTCACGCTGGGCGCGGCGCTCGCGGCGATCCTTACGCGCATGGTTCGCGGATCGATGATCGAAGAGCTTTCGAGCGACTACGTGCGCACGGCTCGCGCCAAGGGAATCTCGGAAACCTCCGTGCTGTTCCGCCACGCATTTCCGAACGCGCTGATTCCGGTGATCACCATCGTGGGATTGCAATTTGGCTCGCTGCTGGCGGGAACGATCGTCACCGAATCAATTTTTTCCTGGCCGGGAATCGGACGGCTGGCCGTGCAGGCCATTTCGGCGCGCGATTATCCGTTGCTGCAGGGCTGCATTCTGGTGATCGCGGTGTCCTACGTCGGCGTGAATCTGCTGACGGATTTGGTCTACGCCGTCGTGATCCCAGGGTGCGGCTGCAATGATGGGCTCGGACAAATTCGAGAGAAATCGCATGAAACAGAATCGCCAATCCGTCAATTTTTGCGCACCAGCGGGCTGGGCCGCTGGGGACTTGCCGTAACCGTGCTGCTGGTTGCTCGCGGCGGTCTTTGCGCCGTGGATCGCGCCGGCAAATCCCTCCGCGCAGAGCCTGCCGGAGCGCTTGCTGTCGCCGAGCGCGCATCACTGGATGGGAACGGACGAACTGGGCCGCGACGTATTGTCGCGCACACTGTACGGCGCGCGAGTTTCGCTGCTGGTCGGCGTGTCGGTGGTGCTCGGCGCGGGAATCGTGGGGCTGGCGCTCGGTTCCGTTGTCCGGATATTTCGGCGGAGCGTTCGATCGCTTCGTCAACATCGTCCTGATCAATTCGTTTCTATCGTTTCCGGGAATTCTGCTGGCCATCGCGTTTGCGGCATTCCTGGGGCCGGGACTGGACAAGGTCATCCTGGCGCTGATCGATCACCGGCTGGGCGGGCTACGCGCGGCTGGCGCGCGCGCAGGTGCTGAAGGTTCGCGAAATGGAATTCATCCTGGCGGCGCGATCGCTGGGCGCATCGCACGCGCGCATCTTGCTGCGGCACCTGCTGCCGAACACGCTGCAGCCCGTCCTGATTCAGGCGACGATCGGAATGGCGGGAGCGATCCTGGCGGAATCGACGCTGAGTTTTCTGGGGCTGGGCGTCGTTGCGCCCACGCCGAGTTGGGGCGCGATGCTCAACGACGCGCGCAATCATCTCTTCGACGCGCCGCACCTGGTGGTGTTTCCGGCGCTCGGAATCATGGCGGCGGTTCTTGCGTTTAATTTGCTGGGAGACGCCCTGCGCGACTGGCTCGATCCGCGCACGCGCGCATTCCTGATGACGATGGATTTGCAGCGCTGAGGTTTGGTAGGACAGGCTTCAGCCTGTCTGCTTTTGATTTCTGCAGCATCTGCAAAAATCGAAACCAGACAGGCTGAAGCCTGTCCTACGTGAGATCGAGCGTAACTTCCGCGCCGCGATTCACGCCCAGCGTGCGCGCAGCGTTGCCACGGTTCACGGCAATCTCCAGGATAGCCGGCCGAGCCGAATATGGCGATCGGCTCTCCCGGGCTTGCCGGCAGCAAATGTTTGCGACGAACTTGCGCACCTCCTTGCCATTCACGGTGAGCTTGATAGCGCCGTCCGCCGAGCGCATCCGCGGGAACATCTTCCGCCGTAAGATTGGTCATCAAATTTCCAAAGGCATCCACGCGCAAGACGACGCCTTTGACTGCCTGCTCCGCCGGACTTTGCTTTGGGCATGGTGAATCGCACGTAATCCGTGATCTCCTCGCCAAACGCTTCCGTCTGAAAGGTTTTCGAGAGCCACGCGGCGGTAGGCGCGAAAATGTCGCGGCCATGAAATGTGGGGCTGATGGGATTCAGGAAATAATGTTCCGCGGTGATGTGCCGGACGATGCAGGATTCGCGCTCAAAAATCATGGAGAGAACGCCATTGTCCGGCGCGATGAAATATTGTTTTTCGCCGCTCACCAGAAGGGGCCGGCGCTCGGTTCCCACTCCGGGATCCACGACCACGACGTGAATCGTGCGCGGCGGAAAATAGCGGTAGGCATTTGCAATGGAGAGCGCGCCATCGAGAATGTCGAACGGCGCGACGTGATGATTGATGTCCACGATGCGGGCGGCAGGATTAATATTCAGGATAACGCCCTTCATGGTCCCGACCAGATGGTCGCTCGTGCCAAAATCGGTGGTGAGAGTGATGATGGGATCGGCCAAAGAAAGTCTCCGTTTCGGACATTGCGCGCGAAAAACGAAATAAGCGCGTCGAGTTTTACTCCTTTTGCACGCTATCGGAGGGGACTTCCGTGTCAAGGCAGCGTGCCCGAGTGGCTACGGCATGGCGCAGTGAGTAGCGCGGGCTTCAGCCTGCGGGGTTAGTCCTTGCAAGGCTCAAACCCGCAGGCTGAAGCCCGCGCTACTAGAGACCGCCGCCTTGACCGCTCCATCCGCGAACGATATTCTGAATGAGTGACTGACGATCGTTTGTCTGACGAGCGGCTGGAAGACTCCGAATGAAACGAATTTATCTCGATCATAACGCGACCACGCCGGTGGCTCCGGAAGTTCTGGCGGCCATGCTGCCGTATTTCAGCGAAGAATACGGCAACGCCAGCTCGATCCACACGTTTGGCCAGAATGCGCGCGGAGCGGTGGAACAGGCGCGCATTTCCGTGGCGGCTCTGCTGGGTGCGCGTCCGGCGGAAATCATGTTTTCCAGCGGCGGCACGGAATCGAATAATCACGCGATTTTCGGCGTTGTGGCCGCGGCCCCCGGCAACTGCCAAGCACGTCATTACCTCCGCGATTGAGCACGTCGCGGTCCTGGATCCGTGCAGGGCGCTGGCCAAAGCGCGGCGTCGACGTGACCATTCTTGCCGGTGAACAGCGACGGCCTCGTGAATCCGGAAGATGTTCGCCGCGCGATTCGACCCGAGACTGTGCTCATCACCATCATGCTCGCGAATAACGAGACTGGGAACGATTGAGCCCATCGAAGAGATCGGCAAAATCGCCGCCGAAAAGGGAATCGTGTTTCACACCGACGCCGTGCAGGCTGCCGGGAAAATTCCGATCGACGTAGACAAACTCGGCGTGCACCTGCTTTCGATTTCCGCGCACAAATTTTACGGTCCGAAGGGTGTGGGCGCGCTGTACGTTCGAAAGGGAACCCGCCTTGGCGCCGCTGATGTACGGCGGACACTCCGAGCGCGACCGGCGTCCCGGAACCGAGGACGTTGCAGCCATCGCCGGTATGGGCAAGGCGGCGGAACTCGCATTGGCCGCAATGAGCAGGAGGAGAGCCGAGCGCATCGCGCGGCTTGCGGGATCGCCTGGAGCATGGGCTGCTCGATCGCATTCCGCACGCCTGGGTGAACGGTTGCGCGCGCGCCAGCGAGTGCCCAACACCACAAATTTGACTTTTCCGTTCATCGAAGGCGAAGCCATGGTGATCGCGCTGGACCTCAAGGGCATCGCCTGTTCCACCGGCGCGGCGTGCTCGTCGGGAGCCGTCGAGCCGTCCCACGTGCTGACGGCGCATCGGCCTTGCGCCGGAAGATGCGCGCGCCACGCTGCGCCTGAGCCTGGGCCATCAGACCACGGAAGAGGAAATCGACTTCGCGCTCGAAACCATTCCCCCGGTGATCGAACGGCTGCGCCAGACTGTCCCCCACGTACAAGAAGCCGATCACGCAGATGCTGATGCTACGATCTTAGGACAGACTTTGCAGGTTCCGGCACGCCGTGTCATTACAGTAACGAATGTGATGGAATTGAACCCCAATCACGAGCCCCATGACCGCGGTCGCGATGAGCGGCGGCGTGGACAGCTCCGCCGTTGCCGCGATCCTGATCGAGCGCGGCTCTCCGGTCGTCGGCCTGACGATGCAGCTCTGGAACCAGCGCCGCCTGCCGGAACTCGACCGCGACGGCGCGCACGGCCAGCGCTGCTGCTCGATCGACGATGTCTACGACGCCAAGCGCGTGGCGCAGCACCTGGGCATGCCGCACTACGTTGTGAATTACGAGCAGCGATTCGAGGAAACCGTCGTGCAGCCTTTTGTCGAGGAGTATCTCGCGGGCCGCACGCCGATTCCGTGCACGCATGTGCAACAACCACGTGAAGTTTGATCCGCTGCTGGTGACCTCGCGGCAGATCGGCGCCGATCGCCTGGCGACCGGCCACTACGCGCGAATTCGCCGCAATGAAGATCACGGGACGCTACGAATTGCTGCGCGCCGTGGACGGCGCCAAGGACCAGACCTATTTTCTGTTCGGCCTGAAGCAGGAGCAGATGTCGCGCACGGATTTTCCGCTGGGCGAACTGGACAAGACCGCTGTGCGGGAAATTGCGCGCCGCGCCGCGCTGCCCGTGGCGGAAAAGCCGGAAAGCCAGGAAATTTGTTTCGTGCCGTCGGGAAATTACGTGCAAGTTCATCGAGCGCCTATCTGGGCGAGCGCGGCGAATCGCTGCCCGAGGAAGAAGGCGACCTGGTCACGACCACCGGAGAAGTCATCGGGCGGCACCGCGGAGTGCATCAATTACACGGTGGGGCAGCGCAAGGGACTGGGCATTGCGGCAGGCAGGCCGCTCTACGTGGTTGAGCTGGACCGCGCGGCCAATCGCGTCGTGGTCGGCGACGATGCCGACCTGCGTTCCGAGTGTTTGCGAAATTCGCGACGTCAACTGGATTTCATTCGCGACCCTGGAAGCGCCTGTGCGCGCCGCGGTGAAGATTCGCCATCGCCACGAGCCGGCGGCCGCCACGGTCGAGCCCATCGACGCAACTTCCGCGCGCGTGAAATTTCGATGAGCCGCAGCGCGCCATCACTCCGGGCCAGGCCGCAGTATTTTATTCGGGAGATGTGGTTCTCGGCGGCGGCTGGATTCGCTAAGCACGTTCTTGTGGCGCCGGCGTCCCGCCGGCGTTTTTGCGACGCGATACAATAAGAAAAACCGCCGGCGAGACGCCGGCGCCACAAACTTCGCCGCGTAAGTCCAAACGCGGATGCAAACGTTGGTGGAATGAATAATTACGAAGATTTATTGCTGAGAAGTATTCCAACCGCAGGCGTGAACTAAATAAACATTCCTTCGTCTTGGCTGTTCCGCGGGAGGCTCCACCGGGTCGCGCCCTTGCCGCACTGTCGCGGAAAAAATCGATCCCAGTCTGAATGCCGCGAATCAAGGCGGTAGCCTTCACCACCGGTCCCCAGACCGTTTGCCGCAGATGCGATCCCGCCTCTTCCACGGCTTCCATCGCGCCGGTCAGAATCTGATCGACGTGGATCAATTGCATGCGCAGCCGTTCCAGCGTTTCACTCAGGATGCGATCGACCTTCTGCGCCTGGCCACGCGCCAGACGCGTAATTTCCGAGGCGTCCGCGACAATTCCCGAAATGCGCGGCGAAATATCGTCCACCAGAAGCTGCACGCGGGAAATCAAGGGAGTGACTTTGGTATTGAGGTCCGCGACCGTTTGCTCAACGCGCGCGGCTGTGCGGCGCATCTGCACGAACAGCACGATGAGCACAATTGCCTGTAGAACCACCGCAACAGCCGTGGCCACGATGAAAAAAGGCATCCAGCTTTCCATTCGAGTTCCTCGCCCAGATTACTGTGCTTTGGCTTTTTCCCGCTGATAAGCGTCGCGGCCCGCATCGACGGCCGCCGAAATTGTTTCCTTCTGCCGCGACGGCGGCGGTCTTGCTCCGCTCGAGAATATCCTCGGCGCGTTCGCGAAGTTCGCGCGCTTTGCGCTGGGCGTAATCGCGGCCTTCATCGGCCTTCTGCGACAGGAATTCGCGCGTTTCCTCGCCCGATTTCGGTGCAAACAAAATTCCTACCAGCGCGCCGATTCCCAGACCCACCAGAAAGAAGCTAACTTTTGATCCAGAATTTTCTGACATGGTGTACTCCTTTCCCGCCTCGAAAGTAGCACAGGGAAGTAGCAGAAGCAATCGGGGGAGCTAGGGCTTGTGTGATACGGGGATTCGCCGGGTCGCGCGCCAGGTGCGCGGAAACGCGCTCGGCCAGCCCCCGGGGCACCACTTTTGCGATCTGTTCGACGCTGGCGGAGCGCAGTTGCGTGAAGCTGCCAAAATTTCGCAGCAGCTTTTGCGCGGTGCGCGGCCCGACGCCGGGAATATTCTCCAGGCCCGTCTGGATCGTGCGCTTGGCTCGGCGCTGCCGGTGGAAACCCACGGCAAAGCGGTGCGTTTCATCGCGAATCTGCTGGATCAGGTGAAGGATCGGGGAGTGGTGCTCCAGGCGGATGGGCTGATCTTCCTGGCCCAACACGTAAATAATTTCTTCCTGCTTGGCAATGCTGGCCACGGGCTGATTGATCACTTCCAGTTTGTCGAGCGCCGCCGCGGCTGCGTGCAGCTGCCCAATTCCGCCGTCAATCAAGATCAGCCCGGGAAATGGTTTTTTTTCTTCCTGCAATCGCCGGTAGCGGCGCTCGACGGTTTCCGTCATGCTTGCGAAATCGTCGTTGCCCCATTCGCCGCGAATGATAAATTTCCGGTAATCCGATTTCTTCATTCGTCCGTCTTCCCACACCACCATGGAAGCCACTACGTCCGACCCCTGCAAGTGCGAAATGTCGAAACTCTCGATGCGCCGCGGCGGTTCCGGCAGGCTCAGCGCCTGTTCCAGCGCTTCGACGATGGCCTTCGAGCTGGGCTTCAACACGCGAAAACGCTGCTCGAAGGAATGCCGCGCGTTTTTCTCCACCAGTTCCAGAAAGGCGTGTTTCGCGCCGCGCTGCGGCATCAGAATTTCCACGCGGCTGCGCGGCGGTTCCAGATGCGCTCCGCGCTCGCTGAGCATGTCCTCCAGAATTTCGCGATCCTCGAAATCCATGGGCACGTGAATGGCGCGCGGCAGATACGCGGCGTCCAGGTAAAGCTGTTTCAGGAGTGACGAGAGAAATTCCGCCGGCTCGAATTCCGCCAGGTCCTCCCAGTAAAAATCGCGCCGGTCCACCACGCGCCCTCCGCGAAGATGGAAAAGATTCACGGCCACCAGCGGCGGCTCCGCGTGCCAGGCCAGCACGTCGATGTCGTCCCCTTCGGCGGCGGCAATCTTCTGGCGTTCCTCGATTTCCGAGAGCGTGTGCAGCAAGATCGCGGTAGGCCGCGGCTTGCTCGAAGCGCTCGGCATCGGAAGCTTCCTGCATGCGCGATTCCAGGCTCTCCATCAGCAAGTGGCGGCGGCCTTCGAGAAACAATTTGGTGTCGCGCGCCGCTTCCGCGTATTTTTCGTCTGAGACAAGGCCGGGGACGCACGGCCCGTGGCACCGGCGAATGTAATACTGCAGGCAGGGCCGCGGATGCGCCCGCGTCAGGTCCACCGTGCAGGACGGAACGCGAAAAGTTTTGTGGATGAAATGTACGATGCGATACGCAAGGCTGTGGGGAAAATACGGCCCGAAGTAGATGGAGCCGTCCTTGATCAGTCGCCGCGTAACATACACGCGCGGGTATTTCTCGAAGGCCGTGTAACGAATGTACGGGTAGGTCTTGTCGTCGCGAAGCAGGATGTTGAACTTCGGTTTATACTGCTTGATCAGGCTGTTTTCCAGCGCCAGGGCTTCGCGGTCGTTGTCCACCACGATATAATCGAGGTCCGCGATTTCGCGAACCAGCGAGCCGGTCTTGGCGTCCAGCCAGCGTGATTCCAGGAAATAGGATTTCACGCGATTGCGCAGGGAACTCGATTTCCCTACGTACAATATCGTTCCCATGGCGTCCTTGAATAGATACACGCCCGGCTCTGCGGGAAGGCTGGCGGCTTTTTGTTCGAGTTCCATTGCAGGAGTAGAATAGGGAGCGCGGCAAACCGCACTCGGGCAACACCCATGATAGCAAAGTGAATCTCACTCTGCGCGGAACATGAATCGAACTGCACAAATCGTTTTCGGAATACTTCTCCTTGCAGGCGCGCGTTCACTCTTCGCACAGCAGGTCAATCCGCGCGTTCCGCCGCCACCGCCTCCGGCCGAACCGGCTGCAACCACTCAGCCCGCGGCCGCCCCTCCGTCGGCTGCATCGCCAAACTCTCCTGCGCCATCAACCGCGCCCGCAAAGCCGATCGACCCCAGCATTCCGCCTCCGCCACCTTCGGCGGAAGATGAGGTGGAAACTCCGGCGGCCCCTTCAGGGCCCGTGTTCGACCCGCTGCACGCGCAAAGGAGCCTTGACGTGGGCACGTTCTATCTGAACAAAGGAAACTACGACGCGGCGATCGACCGCTTCCTGGAAGCGTCCAACTATCAGCCCACCTTGGCGATGCCCTGGAAGATGCTAGGCGAGGCATACGAGAAAAAACACGAATACGCAAAGGCCGTCGAATCCTACAATAAATATCTGCGAACAATGCCTCGCGCCGCGGACGCCGCGAAAATCAGAAAACTAATTTCCGAACTAGAAGAAAAAGCCGGGCAAGACTCTCCCAAAAAAGCGGAGCGCTAAACTACCGAGCAGGTTTAAGTAGCACAGGCTTCAGCCTGTGGGTTTTAGTTCTTGCAGGCGATAAACCCCACAGGCTGAAGCCTGTGCTACTTAACCCGTCTTAGCGATGCAGTCCAGGCTGCCAGCGAACATCTTCCTTGCCTTTATCATTCAAGTATCGCGCCAGCACAAATAGAAGATCCGACAGCCGATTGACATAACGCAGCACGGCAGGATTCACAGGCTCTTCGGCGAACAGGCGCGCCACATCACGCTCGGCGCGGCGCGTAACGGTCCTGGCTAGATGCATGTAGGCCGAAGCTGGACTTCCGCCGGGAAGCACGAAGCTGGTGAGAGGCGCGAGGTCCGCGTTGAAATGGTCAATCTGCTTTTCCATCCACTCAACTTGCTCTTCGACAATGCGCAGCGGCGCTTTTTGTGCGCCCGGTTTTTCCGGCTGGCACAAATCTGCCCCCACGTCGAACATATCGTTCTGAATGTGGCGTAATAGTTTGACGACCTCTTGATCCGCAACGTGCAGCATAGCCACGCCAAGTACGGAATTAGCCTCGTCAATGCTGCCGTAGGCAGTGACGCGAAGATGAAATTTTGGCAGCCGCGATCCGTCGCCGAGTGAGGTTTTGCCTTCGTCTCCTGTGCGCGTATAAATTTTATCGAGTTTCATGGTGTGCACCGTTTGCGGGAGCCGTCCGCATCCCGTAACGTAGTCTGCATGAAGAAAGGATTTTTTCCAACTATTCGCGCCACCCTCGGCGCGGGACAACTTTGCCGTCCTTCAAGAAATGAGCAACCGCATTGTTCCGTCAACCATCTAAGATAATGCCCGCCCGAAGAGGTGCGCTTGCATGCCAAATTCCAACTCGCTTTCAAATCCCTACTCAGGAGACTGATATGAAAAGCCTTTTCGGAATATTTCTCGCATTTCTGTTATTCGCTATCCCGGCGTCAGCACAAAATCGTGGCGGGAAAGGCGGAGGCGCTGTACGCGGAGTCGGCGGGGGACATATTCCCGCACGCGGCCCCGCGCCCCATCCAGGGCCCGCACCTGCGCCACGTCCCGCACCTGCTCAGCAGCAATCTCGCACTGCTCCGGAACAGGCCCGGACTTATAGCGACAAGAAAGGCCACCCTGAGGCGCCACATGTCCATGCGAGCGGCGATAAGTGGGTTGGGCACGATACCGGCAAAGACGATGTCCACTATCACGTTGACCACCCCTTCGAGCACGGGCGATTCACCGGCGGCTTCGGCAAAGGGCACGTATTCCGCATCGAAGGCGGAGGCCCAAACCGCTTCTGGTTCGGCGGCTTCTACTTTTCGGTTGCGCCGTATGACGTCGGATATTGCGATGGCTGGTTGTGGGATAGCGACAACATCGTGATTTACGAGGATCCGGACCACGACGGCTGGTATTTGGCCTACAACGTCCGCCTGGGAACCTACGTCCACGTCATGTACACAGGCAATAGTTAGAGCCTGCAAATTGGGAACATTCGTAGCTGAAATTTTGTGAAGAAGAATAGGGGTGAACAAAATGTTCACCCCTCTTTTCTTAAGCTTAAGATTGAAGCAAAAGTCTTGGTTCCTGTAGCGCTCGCCTTCAGGCCTGAAACTCCCCCGCCATTCCCACCCTTTCCCCGGTGATGCCGCAAACACTTTAACTTGACGAAACCTAAGGATGGCAATAACGTCAAAGGTGTATGAGCCTACTATCTTTGAAGGTAAACGGGAAATTACACAGCGTGGACGTCGATCCAACGACTCCGCTGCTTTACATTTTAAGTGACGACCTCGGCCTGCGCGGCCCCAAGTTCGGCTGCGGGCTTGGGCAATGTGGTGCCTGCACGGTCCTTGTGAAAGGCCAGGCGGTGCGCTCCTGCATCACGGCGGTAGAAGCCGTGCAAGGCCTCGACATCGTCACCTTGGAAGGGCTGGGCACTGTCGACAAGCCCCATCCCCTCCAGAAAGCTTTTATTGATGAGCAGGCCGCGCAATGCGGCTATTGTCTGAGCGGCGTGATCCTCACCGCCAAAGCTTTTCTGGACAAGAATCCCAAGGCCACGGAAGAGCAAATCGAGGAAGGCATGTCGCGAGTGCTGTGCCGCTGCTTCACGCATGCGCGCATGTTGCGAGCCATCGGCCGCGCCAGACAGGGGATGGCGCGATGAAGAATCCAACTCTCAAAGCGGCCGAACAGCCGATGACGCAAGGCGCAACCGAGGCTCTGGAGCGCGCGGGATTTTCGAGGCGCGGTTTTATTAAAGGAACGGGCGCGCTGATCGTCACATTCAGCATGTGCGGCGCGCTGGAAACGTTGAGTGCACAAAATCGTCCCGCTCCCGCCGCCGGTGGAGGGGGTGAAGGTGGGGCTGGGGCCGCGGAAGCTCCGCCTGCCGGAGAAGTCGATTCCTGGATCGCCATCGGTTCAGATGGCAGCGTGACTGCCTATACCGGAAAAGAAGAACTAGGGCAGGGAATGTCCACGGCCCAGACGCAGCTTGTGGCCGAGGAACTCTGCGTGCCGTTTGAACGAGTCAACTTGACCGTCTGCGACACATCCAAGACGCCTGATCAGGGCGTCACCTCCGGCAGCCAGTCGTCTCCGGCGAATTTCAATCGCAATAATTTGGCGGGAGCATGCGCCACGGCGCGAGAGGCGCTGCTGGCGCTGGGTGCGAAGCAATTAAATATTCCCGTGGAAGAGCTTGTCGCCGTTGACGGCACAATTCGCTCAAAGAGCGACGCTTCAAAGAAGGTGGCCTACTCCGAACTCCTAGCCGGCAAGAAATTCGCTCTCAAGGTCAATACCGCTGCGAAACGAAAACCTGCCAGCGAATGGACCGTGCTCGGAAGACCCATCGGGCGGCCTGACATGGCCGCCATGGCAACGGGCACCTTTGAATATGTGCAGACCGTGCACGTCCCCGGAATGCTGCACGGCATGGTGGTGCGTCCGTCGGCCGTGGGCGCGAATCTCATGGATTTGGACGAAAGTTCTGTGTCCGCAATGCCGGGCTTTGTGAAAGTGGTGGTGAAAAAGAATTTTGTTGGCGTGGTGGCGGAGAAACAGTGGCAAGCAATGCAGATTGCCAAGGCCTTGAAAGTCAACTGGTCGCCCGCCCCCGAGTTGCCCAAGCAGGATACGTTCTACGATCACTTGCGAAATCAAAAGCCCACACGCGACACGATGTCCGTAAATTCTAAGGACGTGGACCAGAAACTTGGCGAAGCCGCCACTGTAGTGAAGGCCACTTATAATCATCCCTACCAGATGCACGGGTCGATCGGCAGCTCTTGCGCAGTGGTCGATGTGCAGGGTGACAAGGTCACTGCATGGTCTCCCACGCAGGGAGTTTGGCATCAGCGCGCGACCTTGGCCATGCTTCTCAACGTAAAGCCAGAGAATGTGCAGGTAATTTTTCGCCGCGGCGCCGGATGCTACGGGATCAACGGCGCCGACACCGTTACCTATGACGCTGCGCTGTTATCGCAAGCCGTTGGCAAACCGGTGCGCGTACAGCTGACGCGAAAAGAGGAAATGGCGTGGGGCGAGAGTTACGGGTTTGCATTTACGATCGACGAGCGCGCCGGCCTCGACGCGCAAGGAAATATTATTGCCTGGGATCATGAAGCGTGGTCTCCCGTGCTGGGCAATCGCCCGGGATATACAGCTCCGGGTAACGTCGTTACCGGATTTCTGGTCGGCTTTCAGCCCGATGAGTTCAGGCCGCGCTCGCCGGCGCCCGACCCCAATGCGTTCAGCAACAATGCCAACGCGGTTCCATCTTACGTAGTGGGCCATGTGGGAGGCGCCGACCACGGCGCAGGCACGGTCAAGTCAGAGCGCGTTCTCCTGCACAATGTTGTCTCTCCATTCTGGACGGGACCGCTGCGTTCGCCGCAGCGCCTGCAAAATACCTTCGCGCACGAATCGTTCATGGATGAGTTGGCGGCCAGGGCCAAGGCCGACCCAGTAGAATTCCGCCTGCGGCACTTGAGCGAGCCGCGAATGATCGACGTTGTGAAGGCCGCGGCGAAAACGGCAAATTGGGAAACGCGTACTTCGCCGAATCCTCGCGCCATTTCAGCGAAAGCAAAAGGCATCGCCAGCGGGCGAGGCATGTCCTGCGTGGCCTACGAAGGCGAGAATGGTTTCGCGGCAATGATCGCCGAGGTCGAAGTCGAATTGGCCACTGGAAAACTGACCGTGAAGAGAATCGTCATCAGCAACGATTCCGGTCCGATCTCAAATCCCGACGGGCTGCGCAATCAGTGCGAGGGCGGCTCGCTGCAAGGATTAAGCCGCGCCCTCGGCGAGGAAGTCACTTGGGACGACCACAACATTACGTCCATCGACTGGAGAACCTACCACACGCTGCCCCTGGGCTTCGCCGTCCCGAAAATCGATGTGGTGTTATTGGACCGTCCCGATATGCCCGCCACGGGAGCCGGCGAAACCGCCATCACCATCGTCGGCAGTGCAATCGCAAACGCCATCTTCGACGCCACCGGCGCGCGCGTCCGCCAAGTGCCCTTGACGGCCGAACGCATAAAAGCCGCCATCGCAGGGTAAAGAATTATTTTTGATGAGAATCAGCAATCTGGGACCGTACATTCGCAGGGCCAATCGATTTAGGGTGGGATTGCCGCTGATTTACTGGCAATGCGCTAAAATATTGGGATAGATTAGCTTCAACTTTCGTGATGTCGACCTGTCAAAACCCTTTAAGATCAGATTCAATTTTCTTGGCTTATCCGTCGGCTCCGGCAACGTAATATCGAGGCGATAAAAATTTAGAATCTGCTCGATTTGCTGGCTCACCTCCTTTCCTAGTTGCGTTTCCTGTCCCTTTTTTCCGACGGTATCCGATGCCACGCCCCTAGTCCCAAACTTCGGAACTATTGTTCCTCCGTTTGCACTGACAAGACCCTGCATCAATGGCGCCCCTTCTAATTCTTCTCTAGATCGGCGACCGATTATGTTTTCTTCGGAAATAACCATCAAGGCAAACAAACGAATGCCCGAACCTCCTAGACCTGCGTTCACGTCCGCTTCCTGAGCTTTACTTTCATTTTCGCCACCGTCTGAAATTAAGTAAACGGTATCGCCTATGCGAGGTGTGCCGAATATCTTGGCGGCTTCCACCACGGCCGAGCGAAGAGCGGTACCACCCCTGTCGCTATAGTCCCCGCTGCGCAGGGCTTCCAAGGGAAACAAGAGTTTGCTATGGTCCTTGGTGAGTGGAACCATAGGGATGGTCTTTATCGCGAAAAACACAAGTCCCACCTCAATATCGTCTGGCAATTTAGATAACACGGCCTCAGCAAATTCAGCGTTGTTGCTTCCCTGAAACATCATGCTTCCACTAGTGTCTACAAGGAGCACAACGCGCGGCCGTTGTTCCTCAATTTGGATGGAATCAATGACTACCGGTCTTGACCGGTAAGTCCCCAGAAGATTTGAAGTGCTCAAGCTTGGTGCGGGCATCCCATCGCTGGTGGAAAGACCTACGGGGATAGATCTCTCTACGCAGACGGACTGGCCCCAAAGTGGGCGGGAAGGGCAGGCCGCAACAAAAATTAGAAAAAACGCGGCCATTCTGGCAGGAGTCATTACTATATGTTTAATCTAAATTTATCTCATATGCAATGATTTGAGGTTCGGACCCTGGAAGCGAATGCCATGACAAGGTCGCTCACCTGCTAGAATTCCTGCAAGCTATAGTCAATTGGCATTGAAAAGAAATTCTTTAACACAGAGAACACAGAGGGCACAGAGAAAATCGGAGAAGTAAGACCTCTTTCTTGGTTTTCTTCGTGCCCTCTGTGTTCTCTGTGTTAAAAGCCTTTTCCTTACTTCACTTCCATGGCAATCTTATCCCCGCCCTTTACGGTAACCAGAGCGACCGCATTCTCGCCGCTTTCCGTCAATACCAACCTGCCGTCGGGAAAGTGCATCATGTTACGTACCACGCCGCCCCCAGCGGGAATCAGCCAGGTCTGGAATTTCTCGGTTTTGGGATCGAAGCGCACCAGCGTATTTGGCTTCACTCCCGATTCGCTGTACCACACGATGCCGTTCACTATGGTGATTCCGTAGGGGCGGGATTGCGGGCCGCTGGGCGAGAGCCATTCCTTCACGAATTTTCCAGTCTTGGTATCAAACTCGCCGAGGTACCCGCGTCCGTAATCTGAGTAGTACAGCACGTCATCCGGGGTGATGGCCACGCGACGCGGCCGGGCCGCTCCATCAGGTAGCTGGTATTCGTGTATCGCCATGGTATCCGGATCGATGCTGGCAATTTTGTTTGCGCCAAACTCCACGAAGTACGGGATTCCCTTGGTGGTAATCACCATGCCGTAGGGATTCGATTTGGGCGTCGGTGAAGTGACCAATTGTGATTTGCCGGTTTCGGGGTCTAAGCGGCCCACCATATTCGCTCCCTGCACCGTGAACCACAGCATTCCCTTCTGATCGAAGAGAGGTGTATGAGGGTCGCGTGCCGCGGGGTCCAGCGGATACTGAGTAAATTTTCCGGTTGCCGGCTCGAACTTGCCAATGTAAGCCTTAAAATTCGCGGTGAACCAAATGTTTCCGCCCTTGTCCATCACCAGTCCGTGCGGGCCGGACATGGGCTTGCCGGTGCGAAATTCCTTAATGTCGCCCGTCTTGGGATCGATATGGCCGAGCAAGTTAGCCATGTGCCCGGTGAACCAGATGGATCCGTCCGGCGCGGCCAGCGGATCGTGCGGCCGCGTGCCCGGAGTGGGCAATTTCCATTCCTTGAAGGAGACTTCCACGCTGCCGGGGATCTCCGCGGGCTTGGGTCCCGGCTTCTCCGGGAAATTCTTGATCAGGTAGGCGGTGAGCATATCGACTTTGTCGTCCGGAATCGCGGCGCCCACATTGCGCATCATGGCCACAGTGGTCTTCCACTCTTCGGGAGTGTGCCCCTGCGAGTTGGTGATGTTGGTTAGGCTATGGCAAACCGCGCAGGAGCTCTCGACCAGCTCCTTGGCATCGCCGGACGGCAAGTTGACAGGCACGCGCTCGCCCAACTGCATCTGCGCTCGAGCGGGCACGGAAATGAGCAGCGAGCCTGCCGCGACGCCCAGCAAAAGCGATTTGAATGACATAGTTCCTCCAGGGATTAGAGCTGTCTATATAATAGATTAAGAATCCCTATGCGGCGTTACAAAAATTATGTTGAGGAGCTGGGAATCTTGACCCTGCCTGCAATCGCGCGCAGTCGGTTCCATCAACCGCAAGGCACGTCCAACAGCCTGCCAAATAGGGGAGGGAATTGCTCTCATCCGCGAGGCAATCCTGCAACTGTGTGCCAAAATGAAGGACAGAGGCGGATGGGTTAGCCTGCCGTGTGGAATAGCGGACTGCCGCCTCTGTCCCCAAACAATCTATCTATAACATATATGTTATATTAAGCACAAGATAAGACATCGTATTATAAATTAGATTTATGTTTATATTGACAGAGCAATGCGAAAAGTCCTTCCGGTGAACCGCCGCTCGGCGCACCCGGCTCCTGGCCAGACATCGCAACGGCGCCCTTTTCCCCTATTGCCCGGCTAGTGGTATTCTGTCACGCGAAACCCTGCGAAGGGCGGGCCGATTGCTCAGCCAGCTATTCCGTGTTCTTATCCCCGCAATTGCCATGGAAACGGTGTGTGAGGGGCACGCGGCATTTCGAGCAAAATTGAAATTACTTCAGGAGGGTGACCGTGAAATCGATATGTATTTTGTGTTTTGTGGCGGCCATGTGCGTTTCGGCGGTTGCGTTTGCGCAGGAGCCTGCTGCGGCCACGCCGAAGATGGGCAGCAAGGAGTGGACGGAGCTGGAGAAGACTCTGTGGGATGTGGACCTGCAATGGCTGTGCGGCGCAGGCGCAACCCCCTATCACAAGGAATACAAGGAATGCGTGGAATTCCGCAACCAGTTTTGGCCGGATCAATTCTTCGAGGTGTCCATCAAGGGCAAGGTACAAACCAAGGCCGAGATGGTTGCCATGCAGAGGGCGGCTCATCCTTCCAAGGGTGTTGGCCCGCACCCAGACGAGTTCAAGCTCATGGCTGTGTATCCCAACTTCGCTTTGGCCACCGATCATACTTTCCTGCAAAGTGAAAACGTGAACGGGAAAGTTGCAGGCACGGAGACGCGGGTGCTGCGAATGTTCGTCAAGTTGGATGGAAAGTGGAGGCCCGCCGGCGCCGCCATGGTGCCTATAGTGCCGTAAAAAAAGGGGGTACCCGTTTGGGGAAAGCATGACGCAACGTGCCAGAAATTGGAGCTGCCCTTTGATATGCTTATGGACAGCACGTCATCCGAGGTGAGGAACGTCATGGCAGCCGAACCTCTCGTCGCATCGGCACCCTATCTCATCGAACAAAAATATCTGGATTACCTTCCTGAACAGCACGCTGTGTGGGCTGAACTGGTCCGCCGGCGCCGTCCGCAAATCAATGAACACGCTTGCCGGGAATACCTCGAAGGATACGAAATTATCGGATTGCTGGACGATCGCCTTCCCAATCTTTCCGCGATCAGCGACCGCATCGGGCCAAGAACGGGCTGGAGCGCCACGCCCGTAAGTGGATTTCTTCCCGGGGAGGCGTTTTTTGAAATGCTGTCGGCGCGCAAATTTCCCACGACTATTTGGCTGCGCAGCAACGAATCTCTTGAATATATTCCCGAACCGGACATATTTCACGACGTCTTCGGTCATGTCCCGATGCACGCTCACCCGGTTTTTGCGGATTTTCTGCAACATTATGGCGCCGTCTGCGCGAGATCGAAAAACGCGGAAGTCCTCGAACGACTGGGCCGGCTGTTCTGGTACACGGTCGAGTTCGGGCTGATCCGGCAAGGCGGGGAAATCAAGGTGTATGGCAGCGGCGTGATCAGTTCCCATCTTGAGTGCACGAACGTAATTGAAAGAGGGTGCGATATTCGGAATTTTAATCTGGACGAGATTTTGGCTACACCAGTCAAAGTCGACGAGCTGCAGAAACAGCTGTTCGCCATCGAAAGCTTTGATCAAATCTACGATGCCGTTCAAGAGGCCGAAAAGCGATTAGCGCCCGCCTGATCCGAACTCCGATCCGAACTCATCCGATAAATCCCGAGTTTGAACTCAACTACTGCACGGAAAAAACAAGAACCTCCGCGGACTTTGCCCCGTGCGGCGGCACGGCCACAAAATATTCATTCATCGAAGGCACCAGCAGTCCAGTCTTGCCGAGCGGCCCGGTGGAAATTTTGCCGAGGGCCTTGTAGTGGTCCGGGTCGGTTTCCTTGAAAACGTTGACGAATCCTTCGCCGGTCGCCACGTAGACTCGTTGGCTGGCGGGATCGAAGGTCATGTCATCCACGCCCGTTGAGATGGGCAGGTTCTGCAGGAATTTCCCGGTATCGGAATCTAGCACGTTCATATTGCCGTCTCGGCAAGCGGCGAACAGGCGGCGATTTTTTTCGTCGATAGCCACCGAAGCGTTCACCTTGCAACCCGTCAGCGGCCATACAGCGGCCACAACGTTTTTGCCGCGGTCAATCACGCCGATGGAATTCTTCTCCGTCATATTCAGGAAAAGCCTGTGCCCTGATTTCTCGACGGCCATTGCTTCCAGGCGGTTGGAATCGATCTTGATTTGGCCGACTTTTTCGCCCGTATCGGTGTTCACGATTTCCAGAAATGTGTAATCCAGCTTTGCATCCAATCCACCGTCCGCGATGTACAGGTAGTGCGTATTGGGGTCGTAGCCGGTGGCATCCGAATCCGCCAGAAGCTTTATTTTTTTCAACAGTTCATAAGTGGTTCCGTTGAAAATCTTCACGTCGCCGTCGGATCCATCGGTCACGAAAATTCGGTCGATGTCCGCGCGGTAAACTACCGAATGTCCGACGCCGATTCCCTTGATGCTATGCACAAATTTGCCGCTGCGAATGTCGTAGACCTCGATGGTCTTGTTATCTTCGGGAACGACGAACAAACGGTTGTTCTTCAGGTCAGGCGTCAGGTGGTCAAAATGATTTTGCACGCCGACCATGCGCGTGGTGGTCAGATTCTTGGCCAGCTGATCGGAGGAAACCTCGGGTTCGCCGCTGCGAATATCCGAAAGTTCAATGGTCTTGACCAGCTTTAGAGGCGGCGTATCCTCTGCAAACACAAACGCCCGCGGGGCCGTCCACGCCACGATAGCCAGCGCGGCAATCCAGAAGACATACCGTTGATACGAGCGCATCCATTCCCCCCGAAATTCAAAAATTGTCGAAATCGCAGTGCGGCGATAGCAAAATCATAGCACGCGGCAGTGTCCGACTCCATGCTGGATAGAGTCTTCGTGCGCTTTCCGGAGCCTGCGGTCGCAGCGTGGAAAAACTTAACACAGAGAACACAGAGGAAAAGAGGAGAAAAGCGGAGAAGGGCGAAGAGAATGCATTTCATATCGAAAGTGTCCACCTTGTTCGCGTCTTAGTCCCGATAAATTCTCCGCCTTTCCTCCTTCTTTTCTCATTCCTTTCTCCGCCTTTCCTCTGTGTTCTCTGTGTTAAATCTTTTGACTTTCGCGGGCTAGCGCCCCGATCAGCACTCCCCGTCCGCAACCAGCTCATCCGATTTTGCGCCGACCCCGTATTACATGTTGCTGGACAAACCAAAAGGAAATGAGAGGGAGATTAAAATGAAAAAGATTACGCAGATGTGCGTCATCACGCTGGTTGCGGCATCCGCGATTTTCGCCGCGAACAATCCCATGGTGGGCGGCCATGAAATGTTTCCGTCCAAGAATATCGTGCAGAACGCCTTGAACTCAGACGATCACACCACGCTGGTGGCCGCCGTGAAGGCTGCCGGGCTGGTGGACACGCTCCAGGGCCCGGGGCCGTTCACCGTCTTTGCGCCGACCAACGAAGCCTTCGCCAAACTTCCCGCCGGAACGGTGAACACTCTGTTGATGGCCGAAAATAAGGCCACGCTGACGAAAATTCTCACCTACCACGTGGTGTCCGGAAGCATGGACTGCAAGGACATTGCAAAGGCCATCAAGGCAGGCCACGGCAAGGCGGAGTTGAACACCGTCAGCGGCGGCAAGCTCTGGGCAAGCATGAAGGGCAAAGACTTGATCGTCACGGATGAAAAAGGTGACATGGCCAAGGTCACTATCTCCAATGTCTATCAAGCCAACGGTGTGATCCACGTGATCGACACCGTCCTTCTGCCGAACTAAGTACAAAGGCAAAACTGCTAATCACAGAGAACACAGAGCAGCACAGAGAACGCCGGAAGGGGAAACAAGAGCACCTTCCATGCGTTCTCTGTGTCTTTCTGAGCTTCGCGTCTGTGATCTCTGTTGGCAACTGATATACTTTCCCACGAATTCCACAGGCCCATTGCTTGACAGCGCGCAGTGACACGGGCGTATACGAAAAGTGATTGATCTCTCGGCCAAGATCGTCAAGGAGGCACCCATGAGCACCAAAAAGCGAGACGGGCACACGCATCAACCAACTGGAAGCAGGAACGCAACGCGCCAAGCCGGTCCTGCACCAACACGCCAGGGAAATTCAACCCTACGGAAAAATCGCCAAATTGCCGATCGCCCTCGATGAGACAGCCTGCGAATCGAGCATCAACAACCTGAACCAGATTCTTGCCGACACCATGACCCTGCGCGACATGTACAAGAAGCATCATTGGCAGGTGGCGGGCGCCACGTTCTATCAACTTCATCTGCTCTTCGACAAACATCACGGCGAGCAGGACGAACTGGTGGACACCATCGCCGAGCGCATTCAACTTCTCGGCGGCGTCAGCATCGCCATGGCGGCGGACGTTGCGGAGACCACCATCATTCCGCGTCCTCCTCGCGGCAGGGAAGAAGCGCCTGTGCAGATTTCCCGCCTTCTCGAAGCGCACGAGTTCATCCTGAAGGAAGCGCGCACCATGGCCCGGGAAGCCTCCGAAGTCGGCGACGATGGAACCAACGATCTGCTGGTGAGCGACGTGATTCGCAGCAACGAGTTGCAGGTCTGGTTTCTCTCCGAACACCTGGTGGCCGTGCCGCTGTCGCACCCAGAGCAGGCCCGGGCCGCAGGGTCGGGAACCTAGTCTGCAGTCGTTCTCGGTTGGCAAAGCCGAAAGATCTCAACACAGAGGACACAGAGGAAAACAGAGAAAAGCGGAGAAAGGCAAGATCAGGCGCAGAAATATTCGCGAGAAAATTGAAACAGAGCGGAGAATTCGCGGAGCTAAACATACCTCCTGCTTTTCTCCGCTTTTCCTTGTGTTCTCTGTGTTAAGTTTTTACGTCGAAATGGCAGCGTTCACTCGCGGTTCCCCGCAACCGATTTCCCGCGAATCATGGCGACGAGTTCCCGCGTCATTGGCACGGCAATTCCGTGTTCCTCCGCGCGCCGCAAGATCGGTCCGGCGATGCCGTCTAGTTCCGGAGGATTTCCGGCTGCCACATCTTTCTGCATGGAGGTGCGCCCGCTGCGAGGCATCTTGTCAAAGAAGGCAATAATCGCGGCCGCGTCCAGCGGCGTTCCGCTGGCCGTGCCCACGGCGGCCACCTCCCGAGTCACGGCTTCCAACCTGCTCCGCCAAAGTGGGTCGCCGTTCACTTCACCGATGGGAAGTGCGCTAGCCGTGGTGGTCAGCGCAAGCGGCGCCAGAAAAGATAATTTGGTCCAAAGCATTTTCATTTCGTCCGCCACAAATTGACCGGAGAATCCAAATTTCTTAAGCTCCTCCATGGTGGATGCCAGCCTGCTCTCGCCGATGGAGGAGAGCGAAATTCGCAAGACCGGTCCTCGATGAATGATTTTTCCGGGCGCGGCGCGCTCAGCCTCCACTCCAATGCTTCCGGGGACCACTCGATCATGCCCAAAGCGCGCTCGCAGCAATGCCACATGGTCCATGCCATTCAGCAGGGGAACGACAGCGCCAATTTGCTCCGGCGCCACCGTGACGCTGCGCAGCGCCGCTTGCAGTTGTGTGGCCTTTACCGTGATCCAAAGCACGTCGTAAGGCTCCTGCCACGCTCGCGGCGCGCTCCACCGGCACGCTGAACGATCCCAGAGGGCTCTCCAGCGAAAGCTCCGCCGGATAGTTTTTCAATGCCTCCGGCCGAAGGATCAGCGTAACCGATTCACCCGCCTTGGCCAGCGCCACGCCAATAACCCCGCCCACGCCACCCGCTCCCAGAATTGCGTGACGCATGTTGCCTCCACAGTTGGTAGGACAGGCTTCAGCCTGTCTGTTCTTGACCTCCGCTGGGCCAGCATAAGTCGACAAAACGCCAAGACAGGCTGAAGCCTGTCCTACGGAACTCGGCTCTCTCTCATTCGGGGCGCCAAAGCGAGGCCTCATTGTACGCCGAATAGCTTCCAGGACGGATTCCCGATTTCAGACGAAAATCAGGCAATAAACCGCAAATTAACCTATTTTTCATGCCACAGACACCCCAGCGAAGTCTATGTCCATTAGGAAACTAGCCTAGAGATCGACTGAGGTCTCGGGCACCTGCCCGATGCTATGATTCCACTATGGTGACAGAGAAGAGCCTGCCGAAGATTGCCTATTTTTCCATGGAGATTGCGCTGGATCCCTCCATTCCATCCTATGGCGGTGGCCTGGGCATCCTGGCTGGAGACATGCTGCGTTCGGCCGCGGACCTGGAACTGCCGATGGTGGCCATGACGCTGGCGCACCGGAAGGGATATTTCCGCCAGCGCCTGGATGCGGAGGGGAATCAGACCGAAGAGCCCGATCCGTGGGAGCCGGAAGCCGTGCTTACACCGGTCGATGTGAATTTACGGTTCGCATCGAGGATCGCGACGTGCACGTGCGCGCATGGCGCTACAGCGTCCATGGAATGTCCGGATTCATCGTCCCCGTCTATTTGCTGGATACCGACTTGCCGGAAAATTCCGAATAGGACCGCACGCTTACCGACTCTCTCTACGGCGGCGATCAGCGCTACCGCATCTGCCAGGAAGTGTTGCTGGGCATTGGCGGCGTGGCGCTGCTGCGCCATCTGAAAGTCTCGCACATTGCAGCTACCACATGAACGAGGGCCATGCCGCGTTTCTCACGCTGGCCCTGCTCGAGGAACAACTCAAGATGCGCCACTACACGGTGCCCGTGGAAGCGGACGTCGAAGTCGTGCGGCGCCGTTGCGTGTTTACGACGCACACTCCCGTGGAGGCGGGACACGACCGCTTTCCCTGGGATCTGGTCAGCCAGGTGCTCGGCGAATACAGGACCGGCCTGTTGCAAGCCGCCGGCTTTGCCAATGCAAACATGCTCAACATGACCGACCTGGCGATTCACTTCTCCCGATACGTCAACGGAGTGGCCATGCGGCACGGCGAAGTCTCCCAGGACATGTTCCCGCAATTTCCGATCCACGCGATCACCAACGGAGTTCACGCGGCCACCTGGGCGTCGCCGCCATTTCAGGATTTGTTCGACCGCGAAATTCCGGAGTGGCGCCGCGACAATGCCTACATGCGCTACGCCGTTGGCATTCCGCTGGAGGAAATCCGCAAGGCGCACTGTCTGGCGAAAGCCGCGCTGATCAAGGAAGTGCAGAAGCGAACCGGCGTGCAATTTGACGAATCCGTACTGACCATCGGCTTCGCGCGGCGCGCGGCAACTTACAAGCGAGCCGACCTGCTGTTCAAGGACATCGAGCGCCTGAAATCCATTGCCCAGTCGGCGGGCCCCATTCAGATTTTGTACGCGGGCAAGGCGCATCCGCATGACGACGGTGGAAAAGCACTGATCCAGCGCGTGATTCAAGCCGCCGCCGGATTGAACGACGGCATCAAGATTGTGTACCTGGAAAATTACAATATGGCCCTGGCCAAGCTGATTACCGCCGGCGTCGATCTCTGGCTGAACACGCCGCAGCGTCCGCAGGAAGCTTCCGGCACCAGCGGAATGAAAGCTGCCCTGAACGGAGTCCCCAGCCTGAGCGTGCTGGATGGCTGGTGGGTGGAAGGCTGCGTCGAAGGCGTCACCGGCTGGGCCATCGGCTACGACACGCAAGATTATCGGCGACGATTCCGCGGCCGAGAGCGTTTCCCTCTACGACAAGCTCGAACACCAGATCATTCCCATGTTCTACCGCGCGCCCGAAGCCTACGCCCAAATCATGAGATCGTGCATCTCCCTGAACGCCAGCTTCTTCAACACCCACCGCATGTTGAGCCAATACAAAGCCAACGCCTATTCACCCCGGGCGCTCATTAAAAAGGCCAAGGAAACCTAATCCCCGCGATCGTCCTTACTTAACTATTTTCACCATCGACGATAGCTTCGCGCGCAACTCACAACTTGTCGTCTAATCGGAGTGAGTAATATTCTAATTCCTCGTAAACGGGAAGACCTCTTCTCCGGACCTATCCAGTAAAGTTTGGGGCGTGGCTTCCGGTTTGCCCGTGATGCGGGAGCTGGCCGCTGTAGTGGACCTGTCTCGGATGCGTGGCAAGGCCCACCAACGGAATGCCAGTTTCCGACAAATCGCTATTTGGCCGCCGGAATCGCGGACGATGGCGGTGGTTTGAGTGGGACAGGAGGGCTATAGACGTGCCAGAAATCACTGGCCGCATTTGCGAATTCGACTGCGACCTTCCTTCGGCCGCGCTGTTTGGAATCGACATAAACCACGCGGCATTCGCGCTCTTCCTCGGTGAAGCTATTAACGATGAGGATCTTTTGGCCGAGCTTTACGCGCGGCTTCATGTCGAGCAGGCCGCCGTATAAGCTCACTGCCATCGTCGCGGTTACATCGCGGAAAGGACGGTTCCGGGGGCTCCGTCCGTAAACTTTGACGGGAATCATAAACGGGAAGCGCTTGCAACGTCGGCGTTCGATCATAGGGACCTCTTCAGGAACGTCAGGAGTTGGCCAATGATTTCAAATTAAGCTCGGTCCGCGGTCCAAGGCAATAGTACTCGGTTTATTAAATGAACAACGACCTTCAGGAGCCTTTGCGCCGGTATTCAGGAACCCGAAAAGTCACGATCCGATAGTCCGTTTCTCAGGATCTGGCATATTCCGTCAGGCGGGGAATTTTATTGCGGTGTGAAGTCCGCAAGGTACTTATGTCCGGTTTCGACCGTTCCATTCGTCGTAGAATCGAAAGAAAGCAACGAAAGGACGGCATGAAAATGGACACATTTCTTCCTCCCATCGAAAAGCCCAAGGGTTTGATGATGAAGCTGGCGTATTACTTTACACGTCGGCAATTTGGAAAAGTACTTACACCGCTGAAAGTGCATTCCGCGCGGTTGCCACCTGCATTCGGCCTGTTCTATACGAAGATCGGAAAGCTGGATAGGAAGCTGCTGCTGCCACCTGAAACTGTCATGCTCATTCGTGAACAGGTAGCGCGTATCAACGTCTGCCTTTTCTGTATGGATATCGGCCGCTCGTTCACCATTAAAGCGTCGATGAATGAAGCCAAATTCGATGCGCTGGATCAATATCATACGAGCGTTCTTTTTACCGATGCAGAGCGCGCAGCACTGGACTATGTCACGGAGTTGACCAAGGATAAAAAGGTAAACCCTGACATCTTTGCTCGCATGTCCCGCTATTATTCCGAACGCGAAATCTGCGAGATCGTCTGGCTGGTTGCCAGTGAACACATTTTTAACATGACGAACATCGGTTTGAATATCCATTCGGACATGCTCTGCGACATCAGCAGGAAAAGCAGAATCGGCAAGAAGACGTAACTGCCCCGATTAATTCCCGAGGATTTGAATTTTCAGAAAGGTGACTTTTCCGTTCATGAATCGGATTTCCACATTCCGGCAATCTCGTTTGACAGGGCTTTGAAAGGCGATTCTCGACACGCCAGTTGAGTGTCACGAACTTTTAACGTGACCGTACGCCTTGACAGTGATAGACCTTGTTAGCTCTTGTTTCGCTGAGAGTGTTTGTGCTGTATCGCCCCTCGCTTCCGCTCATCGATTCAGGGAGACCAAAGGAGAAGATGATTTATGTCGCACCATTATTCGGGTCCTAATTTTGGGTTTCCTCATGGGGACGCCCGCCTCGACTTCACCGATCTGTATGCTTTCCCAAAGCCTGGGGATGCTGGCAAGTCAATCCTGATTATGAACATGCACCCATCTGCCGGTGTGAACCCACCGGGTCCCACAACAACCGTTCCGTTCTCTCCCGAAGCGATTTATGAACTTCGGATGGATACGAACGGCGATACCGTCGCCGATATCGCGTACCGGGTACGCTTCACGTCCTTCGAGGGCGGGGCGCAATCTGCGACGCTTCTCCGTGCTGAGGGCGCGCAGGCCGCTGGGACAGGTGACGACGGGCAAGTCATCATCGAGGCAGCACCGGTGTCAACGGGAGCCGAAGCACGGGTGACGGAGGCCGGCGGCTACCGCTTCTTTGCCGGCTGGCGCAGCGATCCCTTTTACTTCGACGTGGATGGCGCTCTGAACAACCTTCAATTCACCGGCAATGATTACTTCGCTGACAAGGACGTCTGCTGCATCGTCCTGGAGGTACCCAACTCTGCCCTTGGTCCTAAGATTAGCCTCTGGGTTCGAACGCTGGACGGCTCCAGCGGGAAATGGGTTCAGGCGGATCGCGGCGCGCGCCCAAATCAAACTCCCTTCCTTGCCGGCGAGCAGAACGCCGCCTATCTGGCTGCAGAACCCGCAGACGATGCGCGTTTCATCCCCGTCTTCGCGCACGCGTTGGAACACACCGGGGGATACACGCCGCCGGAAGCAACGCGGGTGGCCGCGACCCTGCTGCCCGACGTCCTCCACTACGATCCCACGCGGCCGGCGTCTTACCCGATCAATGGCCGGGCACTCACCGATGACGTCGTGGATTTTTTCCTTCCTCTCCTCACAAATGGAAAGGTGACGCAAGATAATGTGGGTCCTCACAAAGACCTGCTCGCCGTATTTCCCTACGTAGGCCCACCGCATAAGGCATTTGCGGAGATGACTGCCGCTGCCACCAATCGTCCGTAACCTGTTTTGGTAAGCAGCATTTCTGGTAACTGGCACTTTGACTGATGGGCCAGTTACCGGGTTCCTGATTATCAGAACTTGCCGGGATTCGAGCGCGAGGATTCGTCAATGGCGATGAGTTTGGAAGATCACGCAGCGCTCAGTGCCCTGGAAGTCAGGCTCAGGACAATTCTTCCGGAACAATATCAAGACTGCTACGAAGATGTGCAACCCGTTTCGATGGGGTCTGCAGGGCTGAAATACGGAAGCGATGGCAAAGTCGCATGGAATGAGATGTGGGCCACCTTTTGCGACTTGGCGATGGCAGGTGGTCCTCCTCACAAGGGTACACTTCTCGAACCCGCCTCCCGAGCAGAGATAGACGCGCAACCGGATCGCTATCGAGAGGTCCTCGAGGAAATTTGTCGCGGGGTTTTCATGGTCACCGGCTACCCGGTAAATCCATCTCCAATTCCGGGGTGGGTTCGTGTGGATTGCGCGAGCAGCGGAATGTCTGACTGGCTGGTGCGAGCGATCCTCATGGAGAATGTTTCCGCTCGCCGGGAAGGCGTGGCGCTCGATCTCCCCGCAGGACCGAGTTACCGGGTTGAGAAAGAGATAAAAAATGTGGTCACGTGTATAGCAAAAACCAGCCATTACTGGAGCGGACATATTTGGCTGGCTCAACAGCAGGCCATTACCGATTTATTCGAAAAGATGGCGGCTGAGTCTCCTCTAGTAGAGCCCGAGTTCCCAGATCTTGAATTCCAGGCGCAGAAGCAGCAGATGCTTCTCGACAAGATCGCTGAGACCATTCACCAACTGACCGGGCTTCGGTCTTCGGATCGTCAATACGCCGGCTGGCTCGGTCTAGAGTGTCCGGATGTCCGCAGTGCAATTTGGATGATGCGTGCCATGGTCGTGTCCAACGTCCTTTCGCGGCGCGAAGGAACCGTGCTTTTCGTGTCGGTCAATTCGGCCACCGATCCTAACGGTGAAGCGGTCATAAAATCCCTCGTCCGGATTCACAGCTTTGTCACTGCCCGAAAAACTCCCTGACGATTCAAATTGTTCGCCTGTTTCCCATCAGAAGCGATGTAGTCAACAAAGTGCCTGCAATTTGTGAGACTACATTTCCCGAGCTCGAATCGGTCTACTCCAGGTAAGTCCATTCTCGGAACGCGGGCTCTCCTAGATTCCCGGTTGAGCTGGCAGAGCAAAGAGGTAATTACGCCGAGGTTCATCGTGAGGCAGCCAGTATCATTTGGTCAGGGACAATCGGGCAGGCGAAAGTACGGCTGACATCTGACCGCAAGGCCAGTTGAACCTCCGCGTACTCTGGGAGACGATAACAACGACCATGGAGCATCTGGGGACAGCCTCGTAACGGGCTTCATTCACTGTGGATGGGGTAGCGGGAGGGTTCGGTGTCATCCAATCAGTTCGCATACGCACAAAAACGGCGCAGTTCACGCATTGAAAAGGCCGTACCGCTGGCGGTGCAGGGTGTAGATGCTTCCCATACGCCTTTTCGGGAGGAAGTTACAACGGTCGCCATCAGTTGTCATGGTTGTTCATACCAAATGAAAACCGAGGTCCTTCCGGGCGCAATGGTGGTGCTGGATATGGGGTGGAGCGCGAATGGCTATTCTGAATGGCCCGCGCGCGCGAGGGTGAAATGGATACAAAAGCTCAATACCTCCGCGGATCCGGCCTACGGCATTGCGGTAGAATTTGAAAGCGCTGGCAATATTTGGGGCATTTCATCGCCGCCAGAGGATTGGTTTCCCTCGCACGGGAGCAAAGTGGTAGAGCCTCCTAGTCCTAAACGAGAACTGCGACTCATAACTCCGAGCGAGCTGCAAACAGTTCCCGCCCGCAAGGAAGGAACTGCTCCGGTTTCCCTTTTGAAGAAAAGCGAAGCGGCCGCTTCGCTGTCCCCTTGGTTTTCTGAACTTATGGTTGGCATTAGCAATCAGATTCAAGTCACGGTGTCCCAGATGGCTGCGGCGACCCTCGCTAATGAAAGGAACCGTCTGCTGGATGAATTTCGCATCCAGCTGGAGAACGAGGCGGCTGGAACGATTGAGCGCGTAATCGAGACCTCCAAAGAAGGGTTAACGCGGCGGGCTTTGAAAGTAGTGAACGAGGCGACGGAGGTTACAATCCGAACCAGCCACGAGAACTTGGTTCGGACTATCGAGCAAGACATAGAAAACGCCAAGCAGCGTATGATAATTCAGGGGAATGAACTGGACCAACGCGTCGACAGCATGACGACTCGCACCATTGAGCAACTGCAACGCACCCTTGAAACCTCACGCACCGAAGGAGCGGCCCGCTTCGTATCGCGGCTGCGAGAACAGATCGCACCTGTTCTGGATGAGGCCAAAGCTGATCTTCAAAAGCTGGTGGCTTCTCAGACCGTTTTCAAGGAAGAAGCGCAATCGATTTACATGCGAGTCACAAGCGAACTCGAAAACAGCGTCAACGCAAAATTGATGCAGACTCACGACGAACTTGACAAAAAATCCTGTGCGGTTTTGACCGAGTGCAACGAAAAGCTGCTTACGCTTTCGCAGACTTTTGAGAACGTTGCGCAGGATAGCATACAAACCCTGATCGCGTCGGCTACGGACAGTGCCAAAAAGAACCTGGAAGAGAGGGCAGCAGAAATTTCAGGCAATTTCACAGGTGAACTTGAGGGCCATATCCGAAACTATCTCGAATTCATCGGCGACTCGATTGCCGAGTTCCCAAAGAAAGGTCCGGCCTCTTAAATCAATTCAAGTTGTTCACCGGCGTCGCTACGTTGCACGCCTTGCGGCCGGAAACAAGTTGATTAAAGATGACCAAGCCATGGCACACAAAGTGACTTTATTATGACCGTTGAGCGCAGGATCATTTTCGGACTGGATGCAATTAAAGCGGTGACCTTCGCGTGCCATGCGTGCAAGTCCCGGTTGAGCTTCTCTCCAGATGAGATAATCAAGATTCCCCAGCATTGCAATTGTGGCCAGAGATGGGTAATCGGAGACGTGCCAACAAACTCTCCCTTTCGCAAATTTACAGATTCTCTCTATGCGGCGAGAAATACGATTAAACCCGAGTCAGCTGGCTTCAAACTCCTGTTGGAGTTTGACGAGCCGGCAAGCCTGCCCCGACACGACCAAATTTGAGCGGATTCCTGAAAATTTGTAAGCTAAGAAAGTAGCCACTAAAGTATTCATTGTTCAGGGAGAGGCAACGACGAGCTACAAAGATCCGAAACTGCCCGGCCGACAAGGACATGGGCCAGCCGATGAATGTCAGTTAATTGCGAAGCAGTACGTAAGGCCTGCGCCGCCGGTGCTTTCCAGAGCTGCCTGGCTGCATCCTTTTGTGGCGTTTGATGAATTCCAGGAGGAGCCATTGCCGATTCGATCCGAATGGCCCACTTGCGCAGAACCAGTGGTGCTGCTCGACCAGTTGTTGCAAGTATGGTCCGCGTTATCTGTGTAGGCGCGGCCGTCCCACTTGGATCCCGTGAGAATCTCGTGCTGAATCGGTGCGGGATCGCCCATGCCGCGAATGAGATCTCCAAGCTCATTGCGCGTGGACTGCTTGAACAGGTTGCTGCCGCGCTGCGCCTGAACCAAAGTATCGCCGTGAAGCTCGCCCAGGTCCGCCGAGATAATGGCGTTTTGCGGTTGCCCCAGTTGCGCGAACGACCAGTTGAACCAGGGCCCGCTGCCGATACGGTCCCGCGCGTTGACGGCAGGCTTTCCGGGACGAGCCTGTGTGCTGAGATAGGCGTGCCAGGTGTGAGCGCCCCCGCCGACAGCCGCCGCAAGCGCCTGGCAGTGAGCATCGGCGCCCGCAAGCCCGCCAAGGTCTCCGCCTTTACCCTGACCGACGCTGGTCACGAAAAAGGTCATACGGGCCTGCGTCGGCGTCGGGCTACCAGGGGGCGGCGCGATGCCTTGAGTATTCGGCCCGTTCTGTCCTGCCAGCATGAGGCTGGAGGCCAGCATCAAAGTACACAGGGCAACTATGTGAGCGTGTGGCCTGTTAATCCTGTTCAACCTACTCATGATCTTCTCCGCAATTCTAATTAATCGCGAAACAGTAAAACAGGCCCTGGCCGTGGGTTTTCGGCAAATCCGTCTGGGCACAACCACGCGTGCCGTGCGCGGAGTTCCAGGAACCGCTGCCGCCGCCATTGCGATCGGGGAAACCGATCTGGGCGTTCTGTCTGCCGTCGGTGGCATTCAGGTTTCCGTTTGAATTTCCAGGGGCTGGGCTCTTGTTGCTGGTCCAGTTATCGCATGTGTGATCTTGTGCATCAGTAAACGCAGTGCCATCGGTCTGAGTGCCGGTGAGCATTTCGTGGCGAGTCGAAAAACGCGTGTTTTTGGCGTAATCCCAGTCGCTGTCGCGTGGATCGGAATAGTCATACAAGCCCGGCACGATCTGGCCCTTTTCCGTCAACCCGGTGAGCTTATTCAGATTATTTCCCTGATGCGCCAGTTCCATGGTGTCGCCGTGCAGGTGCGCCAGATCCTGCGCGATGATTTCGCCATTGAAGTTGTACCAGGGACCTTTGCCGATGCGGTCGCGCGCGTTCACCGCCGGCTGGCCGGGCCGCGCCTGCGTGCTCAAGTAAGCGTGCCAGGTGCGGCTCCCAGCGCCCGCAGCCATTGCCAGCGTTTGGCAATGTGCGTCAGCGCCGGCCAGGCCGCCGAGATTCCCGCCGTCGCCCATGGTCTCGCTAGTCACGAAAAAATTCATCATGCGCGATGGCTTCGCGCCCCGCGGATATTCGCCGGGCTTGGGGCTCTGCGCCAGTAACAGGCAGGACGCCAGCAAAAGCGCGCAAGATAACATCAGTGCCGAAGATTTAATTTTGATCATATGTCGCTCCAATTGCGAACGCAGGGTAACACAGAGGGCGTCGTACGGCCAATCGTTTCCCGCTTGTTTCATGTTTAGCAGGCGCATTCCAGTGGAAGTAGCAGTTGAATAATGGAGCTTGTTCACTTGCTGGAAGTTGCTGACGAAGTTGAAGTCGATCGATTCCGAAACCATCGCAAATCCCACATTCCGGAAATTTCGGATTCCAGGGCAGTGATCGGTTCGATTACGGATCAATGTTCAGTTTATCCGTGATTCGCGAGTTGGCCGCTGCAGTGCACCGATCTCGGAAGAGTGACAAGGCCCGCAAACGGAAAGCCAGTTTCGGATAAGACCGTTTCACAGATGGGATGAGAAGGCCGGTCTCCGACGGGATGCGATACGCTCCCAATGATTGACGCGCTCAAGGCGCAATGGAGAGGAGACCGGCTTATGAAAAAGAATAGCACTGTGGCGGTGGGACGGAAGCAGAATTTGAAGCAGGCCAAGTTGACCATCGGTTTGGATTTGGGAGATCGAAGCAGCTATTACTGCATTTTGGATGAAGCGGGGAACGTGATTTGGGAACGCAACGTGCCGACCACATCGAGCGGAATCGGCCAGGCGTTTGGCAGGATGCCGCGCTGCCGGATCGCGCTGGAAACGGGAACGCACTCGCCGTGGGTGAGCCGGCAGTTGGCACAGATGGGTCACGAAGTGATCGTGGCGCATGCGCGCAACGTGCGGCTGATCGGCGAGAGCAGCCGCAAGGACGATCAACTCGATGCCCGGACGCTGGCGCGTCTGGCACGGATCGATCCCGGGTTGTTGGGTCCGGTGCGGCATCGCAGCGCGCAGGCGCAAATTCAACTGACGGTGATTCGCGCGCGAGCGGTGCTGGTCAGCACGCGCACGGCGCTGGTGAATGCGGCGCGCGGGCTCGCGAAATCGTATGGCCAGCGGCTAAAGAAATGCGGCACGGAGCAAATCAATCGAGACAGCTCCGAGGGGCTCAGCCAGGAGTTGCGCGATGCGCTGGATCCTCTGTTGCGAGGGATCGAATCGCTGAACGAGCGCATCAAGGAATACGATCAGCGGATCGAACAGATCGCCAAGGAAGTTCATCCTGAAGTTTTGCGGCTGAAACAAGTGAAAGGTGTGGGGACGCTGATTGCGTTGACCTACGTGTTAACGCTGGACGATCCACGCCGATTCCGTCACAGCCGAGATGTGGGATGTTTTCTGGGACTGCGGCCCGGACGCAGGAACTCCGGCCAGAGCGAACCGCAACTGCACATCAGCAAGGAAGGCGACCGATATCTGAGAACGCTGATGGTGCAAGGCGCGCATTACATTCTGGGGCCCTTTGGACAGGACAGCGATCTGCGGCGCTGGGGACTGAAGCTGGCCGAGCGCGGAGGGAAGAATGCCAAGAAGCGAGCTGTGGTTGCGGTGGCGCGCAAGCTGGCGGTTCTGCTGCACAAGCTGTGGGTGAGCGGAGAAGCGTATGAACCACTGCGCAACAACCACAAAGTGGAAAGCGCCGTGGCCTAGAGGTTGAAAGGAAAGAGCCGAGCTCACCGCCGAGTTCAGGTGACTGCGACCAAGTCCTGGCCCAACTCTCAGAGATGGGAGCCAAGGTCGATTCACAGGTAGCAGCACCTGCTGAATGAAGGACGCCCAACTTGCACCGAGCGAACAATCGCTCACCAAAGAGTGCGGATGGAAGGATGGCGACAGAGGCGGCCCGGCTCAAATGAAAAAAACCTCTGATAAGAAAAAGAAAAAACCGCCTTGACACTAACCGGCCTTCTCATGGAAGGACTTGGCTGAGTCAAGGTATGTTGTCGTCATGGTCTGGTCGTGAATTGATTTGAAATCTTTGGGATTTCACCTTCGTGGCAATCTTCCTATAAGGGCACCGTAACGCTGTACCATCTAGCCTGGTATTTTCAATTCAGCGAGGGTGGCCTGCGGCGAATCGCCGCGCTAAAAAGTATAGGTTATTACACATTTCGCTATCGACTACATTTTCTACGGTTGCCAGGTACTGTTTGAATGCGCAAACTTAAACTGCGGGTCAGTTATCAAAGCCTGTCTGATCTGGTCCCAAAAGTGCATTGCGATTCACTCTGCCCTTGGAACCACAAAGACAATTTTGAGGGTCCAAGCCAATATCCGCAATACCGTCCAGATCCTTCGAAATGAGCCCGATGACAGAGTTTGGAAATGCTGTCCTGTGCAAGGAAGACGCAGAAGTCGGTAACCCCGGGATGGGATTATCCGGCCTGCGTTTGTCTATCGTGGTCACTGTATTCTCGGAAACCTTTTCAATCCGGGAGACAGTGGAAATTTTAATGGCCCGAGATCGTGGATATATTACGGAAATCATCCTATTAGTTTCACCGCGTGCATCCGGCGAATCTTTGAGAATCTGCCATGAGTGTGCCGAAAAAGATCAGCGCGTGAGCATTTTGATCCAAAAGAACAATCCAGGCATTGGCTGGGCTTACCGCGAAGGTATGTTAGCCGCATCCGGAAATTTCGTGGCCCTCATGGCCGCTGACTTAGAAACCGAACCTGCCGCGGTGGACCGCATGGTGGAAGAGATTATTGAAACAGGCTGTGATGGAGTGATCGCAAACCGTTGGCTTCCGGGTGGTGGTTTCTCAAACTACGACCCGATCAAATACGTTCTCAACTGGATTTTCCAAAAGGCTTTCCAGATGCTTTTTTGGACTAGCCTCAGCGACCTGACGTTTGGATTCAAGATTCTAAGCAAGAATGTCGTTGATTCGATCGAGTGGGAAGGGACCCTCCACGAAATCTGCGTTGAGACTACAGTGAAACCAATCACACACGGTTTTCACATCCATCAGGTTCCCTCGGTGTGGGTAGGTAGAAAAGAAGGCAAGAGCGTCAACACATTTTTCAGAAATCTTCGATACGTGAAAATGGCGTTTAGAGCTTTAGGCGAAGGCCGCCAGCAGTCCGGCCGATTCAAAAGGTAAATATGCGAAGGCCTGTTCACATTGTCCTCACAACGATTCGTCATCCGGAGATCTTGAACGATCTCTTCGAGAACATTCGCGAGCACGGTCATTTGGACCAAGTAAAAATCTGGATCGTTGGTGACAAAAAGACTCCAGCGAGTGCCAGCGCGATTGCACAGGTAGTTTCGCGAAAAGGTCTGGAAACAGTCTTCTTCGATATCGATCAACAAGACCAGTGGGGCAAAGCTTTCCCTTTCTATAAACTAATTCCCTATAATTCCGATGCTCGAAGAGTCTTCGGCTACTTGAAAGCCATGGACGAAGATTGTGAAATTCTGATCGCGATGGATGATGACAATTTTCCATCCGAAGACGATTTTATCGGCGGCCATCAAAAGACCGGACAACCGTGGTCTGGGCCGGTGCTGCGCGAGTCCGCGAAGTTTCATAATATTTGCGAATATTTGACAATGCAGCCGCCACGTCTGGTCTTCCCCCGCGGTTTTCCATTTCAACTTCGCGGCCATCAAAATCAGCCTGAAACCATCGCATGTTCAAATGGCGCGACAATCGGCGTTACGGAGGGCCTGTGGCTCGATGAGCCAGATTTAGACGCAACGACGTGGTTGAACGGCAAGGTGAAAGGGGTTCGCTACAACGGGCCTGATCTCTTCGTTTTGGACCAGTCCACGTGGTCTCCCATAAATTCACAAAACACAAGTGTCGTGCGGGAGGTGATTCCAGCTTTCATCTTCGTAACCATGGCCTGCCCGGTGCCTGGTGGCATGCTCGATCGTTATGGGGACATCTGGGGTGGTTATTTTCTGCTGGCCTTATTGCAAAATACGAAATATCACGCCGCCTTTGGACGCCCGATCGTGCATCATAGGCGCAATCCACATAACTACGTTGATGACCTGCGCCAAGAGTATTGGGGCATGATTTTGACCGACTGGCTTCTACAACTCATCCGAAATTCGTTTGAACCCTCCAACGCCGCGATCGTGGACCGGCTGCCAGAGCTCGCGGATTTCTTGGAAGGCCAATGTGTACGCAATTTGCCGGTTTGGTGCCCCCCAGAAATTAGAAAGTTCTTGGGATCTACCGCGGAAAATCTGAGGCAATGGTCCGTGGCCTGCCAACTAGTTGGGGCGTAAGAAATCCTGCGATCTGGGCGCTCTGGAAAAGGCGGCTGCAGGTGGCCGCCTTCGATCCGGCATAAAATTGAAGAGATCAATCAGCCGAGGATTTCGGGGGGCGAGATGCCGCTTCGACACAGTAGAGGTCTCCGGTTCGAGTCCAGAGGGGCCTACCATTATTCTCGATAGCTTAGAGAGCTTTCTGCAGAGTCCCACAAAAACTTCACCTGTAATTTGGTGTTTTAACTCTTGGAGGGTGTTGGAATATTTTTTCGCACGTGAGCTTTGAACTATTGGTCGAGTAGGCTTCTGCGTGACGACATAGGATGGCGGATCGAAAAACTTGAATTCCTTGGTGGCTGTGTTGTGCATGCGTACCTGCGGTTTTTGCAGCTTGACGTACCTCGCAAATACCGCGGAACTGTTCTGCAAACTGTGACGAAAGGGTAGCTGGCAACTTGAATCCAACCGCCGGCAGGCCTCGCGGATTCAAGAGACTTGCTTAACTGTGATAGGTGACCCGCTGATAGGCATGGTGACCCGGCAGATGCGTAGACGCCTGGCCGTGTTGACAGGCTGGCACGATCAAGCAGATGACAGGTATACGGGCAAGGTCTTGAGATGTCAAAATCCCTTAATGGCGAGACGATTCTGTGCGAGGCGCCGATGAACCCTAATGGGCAACCCGGATTCATGATGAGAACTTCACTCGCCGCAGTGTTGGTGGGCCTTTTTTCGTGGGCGCTATTTCTCTCGGGGATCACGCGGCCCTCGTATTACGTTCTTGATGAAGAAATATATGTTGAGAACGCGAAGGCTTTGCTCGCCGGAGTTCACGATACATGCCCCGCGGGGCCTCCGCTCGCCAGGCTTTTGATTGCCGGAAGTATGGTTGTCGTAGGCGATTCCCCTTTCGGCTGGCGGCTGCCAAGTTCGGTATTCGGAGCGCTGACGCTGGTGGGAATATTCTTGCTGGCAAACTTGCTCCTAGAAAATCTTGCACTATCGCTGACGGCCGCCGCGCTTACTTTTTTGAATAATTTCCTGTTTATTTTTTCGCGGACCGCCATGACGGATATTTTTCTGATGGCGTTTGCAGTGTGGGGAATTCTGGCTTTCACCGCGGCGCTGAAGATGAAATCCCTTGGAGCGTGGAAGAGACGCGCTTTGCTGGGCGCCAGCGGGCTATCGATCGGCCTGGCTTGCGCATGCAAATGGAACGGCGTGGACGAGTTGTGCGTGATCGCTGCAATCGGCGGTTTCCTCTTCCTGTGGTCCGGCAAAACAGAGAAGTCGGAGATCGCGCTGTACGCGGCGCATCTGCGGGAGGCCGGAGTCGCGTGGTTCTCTGGCACCTACCTGTTGCTGCCTCCGCTCGCTTATGTTGCGATGTATTGGCCCTACAACCGAATGCACCACCTACCGTTTTCTTACAACCAAGTGATGGCCATGAATATTTACATCTGGGAAAATCACCGAACGATTTTTGGAAGTCCTTCGGCAACACTTTCCTGGTATCGTTGGCCGTTTCATATGCAACCATTTCGGTCACTGTCCTATCTCGTCTTGAACTGGTATATCACGTGGGCGGGATTCGCGGCATTTATCTATTGCCTCTGGCGTTTCGCTCGCCATTTGCCCGAAACCTTGATCGTGCTTCTCTACCTGGCAAATTTGTTGCAGCGGGCAGCCACACCCCAAAAAACTTTGTATTACTACTACTACTTTCCGGCCGCCATGTTTCTTGGCATGACCATCCCGGTGGCGCTCAGTCGGCTTCCAACGCAGCTCTTCGGGGCGCGATTGAATATAGTGGCCGTGCTCCCGGCTGCCATTGTTTTTGCGTATTGTCTGGGACGAATCGCCAATTTGCCCTCGCCGTTCGATTGCGCCCTCGGATGTTGGCCGTAACCTTCGCGCTTTGCAATTATGATCGACCAGCGAGGTATGCCGCGCTTATATGGGTAATGTTGGCAGTGGCCGCAGCGACCATTGTTATGCTCGCAGCCTACTTTTCCCTGAACGGATTTTTGGATGGGAATCCCCCCAGCCGAAGCACGCGCACCTGTCTTACAAAAATTTATCGATACCCATAATTATGGAGATGAGTATTATCTCCGACTGACTCTATCGTGGAACGGGAAGAGATACGAAAATTTGCATAAGTTAAAGAATTAAGTTGAAAATACCAGGAAAATTCCATTGGCAATGGGGCGCGCGGTTGATTTAGCCGCCGTAGGATGCAACTCCAGTGGATAAGACTGCATGACGCAAATCGGTCGGGGACAAGCTCGACGGAGCGTTAGCGATTTTACGGGATGACGCTATGGTCAGGGACAGTGTCCCGACTGGTTGCTCCGAGCGCAATGCGCATAAGATGGGCCGAGGAAAAAGAAATTCCCCACTCTTCGCGAGACCACGCGAAGAGTGGGGAATTAGTGCCGAAGCAAGCGTCAAGCTCAGCGATTTGGAAACTACCTGAAGTCTGAACCGTGGCAGAATCCGAAGCCCTTGTCGCTGTAAGTCCCTGCAGGAGCTCCAGGAAGTTCCAGCGCCGACTCGAAATCCCACTTGTAGCCGTGCTCATCAAGCGTCAGGGCCATTACACCCCAGTAGTTCCCGGTTGACGCCTCGAGATTCGCGGCGTTGAATTGCGCGCCGGCATCACCCGTCGTGCTAGAGACGACCGCATCGAGTGTCTCGCCGCCGGTGCCCACGATGAATTCCCGTAGGCCGTCCTTCGGATCGTAATTCCCGGAAGGGTCAAGCGGGCGGTAGCGGGCGTAGAGGTGGTCGTGTCCGTTCAGCACCAAGTCGGCTTTGTGCTCGTAGAGCAGTTGCCAAAAGTCCAGAGAGGCTGTGCCCTCAGGTGCGAGGCTGTCGGCGGCGCTGAACGCGGGCTGATGCCAGTACGCGGCTGTGCATGCAGAATGATTCTCCTCGAGATCCTTTTTCAGCCAATCGAGTTCGGATTTAAGCCATGTGCCCGTGGGCGAACAGCCGCCCGGCTGTGTCGAGCACTCTATATTGAGCGAAATCAGGTGCCACGAGCCCAGATTGTAGGAATACCAGCCATCTCCGACCCCGCTTCCATTCAGGCCTGCGTTCGCGCCCAATTCGAAGTGCCCCGCCTGTCCGTCCTGTCGTGGCACGGGTTGCGCAATCAGAGGAGTAAGGCCCGGAAAGTTGCATGCCGAGGCCAAAGCGGATGGGCACGGGTCCGGGACTTTAGTCGTTTGAATACTGCCATCCGTATTGATTTGGAAACCGTTGAAGTAGGAGAAGTAGCCGTAGCCGGCAACGCCGGTCTGGCTATGCTCGTCATAAAACTCGTGGTTGCCGGGGGAGGGCCGGGTGATAAATTTGAAAGCGCCATACGTCAAGTCGTAAGAGCCCTCAAAGTCCGAATATTGGCCTACCTGGTATTGCAAATCTCCAGTGATCGCGATGAGGTCAGGCTTCATTACTTCAATCTGATTCGCAGTGGCCTCCTGGGATTGCCACAGAGAGGTGGCGGTATAGGGGGCCTTGGGGTTGATGCACAGTTCCTTCCCGGCCTCACCTGTCGGCTCCGTCTCACCCGGCTGGCAGGCGATGTCGCCCACCACGGCCAGCACCGGCGACCGGTGCACCTGTTTGTACGGCCACGAATTGTCGTTGTGGTGTTGATCGTCCCTGTCGTCGTGATCCTGCGCCAGTGCGCCAACTGCAAATGCCAAAACCGAAACGGCCGCTCCCATGAGCACTGCCGTTCGGAACCTTCCCTGAATAGTCTTCATGCAGTTCCTCCCGTTCGAACTTTGTCGTTGTGTGGATGCGAAACCCACGTCTTATAATGTTTAAATGTTTCTCGCATGTGACCAGCGTGTAAAAAAACTGAGACCAACATCGCGGAGGTCGGCGAGCCAATAGGACGCTGGCCGAGGGGAATGTCCTTGACGCCGGGAGGAGAGGGAATTGACGTACGCGATGCCGTGCTCAGGCGTAGCGAAACAGCGCCATGAAACCAAAGTCCATGTGCTGCTGGATATCGCAATGAAACAGCGTCAGGCCCGGCTGGTCGGCGACCACATCCACGGTGGCGCGTCCAAGTCGCACAAAATATCTGCGCTTAATTTAATCTTCATACTTCTTGAAAATGTTTGCGCATTTCGACCGCACTCTAAACGCTTTCGCTTCGAAAATCGATGGGAGCGACTTTCTTCGATTCGTCCCAGCTAGGGTTGTCGCTGGATAGTCGGCGGAAACAGACCTGTTAACCGCATAAGCGTTTCTCATATATATCTAATGTATGACAACAGTGTGAATACCATCCCAGCAGGCAGCCGGGAGCGATCAACCCAACCTCGTGCAACTTTTGGGCTGAGGCCGGATTATGGCCGGGGAAGATCCAGCAGGACCACATCCGAGCGCTCCTGCACTCGTTCGAGGACAACTTCACGGCCGTCTGGGGAGATGTCGAAATCGCGAATGTCGAAGTCGGGAGTGAAGTTGGTCAATTGCCGCTCGGCGCCAGTCTCCAGGTCGATGAGCGAGAGATTCTTATTTTCAATCTCTCCTCGTAGGAGAACAAGTGCCCGTCCTCCAGGCAAGAAGGCAAGGTGTCGAGCCCCCCGAGTCAAGGTCAGGGCTGGCAGGGGATGAGCCGTAGCCTCGGCCGTAACGGCTTTCACCGAAAACGTAGTGCCAACGTCGGGTCCCGAGTAGACAACGAAGCGGCCGTCGGGCGCCCACGTGGGATCAATCGAGTATTCCTGGACAAAAAGAGCAGGGGAGCGACCGTCGATCGGCACTCGGAAGAGGTGCGGGACGCCGTGATTGTCCGTCGCCGCCGAAGTAATCGATTGTCCGTCGGGCGCCCATGCTGGAGCGCCCTGCAGGTCGAGCGAGTCGGCCACAATCCGCGCGTTCGAGCCGTCGGCCTGCATCACGTACAAGAGCGTTTTCCCGTGTTGCTGGACCGAGAATGCAATATCCCGTCCGTCAGGGGAGATTGCCGGGCCACCAAAGACTCGCGCTCCCTGACCACTCCACAACTCAGTACTCGTTCCGTCCGCGAGCTTCCAAATATTCTCGGTGGTGTCAGTCGCAGAAACATACACAAGATAATTTGGACCGAGTCGTGGGGAAAACCCCGTGCCAGTGGTCAACGAGATTGGAGCAGCCAGCGAAACCTTTGCGGGGGGATCGGTGATCGGCAGCCTCCATAATGTTGTCTTCGGGCTTGCGAGCGTGGCAACCAGACGGCGCCCGTCAGCGCTAGCCGCCAGAGATGTATACCGGTCAGGGCCAAAGGTCAGTCGATGGGGAATGCGGTGCTCGGTGTCGATGCTATAAAGCCAAGGACCGGAACCGCTGGGATCGCTAGCGAGGTACATCAGCGTCCGCTGGTCTAACAGGACCGGAAAGCTAATGCGCCCATCGCTCGGCGTGATTCGTTCAGGAGCCCCGCCCGTCGGATGGATTCGCCAGATGTTCAATTTGTCCGGTAAGGTGCCTTGAACGAAATAGACAAATGAATCGTTGGGCGCCCACAAAGGAAAGTGAGAGTGGATCCCAGCAGGTCCGGCGAAGATGGGTGGCCCGTTCGATCGCCGGATGCCGTCAGAAACGAAGAATGGATCTCCGGGTGCAGTCGTATGATATGCGATGCGGGAGCCGTCGCGCGACCAGTCGAGTTCAGCCGCGCCTTCAAGGTATGGCCTGGGCTGCCCGCCCAGTGTGGGCACTGCCCAGATGCTGATGTCGTCCCCGCCCGAGCCGTTTTGCTTGCGAACCCAGAACGTAACGAGAGAGCCGTCGGGCGAGAACCCCAGGGTGCGGACCGATGGATTGACGAGTTCCGGTGCGCTTCCGCGGCTCAAGTTGTGGAACTCTCCAGAACCAACCTGCGTGAGCCACACGTCCATCCGCCCATCCCGGTCGGATAGAAAGGCCACGAAATGACCGTCGCGTGAAACCGCTGCCGCCTGAGCCGCGCCACCGAAGTCTGTCACCGTCTGAATTCGCGCGACAGCGATAGGATTTCGCCAAAAATAGTCTGTTCTCTGAAGCCAGAGGGTCGCGCCAACCGCAAAAATGACTACCACCGCTGCCAATGGCACGACGATGGTCCACCTGGTTAAAAAGGTTGAGATCGCCAAGCGCGACGGCTGAACAACGGCATTTGTCCCGGCAGCATCGTTTCCATTTACTTTCGCAACTAAAGGGCTGCGACTACGGGTCCAAGTGTCCAACTCCGACCTAGAGGCGTAAACTGAGCCCACCTTCTCATGCACGTGCCGGTGGACGGGCATCCCCTCGCGTTTCTCCCAGCGCTGGACCGTAGTCACGTCGCGGCCGAGGTACGCCGCGATTTCCTTCCACGAGTCGAGCCGGTCTTTGGACGGTTTATCGGATTGCGCCGTGTCTGGGACTGGTTCGCTCACAGCGTTCTCCTTATGAATTCTCCGAAGGTAGCGTAATAAGTAGCCGGATTGTAACTCCGTCACTCGGCAGTTGCAAAGGACTGCATTTGACGGCAAAGAGGCGGTTCCGCGCATTGCCGTTTGACCTGCCAGTCAGGCTGTCCCATTGTGCGAACTGCGCCGTGCCACCTGCAAGTCCGAATCTATTCTTTGCGCAGGGAGGCTTTGGCGACACTAGCCCTTAGTTAGAAACTGGAGGTTTCTAATGAAGAACAAAGCTTTGTTGTGGATGGTAAGCGCGGTCGCGGTTGCGGTGCTCGCTGTAGGTATGGGTGCGCTGGCCCAAGATCCGACGCCCACGCACTTTAGCGGGTTGGTCAACGACTATACGCCTGCGACCGTAGCGGGGAAGTTGGTTGGCCCTTACGTAATGCACGGAACATGGACGTTGGATTTGAAAGGCAGATCCGGTCTGGCCGATTTTTCCGCAGCCATGACCATGGAGCTCGCGGAATACACAGTTGTCAACGGCGTCGTTACTTTGTTTGATGATCCCGCAGCACGCATTGCTCATACTCACCACATCACCATGAAGGATGCGCCGGTCAGCTATGCCACCGGCACGTGCCCTGTCAATGCCCCAGCTACCACCAACCCTGGTTTCATGGTCAGCGGCCCTGCCTATATTACGGGCAACGGAGCCCCCGCTCCCTTTTCGAAGGGGGACACTGTGCTATCCACGCTGCAGGTCTGCGTCAACGGAGGATCGGACGTCCCGTTTTCGAACGTGACTCTGGTGTTCGGGGCTCCCGCGAGTGGCCATTTCGGCGCGCAGGCGATCCACGGCGTCGTTCGCGAATCGAGGTCGGACGATTCCGACGACGATCATCGATGAGCGTCGGCGGCGGGCACGCTCGGGGCGGGCGTGTCCACCCGCTCCCCGGCGCCATCTCTTCCATCCTGGACGCCGATGAGATGCCGTGTCCGGCTACGGCTGGCTGGCAGTCATTGACCGGACCTGCTCGACGAGATTTGTTCCGGCGTCACCGGCGTCCGTGACGGAAAAATCAGTCGGCAGGAAAATCAGGCGCGCCTTGGGCGAACTCTCACGCATCTTTTGCACTGTTTTTCCGTCAGCCTGAATTCCCGGACCGCAGATCACCACGTGCGGGGAGCTCACCATGACCAGCGTCAGGGCGTCGGAGGCATGGCGTGACGCCAGTACCTCGTAGCCGAAGCGTTTGAGAAGAGCGGACACATACTCGAGCACTTCACGCGACGTATCCGCGCACACGATTTTTAACTTGGCGTTCGGCGCCGGCAGCCGCCGCCGACTGCAATTCGTCTTCGCGCCCGCGAATCGCCTCCTCCTCGGTGGCATAACACGGCAGAACGCCTACAAGATTTGTGACTCGAAGAACGCGTTCGACCGGCTCGGAGAGTTGGCAAAGATTGAGCTCGCAGCCGTGACTCCGCAGGTGACTAAGCAGGCGCACCATGGCGCCAATACCCGCGCTGTCAATAAAGCTGACCTCACCGAGGTGCAGCAGGACCCTGCGCGTCTCGCATGAGGAGGGAGTCACCGCCTGCCTGCAGCGCGCGAATTTCGTCGCCCAAGACAATTCGCCCCTGGCAGCGGAACACGATAACATCGCCCACTTTGTCCTTCTGAAGCGTCAGCGGCATAGGTGCGGAAGGGTATCACATTTCATTGCACAAAAATAAAATGGTGCTGTTTATAGTGCGGCTCGCGCTTGGGCGCTATGCGAGGAAGAACATTTAGTTCACTCAGCAGGTCGTCGGGTGTATAAGAATGTTCATCCGGGCCGTCAAGACCCAAACCTTCTCGGTTCGAATCGCCGGCCCTTGGAATAATCTCGTGGGAATCGACTGCGAGAACACGGTTCTCGATCGCTTTGCACGGAGGCCAGGATGAACAAGCAGACACTCGGACGTCGGCATTTTCTTAAGACGCTGACTGCGATCGGCACAGCCGGGCTTGCCCATTGCGTCGATCTTTGGATCGCGCCTTGTTTGGCGGCTGATGCGGCTGCGAAGACGGCATACGACCCGGCGGCGAAATTTGAGATCACGGTGAGCGAAGTCGAGATGCGACGCAACTCGGCCGGACGCATGCTGAAGGCCCGCATTTATCAGCCGAAAGGGCCGGGGCCGTTCCCAACCGTGCTCGATCTGCACGGCGGCGCCTGGAACGCCAAAGACCGCACCGCTGAGGAGCCGATGGACCGCGCCATCGCCGAGCAGCGGCGTGCTCGTGGTCGCCATCGATATGACGTTGGCAAAGGAAGCTCCGTACCCGGCTTGCGTTCAGGATGCAAACTACGGCGTGCGCTGGCTGAAATCGAAAGCGGCCACGTGGAATGGCGATCCGTCAAAGATCGGCATCTACGGAAGTTCGAGCGGCGGCCACGTCGCCGAACTTCTGGGCATGCGCCCGCACGATCCGCGCTACAACGCCATTCCACTTCGCCGAAGCGCCGAATGTCGACGCCAGCGTGGCATACGCCGCGATGCGCTCGCCGGTCAGCGATCCGCTGGCGCGCTACAAGAATGCGGAGAATCTGAAGCGCGACGACATGATGAAGAACCACACTACTCTTCTTCAATCCGTGGGACACCATCCACGAATCGAATCCGCAGGAGATCCTCGACCGCCACGAGAAAGTCACGCTCGTGCCGTTCCTGATCATGGCAGGCTCGCTCGACGACAACGTGCTGCCGGAGATTCAGAAAAAATTCGTTGCGTCCTACAAGGCGGCCGGCGGCGACATCCAATTCGAGATCTTCGAAGGCGCCGAGCACGAGTGGGTCGCCACCCCCGGCCCGCTAACTGACCGCGCGCAGGAGATGGTCAAGGCCTTCATCGCGCGTCAATTAAAGGGTTGATACGTTCAGGAAAAGTCCCAAAATTGTTTGTCATTCTGAGCGAAGCGAAGAATCTCTCCGAGGTTTCAGGCAGAGAAAAGAAAGAGAGATTCTTCGCTTCGCTCAGTATGACAACATAAAATTGCATTGTGCTCCCGTTGCTTTCAAATAGCCCCGCCGGCCAGCCATTTCTTTCCCAGTGCGTATAGCGCTTCCGCGTCAGGGCCTCTGAGTCCAGGCATATCCGTCTTGACCTTGAATCCCAGGCCGGATTGCAGGTAGGCAAGGTGCCTGTAGCCTTCGGGGAACTGAGCCAGAATTTTCGGGTCGAGCTGCACCGTTTTTGAGGGATCCACAGGGTCCATGCGATCTTTTTCATAGAACAGGCGCCGCAGCACAATGGCCCAGCGATCGTTGCGCTGCTCGAAAAAATCGTAGAAGCGGCCGGTGCAAAGCACATCCACCATCACGTCATGCACTGGAGCGCGCTGCGAAATCGTCATTTTTGTTTGCGCGATGGCGCGCGCGCCCGCGATCTCCACCGACGTTCCGCCAAGCAGGTGCAGAATGCTGACGCCCTTGTTCCAACCCTCCTGATTGACTCGGATGAACTCCTCGAACGGCCCTTGAAACCAGGTGGCCATCATCACGCCCTCTTCGTGCCAAACGCTGCGGAAGCGCTCCCAATCGCCGGAGTCGCGAAACACGGCCCAGTTCTCGACAACTTCTTTTATTTTCAGAGTGTCGAGCATTCGTTGATCCATGGTGCTGCCTCCGAAGGAGCCGTGAATCGTGGTCCGTAAATCGTGGTTCGTGAAACAATTCTCAATTCTTGACTCTCAACTCACTTCACATACGTCGCTAAAAACTGCAGGGCCAGCGCCCAGGATTGCTTGGCCGCGGTTTCCTTGTAGGCGGGGCGAGCGTCGCAGAAGAATGCGTGGTTGGCGTCCGAGAATTCAACGTTCACAAACGTTTTGTTGGTTTCCTGCATGGCGTCGACCACCGCGCGAACGTGTTCCTTGGGGATGTGTGCATCGAGCAAGCCCCAGAAAAAAAGGATTGGACCATTTTGCGTGGCGGCGCGCGGCAGAAGCGCGGGTACAAGCCCGCCACCGTAATAGGAAATTGCCGCCTTTAGCGGAAGAGCTGAGTTCGCGAGAAACGAGGCGCGCCCGCCCATGCAGTAGCCAACGCAGGCGGTTGCGTTGGGCAGCACGCGCGGATCTTTCTGCAGCCAATCGAATGCCGCGCGCGCGTCGGCAATGATGCCGTCCGCCGTCAGCGCCTGCATGTGCGGCATGCAGGCCGGGAAATTATCGTAGGCACCGTCGAAGCCTGGGCCGGTGCGGTGAAACAGTTCCGGTGCGATGGCCACGTAGCCTTGTTTCGCGAAGCGGTTGGCAACATCGCGGATGTGGCCGTTCACGCCAAAGGCTTCTTGAAACACAATCAATCCAGGCGCTTTTGCGCCCTCCGCGGGAGCCGCCACGTATGCGTTCATGGACGTTCCGTCGGCCACCTGCAAGCTAATGTTTTCCGTGCGTATCGTTTCCATTGAATGTCCCTCGCGATTCGGTTTGACTGGAGCCGACACATCATATCCATTTTTCCAGCGCGCTCCAAGTGCGGCTCTTAAGTAGCACAGGCACTCCTGCCTGTGTGGTTTTTGCCATGGATCACTTCGTAGATTCGTTTAATATTTAGAAAAGCGCACAGGCAGGAGTGCCTGTGCTACAAAATCAATCCAGCGGAATCGCGTTTGAAGCTAGTAATGCCACAAATTCCTTGTCAGCCTGAAGAAAATCGTATCGCGGTAAAGCCGAAGGCTCGGCCCACTCGAATCCTTCGAATACCAGGTTTTGCAGCGCAGCGGAACGGTCAACAATTGCCTGAAGGAAAATCAGTTGCAGTTCCCGCCCGGATTCTCGGTAGCGATGCCGGGTCCGAAAAAGTTCCTTGCCGATGGTAGCCTCAACTCCCAGCTCTTCGCGAAGCTCGCGCACCAAGGCTTCCTCGGGAGTTTCGCCTGGTTCAATTTTGCCGCCGGGAAATTCCCATTGCAGGCTGTGCGTATCGTCGCGTCGCCGCTGGCACACAAGAATTCTGGAGTCGCGCAGGATCAGAGCCGCAACTACAGTAAGGTCGAGTCTGCGCGATTTTTCGGGAGCGCGCTGGGGTGCGCTGATATCCATATTCAGTTAAGAGAAGAGCGGGTTTGGCTTGTCAAGTTTGATGTCCAGATCCTTGACTGCCTGTTGCACCAGCGACGCCTCAATTTTCCCTTCCAGAAATAATTCATACAATGTGGTGAGCGTGATGAATCGCGCATCCACTTCGAAAAAGTCCCGCAGCGCTTCGCGGCTTTCGCTGCGTCCAAACCCGTCGGTTCCGAGCGAGGCAAGTCGGCGCGGCGTCCAGCGGCTGATCAGATTGGGAAGCGCCTTGAGATAATCGGTGGCGGCGACCAGCACGCCTTCGGATTTCGCCAGGCACTGCGTAACATACGGCACGCGCGGCGTTTCGCCCGCATGCAGCAGGTTCCAGCGTTCCGTGTCAATGCCGTCGCTGTATAGCGCCTTATAACTGGTGACGCTCCACACATCCGCAGCCACGCCGTATTTTTGCATCAAAATTTCCTGCGCCTTCAATGCTTCGCGCAGAATGGCTCCGCTGCCAAAGAGCTGCGCGCGAAGCTTTGGATTCTTCATTTCCGACGCGCGGAACTTGTACATGCCCTTGAGAATTCCATCTTCCACGCCGGCCGGCATGGGAGGCATGGCATAGGCTTCGTTCATGACTGTGATGTAATAAAAAAGATTTTCGCCGTCCTTGTACATGCGGCGAATGCCATCCTGAATGATGACAGCAATCTCGTAGGCAAACGCCGGATCGTAGGCGCGCATCGTGGGGATGGGCAACGCCAGAACGTGGCTATTGCCGTCCTGGTGCTGCAATCCTTCGCCCGCCAGCGTGGTGCGCCCAGCCGTTCCGCCCAGCATGAATCCGCGGCATCGCATGTCCGCCGCGGCCCAGATGAAATCGCTGATGCGCTGCAATCCGAACATGGAATAGTAAATGAAGAAGGGAATCGTGTTGATCCCGTGGGTGGCATAGGCCGAGCCCGCGGCGATGAACGATGCCATGGAGCCCGCTTCGGTAATGCCTTCCTCCAAAATTTGCCCGTCTTTGGCTTCCTTGTAGTACAGCAACGTATGCACGTCGACCGGTTCGTAGAGCTGCCCGCGGCTGCTGTAAATACCCACTTGCCGGAATAGGGATTCCATTCCGAATGTTCGGGCTTCATCCGGAACGATTGGCACAACAAGTTTTCCAATCTCCGGGTCGCGCAGCATCTGCCGCAGCATTCCGACAAAGGCCATGGTGGTGGAAACTTCGCGGCCGTCGCTGCCGGAATGGAATTCGCGGAAGAGCGCATCGTGTTCCGCGGCCAGGGACTTGGAGCGCACCTTGCGAGTGGGAACGTAGCCACCCAGTTCCTGCCTTCGCGCACGCAAGTACTGAATTTCACGGCTTTCTTCGGGGGGCAGATAAAACGGCGTTTCGGCCAGTTGCTCGTCGCTGATGGGAATGCCAAAGCGCGAACGGAATTCGCGCAACTCCTCTTCGTTGAGCTTCTTCTGCTGGTGGGTGATGTTTCGACCTTCGCCACTTTCGCCCAGGCCGTATCCCTTGATGGTTCGAGCCAGAATGACGGTGGGGGAACCCTTATGTTCGGACGCCGATTTATACGCGGCGTAAACCTTGCGTGGATCGTGGCCGCCCTGTCGCAGCGTGCGCAGCGCTTCATCGGGCATGTCCTCAACCATTTTCAGGAGGGACGGATCTCCGCCAAACACTTGCTGGCGAACATACGCGCCTGATTCGACGGTGAGCTTCTGCATCTCTCCGTCCACCATTTCGCCGAGGCGCTTGGCGAGCAGCCCTTCCGTGTCCCGTTCGAAAAGGGGATCCCAATCGCTTCCCCAAAGAACCTTGATGCAATTCCATCCCGCACCGCGGAATGCGGCTTCCAGTTCCTGCACAATTTTTCCGTTGCCGCGCACCGGGCCGTCCAGGCGCTGCAAGTTGCAGTTGATTACAAAAATTAGGTTGTCCAGATTTTCGCGTGAGGCGAGAGTGATGGCGCCCAGCGTCTCCGGCTCGTCCGTTTCGCCGTCGCCTAGAAACGCCCAAACCTTTGCGTTGTTGCGTGGCTTGAGGCCACGATCTTCCAGATAGCGGTTGAAGCGGGCCTGGTAAATAGCCATGAGCGGGCTGAGCCCCATGGAAACTGTCGGGAACTCCCAGAAATTCGGCATCAGCCAGGGATGTGGATAAGAGGTCAGTCCGCCGCCCTCGCGCAGTTCACGCCGGAAATTTTCCAGCTGCTTTCTGGACAAGCGGCCTTCCAAAAAAGCACGTGAATACATGCCGGGAGAAGCGTGTCCCTGGAAATAAATGGTATCGCCTTCAAATTGGTCTGTGCGCCCGCGGAAGAAATGATTGAAGCCTACTTCGTACAGCGTGGCTGCGGAGGCGTATGTGGAAATATGCCCGCCGATGCTGTGATCGACTCGGTTGGCGCGAACTACCATGGCCAGTGCATTCCAGCGAACCAGGCTCTTGATGCGCCGCTCGATTTCCTGATCTCCCGGAAAGATGGCCTGATGGTCGGCGGAAATTGTGTTGATGTAGGGAGTATTGGCGGTAAATGGAAGACAAAGGCCCAGGGAATGTGCGCGCCCACGCAGCCGGTCCAGCAGAGTGACGGCCGATTCCTGGCCTTCCTCGCGTACTACTTGATCAAAGGATTCAACCCATTCCTGTAATTCCTGGGGATCCATGCCCAATACGTTGATGTCGCTATCTTTCTCCATATTTCCTTGCCCCCGCGCTCAATTGACGCTCTTCGATTCGCTTTGCGGCCGCTCTGCCACACACTGTTAGATGTACCGTGCGCCATTGGGTTTCGGCTGACAAGACGACTTGGCTTGTAAGCGGACTACTCAACCGGGCGGGAATGATTCACCAGCGGCATACAAATTGGCAATTAGCCGCCCGCCCCAGGCACCAGCGGCACCAGATGTGGCTGCCGCGGAAGAAGTCCTCATGCCGATGCCCCAAATCATCTTAGCAGGTCCGGCAAATCCTGCAATTGCATTTCAACTACCGGCAGCGATTCGGTTATGGATGGGAAAAAAGTAGCACAGACACTCTTGCCTGTGTGGTTTTCTGAAAGTTGAGCGCTTCCACAAATTAATCAATCGCAAAAACCGCACAGGCAAGAGTGCCTGTGCTACCTAACGGCATTCAATCAATTTCCCGCGGAACTCAGACTGGGAGCAGGGTAATTGGGCAGCTTCTCATTGGTATTGTCCGCGCGCTTGACTTCCAGTTCGTCGAACAGCACCGACGGGCTAACGATGGTCATGAACGGCAAGCCCGTGCGATTGCTGACCAGCGGATCGTTGCCCGCGGCAACCAGATCGCTGCGCAGGGCGCGTATATCCAATTCGTTGAACACGGCTCCTCGCACCAGTTCTTCGTGGCCGTCGCTGGTCCACACGCGATACAGCACTCTCGGAGCCAGGCGCGGCCCCAGCGTATCCACGAAATATCCGTACTGGAAGCCTCGATTGCGGCATTCGTCCAGAAGCTGTTTCTTCAGCTCCTCGCGCGTGCTGCTCTTCGATGGGCGAAAGAACAAATTGCCGGGGGCGGGCGCCGTGTTGCCGTTGCCCGAGGCGCGGCCATGTCCGTTGGAAGCCGGGAAGTCTCGGATGGGGACTCGGCCGATCAAATAATTCGCAAGCATTCCTTTGTCCACTACAGTCACAGCAGCCGCGGTCACTCCCTCATCGTCCACCTTGTAGCTGCCTCCCAATCCATGCCCGGCGAAAGTGTCCAGCGTCGGATCGTCCACCACAGAAAAGAAATCGGGCAGCACGCGCGCTCTCCAGCTGCTGGCAAACGCGCCCACCGTGCGAGCGGGGCGTCCAGGCGCGGGCCTTCTTCCCAAAATATTCGGCACGATCAACTCGAAAAACATGTCGGTTGCAGCATCGTTGGAAAAAAGGACCGGACCGCGATACTCCTCGTCCACCACGGGAGCTTCGCGCAACGCTTTCATACCTGCAATCAGTGAGAGCGCGTCTTTCTGAAACTCATCCGGCGTGGGAAGTTCCTCGATACGATTTGCGGTGAATTGCGGCGCGCGGTCCAGCCTCATGCCGTCGGGCGCCT